>NZ_LMMS01000028.1:0-240408 GCF_001422345.1 Methylobacterium sp. Leaf93 | reverse complement strand
GGAGCAGCGGAGCGATCTCATCCCAGAGATCATCGGGGAGAAGCGGTCTGGCCATGCCAAACCAACGCTCAACATCCGACTCGGTGCCGTTCTGTTAGGCGCTCTAAGTCGTCGTTCCAAAGCCTTACCTCATCCTGAGGTGCCGCGGAGCGGCCTCGAAGGAGGCTTCCAGGGATTGCTTTGGTGTCTGGAGGGCTCCTTCGAGGCCCTTTGCTCGAGCAAAGGGCACCTCAGGATGAGGTGATCGGCTGGGATGATCGACTTTGGCAGTTGTTCGCCTTCGGCAGGAGCCTCCGCTGAGAGATCCAATGAGACCGGGTTTTAGCGGTGACGTCGCCTCCTGTCTTCCCCACCGTCGGCCGCTCGGCTGATCCGCCACGGCCAGGGGTTGCCCGCCCGGCCGCGATGCAGCATCCGTCTCGGTGCATGTCGATCCGGTCCGCCACTTCGGCCTTGATGCCCCTCGACGAGGCCTTGGCGCGACTTCTCGCGGTCGCGCCCGTCGCCACCATCCTCGTGCCTCTTGGAGAGGGAATCGGCTTCGTCCTGGCCGAGGATGTAGTGGCTCTCACCGATCGTCCCGCCGAACCGCGAGCGCGCCGTGACGGTTGGGCCGTGGCCGCCGGGGATGTGACCGGGGCCTCCCCCTACGCACCCGTCACCCTGCGTGGACCGCCCCCATGGGTGGAGGATGGCGACGCGCTGCCGCCGCGCACTGACACCGTGCTGACGCCGGACGCGGTCGGCGCCGATGGGGACATCGTCTCCGATGCGGCGCAGGGCGAGGGCGTCTCCCGCGTCGGTCAGGAGGTCGCGCGCGGGGACTTACTGGCGTGCGCTGGCGAGCGTTTGACGGCGCTTCGTGCCCTGGCCCTTGGCGAGGCCAGGATCGCTACGGTCTTGGTCCGAAGGCCCCGTCTCCATATCGTCGGGATCGGTCATGGGTCGGCCTCGGCAGTCGCCGATCTGGCCTTGGCGGCGGGAGTGCGGGTCACGTCGAGCGACTCAGCCCGTGACGTGGACTCCATCGTCGCGGCGATGCGGGTCGATGGGGCCGACGCGGTGTTCGTCGTCGGCGGCACCGGGTTCGGCCGCACCGATCAGTGTGCGGAGGCCCTCGCCCAGGTGGGCCGCCTCGACGCGCACGGGATCGCCCTGCATCCGGGGGAGAGCGCCGGCTTCGGCCGGATCGGGACGGTCCCGGTCCTGTTGCTGTCCGGCCGGCCCGAGGCCGCCCTCGCGTCATTCCTCGCCCTCGGGCGGCCCTTACTGGCCCGGCTCTCAGGCGCGGTTCCGCCCGAGGGCGTCAAAGGCCGCCTGACCCGGAAGATCGCCTCGACCGTCGGCATGAGCGAGATCGTCTTCGTGCGGATGACGCGGGATGGGGTGGAGCCCATCGGCGGCGGGGATCTACCGCTGCGTCGCCTGATCCTCGCCGAGGGCGCGGTTCTGGTGCCGCCGGAGCGGGAAGGCTACCCTGAAGGCGAGTGGATCGAGATCGTGCCCCTGTGAACCGCCCCGACGGAGCTGAGACGAAAGAGGATTTCCTGGCGAGGCTGTCGCGCGCGGCACGCCAGGAGCAGTTCCTCCAGGTGGTCGGCCGGGACGAGGCCGTCGCACGGTTTCGCACGGCGATCCCGCATGCCGCGCTGCCGGCGGAGAGCGTGCCGCTGGCCGCCTGCCTCGGACGCGCCTTGGCGGGTGATGTCGCCTCGCCCATCGACGTGCCTCCCTTCGACCGCGCCCTCGTCGATGGTTTCGCCCTCCGCGCTTCCGACACGATGGGCGCGAGCCAGGCCGAGCCGCGCCGGCTCGGCCTCAATCACGAGATCCTCGCCTGCGGCGTCGCGCCCCGGCTCGTCGTCCTGCCCGGCACGGCGACGGCCATCGCCACCGGCGGCGTGATGCCGCGCGGGGCCGACGCGGTGGTGATGGTGGAGGCCACCGGCATCGCATCCGGCGAAGGACCGCTAGCCATCGACCTCGACCGGGTAGCCGCACCCGGGCAATTCGTCGGCTATGCCGGCTCCGACATGGCGCGCGGCGAGACCGTTCTGCGCAAGGGCACCGTGATCACGGCGCGGGAGATCGGCATGCTCGCCGCCTGCGGCCTCGCCGAGGTCGAGGTGGTGCGCCGCCCGAGAATCGCCGTGCTCTCCACCGGCGACGAACTGGTGGCTCCGGGCCAGCCCCTGCCGGGCGCCGGGATCTACGATTCCAACGGGGCCATCATCGCAGCCTCGGTCGCCGAGAATGGCGGCGACCCCGTGGCCTTCGGCATCGTCGCGGATAACGAGGCGGCGCTCGAAGCCGCGATCCGCGCGGCCCTGTCGGACTGCGACGTCGTCGTCCTGTCGGGCGGCACCTCGAAGGGCGCGGGCGACGTCTCGCACCGCATCCTTTCCCGCCTCGGCGAGCCCGGTATCCTCGTCCACGGCGTCGCCCTCAAACCCGGCAAGCCCCTCTGCCTCGCCAAGGCGCAGGACAAGGCCATCGTCGTCCTGCCCGGTTTCCCGACTTCGGCGATGTTCACCTTCCACGAATTCGTGGTGCCCCTCGTCCGGTCGCTGGCGGGGCTTCCCCCACGGGAGGAGGACAGCGTCGAGGCGGTCCTTCCCCAGCGCATCGCCTCCGAACGCGGGCGGATGGAATTCGTCATGGCCTCGCTCACCCATGGGCGGGACGCTCCCGTCGCGGTCCCGCTCTCCAAGGGCTCCGGCTCGGTGACGGCCTTCTCCCAGGCCGACGGCTTCTTCGCGATCCCCGCCGCGCGGGCGGGGATGGAGGCCGGCGAGCGGGTGAACCTGTCGCGGATCGGGGCCGGCACCCGCGCGCCCGACCTCACCATCGTGGGCAGCCATTGCATCGGCCTCGACGCCGTCGTCGGACGCCTGGCCGAACGCGGCATCCGCGCCCGCACCATCTGGGTCGGCTCCTCCGGGGGCCTCGCCTCCCTCAAGCGGGGCGAATGCGACATCGCAGCGATGCATCTCCTCGACCCCGAGACCGGCCGCTACAACACGCCCTTCCTCACGCCGAGCTTGCGCCTCGCGGAGGGGTGGGGGCGGATGCAGGGCGTCGTGTTCCGCCCCGGCGATGCCCGGTTCGCGGGGCGCGACGCGGCGGAGGCGGTCTCGGCCCTGGTCCGCGACCCGGACGCGATCATGGTGAACCGCAACACCGGCTCGGGGACGCGGCTCCTCATCGACGGGGTGCTGAACGGCGCCCGGCCGCCGGGGTTCTGGAACCAGCCCCGCTCACACAATGCCGTCGCCGCCGCCGTGGCCCAGGGCCGGGCGGATTGGGGTGTCGCCATCGAGAGCGTCGCCCGCGCCTACGGCCTCGGCTGCCTGCCGCTCACCGACGAGCGCTACGATTTCGCCTATGCCGAGGACCGGGCGCGGGAACCGGCGCTCGCCGCCTTCCTCTCCCTCCTCGGCGAGCCGGAGACCGATTCGGCCCTGGCCGAACTCGACTTTCCCCGCGCGCGGACCCTGCCATGACGGAGCACGCCATGCGGGTGATGGGCCTTGCCGGCTGGAGCGGGGCGGGCAAGACGACACTGCTCGCCAAGCTCATTCCCGCGCTGATCGCGCGGGGGCTGACGGTCTCCACCATCAAGCACGCGCATCACGCCTTCGACGTGGATCAGCCGGGCAAGGATTCGTACCGGCATCGCCAGGCCGGCGCGTCGGAGGTGCTGATCTCGTCCGCTGTTCGCTGGGTGCAGATGCACGAGGTGCGCGACGGCGAAGAGGCGAGCCTCGCCGAGTTGCTGCGCCGTCTCAGCCCCTGCGATCTCGTGCTGGTGGAAGGTTTCAAGCGCGAGGGCCATCCAAAGATCGAAATCCATCGGAACGCCAACGGCCGTCCGCCGCTTCATCCGCAGGACGAGAACATCGTCGCCGTCGCCAGCGACCGGGCGTTCCCGGAGGCGGGGCTTCCCGTTGTCGATCTCGACGACGTGGCGGCCATCGCCGATCTCGTCGCGTCCCTGGCGGAACCGGTCGATGCCATCCTGAACAGGATCGAAGGCCATGGCGCAGCTGACTGACGATTGCTTCGCCTTCGGCGGACGATTGATGAGCGTCGACGACGCCCTCGCGCTGATCGCCGAGCGGCTTCCGGTCCTGGCCGGGATCGAGACCGTGCCGCTGCACGAGGCGGATGGACGCGTCGCGGCGGAGGACGCGACCGCCGGGATCGACCTGCCGCCCTTCGACAATTCGGCGGTGGACGGCTACGCCGTGCGCCATGCCGACCTCGCCCCTTCGGCTGAGACGCGGATGATCGTCGAAGGCCGGGTCGCCGCCGGCCAAGCCGGACTGACGATGGCGGGCGGCCCGAGCGCGGTCCGCATCTTCACCGGCGCGCGGATGCCGGGCGGCGCCGACACGGTCTTCATGCAGGAGGACGTGACGCTGGAGGGGACCGGCATCGTCCTGCCGCCGGGCCTGAAGCGCGGGGCGAACCGCCGGCTCGCGGGCGAGGACGTACCCAAGGGCGGCACCATCGTCACCGCCGGGCGGCGCCTCTCGCCGCAGGACGTGGCCTTGGCCGCCGCCACCGGTCGCTCGTCCCTGGCCGTCCGCCGCCGTCTCAAGGTGGCGGTGTTCTCCACCGGCGACGAACTCGCCGAACCGGGCGCCGTCCTGGCGCCGGGGGCGATCCACGATTCCAACCGGGTGATGCTGGTCGCCCTGCTGAAGCGCCTCGGCGCGCAGGTGAGCGACCTCGGAATCCTGCGCGACGACCGGGCTGTTCTCGCAGCCCACCTCGCCGAGGCGGCGTCCGCCCACGATCTCCTCCTCACCTCCGGCGGGGTCTCCACCGGCGAGGAGGACCACGTGAAACCGGCGGTGGAGAGCGTCGGCAGCCTGGTGTTCTGGCGGCTCGGCATCAAGCCGGGCCGGCCGGTGGCCATGGGCGTCGTGTGGGGCACGCCCTTCGTCGGGTTGCCGGGCAATCCCGTGGCCGCCTACGTGACCCTGCTCTTCGTGGTGCGCCCCTTGCTGGCACGCCTGGGCGGCGAACACCTCGAAGCGCCCCTCGCCATCCCGGTCCGCTCCACCTTCGCCTATCGCAAGAAAGCCGGCCGCCGCGAGTTCGTGCGCGTCAGCCTGAGGCGCGTCGCCGATGGCGGGTTGGAGGCGGTGAAGTTCCCCCGTGACGGGGCCGGCCTCCTCACCTCGCTCACGGGGAGCGACGGGCTGGCGGCACTCCACGACGACGTGACCGCGATCGAGCCCGGCGACACGATCGAGGTTTATCCGCACGCGTTGCTGTACTGACGGGAATCTCCCGTCTCCCTCCCGGAGAGCGTAACCGACGCTTGCATTGCGCGGGCTCCGGCACGATGTGCCCGGTCGAGGCCGAGCTCTCTCGGCTTTCGAGCGGGGGGCCGCTCACCTGTCTCCATTGCCACTCCGACCCGACCGAAAGCGCCGATGGACTTTCTCGACTCGCATTTCCTCGTCTCGGTGCTGCAGATCGTCTGGATCGACCTGCTCCTCTCCGGTGACAACGCGGTCGTCATCGCCATGGCGTGCCGATCCCTCCCCCCCGAGCAGCGCCGCACCGGCATCCTCCTCGGCGCGGGGACGGCCGTGGGACTGCGCATCCTCTTCGCGGTCATCATCACCTATCTGCTGGCGGTGCCGTTCCTGCGGATCGGCGGCGGGCTCCTGCTCCTCTGGATCGCGGTGAAGCTGGCCCTCGGCGAAGACGAGGAAAACCACGCGGTCGGAGACAGCGCGACCCTGTGGAAGGCGGTGCGGACCATCGCCATCGCCGACGCCGTCATGAGTCTCGACAACGTCGTCGCCATCGCCGCCGTGGCAAAGGGCGAAGTCTCGCTGTTCGTCTTCGGCCTGCTGCTGTCGATCCCGCTCATCGTGGCGGGCGCTTCCCTCATCACGACGCTGCTGAAGCGGTTTCCCCTGGTCATCTGGGCGGGGGCCGCGCTTCTGGGCTGGATCGCCGGCGAGATGATCGTCACCGATCCCTACATCGCCGAACATGTGGCCTCCGTGCCCCACGCGCACCAGGCCGCCGCCGCGCTCTGCGCCGTGCTCGTCGTCGCCGTGGCGTTCATCTGGAAACGGGCGACCGCTTCGCCCGAGCCGATCGTCGATCAGGGCCGTCGTTGAGGCCAGCGGTCAAAACCTGACGGATGGGACCCGCCCTGAGCGTCACCGATGGGTGGTTTGCCGGCGGTCTGCTTTCCGGCAAGAGCTGTTCGATATCAAATCATCGAGGACGATTGAACGTGGGCGATTGGCACGACATCCATCTTTTGCCGGGGGAGCCAGCCGACCTTCCTTTAATTTACCAACTCGAACGCGCCTACATCGTAGACTACGAGCCACAGAACGTTCATGCGTGGCAGTCGGCGATGCATCGCCACCTCGAACAATGGGTGCGTTGCCTGCCGCATACAGTCGTTGCCGCAGTCGGCGATGAGAAAGTTGGCTACGTGTTTTGGGAGAAGGCGTCCCAAACTGCGACCCTTGCCTCTATCCATGTCAAGCCCAATTACCGACGGCGCGCGATTGGGCGTTCTCTGCTGGCACGTTTCGAAGAGAATGCGGCTCGACTGGGATGCGAGACTGCTGATCTTCATGTTTTCGAAGGAAATCCTGCCATGCATTTCTACGAAGCGGCAGGTTACGCCGTTATCGGAAACGCGGGCTCCTATGTGGCCCTATCAAAAGACTTGGTTGCTCGACGCCATCCTTCTTGAGTTTGCCGCCGGTCGGCACCATCCGTCTCGCTGGCGTTCCCAATCAGTTGCTTCTCCAGATCAGATGTTCGTCGAGCAAGGCGAACCAATGACTGCTTTCGGGTTTCACACAAAACCCCGCGAACGACCGGGCTGGGTCGTTAGCTGTCGTACGGTTTAGCTGAATAGTCCCGTCACAATGAGGAGCGCCGCCAATCAGCCAGAGCGGCAGCTTCAATGGCCTCGATCCATGCACTCTTGCATGCGCCATACGCGTGAGAGTCGTTGGGATAGAGTGCCCGGCAGCGAGCTTTCTCATGCTCGTAGGAGGCAACGATCTCTGGTCGCTCCCGAAGGTAGTCGCGAAAAGCGAGATGCCGGTCGATGTCCGGCGCACCAATTTCATAGCAGTGCACCTGAACAAGACGCCGCCCGGTGCCCGGCTCGTCCCTTGTGACGTAACGCCGCCCAGGAAGCCCAAACTCACCCCACCAGTCGTAACCGATTTGTTCGAGGTTCGTCTTCCTCAAGTCCATCTCGCCGATGCTTCGGACGACAGGCAGGAGATCGAGGATTGGCTTCGCCCTTAAGCCTGGGATGGCCGTTGATCCGATGTGGTGCACGATCAACAGGGCTGAACCGAGCGCATCCTGCAGAACGGACGCTTCCGCGAGTGCCGCTACCGACCAATGTGGATTGTGTTCGGCCAGTTCGACCTTGAAGGGTGGAGGCATCGTGTTCGACAATCAGGGCGTCTGGCCTGCAGTGTCTCACGTCCAATCACGAGTCCGCAATGGGTCGTGGGCAGCCCCGGCGGCGGGCACCAAACGTCAGATGTTTATCACTGCTTTCAGCTGTATTTCCAAGACTTTACCTCATTCTGAGGTGCCGTAGCGTCGCGAAGGCCTCGAAGGAGGGCTCCAGATATCGAAGCGGCTTCTGGAGGCCTCCTTCGAGGCTCGCTGACGCGGGCACCTCAGGATGAGGTCATGGGTTGGAATGATCGACTTTGGCGGGTGGTCGACTCTGACACGGGCATTCGCAGACGCATCGGGTCAAATAGGCTGCGAGGCCGGTGACCAACGAAAAACGGCCCCTCGCAAGGGGCCGTTTTTCGTTGTCGAGACGAGATCGGACTTACCGCGCCGCTTCGAGATATTTGAGGTCGAGGGCGGCCAGCGACATGAGCGGTGACGGCATGACGACACCGTCGCGGCGGATCATCCGGGCGACCCGCTGGCACGCGGCGATGTCGTTGGCACCGGCGGCGGCATCGCCCTGTTCGATGAAGGCGGCACTCGGCGTCTTCGGCGGTGGTGCGGACGGAGCGACGGGGGCGGCAGCGGGGGCTGGGGCCTGGGCCGACGCGCCCGAGGGGGCCGCGGCGTTCTGGGTCGCCCCCTGGGGACCGGAGGCACCGGGACCGTTGGAGGCCGTCGGACCGCTCAGGCCCGAATCCTTCTGCGTCTCACTGCCGGAGGGTTTCTGCGAGCCCGAGCCCGGAGCGGTGACGGCCGTGCTCGTCTGAGCCGTAGCCGAACCGGACGCGGCCGGCTGAGCCGGCGGATGCAGGAACGCGGTGAGCTCCTTGCAGATATCGGCCGGTTTGCCCGGCGATTCGGCCGAAGCGATTGCCGGAACCATCGTCATCGCCGCCGTCACGGCGACGATGGACAATCCTCTGATACCCGAATCCATCATGACACGGCCCTCCCGAGACCAGCCGCCGCAACTGCAACGGCGCGATTGACCAAGGAAGGTGCGCGGCACGCGTAAGGTGTCAAGGGCGGCGCGGCGCGCCCTTTCGTCGGGGACCGGACGTCATCGGGCTTCGGCATTGGGAAAGAAGAGCTGCTCTCCGTTGATCCGGTAGGCCGCGATGGCCGCCTGGCCCGGGGCCGAGATGAGCCAATCCACGAAGGCCTGCGCCGCCTTCGCCTTCACATGCGGATGTTTTTCCGGGTTCACGACCATCACGCCGTATTGGTTGAAAAGGCGCTTGTCGCCTTCCACCAGGATCTTGAGGTCGCCCCGGTTCTTGAACGACAGCCACGTGCCCCGGTCGCTGAGCAGGTAGGCATTGGCGGCCGAGGCAGTGTTGAGCGCCGGCCCCATCCCCTGGCCCACATCCTTGTACCAATCACCGCGCACGGCACTGAGATCGAGGCCGGCCTCTGTCCAGTAGCGCAGCTCGGCACTGTGGGTGCCCGAGCGGTCGCCGCGCGAGACGAAGGGCGCCTTGGCGGCGGCGATCTTGCGCAGGGCCTCGACGACGCTGGAGCCGGCCGCGCCGGCCGGATCGTCCTTCGGGCCGACGATGACGAAGTCGTTGTACATCACGGGATAGCGCTTCGTGCTCCACCCCTCGCCGACGAATTTCTC
Organism: Methylobacterium sp. Leaf93; assembly: GCF_001422345.1. Lineage (NCBI taxonomy): Bacteria > Pseudomonadati > Pseudomonadota > Alphaproteobacteria > Hyphomicrobiales > Methylobacteriaceae > Methylobacterium > Methylobacterium sp. Leaf93. Next base: position 231,305 of record NZ_LMMS01000028.1, on the reverse strand, counting down.
TTCGGCGGCGGTGTCGTGGACGAGGGCGACATCGGCATCCCCGCGTCGGGCCGCATCGAGGGCCTGCCCTGTGCCGAGGGCGACCACCTTCACGCCGATGCCGCTGGCCTGGGTGAATGCCGGCAGCAGCTCCTTGAACAAGCCGGATTGTTCGGTGGATGTGGTGGAGGCCACCGTGATGGTCTCGGCGGGCTCGGCGACACCCGGTACGGACGACAGCCCGGAGACGGCGACGAGGAGGCCGAGGCTCAGGAGAGAGCGGCGAAGGAAGTCCATGGCATTTCTCCGGTGAGATAGGCCCGCGCCTGCGGCGAACGGGGGGATGACAGGGTGGTGCGCACGGGTCCATGCTCGACAGCGAGCCCCCCGGCGAGGACGACCACATCCTCGGCCAGACGCATGACCTGACCGAGATTGTGCGAGACCAGCACGACCTTCGTGCCGGCCACCGCCATCGACGCCACGAGATCTTCGATGACGTGGGACGAGGCCGGATCGAGATTGGCGGTGGGCTCGTCGAGAAGGAGGAGATCGGGCGCCCGCGCCCATGCCCGCGCGAGGGCGAGGCGCTGCTGCTCGCCCCCCGACAGGCGGGTGGCCGGAGCGCCGGCCCGCTCGGCGAGCCCCACATGGCGGAGCGCGGCCCGCACCCGTTCGGCCCGCTCGCCCACGCCGAGGCCGAGCGGCGCGAGCGCCAGGGCCACGTTGGCGGCGGCGCTGGCACGGACGAGGCCCGGCCGCTGGAACACGAAGGCGGTGCTCGGAGGAGGACGGTCGGATGGCCCGATGCGGATGGTCCCGCCCGTCGGTGCCAGCAATCCGTCGATGAGGCGCAGGAGCACGCTCTTGCCGGCGCCGTTCGCGCCGACGATCGCCGTGATGCCGGTGGACGTCACCGACAGGTCGATGCCGTTGAGGATGGGCATGTCTCCCACCCGGTAGCGCAAGCCTTCGATGACGATGGGGAGTGCCGTGCTCATCCGTAGGCCCGCATGGCATGGGAGCGGAGCAGCGAGGCGGTGGCGCTGACGACGAGAACGATGGCGATGAGGACGAGGCCGAGGGCCAAGGCGAGGGGCAGGTCTCCCTTCTGTGTCTCCAGGGAGATCGCCGTCGTCATGGTGCGGGTATGCCCATCGATATTGCCGCCCACGACCAGGACGGCCCCGATCTCCGAGATGGCGCGGCCGAATGCGGCGAGAATCGCCGTCACCAGGGAGAAGCGCGTATCGTAGATCAGGATCGCGGCCCGCCGGGCGGGTCCGAGGCCGAGGGAGCGAAGCTGCTCGCCGAGATGCTCCTCCGCATCGGCGACGATCTGGCGTGCGAGGGCGGCGATGAGCGGGACGACCAGAACCGTCTGCGCCGCGATCATCGCGCCCGGCGTGAACAGGAGGCCCAGCCCTCCCAGCGGACCGGACCGCGACAGGAGAAGATAGAGGACGAGGCCGATCACCACCGGCGGCAGGCCCATCGCCGCGTTGAGAAGACTGACCACCAGCCTTCGCCCCGGAAATGCCGACACGGCGACGAGGGCCCCGAGGGGCACGCCGACGAGGGTGCCGAGCCCCACCGCCGACAGGCTCACCTGCAGCGACAGGCCGGCGATGGCCACCACCTCCGGATCGAGGGCGGCGAGCCGTCTGATCGTCTCCTCGAAGGTCTGAAGCATGGCTCGGGTGCTGCGCGCGGCGAGTGCCTCTCGCAAAGCTCCCGCTGCGCCGTGGTGCTGCGAGTAAGAGCCGACCGGGACGGGGAGTTTTGTGAGGCACTCTCACCCCCTCATGCTATCCCTCTCCCTGCCAGTTCAATAGGAAACGGATTGCCTATGAAGGTGGGATTGATCCTTGACGGGACCATTGCGGCAGCGGGCCGGCAACTCGCCTTCGCCCAGACCCTGGCGCTTCTGGACGCCGTCGCCTCGGAAGGGTCGCTGCAAGGTGCCGCGGCGCGGCTCGACCTGTCCTATCGCTCGGCCTGGGGCCGATTCCAGATTTTGGAGGACGCGCTCGGGCAACCCGTCATCCGCAAGACCAAGGGGCACGGCAGCGTTCTGACGCCCTTCGGCGCCGCTTTCCACCAAGCGCTCGTCACAGCATCGCGGGCGAGCGGAGAGATCGTCGCGCGAGAAGAGAGGCGGTTGGAGGCGACGCTCACTGGCCTGATCGGACGCGCCGCCGGCCCCCTGACCTTCGCGGTCAGCCACGATTCCGTCCTGCTCGACGCGCTCCGCGAGATGGGCGGCATCGCGGTCACCATCGCGGGGAGCATGGACGCGCTCTCTCACCTCAAGGCCGGGCGGGCCGATGGGGCGGGGTTCCATTTCGGCGCGGCCACGCCCGATCCGGGCTCGGTTTTCGCCGATATCCTCGCCGACCCGGCCCTCCTCACACGCCCGGTCCTGCGGCGCGAGCAGGGCCTGATGCTGCAGCGGGGCAATCCTTTCGCCGTCTACGCCATCACGGACCTGACCGCGGGCGGCATCCGCTTCGTCAACCGGCAACTCGGTGCGGGGACGCGGATCTGGTTCGACAGGCTCTGCGCCGAGGCCGGCATCCGCGGGCGCGATATTCGCGGATACGAGACGGAGGAATTCACGCATCAGGCCGTCGCGGCCCTGATCGCATCAGGGGCGGCCGATGTGGGAATGGGCACCCGCGCCATCGCGGAGCGGTTCGCGCTCGATTACCTGCCGCTGGGCGAGGAAACCTACTTCCTGGCCGTCCGGGCGTTCGTCGGCGGCGAGCGCCTGGACGCGATCGCGGCAACGATTCGGCGGCGGGCGGAGGCCACGCCGGGCTATGCCTGAGCCGGTAGCCACGGGATTGCAGGGGCGAGAGCATGGATTGCCCTCGCCCGTCGTTGGGAATCAGTGAGCCAGGATCTTCGACAGGAAGGTCTGCGCGCGCTCGGAACGCGGCTTGTCGAAGAAGTCGTCCTTGGTGGCGTCCTCGACGATCTCGCCGCGATCCATGAACACCACGCGGTTGGCCACCTTGCGGGCAAAGCCCATCTCGTGGGTGACGACCATCATCGTCATGCCTTCGCGGGCGAGCTCGATCATCACGTCGAGGACCTCGCCGACCATCTCCGGGTCGAGGGCCGATGTCGGCTCATCGAACAGCATGACGATGGGGTTCATCGACAGGGCGCGGGCGATGGCGACGCGCTGCTGCTGTCCGCCGGAGAGCTGGCCCGGATATTTGTGCGAATGCGCCGAGAGGCCGACCCGCCCGAGGAGCTTCAGGCCGCGGTCATGGGCATCGTCCTTGGCCCGTCCCAGCACCTTGCACTGGCCGAGCATCAGGTTGTCGATGATCGACAGGTGGGGGAACAGCTCGAAATGCTGGAACACCATGCCGACGCGGGCGCGCAGCTTGGGCAGATTGGTGCCCTTGGCCTGGACGCCGATGCCGTCGACGGTGATCGCCCCCTTCTGGATCGGCTCCAGGGCGTTGACCGTCTTGATGAGGGTGGACTTGCCCGACCCGGAGGGGCCGCAGACGACGACCACCTCGCCCTTGGTGACCTGCGTCGTACAGCCGTTGAGAACCTGGACCGGGCCATACCATTTGCTGATGTTGTCGATGGCGATCATCGGCTTCGTCGAAGCCTGGGGATCGATGGCGGACATGACGGATCCTCGAGAGCTTAGCGGATGATGGCGACGCGGCGCTGAAGACGCCGGACGAGGGTCGAGGCGGTGATGCAGATCACCAGGTAGACGGCCGCGGCGAACAGATACATCTCCACGAGACGACCATCGCGCTGGGCGACCTTCGAGGCGGCGCCGAGGAAGTCGGTGAGGGAGATGACGTAGACCAGGGACGTGTCCTGGAAGAGCACGATGGTCTGGGTCAGCAGCAGCGGCAGCATGTTGCGGAAGGCCTGCGGCAGGATCACCGTCCGCATGGTCTGGCCGTAGGTCAGGCCGATGGCCTGCGCCGCCGCCGTCTGCCCCTTCGGGATCGCCTGGATGCCCGCGCGCATGATCTCGGAGAAGAACGCCGCCTCGAACAGGGTGAAGGTGACGAGGGCCGAGGTGAAGGCACCCACCGAGATCGGCCGCGACGCGCCCGTCATCCATTGGCCGATATAGGGAACGAGGAAGTAGAACCAGAAAATCACCAGAACGAGCGGCAGCGACCTCATGAAGTTCACGTAGATCTTGGCCGGGAGCGCCAGGGCGGTGATCCCGGAGAGACGCATCATCGCGATGATGGTGCCGAGGATGATGCCGCCCGAGGCGGCGAGCGCGGTGAGCGTCAGCGTGAACACCATTCCCGTCCCGAACAGGTACGGCAAGGATGAGAGGACGACTCCGAAGTCGAAATCCGTGAACATCGGTCCTCTAGTCCCGTCTGACGGTCGCGAAGGATGGGGAGAAGGAACGCGCCGTCATCAGCGCGATCCCGGGACGGCGATGCGGGTCTCGAGCTTGCTCGACACCGTCACGACGATCAGGCTGATGCCGAGATAGATGACCGTCGCCGCCGTGAAGGATTCGAAGACCTGCGAGGAGAATTCCTGCATCGAGCGTGCCCGCGCGGTGAGTTCGAGCAGGCCGATGGTGAGCGCCACCGAGGTGTTCTTGAGGTTGTTCAGGAACTCGGAGGTCAGCGGCGGCAGGATCACCCGGTAGGCGTTGGGCAGCAGCACGTAGCGATAGGTCTGCCACGTGGTGAGGCCCAGAGCCGTGCCGGCCATGCGCTGGCCGCGCGGCAAGGTCTCGATGCCGGTGCGGACCTGCTCGGCGACGCGGGAGGCCGTGAAGAAGCCGAGGCAGATGACCGCCGTGTAGAACGACGAGTTCGGCAGTTGCTTCAGCCAGGTCCCCCAGGAGCCGGGCAGGATCTCCGGCACCACGTAGAACCAGAGGAACATCTGCACGAGGAGCGGGATGTTGCGGAACAGCTCCACATAGGTGGTGCCGACCCGTTGGGCCCCCCGGCTCGGAAGGGTGCGCAGCACCCCGATGAGCGAGCCGAGGGAGAAGGCGATGATCCAGGAACAGAGCGCCGTGGCGATCGTCCAAGAGAGGCCGGAGAGAAGCATGTCGGCATAGGTGCCGGTGCCTTCCGGCGACGGTTCGAAGAAGATCCGCCAGTTCCAGTTGTAATTCATCGCCTGTCGTCTGCTCCGATGCGGCGGCTTAGTAGGCGGCCGGGTCGGCGCTGTCGCTCGGCGACTCGAAGGCCTTCTTCATGGGCTCGCTCATGGGAAGGCTGAGGTTGATGCCGCGCGGCGGGATCGGCTTGGTGAACCAGGTCTCGTACAGGGCCTTGCCCTCGGGGCTCTTGTAGAGCTTGGCCGTCGCCTCATCGACCACGGCCTTGAACGGCGCGTCGTCCTTGCGGAGCATGATGCCGTAGGGCTCGGGCTTCGACAGGGCCTCGCTGGAGATGGCGTAGGCACCCGGCTCCTTCGAGCTGGCGGCCAATGACGCGAGGAGCACGTCGTCCATCACGAAGGCGGCGGCGCGGCCGGTCTCGACCATGAGGAAGGCTTCGGCGTGATCCTTGGCGGGCAGGATCGTCAGGCCGAGGCTGCGGGCGGTGTTGGCCTCGTTGATCTGGCGGATGTTGGTGGTGCCCGAGGTGGACACGACGGTCTTGCCCTTCAGATCCTCGATCGTGTCGAGCTTGGCCGACTTCTTCGCCACGTAGCGGGTGGCGGTGAGGAAGTGGGTGTTGGTGAAGGCGACCTGCTTCTGGCGGTCGACATTGTTGGTGGTCGAGCCGCATTCCAGATCGACGGTGCCGTTGGCGATCAGCGGGATCCGGGTGGCGGAGGTGACGGGATTGAGCTTCACCTCGAGCTTCGTCAGCTTCAGGTTGGTCTTCACCGCCTCGGCGATCTTCTTACAGATCTCGAAGGCGTAGCCGACCGGCTTCTGGTCGCCGTCGAGGTAGGAGAACGGGACCGAGGCGTCGCGATAGCCGATGGTGATTTCGCCGGTCTCTTTGATCTTCTTGAGGGTGCCGGTCAGTTCCTGGGCACTGGCACCGGATGCGCCGAGCGTGATGCCCATTGCCGATGCGAGGACGACCGCCGCCGACAGAGCGGTGGACCTGTGATGACCAAAATGCATGTGAAGGCTGGCTCCCGGAGGGGTTCTCGCCGATCGGACGACCGGCACGTGAGGCTCAACGTAGCAGCGGTCTCGCCCATCGCAATCGGTGAATGAGGCCTCACCGGAGATGTCAACCGCTCGACGACGTTATAGCAATCGGCGTGCCGTGCGCGCGACCGGGATCCATTTCGGCGAAACAATGCCCCGCATTTGAAATTGCAACAGGTCTGAGAAGATGAGGACCCCGGACCGGCACAGCACATGAAAAAGGCCCGGCTTTGCAGCCGGACCTTTTTCAGAACATCTTGAGTGATCTTGCGGGATCGGAGCATGGCTCCGATCCCGCCGACCATCGATGCTTAGAAGTCGCGCTGGACGCGCATACGCACCTGGTAGGTGTCGTCGGCGGTCACGGTGCGAACGGCGCCGGAGGCGATGTTCGCAGCGTTGACAGTGCCGCTCGACTGGGTGCGATCCACGACGCGGCCGTTCTGAACGCCGACCTTGGTGTAGAAGCCTTCGACACCGATATCGAGATCCTTCACCGGCGACCAGATCAGGCTCGCGCCAGCGACGATCTGGTAGGTGTCACGCAGAACCGGGCTGACGTCGAAGGAGACCTGGCCGGGAACGCCGGTGAACTGACCAGTCGCACCGGTGGTCTGGAACGCCGCCGCATTGGCGGCGCGAGCGCCACGGGCGAAGGAGAGCTCGCCGTAGCTGCCGAACACGGCCGAACGCCACTCAGGCGACCAGTAGTGCAGGAACGAACCGACCACGGTGAAGCTGGTGGACAGCTCGATCTTGCCCGTGAAGGGGTTGAGCGTGGCGTCGGACATGAAGGGATCGAAGGCAGCGCCGTTGATGGTGCTGGCGATGGATGTGTAGCTGCCGTTGTAGGACGAGTAGCCCGTGTAGAGGGTGGAACCCTCGCCATAGGCACCCTGCAGGTACAGGGTATCGCCGGGAGCGATGAACGGGGTGTTGATCTTCACGCCACCCTGGACAGCCCAGCCGTATTCGTTAGACGGCCGCTCGGTGACCGCAGAGAAGCCGCCGAATCCGGGAGCTGTGGCAACGCTTGTCACGCCAGCGATCGTATTGCCGACATTGACTTCCTTGACGGCGGCAGAGATCTGAGCCGAACCCCAGGCAGCATCATAGCGCAGGACGCCGACGAAGTCGGGCATGCGGTTGCGCTGGGCAACGTCGAAGTTCTGGAAGTTGCTGCCAAGCCCACCGGGGCCGACGAAGATCGGTGAAGGCGCACTGGCCGTACCGGCGCCGACAACGTAGGTCTGCGAGTAGATCGTGTTGCGACGGAAGGTCGGGTCTTCGAGCGAAACCGTAGCCGAGAAGCCTTCACCGAACTTCGCGGAATAGGCGAGGAGGTTGGTGGACTGGACGTCGGAGTTGAGCGTCGCGCCGGCGAACTCGAAGTCGTGTGCGTAGAAGTCGAAGAACGAGGAAGCGCGACCGGCGGTGAGGCCGGCGAACTGGATGAACGCCTTGTCGGTGTTCACGAACTGCTGGGCGCGACCGAACTGATCCTGACCGGTGGCGCTGAAGGCCGAGCCGATGCGCTCCTGGGTGCCGGAGCGGAGGCCGCCGGTGGAGCCGGTGCGCGAGGCGAACTGGATGCGGGTGAAGGCGCGCAGGGTGCCGTAGGCCGTCTGGGTGCGGGCATCGACGTTGATGCGGGCGAGACCGATATAGCCGGTCGTGTCGCCGTTGCCGCCGGAGCGGCTGTCCGTCGGCTGGTAGCCGATGTCGAGGCGGGCGCGGCCCGAGAGACGGATGCAGGTATCCGTTCCGGGGATGTAGAAGAAGCCGGCGCCGTAGGCGGAGCAGACGCGGACGTATTCGATCGGCACGGCCTTCTTCACGGGAAGGTCGGCGGCATGCGCTCCAGCGACCGACGCAAAGGCTGCGGCAGTACCGAGGAGTGAGCTCTTCAAGAGCTTCATTGATATCTCCAAAAGCTTCGAGACCCGAGGGACAGGCAACTTCAACCCGGCATGGACCGGCGTTCGTTTGCCTTTATTTGTTAGCCGGCAGGACTTGAGTGCCCCGTTCCGACCGCGCCCCGGGGTTTCCCCAGTGCGTATTCACTCTGTGCGAGCGGGTTCCTGCGAGCAACTCGGAATCGCGAATGCCACATCGGTTCTGAACTGCTGTGGCGGCGCTGCAACGTTCGTCAGGCGGCAAACCATGTCATCGCCGGGACAGATCGATGTGGAGAGGGAGGGCTCGGAGAAGAAAACCAATGCATCCTGCGGCGCTATTGAGATGAGTTGACCCCGCCAACGCACCCTTTGCTTAGTTTTTGTGCTTCGCACCGTCACCGGACCGTCATGAATCGGACCTTGGCCCGATCCGGCGCCGGCCGACGCATCCGTGCCGGAGGGAGGGAGGGGTCATTTTTTGGCGATGGCCGTCAGGCTCCTGGATTGTTGCGCCTCACACGGGACGGACGGGTCATCGCCTCGAGTTCAAGCAGGTGATCGAGCTGGGTCTCCGTCAGAAGTCCGTCCTCCAACACGATGTCGGCGACCGGGCGATTCTCCGCCAGGGCGCGCTGGGCCACCCTCGAACACGCCTCGTATCCCAGTGCCGGCACCAGGGCGGTCACGAGGCCGATGGAACCATGGACCAGGGAGCGGCAGCGTTCACGATCGGCCTCGATCCCTTCGATGCAGCGTTTCGTGAGGGTATCCACCGCGGCGGTGAGCATGCGCAGGGAACTGAGAACGCAGTATCCGATGGTCGGCTCGAAGGCATTGAGCTGGAGTTGCCCTCCCTCGGCGCAGAGGGTCACGGTGAGGTCGTGGCCGATCACCAGGAAAGCGACCTGATTCACCACTTCCGGGATCACCGGGTTGACCTTGCCCGGCATGATCGAGGAACCGGCCTGGACGGCCGGCAGCCGGATCTCGCCGAAGCCAGTGCGCGGCCCGCTCGAGAGCAGGCGCAAATCGTTGCAGATCTTGGAGAGCTTCACCGCCACGCGCTTCAGCACGCCCGAGAACAGCACGAACGCGCCGAGATCGGACGTCGCCTCGATCAGGTTCGAAGCGAGCACCATCGGGTGCCCGGAGATGCGCGACAGCTCCTCCACCGCCAGGGACGCATAGCGCGGGTCCGCGTTGATGCCGGTGCCGATGGCGGTGGCACCGAGATTGACCTCGCGGAACAGACCGACGATCTCGTTCAGCCGGGCCACATCCTCCTTCATGGTGGCGTGGAACCCGTCGAATTCCTGGCCGAGGGTCATCGGCACCGCGTCCATGAGCTGGGTACGGCCCATCTTGAGGACATCGGCGAATTCCACGGCCTTGCCCTTGAAGGCGTAGGCGAGGTCGTCGAGGGCCTTGATGAGGGGCTGGGTCGCGAACATCACGGCCAGGCGCAGGGCGGTCGGATAGGCGTCGTTGGTGGATTGCGCCATGTTGACGTCGTCGTTGGGATGGAGCGCCGCGTAATGCCCCAGCGGGTGCCCCATCAGTTCCAGGGCGACGTTGGCGATCACCTCGTTGGCGTTCATATTGGTCGACGTGCCGGCCCCGCCCTGGATCGCATCCACCACGAACGATTCGGCAAAGCGCGGCTCGGTGGCGACGAGGGTGCAGGCGCGGTCGATGGCATCGGCCTTGTCGGCGGAAAGGTAGCCCAGCCGCCGATTGGCGCGAGCGGCCGCCTGCTTCACCAGGGCGAGGCTTTTGACGAATTCGGGAAAGTGCCCCACCGGCACGCCGGTGATGGGGAAGTTGGCGACCGCGCGCTTGGTGTGGATGCCCCAATAGGCGCCGGCCGGCACTTCGCCATAGCCGAGGAGATCGTGCTCAGTCCGCGTCCGCGCGCCCTCCATCTCGACGGTCCGCACGGTGGCGACGGCAATGTTCTCGGCCGGCGCCTCGGTGGGCTTCTGCGTGTCCGTCGCCATCGGTTGTCTCCCTCGCGCCACGCTCGCGGCGGCTCCGCCGAAGGCCACATGCGGTGATGGAGCCGTCAAGCGCCGTGGGCCGGCAATCCTGACATCGGCTCAGTCCTGAAGCCCGATGACCTGGAAATTCGTTCTCAGCTCGTCGGACATGGGCACGTTCAGGCGCTCGCCGTTCGGCAGCCGCTTGAGGAACCAGCGCTCGTAGATCCAGCGCAGCTCGCGCGACTCGGCGAGACGTTCGAAGGTGGCGTTCACCACGCCGGCGAATTGCAGGTCGTCCTTGCGGAACATCAGGCCGTAGGGCTCGAAGGAGAGCTTGTCCGCCAACACGGTATAGGACGCCCCGTCCGAGCCGGCGGCCGCGATGAGGCCATAGAGCAGGACATCGTCGAGCCCCAGCGCGTCGGCCCGGCCGTCTCTGACCATGGCGAAGGATTCGGCGTGGTCGCGGCCCGTGACGATGGTGGCGGAGAGGTTCAACCGCGCCATCAGCGCGCGCAGGGCCGCCTCGTTGGTGGTGCCGGCGGTAACCGCGACGGTTTTGCCGGAGAGGTCGCGATAGGAGCCGATGGACGCGCCGCGCTTCACCAGGAGCTTGGTGGCGCTGAAATAGGTGATGGGCGAGAAGGCCACGAGCTTGCGGCGCTCCGCATTCGCCGTGGTCGACCCGCATTCGAGATCGATCCTGCCCGAGGTCAGCGCCGCGATTCGGGTTTCCGGGGTGACGGGCTCGTAGCGCACGGCGAGATCGGTGCGGCCGATCTCCTTGCCGATGGCATCGACCACTTCCAGGCAGAGATCGATGGCGTAACCCACCGGATGTCCGGCCGCATCCTTGAACGAGAAGGGCAGCGAGTTTTCGCGATAGCCGAGAGTTACGGCCCGCGATTCGCCGATCTTCTTCAGCGTTCCGGTAAGAACATCGATGGCGGCGGCGGGTGCGGTGCTCAAGGCGAGCACCAGGGCGCCGGCGACCGCTGCCATCATGCCCTTCGCGTGCATTGTCCGTGTCCCGTCATGCCATTGCGGTTGCCGGCGGCAGCGAGCGATGCCGCCGGCGGTTCAGGCCGGCTCGGCCAGGGGCGACACGTCCCGGTCGAGGCTCTGGTCGGTCAGTTCCAGCTGCCCCTCCCATTTCGCCACGGCGACGGTGGCGACGCTGTTGCCCAGGACGTTGGTGGCCGAGCGGCCCATGTCGAGGAACTGGTCGATGCCAATGATGAGCAGGAGCCCGGCCTCGGGGATGTGGAAGGTCGAGAGCGTGGCGGAGATCACCACCAGCGAGGCGCGGGGCACGCCGGCCATGCCCTTCGACGTCACCATCAGCAGCAACAGCATGGTCATCTGCTGCCCGAGGGTCAGCGGGATGTTGTAGGCCTGCGCGATGAACATCACCGCGAAGGTACAGTACATCATCGAGCCGTCGAGATTGAACGAATAGCCCATCGGCAACACGAACGAGGTGATCTTGTTGGGCACGCCGAAGCGCTCGAGGTTCTGCAGGGTCTTCGGATAGGCCGCCTCGCTCGATGCGGTGGAAAAGGCGAGGAGGAACGGCTCCTTGATCAGGTTGAGGAGCCGCCGCATCTGCTTTCCGACGAGCAGGAAGCCGGCGAAGGCCAGCAGGCACCAGAGCATGGCGAGGCTGAAGTAGAACTCCACCATGAACTTGCCGTAGGTCACCAGGACGCCGATGCCCTGCGTGGTGATCGTCGCCGCGATGGCCGCGAACACCGCGACGGGGGCAAAACCCATGACGTAGCCGGTGATCTTCAGCATCACGTCGGCGAGGCCCTCGATGCCCTCGGCCAGGAGCTTGCCCTTCTCCCCCAGCGCCGCGAGGGCCACGCCGAAGAAGATCGAGAACACGACGATCTGCAGGATCTCGTTGTTGGCCATCGCCTCCACGGGGCTTTTCGGCACCAGATGGGTGACGAATTCCTTGAGGGAGAGCGACGCGGCCTTGAGGTTGGTGGTGGCGCCGGCATCCGGCAGCGGCAGGTTCAGGGCGTCGCCGGGCCGCAGGATGTTGACCATCACCAAGCCGAGCAGCAGCGAGCACAGGGACGCGCCGACGAACCACAGCATCGCCTTGCCGCCGACGCGGCCGACGGAGGCGGTGTCGCCCATATGCGCGATGCCGACGACGAGGGTCGAGAAGACCAGCGGCGCGATGATCATCTTGATCAGCCGCAGGAACACGTCACTGACGAGGGCGATGTAGCCGGAGATTTCCTTGGACGTCTGAGGGTCTGGCCACGTGATGTTGCAGAGATACCCGACCCCGATGCCCAGAAGCATGCCGATGAAGATGTAAGTCGTTAGCCTGGACTGCATCGCACTTCCTCGCCGGCAGAAACGTCTCCAAGGTCCTGCATGCCACATGCCATGCTTGGCGACGTCACATCACGAAGTCTCGATACCGAGTGATCTACTTGGCCGATCCAACACGTCCCGCATGGAGCGGGCTCGGGCATTCGGCGGTGCTTCAGCCTCGATACATGCATTCTTCGTAAAGTCGATCCGGGAGGAGGCTATTCCTTTTCCTTTGCCACGCAAGCATTCATCTCCCGGTTTCAGACCTCGTCCGGCGAAGCCCCGAAGACCCGTGGATCGATACGGCGGGTCAATGCGGGCGCAGGCCCGACGCGACCCTCGCCGCCCGGCGGATGGCTTCCGGCTGCGGCTCGCCGGCCGGGACGACCCAGCTGCCGCCAACACAGAGGACCTGCGCGATCTTGAGCCAATCCGGTGCCGTCGCTTCGGTGATCCCGCCGGTCGGGCAGAAGCGGACCTGCCCGAACGGGCCGGTCAGCGCCTTTAGCGCCTTGATGCCCCCGGCGGCCTCGGCGGGGAAGAACTTGAACCGGTCGAGCCCGTGGTCGAGGCCGCGCATGATGTCGGCGGCATTGGCGACTCCCGGCAGGAAAGGGATGCCCCGAGCGATCGCGGCCCTCGTCAGCGGATCGGTGAGACCAGGGCTGACGATGAACTGCGCGCCCGCCTCCATCGCCGCGTCGAGATCCCGCTCGTTGAGCACGGTGCCCGCGCCGACCACGGCCCCTTCCACCTGCGCCATGATGCGGATCACCTCCAGGGCGGCGGGGGTCCGCAGGGTCACCTCCAGGGCCGTCAGGCCGCCATCCACCAGCGCCCTGGCGATCGGCTCGGCATGGGCGGCCTCCTCGATCACCAGGACGGGGATCACGGGAACGGAGCGCATCAGCGCGTCGATGGTCATCATGAAATGGTCCTCAGGATTGTGGAAATGACACGATGTCCGTTCGATCGCTCCGGGTCGAGCGGTCTCAACAGGCGCCCTCTCCCTCCAGGAGAGGGGAACCGCGCTTTGCTTCCCGTCTCGGAGACACGCGCGAACCGATGGGCCGCAAGACTTCCTATAATAGGACCGCCCTACAATCCCGCGGCGGCGAGCATGGCGGAGGCACCCTGCTCCGCCCCGTCCGCCCCGTGGCGCATGAAGGCGAAGAGTTCGCGGCCGGTCCCGAAAGCCGGCGGCGGCGCGGTGGCGCCCTCCCGCGCCTCCCATTCCACCGGGTCGACGATGGCCTGGAGCGTTCCGTCCTCGGCGCTGAGGCGGACGATGTCGCCGTCGCGCAGCTTGCCGAGCGGACCGCCGCCGAGGGCCTCCGGGCTGAGATGGATCGCCGCCGGCACCTTGCCCGACGCACCGGACATGCGCCCGTCGGTGATGAGGGCGACACGGAAGCCGCGATCCTGCAGGACGCCGAGCTGCGGCGTGAGCTTGTGCAATTCGGGCATTCCATTGGCTTTCGGCCCCTGGAAGCGCACGACGACGACCACGTCCCGCTCCAGTTCGCCAGCCTTGAAGGCGGCCATGACGTCGTCCTGATCGTCGAACACCCGGGCCGGGGCCTCCACCGTCCAGCGCGAGGGATCGACGGCGCTGGTCTTGAAGGTGGCTCGGCCGAGATTGCCCTTCACCAGCCGCATCCCGCCATCCGGCTGGAAGGCGTTCGCCGGGCCGCGCAGGATGCTCTCGTCATGGGAGGAAGCGGGGGCGTCCTCGAACACGAGTTCGTCCTCGATGAGTTTCGGGTCGCGGGCATGGTCGCGCAGGCGCCCGCCGGCCACGGTGAGGATGTCGTCGTGCAGCAGGCCCGCATCGATCAGGCTGGCGATGACGTAGGACATGCCGCCCGCCGCGTGGAAGTGGTTCACGTCCCCGGAGCCGTTGGGATAGACCTTGGCCACCTGCGGGATGACCGCCGAGAGCCTGTCGAAATCCTCCCAGTCGACGATGATCCCGGCGGCCCTGGCGATGGCCGGCAGGTGGATGGCGTGGTTGGTGGAGCCGCCGGTGGCCAACAGGCCGATGATCGCATTGACGATCGCCTTCTCGTCGACGCAGCGCCCGAGGGGCCGGTAATCGTTGCCGGCCGCACCGATCTCCGTGAGCCGGTGGACGGCCGCGCGGGTCACCGCCTGGCGCAGCTTCGTGCCGGGATTGATGAAAGAGGCGCCGGGCATGTGCAGGCCCATCACGTCCATCATCATCTGGTTGGAATTGGCGGTGCCGTAGAAGGTGCAGGTCCCCGCCCCGTGATAGGACGCGGATTCCGATTCCAGCAGCTCGTCGCGGCCGACCTTGCCCTCGGCATAGAGCTGGCGGATGCGCTGCTTCTCCTTGTTGGCAAGGCCCGAGGGCATCGGCCCGGCCGGGATCAGGATCTGCGGCAGGTGGCCGAAGCGCAGCGCCCCGATGAGCAGGCCCGGCACGATCTTGTCGCAGATGCCGAGCAGGGCCGCCCCGTCGAACATGCCGTGGCTGAGCCCCACCGCCGTGGAGAGCGCGATGGTGTCGCGCGAGAACAGCGACAGCTCCATGCCGCGCTGGCCTTGGGTGACGCCGTCGCACATGGCCGGCACGCCGCCGGCGACCTGGGCCGTGGCACCGACCTCGCGGGCGAACAGCTTCATCTGCTCCGGGTAGCGACCGTAGGGCTGATGCGCCGACAGCATGTCGTTATAGGCGGTGACGATGCCGATATTCATGCCCCGGCCGGCCTTGATCGCCGGCTTGTCCTCGCCGGAGGCCGCGAAGCCATGGGCGAGGTTGCCGCAATTGAGCATCGGCCGATGCACGCCGCCGTCGCGTTCGCGGGCGATCAGGTCGAGATAGGCGTGCCGGCTCGCCTTGGAGCGCGTCACCACGCGCTCGGTGACGGCTGCGACTTCCGGGTGAAGTTCGGTCATGGCAGATCCTTCCCTCGCTGATGCGAAGCCACCTGCTGTCAGGAACGTAGAGGGCTCGTCTCGCAGGCGATAGATCGGTCGCCGCGCGGTACGATCAATGACCGGATCGGCTCAGCACGATTCAGGCCATCGCGGTTCGACGCGGGCGATGGTGCGGACGGCGGGACTCGAACCCGCACAGCCTTTCAGCCGCAAGATTTTAAGTCTCGTGCGTCTACCGGTTTCGCCACGTCCGCATGCCGCCACGAGGGGTAGCGATGCACGGGCGGGAGATCAAGGCACCACGACCCGCTGCTGCCGTCACGGAGCCCAGCCGTAGAGCCAGTCGTAGCGGCGGCCCATCCCGGCGGGACCGAGGCGGCGCATGACGAGGTTGCGGGCAAAACCGACGAGCCCGCCCGCATGGTAGGTCCGGCCATTGCCGCGCGCGGCCGATTGCACGCGCCGGGTGCGGGGGGCGCGCAGGCCGGCATAAGCCGCCAGGGACGCCGCCACGTCGTCGGCCTGCAGGGTCAGGGCGAAGACGGCCGCGTCCTCGATGGCCAGCGCCGCCCCCTGCGCCAGGAACGGCAGGACCGGATGGGCCGCGTCGCCGATGAGGGCCACCCGGCCCCGCGCCATGGGCCGCGCCGTCGGCCGGTCGACCAGCGACCAGACCAGCCAGGAATCCGGCGCGGTCAGGAGCTCGGCCAGAACCGGGGTCGCGTCCGGAAACTGCGCGCGCAGGACGGCGGGTTCGCCGAGCTGGCCCCAATCCTCGCTGCCGAGGCGCTCGGGCACCACGGCCACGATGTTGATGCTCCGCCCGCCCTGGATCGGGTAATGCACCACGTGGCGGCGGCGCCCGAGCCACAGGCCGGTCTCGTCGCCCTGCAATTCCGGTGGCGCGGCATCGCGCGGGATCGTGGCGCGCCAGGCGGCCTCGCCGCAGGACCGCAACCGCCTGCCGTCGAAATGGCCGCGCAGGGTGGAGCGCACGCCATCGGCCCCCACCACGAGGTCGACGGCCAGCGTCTCGGATCGCGAGCCTTGGCCGCTTTCCAGGGTCAGCTCGACGGAGGTGTCCGATTCGGCGAGCCCCCTGACGTCCCGCCCCATCAGCAGGCGGATACCCGGCCGGCTGCGCACGGCATCGAGCAGGAGCGTCTGCAGGTCGGCCCGATGGATGACGTAATAGGGCGCGCCGTGGCGGCCGCGCAGTTCGGCCCCGAGTTCGACGCCGCCGATCTCGCGGCCGGTCCCGAGGGCACGCACCACCACCCGTGGCGGCTCGCTCGCCGCCCGGCGCAGGGCGGCGCCGAGGCCGAGGGAGATCAGCACGCGGCTGGCATTCGGGGAGAGTTGCAGGCCGGCGCCGACCTCGCTGAACCCGGTCCTGCGCTCGACGAGCGTCACCTCATGCCCTGCCGCATCCAGGGCGAGGGCGGCGGTCAGGCCTCCTATGCCCGCGCCGACGATGGCGACGGCGAGGCCGGGGGCGGCGTGAGGGGCTCGGGACCCATGGGAACCGTCGGACACCTGCGGATCTCGCCCTCGCGAATCGTGTGCGATCAGGCGGCCTTCGCGCCGTTTTCGTCCCAGACGGCGGCGGCCGGATCGGCCGTGCCGGCCTTCAGGCCGGCGCGATAGCGGTAGAGCGTCGAGCAATACTGGCAGATGATCTCGTCGTCGGTCCCCATGTCGAGGAAGACGTGCGGATGATCGAAGGGCGGCTTGGCGCCGATGCACATGAACTCCTTGGAGCCCACTTCGATCAGGGCAACTCCGAGGTCGTTGTGGAAATGCGGCACCGCCTTGTCAGCCATCGCCCGATCCTGCCTCCGTCCCGCCGGGGCCGAGCCCCGCCCGGGCACCATTGCTCCGTCCGGGCCATTCTCTACCCGCTCGTCGCCCTCAAGCCTAGCGCCGACGATTCCCCAAGCCCAGCAAAAAGCCGGTCTCGTCGAGGCTTGGCCTCCCGCGCAGGCCGCCGTAGAGAGGTATGTCTCTCAGCCGCTCTTACGAAACCACGTTCCTCATGACCCAGAACGAACAGGCCGTCGTCGAAGGCGGTCGCCGCGCGCCTCGGCCGCCGATTCACGGTCCCGAAGGGTTCGAGGGCATGCGCAAGGCCGGCCGCCTCACGGCGGAGGCCCTCGACGTGCTGATGGAGGCCACCGCCCCCGGCGTGACCACCGAGGCGTTGGACCGCCTCGCCTACGAATTCGCCATGGACAACGGCGCCTACCCGGCCTCGCTGCTGTATCGCGGCTACCCGAAGTCGATCTGCACCTCGATCAACCACGTGGTCTGCCACGGCATCCCCAACGACAAGCCCCTGCGCGACGGCGACATCGTCAATCTCGACATCTGCCTCATCGTCGACGGCTGGCATGGCGACAGCAGCCGCATGGCCTATGTCGGCGAGGTGCCGCGCAAGGCGGCACGCCTGTGTGAGATCACCCACGAATGCCTCATGCGGGGTATCGCCGCGATCAAGCCGGGCGGCTCCACCACGGATATCGGCCGGGCGATTCAGGCTTATGCCGAAGCCGAGCGCTGCTCCGTGGTGCGCGATTTCTGCGGGCACGGCCTCGGGCGCATCTATCACGACGCCCCGACCATCCTGCACTATGTCGAGCCGAGCTACGACGTAGCCTTCGAGCCGGGGCAGTTCTTCACGGTCGAGCCCATGATCAATCTCGGCCGCCCGGCGGTGAAGGTGCTCTCCGACGGCTGGACCGCGGTGACGCGGGATCGCTCGCTCTCGGCGCAGTTCGAGCACACGGTGGCGGTGACGGAGACGGGGGTCGAGGTCTTCACCTTCTCGCCCAAGGGCCTGCATCAGCCGATCGCCCCCTCCGCCTGACGATGCCGGGATCCGGAGGCAAGACGATGCCGCGCCTCCCCCTCGAATCGCCCGCCGGCGAGGCGGCCCCGGACGCTCCCCATTATCTCGGGCACCGCGACCGGCTGCGGGCGCGCTTCGCCCAGGCCGGGGCGGATGCCCTGCCGGATTACGAACTCCTCGAACTCGTCCTCTTCCGCGCCATCCCGCGGCGGGACGTGAAGCCCCTGGCCAAAGCCCTGATCCGCCGCTTCGGCAGTTTCGCCGAAGTGGTGAGCGCGGAGCCGAACCGCCTCGCGGAGGTGGAAGGCGTGAGCCAGGGCGTCATCGCCGATCTCAAGCTTATCGAGGCGGCGGGCCATCGCCTGGCGAGGGGCGCCATCGCCGCGCGACCCCTGCTCTCCTCTTGGGCGGCGCTCCTGGAATATTGCCGCGCCACCATGGCGTTCTCGCCGCGCGAGCAGTTCCGCGTGCTGTTCCTCGACAAGCGCAACCACCTCATCGCCGACGAGGTCCAGGGCCGCGGCACCGTCGATCACACCCCGGTCTATCCGAGGGAGGTGGCCCGCCGCGCCCTCGAACTCTCGGCCACCGCCATCATCCTCGCGCACAACCACCCCTCCGGCGATCCGGCGCCGTCGGCGGCCGACATCAGGATGACGCGGGAGATCGTGGCGATCCTCGACCCGCTGGGGATCGTCGTCCACGACCACGTCATCCTCGGCCGGGATGGACACGCGAGCCTGAAGGGGTTGAAGCTGATGTGAACGTGCTACTCTGACGATCGGATCGCGGCGGATCGTTCGCTCCGCGGTGATCGGACGACACCATCGGTCTGCTGCGAAGCGCACATCGTCCCGGTGGCGCGCCTCTTGCGAAGATGCCGGGATAAAAGGGGAGGCGCGAATGGCGCTCGCTGCGTTCGACGAAATGAATGGGATACCGGGAGCCGCCCTGGGCGATGCCTCGGTTCGCGAAGCCTATGACAGCCTGAAATCGTGGCTCGAGACGACGCCGCCCGAGCACTTCAACACGCGGCGCAGCCAGGCCGAGATGCTCTTCCGGCGCATCGGCATCACTTTCGCCGTCTACGGTGCCAACGAATCCACCGAACGGCTGATTCCCTTCGACATCATCCCACGGGTGATCACGAAGCCGGAATGGAGCTTCCTCGAGCGGGGGCTGAAGCAGCGCGTCACGGCGATCAATGCCTTCCTCAGCGACATCTATGGCGCCCAGGAATGCATCAAGGCCGGAATCATTCCAGCCGATCTGGTCTATCGCAACCCGCATTACCGGATGGAGATGCGGGCCTTCAAAGTCCCGCACGACCTCTACGTCCACATCGCCGGCATCGACATCGTCCGCACCGGCGAGAACGACTTCTTCGTGCTGGAGGACAATGCCCGCACGCCGTCCGGCGTCTCCTACATGCTGGAGAACCGGGAGGTGATGCTGCGGCTCTTCCCGGAACTGTTCTCGCGCCATCGCGTGGCGCCGGTGGAGAACTATCCCGACGCGCTCCTGGCGACCCTGCGCAGTCTCGCCCCGCAGACGGCGACGCGCGACCCCTCCGTCGTGCTGCTCACCCCGGGCCGCTACAATTCCGCGTTCTACGAACACTCGTTCCTGGCCGACAAGCTCGGCGTCGACCTGGTGGAGGCCTCCGACCTCTTCACCAAGGACGACGTGGTCTACATGCGCACCACGGAAGGCCCGCGCCGGGTGGACGTGATCTATCGCCGCCTCGACGACGACTTCCTCGACCCCCTGGTGTTCCGGCCCGATTCGGTGCTCGGCGTGCCCGGCCTGATGAACGCCTACGAGCGCGGGACGGTGACCCTCGCCAACGCGGTCGGCACCGGCATCGCGGACGACAAGGCCGTCTACAGCTACATGCCGGAGATCGTGAAGTTCTTCACCGGCGAGGAGCCGATCCTGCACAACGTGCCGACCTATCGCTGCCGCGAGAAAGAGGCCTTCTCCTACGTGATGGACAACCTCGCCGACCTCGTCGTGAAGGAAGTCAACGGATCGGGCGGCTACGGCATGCTGGTGGGCCCGCACGCCACCAAGCGGGAGATCGAGGATTTCAGCCGCAAATTGCGGCATGCGCCGGACGGGTTCATCGCCCAGCCGACCCTGGCGCTGTCCACCTGCCCGACCTTCGTCGCATCCGGCGTCGCGCCGCGCCACGTCGACCTGCGGCCCTTCGTGCTATGCGGCTCCGACGAGATCCGGATCGTTCCCGGCGGCCTGA
Source organism: Methylobacterium sp. Leaf93 (assembly GCF_001422345.1). Taxonomy (NCBI): domain Bacteria; kingdom Pseudomonadati; phylum Pseudomonadota; class Alphaproteobacteria; order Hyphomicrobiales; family Methylobacteriaceae; genus Methylobacterium; species Methylobacterium sp. Leaf93. Next base: position 210,964 of record NZ_LMMS01000028.1, on the reverse strand, counting down.
CCCGCGTCGCCCTCAAGGAAGGGTCGCTCGTCGTCAATTCGAGCCAGGGCGGGGGCACCAAGGATACCTGGGTGCTGGACGCCTGACGCTACGTCAAAGCCCACCCCGGATGCGGGGTGGATCGTTTTCTCGCCCATCGCCTTAACGGAAGCCCATGCTGTCCCGGACCGCCGACAATCTGTACTGGCTCTCGCGCTACGCCGAGCGGGCCGAGTTCGTCGCCCGCATCCTCGATGCGGCCCATCGGCTCGCCGCCCTCCCCTCGAGCTATGGTGGCGGCGAGACCAACGAGTGGGCGTCGGCCCTGGCCTCGGCGGGCGACCCGGAGGTGTTCAAGCCGCTCTATGACAGCGTCAACGAAGCGACGGTGTGCAACTTCCTCGCCTTCTCGCCTCACAACCCGTCCTCGATCCGCTCCTGCATCGAGACCGCGCGCGAGAACGCCAGGTCCGTCCGCACCGCCCTGACCACGGAGATGTGGGACGCGATCAACGGTGCCTGGCTCGAACTGCGCAACTACGAAGGCCGCGATCTCAATCGCGACGAGTTCAGCCGCTTTCTCGAATGGGTGAAGGGCGTGTCCCTCGCCTTCGACGGCTCGGCCTACCGCACCATGCTGCGCAACGACGCCTACTGGTTCACGCGGCTCGGCACCGCCATCGAGCGGGCCGACAACACCGCCCGCATCCTCGACGTGAAATATCGCATCCTTCTGCCGGCCACGGAGAAGGTCGGAGGCAGCCTCGATTATTTCCAGTGGACCACGATCCTGCGCGAGGTCTCGGCCTTCAACGCCTATCACTGGGTCTATCGCGAGAGCGTGAAGCCGCTCCTGGTGGCCGACCTGCTGATCCTCAACCGGCAGATGCCGCGCTCCCTGACCAATTGCTACGGCATGCTGGTGGAGCATCTCGATCTCATCGCCGACGCCTATGGCCGCCGCGGCGCGAGCCAGCGCCTGGCGAGCAACACCCTCGCACGCCTGGAAGGCGAGAACATCGACCGGGTCTTCCGATCGGGTCTGCACGAGTTCGTCACGGCCTTCATCGTCGAGAACAATCGTCTCGGCGCGGCGGTCATCGAACAATATCTGGTGTAGGGTTTCGTCGGATCCCGAGTTCTGCAAGAGACGTCCATGCGCATCCGCGTCTTCCATGAGACCAACTACACCTACGAGCAGCCGGCCCGGGGTCTCATCCAGCTTCTTCGCCTTCGACCACGCGACCATGACGGGCAATATGTCCGCCGCTGGCGGATCGAACCCTCGGTGGATGGGCGGATCAGCGAGCGCGAGGACGGGTTCGGCAACGTCACCCACTGGTTCACGGCCGACGAGCCGGCCGACGCCCTGACGATCCGGGTGACCGGCGAAGTCGACACCAACGAGATGCACGGCATCGTCCGCGGCACGGTGGAACGCCTGCCCGACGTGTTCTACCTTCGCGATTCCGATCTCGCGACGGCCAATGCCGAGCTTCAGGCTTTCGCCAAGAGCGTGGTCGACGAGGGTGATTCCTCGGTTCTCCCCTGCCTTCACCGACTTCTCGCCGCCGTCTTCGACACGGTCGCGTTCGAGCCGGGTCCGGCCAGCGCCAGCACCACCGCCGCGCAATCCTTCGCCGCCGGAAAAGGCGTCTGCCAGGATCTTGCCCATATTTTCATCGCCGCCGCGCGGCATCTGGAAATTCCCGCTCGCTACGTTTCCGGCTATTTCTTCCATGCCGACAGCGAGGAGGACCTGGGATCGGGGCATGCTTGGGCGGAAGCTCTGGTGCCCGGTCTGGGATGGGTGGGTTTCGACCCGGCCAATGGTATCGCTACGACGGAGGCGCATATCCGCGTCGCCATCGGGCTGGATTATTTAGGTGCGGCCCCGATCAGAGGCAGTCGGATGGGTGGCGGGACTGAGACACTCGAAGTAAAGCTTCGCGTCGAACAGGCTCAGGCCGCCGTCCAGGTCTAGCCTGTCACAGCATCGAGAATGGCCTGAGAGTCTCGGGCCATCAGGGGTATCGGTATCATGACCTATTGCGTCGGGCTCCTTGTCGAGGAAGGGCTCGTGATGGTTGCCGACACCCGCACCAATGCGGGCCTCGATGACATCTCGACCTACCGCAAGCTGCATCACTTCAACGTGCCCGGCGAGCGCGTGATGATGCTGGCATCAGCCGGCAACCTCTCCGTGACCCAATCGGTGCTCAGCATGCTCGCCGAGGGCGTTGCCGGCGACGACGGCGAGCCCACGCTGAAGCTCACTGAAACCACGACGATGTTCCAGGCCGCCCAGCTCATCGGCAAGGCGATCCGTCGCGTCCGCGCCATCGAGAAGGCCGGGTTCGAGGCGGCCAATCTCCGGTTCTCCATCTCGCTGCTGTTCGGCGGTCAGATCGGCAACGAGCCCATGCGCCTATTCTTGATCTATTCGGCGGGCAATTTCATCGAGTGCAGCACCGATGCGCCGTTCCTGCAGATCGGTGAGCACAAATACGGCAAACCCATCCTCGATCGGGCCGTGAAGTTCGAGACGGACCTCTACGATGCCCTGAAGGTGAGCCTCGTCTCCATGGATTCGACCATGCGGTCGAATCTCGGCGTGGGTTTGCCCATCGATATCGCCGTGGCCCGTCGCAATGCGCTCGACCTCGAAGTGAGCCATCGGATCGAGGCGGGAGAATCCTACTTCCACGATCTGCGCGAACGGTGGTCCGCGGCCCTGCGCGCGGCGCACCGGGCCATCCCACGTCCCCCTTACGGCCCCGCTGCACACTGAACGCCTTCGCTTCGTTCAGCCCCCGGGAGTCGCCGGTTCCAAGACGCGGGACCGGCGAGCTTCGTTGCGAGGCCTGCTCAACTCCAGGTCTCCCAGGCATCGAGATAGGCGCGCACCGCCGCTCGTGAATCCACCTCCGCCATGACCCCGCCCATGACGGCGATTCCGGAAAACCCGGCGTCGCGGCAAGCTCCCGCATTCGCCGGCGTGACGCCGCCAAGGGCGAAGACCGGAATTGTCGGTCTGGGACCACGTTCGAGGACGTCCGGGCCGAGCGCCGGCCCATATCCCGGCTTGCTTCGTGTCGCGAAAATGGGACTGAGGCTGGCGTAATCCACGCCCGCTTCGGCGGCCCGGCTCACCTCCACGGGTGAATGGGCCGAGACGCCGAGAAGGCATCCGGGCGGAAGAGCCCGCCGCGCCGCCGCGATGTCCGGGGGCATCGCCCCTCCGCCGAGATGAACCCCGTCGGCACCGATGGCGCGCGCGAGGGCCACATCCCCCCCGACGATGAGCCTTGCCCCAAAGTCCCGTACCGGCCCCATCAACTCTTCGGCCAGGACACGGCGTGACACCGCGTCGAGGTCGCGGTCCCTGAACCAGATCCAGCGGGCGCCGCCCGCCAGCGCCGCCTCGACCCTCCCAACCAAGCCCATCGGGCTTCCGGCCCGGTCCGTGACCAGAAGAAGCCCCGAGAGCTTACGCGTCACGAACCCACGAGTCCGAGCTGCGGGCTCGACGGTTCGGCGCGTCCCCGCTTGGGGATGCGGCCGGCGAGATGGGCGAGCCGGCCGGCTTCGACGGCGTGGCGCATGGCGCGGGCCATGCGGACGGGGTCGTCGGCCTTGGCGACGGCAGTGTTGAGGAGGCAGCCGGCGGCGCCGAGTTCCATGGCCACGACGGCGTCGGAGGCGGTGCCGATCCCCGCATCCACGATCACCGGCACGCTGGCGCGGCGGCAGATCAGTTCGAGATTCGCGGGGTTGGCGACCCCCATCCCCGAGCCGATGAGCGACCCCATCGGCATCACCGCCGCGCAGCCGATATCGGCGAGCCGCTGGCACACGACGGGATCGTCGTTGCAATAGGGCAGCACAACGAACCCGTCATCGACGAGGTGGCGACAGGCTTCCAGTAACTCGGCCACGTCCGGATAGAGCGTTTCGCGGTCGCCGATGACCTCGACCTTGATCCAGTTGGTGTCGAGCGCCTCGCGGGCCAGTTCGGCCGTCATGATCGCGTCGCGGGCGGTCTCGCAGCCGGCGGTGTTGGGCAGGAAGCGATAACCCTTCAGGCGCCGCACCGTATCCGAGCCATGGCCCTGGAGGGAGACGCGGCGGATCGAGGCGGTGACGACCTCCGCCCCGGAGGCTTCCACCGCATCGACCATGATGCTCTGCGTGGGATATCCCGCCGTGCCGATGAAGAGGCGGGAGCCCAAGCTCACGCCGGCGATGACCAGCGCGTCGTCGGCAGCAGCTTCGATCGTGTGTCCGTTCATGATCCCGATCCCTCGACTATCCGCCCTGCATGGCGCGCACGATCTCGACCTTGTCGCCCTCGGCGACAGGGGTCGTCTCCCAGTCGCGACGGCGGATGACGGTGCCGTTCAGCGCGATGGCGATGCCCTGCGGGCTCTCGATCCCCGTCTCCTCCGCCTCGATGTGGAAGAGGGTCGACAGGTCCGCCGCCTCGACCTCGCGCGGGTGCCCGTTGATGGTGAGCCTCATGCGAAAGCCCTCCTCTCGGCCCGCGCGGGCCGCCGGAATCGGGAGAGGCCGAAGTCGCGTGCGAAATCGGGCAGTGCGCCGGTGGTGAGAAGGGCGCAGACGGCGTCGGCCGTGGCGGGAGCCAGGAGGTATCCGTTGCGATGATGGCCGGTGGCCGCCACGAGGCCGGGCGCCAGCGTGTCGATGATCGGCGCATCGTCGTCGGACGTCGGCCGGAAACCGCTCCAGACCGCCGCGACCTCCATCTCCTCGATGCCGGGCAACACGCGTCGCGCCCCTTCCAGGAGCGCGTAGAGACCGCCGGCCGTGACACCCGGAACGAAGCCGCGATCCTCCACCGTGGCTCCCACGATGAGATGGCCATCGGCCTTCGGGGCCATGTGGACCTGCTCCGTCCACACCATGTGCGAGAGGTTGCCCGTCCGGGCAGTGGTCTTCAGCGCCAGCGACTGGCCGCGGATCGGCCGAACCGGCAGGGCGAGTTCCTCCGGCAGGAGCCCGGCCTGCCCGCTCCATGCGCCCGCCGCGAGAATCACGGTCCCGGCCGAGGCGGTTCCTCGAGGTGTCGCGACGCCCCGGACGCGTCCCCCCTCCCAATCCAGCGCTTCAGCCGGACATCGCTCGACGATGGTCACTCCGGCCGCCTGGGCCGCGCGGGTGAGCGCCGCCATGACGAGGGGCGGGTCGACCTGATGATCCTCCACGCAGAACAAGCCGGCGGTGACCGAAGGGCGAAGGGCCGGCTCGCGGGCACGGACCTCCGTCCCCGACAGCCAGCGTGCCGTGAGGCCGGAGCGGATCTGGAGGTCGTGCCGAAAGCGTAGGCGGTCGACCTCGTCGCGGCCGATGGCGAGGACGAGGGTCCCCTCCTCCCGGTAATCGATGCCGATACCGGAGGCGGCCTCGAGTTCGTCGCGAAAGCCCGGCCAGCGCGCGAGGCTCTCGAGGGCCAGGGGAAGCAGCGGATCGGAGCCCGGTTCGTGTTCCGCCGCGGGCGCGAGCATCCCCGTGGCCGCGAGACTCGCCCCGGCGCCCACGGTGTCACGCTCGATCACCGTGACGGTGAGACCCGCCCGAGCCAGGCGCCAGGCTGCGGAAAGGCCGATCAGACCGGCGCCGACGATCACGACGTCGCTTCGCGCGGGCAGAGCGTTGCCGTCGATGACGAGACCGGTCGTCCGGCGCGACAGGATAGTCGGGGTGGCTGAGACGTCCAAGAAGAACCTCCGCGATGATCCGCAGAGATTGGTGTCCTTCAGCTTCCGATCCGAAGCGTGCCGGGCTTCCCTGAACGGAAAACCCACGGTCCAATCCCTACGCCGGTATGAGCCGGTTCAGGTTCGAAGGATTTCCGCGCCGCACGGACTTGTGGTCCACGCTCATCGGTTTCTCAGCCCCTTGACGGGGATCTCCCTGGAACACCCCAGATGTGGGCAAGGACCACGCTCCGGTCAATCCCCGCCAACGCCGTTTGATATGCCAGCCGGTGTCAGAGTGCCGCCGGTGTCCGGCCCGGCCGGTAGACGCCCATCGGTTCGGCGAACCCGTCGAGCGCGTGCTCGCCGAGGGATTCCGACTCGTCCCAGAGGAAATCGACGAAGGGCTTCGACATCAGGAGCGGTTCGCCGAGGACCTTGTTCAGGCGCGCGAGCCGGCTCGCCAGATTCACGTCGCGGCCGATGACGGTGAAGTCGAGGCGCGCGCCGGAACCGACATTGCCGTAGGCCGCCTCCCCGTGGTGGAGCGCGATGCCGGCAACGACGGGCTGCGCGAAACGCCCGATGGCATTCGCCTCGTCGAGGGCGGAGAGGGCGGAACGAGCGGCGATGAGCGCGCCCTTGGCGGCCCCGCCGAGATCGTCGCCGCGCTCGCGGAAGATCGCCAGCAGCCCGTCGCCGAGATATTTCAGAACCTCGCCGCCTTCCCGCTCCACCGCCGGCACCAGGCAATCGAAGAAGATGTTGAGGAGGTCAACGGCCTCCTCGGGCGTCATGTTGGCGGAGATCTGGGTGTAGTCTCGCATATCGGCGAACAGGATGGCCGAGCGGATGCGCTTGACCTGCCCGCGACGTATATCGCCGGACAGGATCGCCCGGTGGGGCTCGTCGCCCACATAGATGCGCAGGACCTGATCCAGCGTCTTGTTGACGATCCGCATCTCCATCACCGCCGCCAGGGTCGGCATGACGAACCGGAGTATGGCGATGTCCTCGTCGCGGAATCCGTCCGGGGCGCGGGTCGCGAAGGTGATGCCGTTGCGCGAGCCGTTGGTGAAGAACAGCGGCGCCACGATGTAATGCGTATAGCCCCCGGCCTTGAGATCGCCGATGATCGAATATCGCAAATCATCCGCGTCGTTCAGGTCGACCATCAGCCATTCGCCGGTCTCATGGACGGTGAAGAACGGGCTGTCGTGATAGGCCTTGTCGGACGCTTCCCCATGCGGGAACAGGCGCACGGTCGATCCGCTCTCGGGGGTCCAGAATCGGCCGACCCCGGAATACTCGGAATGGAGCGTGTCGATGGCGGTGGATGCCCGGTCGACGGGAACGCCGAGGGCGATCAGTCGCTCCGACATCCCCGCCAGGAGGTCGTCCGCCTGCGGCAGGCGCGCTCCTTCGATCAGGAGCCAATCCCTCAGGGCGACACATTCCTGCAGGGACCCGAACGGCACGTCGTTCGCCTCCGACCCATCCGCTTCGGCAGTCGGCGAGGGATGAGGCGGGCCAAGATCGAGCATGTTTCCAAAGTGGGTCGGAGTGGGCCGGGCGGCAACGGTTGTCGCTCCGTTCATCGCGAAGTCCGACGGGAATTATCGTCCCATTGGTGCCATGATAAGGTGAAAATGACGATCACCGGCTAAACGTGATGCCGAGATTCTACTCCCGTCATCGGAACCACCCATGCCTATCGCACCCCGCGCCGTCGCCCTCGTGATCGCCATGGCGCTTGCCGGGGCCGCGCAGGCCGGTCCCGTCCTGCTTCCCGCCGCCAACACTCCCGTGCAGACTCCCCCCGCATCGCGGGACGAAGCCGGCTCTCCGACGACATCGAGCTTTTCGGAGTCCAACGAAGCCAGCAGCCGGCGTCAGACGGTCTTCAACGAGCGGATCGCCCGCCGCGGAGAACGGGCCATCGCCTCTCTCTGCACGGGTTGCAGGACGGATGGGTCTCGACAGAAGCAGCGCGTCGCCGGGCGCGTGCCCCCTGTGGCGGGCGCCGTCATGCCCGACGCCGAAAGCATCTATTCGCGCAAGCGCGGCTTCGATCCGGCTCAGGCAGGGAACCAATGAGGGCTCGGAGGCAAAGTATAGCCTCCCCTAGCGTGAAAACGTAATCGGAAACGACAATGGCGCACCCTTCGGTGCGCCATTGTCGTTTCCGATAGACACTCCCCCATCACGAAAGAGAGGGCTGTTCCGCCCTCAATTGTCGAGGAAGCTCCGCAGCTTGCGCGAACGGCTCGGGTGCTTGAGCTTGCGCAGCGCCTTCGCCTCGATCTGACGGATACGCTCGCGGGTCACCGAGAATTGCTGACCGACCTCTTCGAGGGTGTGGTCGGTATTCATGCCGATGCCGAAGCGCATGCGGAGCACACGCTCCTCGCGCGGCGTCAGCGAAGCCAGCACGCGGGTCGTGGTCTCGCGCAGGTTCGACTGGATCGCCGCATCGATCGGCAGAACGACGTTCTTGTCCTCGATGAAATCGCCGAGATGCGAATCCTCCTCGTCGCCGATGGGCGTCTCGAGAGAGATCGGCTCCTTGGCGATCTTCAGGACCTTTCGGACCTTTTCCAAAGGCATGGCCAGCTTCTCGGCCAGCTCCTCGGGAGTCGGCTCGCGGCCGATTTCGTGCAGCATCTGGCGCGAGGTCCGAACGATCTTGTTGATCGTCTCGATCATGTGCACCGGAATGCGGATGGTGCGGGCCTGATCGGCGATCGAGCGGGTGATCGCTTGTCTGATCCACCAGGTGGCATAGGTCGAGAACTTGTAGCCCCGGCGATACTCGAACTTATCGACCGCCTTCATCAGGCCGATATTGCCTTCCTGAATGAGGTCGAGGAACTGCAGGCCGCGGTTGGTGTATTTCTTGGCGATGGAGATCACGAGGCGGAGATTGGCCTCAATCATCTCCTTTTTGGCCTGACGGGCTTCGCGCTCGCCCTTCTGGACCATGTTGACGATCTTGCGGTACTCGCCGATCTCGAGACCGGTCTCGGAGGCGAGCGTCAGGATCTGCTCGCGCAGGTCGGCGACCTGCTTGGCGCCCTTCTCGACCAGGTTCTTCCAGCCCTTGCCACCGAGCTTGCCGACACGCTCCATCCAGTTCGGATCGAGCTCCCAGCCCTGGTAGTGGCGCAGGAACTCGTCACGAGCGACGCCGTGGCTCTCGGCATAGCGCATGAGGCGGCCCTCGTGGCTGATGAGGCGCTTGTTGATGTCGTAGAGCTGCTCGACGAGCGCCTCGATGCGGTTCGAGTTCAGGGACAGTGACTTCACGTCGGCGACGACGGTGTCCTTGAAATCGGACTGCTTCTGGCTCTGGGCGGAGGTCTGCGTGCCACCGCCGGCCTTCAGGTCGGCATGCTCGTTCTGGAGCTTGCGCAGCTTCTTGTAGTTGTTGGCGATGTTGTCGAACGTCTCGAGAACGCGCGGCTTGATCTCGGCTTCCATCGCCGCGAGCGAGACGTTGTTCTCCATGTCGTCTTCGTCGTCGCCGCCCTCGGCGGGGATCGGTGCCTCCGCCTCGGCCTCGTCGCCCTCCTCGCCCTCGGTCAGCTGCGGTGCATTCTTGGCGTCCGGGCCGGCATAGGTGGCTTCGAGATCGATGATGTCGCGCAGGAGCACGCGGCCGTCGACGAGCTCGTCGCGCCAGATGATGATGGCCTGGAATGTCAGCGGGCTCTCGCAGAGGCCCGCGATCATGGCTTCGCGGCCGGCCTCGATGCGCTTGGCGATGGCGATTTCGCCCTCGCGGGAGAGAAGCTCCACCGAGCCCATCTCGCGCAGGTACATCCGCACCGGATCGTCGGTCCGGTCGGTGGGCTCCTTGGCCGTCGTCTCGCGCACGGCGAGGGGCTTGGTCGGCGCGATCTCGGCGACTTCCGTCCCCTCGGCGGCCTCGTCGTCGTCGGAGGCTTCGCCGTTGGCCGGCTTCTCGCCACCGGCATCCTCGGTCTCTTCCGCCTCGACGACGTTGATGCCCATCTCGGAGAGCTGCGACAGCACGTCCTCGAGCTGGTCCGGATCGGACTGGCCCTCGGGCAGCACCTCGTTGATCTCCTCGTAGGTGATGTAGCCGCGCTTCTTGGCGAGCTTCACCATCCGCTTGACCGAGGCATCGGTCAGATCGAGGAGCGGTCCGTCCGTCTGTTGCTCAGGAGCAGCATCGGTTTCGTCCCGTTCCGTTGCCTTCGTCGCCATGGTCCGCCTATTGTTGCCCTGGTCGCGTTGAGCGGGAGCGTTCGGCTCACTCCGCGTCGTCCACGCCGCCATTCTCTTTGATGTGCGGCGCGCACGAGGCGACCGCGTCGATATCTCATGTCCCGGTCTACAAGCGCTACGCTTGACCGACTGTTAACCATGTGCCGCAAGCGGCACCCTAAATTCCGGTTCGTCGCGGTTACGCGGCCGCCGTATCGTCCGATTCTGGCACTTCGGCGTCCGCCTCCGCCCCTGCGACCACGGCCATACGTTCCTTGACGTCACATAGCCAAGCGAAGTTGGCCTCGGATCCCTCCTCGGCCAGTGCTCTCTCGGCAGCGCGAAGTTCGCTATTTAGCGCGCCAGACTTCCGGTGCAAGATCACGGCCTGACGCAATGCGTCTTCCAGACGCATCCGGTCCGCGTGCGAATCGAGTGTCCAGCGGTCTCCCGGCCTAACGTGGGTCGCAAGGCGTGTGGCTGCGCCGTCGAGCCCCGCCCTCCGCAATCGGCTCTCCAGAACCTCAACATCGGGCTGATCGGCATCCGCCGCCTGGTCCAGCAGGAGGGACCGCAGCGCCTGCGCATCGGGATCGTCGAGCTCCAGAGCCGCAAGATCCTCGGCTTCTATCCCCAACAATTCCGGGTGGGCGAGGAGACTGGAGACGATCATCGCCTCGCGATCCCTGAACATAGCCGTCCCGCCGGAATTCGTCGACCCGGCGAAGAGCGGATTGAACTTCGTGGTGATTCGCGGCGAGGGCGGCGGGTCTCCCGGCCTCGGCTTGCGCTGGAACGTCGAGCCTCCTCCGCTCCGGGGCTCGTAGCCGGTCCGGCGCTGGCCGCCGCCACCGCCGCCGGGAGAAAGGGCGCGCAGGCGCCCCTCGATCTCGTCCTTGTAGAACCGCCGCACCGTCTCGTCGCGGATCGAGGCGACCATCTCCCGCAGGTTTTTAGCGAGGCCGGCCTTGCGTTCGGGCGTATCCGTCGGCGTCGATTCGGTGGCGCGCGACCACAACACCTCCACGAGGGGGCGGGCTCCGTCGAGCACCCGGTCGATGGCCGAGGCGCCGGCCGAGCGGAGCAGGTCGTCGGGATCCTGCCCTTCCGGCAGGAGGGCGAAGCGGAGCGACTTGCCCGGCGTCAGCCCCGGCAGCGCCACGTCGAGGGCCTTGAACGCCGCGCGCTGACCCGCACCGTCGCCGTCGAAACACAGAATCGGCTCGTCGGCATGGCGCCAGAGCAGGGCCAGCTGTTCCTCCGTCAAGGCCGTGCCGAGGCCGGCGACCGCGTTCGGGTGTCCGGCCATGGTCATGGCGATGACGTCGACATAGCCTTCCACGGCGATGATCGTCCCGCGATCATGGGCGGCCTTGCGGGCGCCATGCAGGTTGTAGAGCACCTGCCCCTTGTGGAAGAGCGGGGTCTCCGGCGAATTCATGTACTTCGCCTTGGCGTCGGCCTGCATCGCGCGGCCGCCGAAGGCGATGACCCGGCCCCGGCTGTCGGTGATGGGAAACATCACCCGGTCGCGGAACTTGTCGAAGGGGACGGCGATGTCGTCGCCACTGACGAGCAGGCCGAGTTCGGCCATCAGCTCCTTGTCCACGTCCTTGGCGGCCAGATAATCGCGCAGGCCGTAGCGCTCCGACGTGGCGTAGCCGAGCCGGAAACGCGAGCGGATCTCGGGGCCGAGTTCGCGCCGGTCGAGATAGGCGCGGGCGCTGGTGCCGAGGCGGCCCTTGAGCTGGTCCTCGTAATAGGAAGCTGCCAGTTCCATGAGCTCGAAAGCGCCGGTGCGCTTCGTCTCCATCTCCCGCGCATCGGCGCTTGGCGCGGGCAGGGTCACCCCCGCCTCCCCGGCCAGGCGCTCCACCGCCTCGGGAAAGCTGAGGCCCTCGGTCTCCATCAGGAAGGTGAAGACGTCACCGTGCTTGCCGGACGAGAAGCAGTGATAGAACTGCTTCTGGTCGTTGACGTAGAAGGACGGGGTCTTCTCCGAATTGAACGGCGACAGGCCGCGCCACTCGCGGCCAGCCTTCTTCAGCCGCACGCGCCGCCCGACCACGTCGGAAGCGGGAAGCCGCGCCCTGATCTCTTCGAGGATGTGGGGTGGGTAGCGCACGGGTGAACCAGACCTTTGCAGGCCGGCAGTCTAGCCTACAGCGTTTAAGGAGTCCCGAACGCTTCGACGCATCCGCCCCTCGCGCCTCGATATGAGACGGTGACGAGTGGGCCTCATCACCGTCCGTTCGATGGATGCCGGCCTTCAGGCCTTGGCGTTGAGCACGTCCTTGACCAAACCGCTCGCCTTGCCGAAATCCATCCGGCCGGCGAACTTGCCCTTCAGGGCGGCGATGACCTTGCCCATGTCCTTCGGGCCGGCCGCGCCGGTCTCGGCCACGGCACCCTCGATGGCGGCGCGGGTCTCGGCTTCGTCCATCTGCTGGGGCAGGTAGCCGGCGATGATCGCGGCCTCGGCCCGCTCGGTCTCGGCGAGCTCGGGACGACCGCCCTGGTCGTAGACGCCGGCCGATTCGTTGCGCTGCTTGATCATCTTCTGCAGCAGGGCGAGGATTTCCTCCTCGGAGGCCGGCTCCTTGCCGAGGCCACGGGCCTCGATGTCCTTGTCCTTCAAGGCGGCCTGGATCATCCGCACGGTGGCGAGCTTGGCCTTGTCGCCGGCCTTCATGGCCTCTTTCATCTCGGTGGTGAGGCGCGCGCGCAGCATGGTCGTCTCCTGAAAATCGTCTCGGCGGAATGTCATAGCTGGGCTCGGCGCCCGGATGGTCTGCGAATTGCTGAGATCGGCCGACCGAGGTGGTTGAGCCGGTCGGGAACAGGGGCCACATTGACCCCATCACGGCCCGCTCGTTATGAGCGCCGCACAATGCGCCACCCGCACGTGCCGTCGCACCGGCGTCGATGGGTCGGCCGGACATAAGCGAGATCGCGACGATGCTGCAAGACGAAGGCGCCCCGGCGCAATCCTCCTCCACGCCCGCACCCTGGGCCGAGCCCGTCGCGACAGCCCTCCTCGTGCTGGCCGACGGCACCGTCCTCGAAGGATTCGGCATCGGCCAGACCGGGGCCGCCGATGGCGAGGTCTGTTTCAACACGGCGATGACCGGCTACCAGGAGATCCTGACCGACCCCTCCTATGCCGGCCAGATCGTCACCTTCACCTTTCCGCATATCGGCAATACCGGCACCAATGACGAAGACCTGGAGAGCCTCGACGCGGCTCCGGCCTCCGGCGTCCGCGGCGCGGTCATCGCCTCGGCCGTCACCAACCCATCGAGCTGGCGCTCGTCGAGCCATCTCGACGCCTGGCTGAAGGCGCGCGGCATCGTCGGCATCACCGGGATCGACACGCGGGCGCTCACCGCCCTCATCCGCGACCAAGGCATGCCCAACGCCGTCATCGCCAACGATCCGGAAGGCCGGTTCGACCGCGAGGCACTGAAGGCGCGCGCCGCCGCCCTTGCCCCGATGGAGGGACTCGACCTCGTTCCGCCGGTCACGAGCCGCGAGACGTCCGACTGGTCGCAGACGACCTGGGCGGTGAAGAGCGGCTACGGCAGCCGCCAGATCGGCGCGGGCCTCAAGGTCGTCGCCATCGATTACGGGGTGAAGCGCAACATCCTGCGCCTGCTCGCCGAGGCCGGCTGCGATGTCACCGTCGTGCCCGCCACCACCTCCGCCGCCGCGATCATGGCGATGAAGCCCGACGGCGTCTTCCTCTCGAACGGTCCGGGCGATCCGGCCGCCACTGGCGAATACGCGGTCCCGGTGATCCGCGAGCTTCTGAACGAGAAGGTGCCGACCTTCGGCATCTGCCTTGGGCACCAGCTCATGGGTCTGGCGCTCGGCGGACGCACCGTGAAGATGGCTCAGGGCCATCACGGGGCCAACCACCCGGTGAAGGACAAGACCACGGGGAAGGTCGAAATCGTCTCGATGAACCACGGCTTCGCCGTCGATCCGGCCAGCCTGCCCGACACGGCGGTGGAGACGCACATCTCGCTGTTCGACGGCTCGAATTGCGGCCTTACCCTCACCGACCGCCCGGCCTTCTCGGTTCAGCACCACCCGGAAGCCTCGCCGGGCCCGCGCGACAGCCACTACCTGTTCGAGCGGTTCGTGGCGCTGATGCGCAGCGGCAAGGCGGAGACGGCCCCCACCACCGCCGCGTAGGGCCGTATCGCTCACCACACCGGGCACATTCTTCGTGTTCCAACAACCCCTGGCGGATCGCCGCCGGGGCATTCGCGAAATGGTTCCCGCGCCCGTCACAAAAAACCCGGCTTTGACCGGCACTCCCCGAAGCCAATGACGATGGGCACGGCAACGCCGCCGCAACGATCGTCCGGCTGCCACGAGCACGGGGTTTTCCACATGACGTTCGACGACGCGCGCGATGATTTCTCACGCCTGCATCGGGTCTTCACGTTCCATCTCGGCGTGGGTGTCGCCCTCGCCTGGATGACCGCCCTGTATTCGGCCTGCTACGCCCCGTGGGTCCGCAACATCCGCGCGCTCATCGACCCGGCCGGCGGCACCCAAACCGTCGAGAGCACCTGGTCCTTCCTGTTCGTTCTGCCCGTCGTCCTCACCATCGCCTGGCTCAGCCTGTTCTTCGGCCGCGAAATCCTGCGCCGCTCGCAGACCCTGCCCAACGTCGCCCTCGAATTCGCCGCCGCCGCCGCCGTGGCCTTCGGCGTGTTCTACCTCTCCATCGATCGCGCGGTGGCCGCCCTCTATATCGGCCTCTGACGGCACCGCGCGGGTAGTCGGAGGCGGCTAGGCGCCGCCTCCTCTCTCACCTCACTGAACCTGGGCGAGCAGGGGCTCGAACCGCTTGGCGGCGAGCTTGTTGTGCGTCACCGCCTTCGCCGCTTCGAGGTTCTCCGGCTTGTCGCCGACCACCACCACGGCGATCATGCCCATGAGGTAATGCGGCGAGCACTTGATGCCGTAGACCCCGGGCTTGTCGAACTTGACGACCTCCTCCTTGCCCAGGACGGTCTTGAAAGTCTCCGCCCCCTCGGGCGCCATGCCCTTGATCAGCTCGGCATTGTGCCCCTTGTCCTGGGGGACGAACTTGATGCTGTCGCCTGGCGCCAACTTCACGAAGGCAGGGTCGAAGACCATCAGACCACCCGGCCCGCTGTTGAGGGTCTTCACGGTGATCTCGGCGGCGAAAGCGGCTGGGCCGGTGGCGATGCACAGGGCCAGCGTGCCCACGAGCGTTCCTAGCTTTATCATTCTTATCCTCGATTTAGACTTGTTCGAGATCGACAAGGCGCCGATCGTCTCAATTACATGGCTCCGTCGAGGGAGCAATATTTTGTGTCTTCTTAGATTTATAGTTATTATAGCTTGATTGTCCTTGGCGGCAGAACGGCAGACGTCCGGGGCGGGCACAATCGTCGCCAAGTCTCTCGGCGCTCTTCCAAAACCCTCCCGCCGCGTGTAGACGCGAACCCTAACGATCATTCACGCCGCTCGCGTCCATATCCGGCCCGCTCCAGATTGTGGCGCCGCGCTTGACGGACGCGCGCGTCGGCAAGCCAAGGCGCCCGATGCCGAAACGCACCGACCTCTCCACGATCCTCATTATCGGTGCCGGTCCGATCGTGATCGGACAGGCCTGCGAGTTCGACTATTCCGGGACGCAGGCCTGCAAGGCGCTGCGCGAGGAGGGGTACCGGATCGTCCTGGTCAATTCGAACCCGGCGACCATCATGACCGACCCGGACATGGCGGATGCGACCTATGTCGAGCCGATCACGCCGGAGATCGTCGCCAAGATCATCGAGAAGGAGCGCCACGTCCTTCCCGGCGGCTTCGCCCTGCTGCCGACCATGGGCGGCCAGACGGCCTTGAACTGCGCCCTTTCGCTCAAGAAGCTGGGCATCCTCGAAAAATTCGACGTCCAGATGATCGGCGCCACGGCAGAGGCCATCGACAAGGCCGAAGATCGGCAATTGTTTCGTGACGCGATGACCAAGATCGGCCTGGAAACGCCGAAATCGGC
This sequence comes from Methylobacterium sp. Leaf93, assembly GCF_001422345.1. Taxonomy (NCBI): domain Bacteria; kingdom Pseudomonadati; phylum Pseudomonadota; class Alphaproteobacteria; order Hyphomicrobiales; family Methylobacteriaceae; genus Methylobacterium; species Methylobacterium sp. Leaf93. Next base: position 194,998 of record NZ_LMMS01000028.1, on the reverse strand, counting down.
CGTCGCCAACGCATCCGCCGCCAAGAAGGTGGATCGCGAGAAGTACCTCGCCGAGATCGCCCGGATCGAGACCTCCACCGACGAGGCCGCTCGCCCGGCCGCCCTCGCCGCGTTCGAGAAGAAGTGGCACGCGGGCGAGTCCGACCGGCGCAAGCGCTACGGCGAGCATGCCATCGGGCAGGCGCTGATCGCGCTGGCCGAAGTCGGCCTCCCGGCCATCATCCGCCCTTCCTTCACCATGGGCGGCACCGGCGGCGGCATCGCCTACAACCGGGAAGAGTTCCTCGACATCGTCGAGCGCGGCATCGACGCTTCGCCGACCAACGAGGTCCTGATCGAGGAGAGCGTCCTCGGCTGGAAGGAATACGAAATGGAGGTCGTTCGCGATAAGAACGATAACTGCATCATCGTCTGCTCCATCGAGAACATCGATCCGATGGGCGTCCATACCGGCGATTCCATCACCGTGGCCCCGGCCCTGACGCTCACGGACAAAGAGTATCAGGTGATGCGCGACGCATCGCTCGCAGTTCTGCGTGAGATCGGCGTGGAGACCGGCGGCTCGAACGTGCAGTTCGCCATCGACCCGGCCACCGGCCGGATGATCGTCATCGAGATGAACCCGCGCGTGTCGCGCTCGTCCGCGCTCGCCTCCAAGGCCACGGGCTTCCCCATCGCCAAGGTCGCGGCCAAGCTCGCGGTGGGCTACACCCTCGACGAGATCGCCAACGACATCACCGGCGGCGCGACCCCTGCCTCCTTCGAGCCGACCATCGACTACGTCGTCACCAAGATCCCGCGCTTCGCCTTCGAGAAGTTCCCGGGCGCCGAGCCGACGCTGACCACGGCGATGAAGTCGGTGGGCGAGGCCATGGCCATCGGCCGCTGCTTTGCCGAATCGCTGCAGAAGGCGCTGCGCTCCCTGGAGACCGGCCTCACCGGCCTCGACGAGATCGAGATCGAGGGTCTCGGCAAGGGCGACGACCACAACGCCATCAAGGCGGCCCTGGGCACGCCGACCCCGGACCGTCTCCTGAAGGTGGGACAGGCGCTCCGCCTCGGCGTCAGCCACGAGGAGGTCCACGCCTCGTGCAAGATCGATCCGTGGTTCCTCGAACAGCTCCAGGCGATCATCGACCTGGAGAACCGGGTCAAGGCCCACGGCATCCCCACTACACCCGGCGCCCTGCGCCAGCTCAAGGCGGCGGGCTTCTCGGATGCCCGCCTCGCGGTGCTCGCCAAGACCGACGAGGACAGCGTCCGCGCCGCCCGCAGGGCGCTGGGCGTCCGCCCGGTCTTCAAGCGCATCGACACCTGCGCGGCCGAGTTCAAGGCGCCCACCGCCTACATGTATTCCACCTACGTGGCGCCCTTCGCCGGCACCGTGGTCGACGAGGCGCAGCCCACCGACGCCAAGAAAGTCATCATCCTCGGCGGCGGACCCAACCGCATCGGCCAGGGCATCGAGTTCGACTATTGCTGTTGTCACGCCTGCTTCGCGCTCACCGAGGCCGGCTACGAGACCATCATGGTCAACTGCAACCCGGAGACGGTCTCCACCGATTACGACACGTCGGACCGGCTCTATTTCGAGCCACTGACCGCCGAAGATGTGTTGGAGATCATCGAGACCGAGCGGCAGGCTGGCACGCTGCACGGCGTCATCGTCCAGTTTGGCGGCCAGACCCCGCTCAAGCTCGCCCGCGCCCTCGAAGCGGCCGGCGTGCCGATCCTCGGCACCTCCCCTGACGCCATCGACCTCGCCGAGGACCGCGACCAGTTCAAGCGGCTCCTCGACAAGCTCGGGATGAAGCAGCCGAAGAACGGCATCGCCTATTCCGTCGAGCAGAGCCGCCTCGTGGCCTCCGATCTCGGCCTGCCCTTCGTGGTGCGCCCGAGCTACGTGCTGGGCGGCCGCGCCATGGCGATCATTCGCGACGAGGTCCAGTTCGCCGACTATCTCCTCGACACGTTGCCGAGCCTGATCCCGTCGGACGTGAAATCGCGCTATCCCAACGACAAGACCGGCCAGATCAACACGGTGCTGGGCAAGAACCCGCTCCTGTTCGACCGCTATCTTTCGGATGCCACCGAGATCGACGTGGATGCCATCTGCGATGGCAAGGACGTCTACATCGCCGGCATCATGGAGCACATCGAGGAGGCCGGCATCCATTCAGGCGATTCCGCCTGCTCGCTGCCCTCACGCTCGCTCTCGCCAGAGACCATCGCCGAACTGGAGCGCCAGACCAGGGCGATGGCCCTGGCCCTACAGGTCGGCGGCCTGATGAACGTGCAATACGCCATCAAGGACGGCGCGATCTACGTGCTGGAGGTGAACCCGCGGGCATCCCGCACGGTGCCCTTCGTCGCCAAGGTCATCGGCGAGCCCATCGCCAAGATCGCGGCGCGCGTCATGGCGGGCGAGCCGCTCGCGAGTTTCGGGCTCGAGCCCAAGGTCCTCGAACATATCGCCGTCAAGGAAGCCGTGTTCCCCTTCGCCCGTTTCCCCGGCGTCGATGTCCTGCTCGGACCGGAGATGCGCTCCACCGGCGAGGTCATCGGCCTCGATTCGAGCTTCGGCGTGGCCTTCGCCAAGAGCCAGCTCGGCTCGGGCACCCTCGTGCCGAAGAGCGGCGCGGTGTTCGTCTCGGTCCGTGACGCCGACAAGGCCCGCATCCTGCCGGCCATCCGGGAGTTGTCGGAGGCCGGATTCGTCATCGTCGCCACCAGCGGGACGCAGCGCTACCTCCTGGAGAACGGCGTCCCGACGGAGCGGGTGAACAAGGTGCTGGAGGGCCGGCCGCACGTGGTCGATTCGATCAAGAACGGCGACATCCAGCTCGTGTTCAACACGACGGAAGGTGCAGGCGCCCTGGCGGACTCGCGCTCCCTGCGCCGGGCGGCCCTCTTGCATAAAGTGCCGTACTACACCACTCTAGCCGGAGCGATGGCGGCGGCCGAGGGGATCAAGGCCTATCTCGAGGGTGATCTCCAGGTGCGCGCCTTGCAGGAATACTTCGCGGCTTAACATTTGATGTGGTGTCCGTCTTGACGGACACGGCAGATGCCAAGCTTCAAGACCATCTTACTCTGGCCCGGAGGGAGCGTCCCGCTCCCGACCGGGCCTATTCATTGTGGCGCGAGACGATGACGATAGACAAGGTTCCGATGACGGTGCGCGGGTTCGCTGCGCTGGAAGCCGAGCTGAAGCATCGCCAGCAGGTGGAGCGTCAGCGCATCATCCAGGCCATCTCCGAAGCGCGGGCGCTCGGCGACCTCTCGGAAAATGCCGAGTATCATGCCGCCAAAGAGGCGCAGTCCCACAACGAGGGGCGGGTGATGGAACTCGAGAGCATGATCGCCCGGGCCGAGGTCATCGACGTCACCAAGCTGTCGGGCACTAAGATCAAGTTCGGCGCCACGGTTAAGCTCGTCGACGAGGATACCGAGGAGGAGAAGACCTACCAGCTCGTTGGCGAGCCTGAGGCCGATGTCCGTTCGGGGCTGGTCTCGATCACCTCCCCCATCGCCCGCGCCCTCATCGGCAAGGGCGTCGGGGACACGGTGGAGGTGACGACCCCCGGCGGTGGCAAGTCCTACGAGGTCGTCGCGGTCCAGTACGGCGTTTGACGCCCGAGGCTCGGACCATGCGCCAGACAGTATTCAGCCGGTCCATCATGGGCTGGCGGCGGGCTTCGATCGGCCTCGTCACGATCCTGGCCATGGCTTCCCCTACCCTGGCCGAGGGTCTGTCGTCCTTCGGCGCCACGCGGCTGTCGGCGATCCGCGTCGATGTGGGGCCGCTTCTGGCGGCAGGCGGCGGCGCTCCCGCGGAAGCGTTGCGTGACGATCTTCTCGGCGCGCTGAACCGCGAATTCGCGGACAGGATCGGGGGCGCCGGACCGGTTCTGGTGGTGAGGATCAAGAGCCTGTCGCTCCGGCCCTATACCGGGAGCGAGGGGGGCCGCAGCGGCTTCGGCGGCGGCTCGCAATCCGATTATCTCGACGGGGAAGCCCTGATCGTCGGTCGCCGCGGTGAGTTCCTCGCCCGGCATCCGCAGCTGTCCGCGCTGCCATCGAGCTCGGGCGGGGCGTGGTACGATCCGGATTCGGAACGTCGCCGCGTCGCCGCGATCGCCCAGCATTATGCCGGCTGGCTGCGCCGGGCATTTCCGTCGAACTGACGCCGCCATGTCGATCTTGGGAGCGTCCGGCGTGATGCGATCTGCTGGAGAAAAACTCGGCACCGGCTCCGCGGCCCATCTCGCCCATGTGGGAGCGTGGATCGTCACCGACGGAAAAGCCGGTGACGAGAACCAGTGTATCGGCCTCGCGGAGACCCTCGGTCTCGATTTCGAGATCCACCGCGTCACGCCCCGCCCCCCCTTCGGCTGGCTCGCCCCGTGGGGGCCGATCGACCCGCGCGACCGCCCCGGCCATCGCGGCGGCGCCCTGGCCGGCCCGTTTCCCGAAATCGTGATCGCCTCGGGACGCCGCGCGGTTCCCTATCTCCGCGCGATCCGCAAGGCGTCGAAGGGCCGGACCTTCACCGCCTTCCTGAAGGATCCTCGGACGGGCCACGACACCGCGGATTTCATCTGGGTGCCGGATTACGACGACCTTCGCGGGCCTAACGTATTCACGACCCTGACGGCACCGCATCAGGTAACGGCGGCGCGGCTAGCCGCAGCGCGCCGTTCCCCCGACCCGCGCCTGATCCAGTTGCCGAAGCCTCGCGTCGCGGTGCTGATTGGCGGCGACAGCCGCCATCTGAGCTATCGTTCCGCCGACATGAAGCGGCTGCTCGCCAAATTGACGAAACTCGCCGATGGCGGATCGTCGCTCATGCTCACGGTGTCCCGCCGGACGCCGCCGCCCCTGCGGACGGCGCTTCAGCGCCTCGTCGCGGAGAAGGGCGGCTTCTTCTGGGACGGTTCGGGGGCGAACCCCTACGTCTCCCTGCTCGCTCTCGCCGACGCCATCGTGGTCACGTCGGATTCCGCCAACATGGTGGGAGAAGCAGTGAGCAGCGGTGCGCCGGTGCTTCTCTTCGATCTCCCGAAGACCTACATCCGGCACAGGCGGCTCTTTGCCGGACTGGCGATGGTGGGCGCCTTGAAGCCCTTCACCGGTCGTCTGGAAGAGTTGCATTACACCCCCCTCGACGCCACACCGGCCATCGCGGAAGCTATGGCCTGTGCCTTTGTCGAGCACCGCGCCGGGTTGGCACCTGCGCCGCGGCCGTAGGAGACGTCCGAACCATGGCCCCCCACCATTCCAAGCTCATCATCATCGGCTCAGGCCCCGCCGGCTACACCGCCGCCATCTATGCCGCCCGCGCCATGGTTGAGCCGCTGCTGATCTCCGGCTTCCAGCCCGGCGGCCAGCTCATGATCACCACCGATGTCGAGAATTATCCGGGCTTCGCCGACCCGATCCAGGGGCCGTGGCTGATGGAGCAGATGCGGCTCCAGGCCGAGCATGTGGGCACCAGGATCGTCTCCGAATACATCACCAAGGTCGACCTGCAGGCGCGGCCGTTCCATCTGGAGGCGGATTCCGGCGAGACCTACACCTGCGATGCGCTCATCATCGCCACCGGCGCTCAGGCGAAGTGGCTCGGCCTTCCCTCCGAGGCCAAGTTCCAGGGTTTCGGCGTCTCGGCCTGCGCCACCTGCGACGGGTTCTTCTTTCGCGGCAAGGAGGTCGTGGTGGTCGGCGGCGGCAACACCGCCGTGGAGGAGGCTCTCTACCTCGCCAACCTCGCCGCGAAGGTCACGGTGGTGCATCGCCGGGGCGAGTTCCGCGCCGAGCGCATTCTCCAGGAGCGCCTGTTCAAGCATCCTAACGTCGAAATTGTCTGGCATCACGCGATCGAGGAGATCTGTGGCACGCAGGCGCCGCCTTCGGTCACGCATCTGCGCCTGAAGGACGTGCGCTCGGGCGCGATCACGGAGCTCAAGGCGGACGGCGTGTTCATCGCCATCGGGCATCAGCCGGCGACGGGGATCTTCGAGGGACAGCTCGCTATGCGTCACGGCGGCTACATCGAGACGAAGCCGGGCACGACGGAGACGGCGATCCCCGGCGTCTATGCCGCCGGCGACGTCACGGACGATGTCTACCGGCAGGCGATCACCGCGGCAGGAATGGGCTGCATGGCGGCTCTGGAGGCCGAAAAGTACATCGCGGCCCTCGAACTCGGCGAAACCCCACAGCAGGCTGCAGCGGAATAGGGAAATCTTTGTTCGGCGCCTTGCGTCGGGCATCAACCTAATCGCAAGATCGTTGTCCTAAAACCAGCGTGAGCCGAGTTTCATCGGCTCGGCGTCCCATGTTGCCCGGCCGAACCGAATGAAACGGCGGCCGGGCACGCCGAGACACGGCAAGGGCCGATGCTTGACCGTACAGGGTCCGGCATCGGGCGACCGGCTATCGGCACGGGGCTGCGTGAGGGGGTTGGACGCCGTGGACTGGGACAAGATCCGGATCTTCCTCAACGTCGCAGAAGCCGGCAGCTTCACGCGTGCCGGCGACGATATCGGCCTGAGCCAATCGGCGGTGAGCCGGCAGATCAGCGCTCTCGAACGGGAGTTGAAGGCCCCTCTCTTCCACCGCCATGCGCGCGGCCTCATCCTGACCGAGCAGGGCGACCTGCTGTTCCGGGCGGCGCGGGACATGAAGCTGCGCCTGGAGAACACCAGGGCGCGTCTCGTGGAGACGAGCGAGCGTCCGAGCGGCGACCTCAAGGTGACGACGACGACGGGCCTCGGCACTTCGTGGCTCGCCCAGCGCGTCGCCGAGTTCCTCGACCTCTATCCCGACGTGCGTGTCGAACTGATCCTCACCAACGAGGAACTCGATCTCGCCATGCGCGAAGCGGACGTCGCCGTCCGGATGCGGCGCCCGGCCCAGCCCGATCTGATCCAACGGCGGCTGTTCACGGTCCACTACCATGCCTTCGCCTCGGCCGATTACGTGAAGCGATTCGGCGAACCCAAGGCGATCGCGGATCTCGACAACCACCGCCTCGTGTCCTTCGGCGGCAACGAGCCGTCCTACCTGCTGGCGACCCATTGGCTCTCGACAGTGGGCCGCGAAGGCCAGGAACGGAGGACGATTCACTTTACGGTGAACAACATCGCCGCCCTGCAGAACGCGATGGAGACCGGCGCCGGCATCGGCATCCTCCCCGACTACGCCGTGGAGGGACAGACCGGCCTCATGCAGGTGCTGCGCGACGTCGAGATGCCGCATATGGAGAGCTACCTCGTCTATGCCGAAGAGATGCGCTCCGTCGCCCGGGTGCAGGCCTTCCGCGACTTCCTCGTGGCCAAGGCCCAGCGCTGGACCTATTGACCGGAAGCCCGCTCAGACGAACAGGCGCTCGTTCTCGAGTCCCTTGTAGAGCCCGGCCACCTGCTCGCCGTAGCCGTTGTAGATCAGCGTCGGAACACGCTGGTCGGTGCCCAGCACGCGCTCCGATGCCTGACTCCAGCGTGGATGTGAGACCGCCGGGTTCACATTAGCCCAGAAGCCGTATTCCGAGGCCTGGAGTCCTTCCCAGAAGGTCTTCGGCCGCTCGGCGACGAAGGACAGCTTCACGATCGACTTCACCGATTTGAAGCCATACTTCCACGGCACCGTGAGGCGGATCGGCGCGCCGAACTGATTGGCTAGCGGCTTGCCGTAGATGCCCGTAGCGATGAAGGCGAGATCGTTGTTGGCCTCCTCCATCGTCAGCCCTTCCACATAGGGCCAGGGATACAGGAACGAGCGCTGCCCCGGCGCCATGGACTTGTCCATGAAGGTCTCCATGCGGAGGTACTTCGCGCCGGATGTGGGCTTCGCCAGGGCCACCAGCTTCGAGAGCGGGAAGCCCGTCCAGGGCACCGACATCGACCAGGCCTCGACGCACCGGTGCCGGTAGAGGCGCTCCTCCAGCCCCATCTTCCGGACGAGATCGTCGATCCCGATCTCGAACGGCTTCTCCACGAGGCCGTCGATCTTGATCGTCCAAGGCCTCGTCTTGAGCGCGTTGGCCGCCGGCAGCACGGTCTTGGACGTGCCGAACTCGTAGAAGTTGTTGTAATCCGCCGAGAACTTCTCGGCCGTCAGCGGACGGTCCAGCGCAAAGGCCTCGTTGCGCGCGGCCGGGTATAGGCCACTCGTCGGGTCGGCGGAGGCGAAGGCGCCCTCGACGCCCACAAGGGACGTCGCGGCGAGGCCGGCGGCGCCGCCGAGCAAGGCGCGGCGGTTCAGGAACACGCTCTCGGGCGTGGCGAGGCGCTCAGGCATTTCCCAGCCGCTACGGCGCTTGATGTACATGTGGCGTCCTCGAACAAGGATGGGGATGGCCGCGCAGAGCGGCCTCGTCCCACGAAGATCGACCCCGCCGCCCATCCGTGCAAGCGGGGCCTATCGTCACCGTTCGGCGAGACGCCGTCGCCGGTTACATTAGCGGAGCTCGTCAGGGGCGCGACGCCGCGTCGCGGAGAGCCCGACGGAGCACCTTGCCGACATTGGTCTTCGGCAGCGCGTCGTGGAAAACGACGCGCCTCGGCACCTTGTAGCCGGTGAGTTGCTGACGCGCGTAGGTCCGCAGCGCCTCGACGCCGACGCTGCCGTCCTTGAGCACCACATGCGCGACGACCATTTCGCCGGTCTCCTCGCATGGCGTGCCGACCACGGCGCATTCGAGCACGCCGGGATGGCCTACGAGGATCTCCTCCACCTCGTTCGGATAGACGTTGAAACCCGAGACCAGGATCATGTCCTTCATCCGGTCGACGATACGCACCTGCCCGTCCGCCTGGAGGATTGCCACGTCGCCGGTGCGGAAATAGCCGTCGCTGGTCGTCGCCCGCGCGGTCTCGTCCGGCCGTTTCCAATAGCCGGCCATGACCTGCGGGCCGCGCACGCAGAGCTCGCCGGGCTCGCCTGGGAGGACGTCCCTGCCCTCGGCATCGCGGATCGCCACATCGGTGGAGGGAACCGGGAAGCCGATCGTGCCGGTCCAATCCGCCCGAGGATCGTTCACGCAGACCACGGGCGAGGTTTCGGAAAGCCCGTAGCCCTCGACGATGGACTTGCCCGTGATCGCCTTCCACCTGGCCGCCACGGGAGCCTGCACGGCCATACCGCCGGCGATGACGAAATGGATCCTGGAGAAATCCACCTCCGCGATCTTCGGATGGTTGTTGAGCAGGTTGAACAGCGTGTTCACCCCGGAGAAATGGGTGAAGCGGTTGCCCTTCAGGGTCTTCACGAACCCGTCCACGTCGCGGGGATTGGGTATGAGCAGGCAGCATCCGCCTATGCTCATGAATAGGAAGAAGCAGCCGGTAAGGGCGAAGATGTGATAGAGCGGCAGGGCCGTGACCATTATCCGGTCGACCCCGTCGGTTTCCGACACGCTGAACCAGACCCGGCACTGAGCCACGTTGGCGACGACGTTGGCATGGGTCAGCATGGCGGCCTTGGCGGCGCCCGTCGTCCCTCCGGTATATTGCAGGAACGCGAGATCCAGCGGCCCGACCGTCACCGACGCCTTCGGCAGGCCTCGCCCGCGGCGCAGGACCGTCTCGAAGCGCAGCGTCTTACCCTCGGGCAGACGATAGGAAGGCACCGCCTTCTTGATATGGCGCGAGACGAGATCGACGATCCGCCCCTTGAGGCCGAGGCCGTCGCCCGGTCCGGCGACGACGATACGGTCGAGATTGATGTCGGCGCCCGCGCTGGCGACGGTATGGGCGAAATTCTCAAGGACGAAAAGCGCACGAGCCCCCGAATCGTTGATCTGCACCGTCAGTTCGCGCGGTGTGTAGAGTGGGTTGATATTGACTACGACACAGCCGGCCAGAAGGATCCCGTAGATCGCCGCCGGATAGGCCGGCACGTTCGGCATCATGATGGCGATCCGGTCGCCCTTCACGAACCCTTCGGCCACCAGCCAAGCGGCGATCGCCTCGGCGGAGGCGCCGAGTTCGGCATAGGTGACGGACTTTCCGAAACAGCGGATCGCCGGGCGGGCGGCACATTCCGTCGTGCTGAGGCGCAGGATGTCCACGAGGGTGCGCCAGCTCGCGACATCGATTTCGGCCGGGACGCCGGGCGGATACATGGAAAGCCATGGGCGCACGGAAACCGGCCCTGGGGCCATGCCTTGGATCATCTCGATCCTCCCTTTGATGCGCGGGGCGGCTTGGTGCCGCCTTCGTTCACATGTAAACTATCTTTTCGGTGTCCTGCCCATCCGATCAAGCCGCGATGGAGAGGGTATCCGGTTTCGTTCGCCGTGATCTGTCACGAAGCGCCAGCCAGACCAGGATGGCATGGGGCAGGAACGCGGCGAGAACGAGGGACACCCCCATCCCTGCCTCGCCGGCCGACATTGCGCGGCGGGGCCAGGGGCCGAAACCGGCTGGATGGGCCTGCCCGATCACCGCGAAGGCGAACCACAAGGCGAGAAAGCCCGTCCCGCATCGGAAGAGACCGGTCGCAAGGCGGCGGCCCAAAGACGGGGCGGACGCACCACCGCCGATAAGGATCCGGCTGACGGCCAAGGCCGACCCGAAGACGAAAGCCGACGCCGCGGCGCCGATGGCATAGGCGGCGTTCATGGGCTGGTAGGTGAGGAAGGTCATGCCGCCGGTGGCGAAGCCCGCCCGGAGAACGAGACCGCCGAAGGTCGGATAAAGGCCGAGGGCGAGGAGCAGCGCGGCCCCCGCCAAGGCCCCGGCGATGCGCCTGGAGAGCGACGCCGTGCTCGTCGCCGCCATCGCGACGATCCGCGCGAGAGCGTAGATCAGCGCGAATGTGAAGAGCGGGTATTGCAGCAGGAAGAACCCGTAGAACCGGGCGGCGATTTCGGGCGGCAGCGCCGAGGCCTGGCTCAGCCCGGTCAGGGCTGCGGCGCAGACGGCGAGCACCGCAGCCATGATCGGAAGCGCCGCAGCCACGACAGAAAGTGCCGCGGCTGCGGGAGGAGAGGCGGCGGCCGGGACAAGCACCGCGGACGCGCTGCCGGATGCCATCACGCCTCGTAATTGTCGCGCACGAGCCGGTCGAGGAGACGCACGCCCCAGCCGGCGCCCCAGCTCCGGTTGATCTCGCTGGGGCTCGACGACATCGCGACGCCGGCGATGTCGAGATGTGCCCACGGCACGTCGTTGACATAGCGCTTGATGAAGGACGCGGCGGTGGCCGCGCCGCCATGGCGCCCGCCGGTGTTCTTCATGTCGGCGAACTTCGAATCGATGGCCTTGTCGTAGGCCGGGATGAGCGGCATCCGCCACACCGCCTCGCCGGTGGCCTCGCTGGCGGCGGCGATCTTGGCGGCGAGCGCATCGTCGTTGGAGAACATGCCGGCGATGTCCTGGCCGAGGGCGACGATGATCGCCCCGGTGAGGGTCGCCAGATCGATCATGAATTTCGGCTTGTAGGCACTCTGCACGTGCCAGATCACGTCGGCGAGAACGAGGCGCCCCTCGGCGTCGGTGTTGATGATCTCGATGGTCTGGCCGGACATGGAGGTGACGATGTCGGCCGGGCGCATGGCGTTGCCGTCCGGCATGTTCTCGACGATGCCGATGGCACCGATGGCGTTGACCTTCGCCTTGCGCGAGGCGAGCGCGAACATCGTGCCCACGACGCAGGCGGCGCCGCCCATATCGCCCTTCATGTCTTCCATGCCGCCGGCGGACTTGATCGAGATACCACCCGAATCGAAGCAGACGCCCTTGCCGATGAAGGCGATCGGCGCCTCAGAGGCATCGTCGCCGCCGTTCCAGCGCATGACGACCACGCGGGCCTCACGCGTGGAGCCCTGAGCGACGGCGAGGAGCGCTCCCATGCCGAGGGCCTCGAGCTTGCCGGGACCGAGAACCTCGACCTCGACGCCGAGCTTGGTCAGTTCCTCGGCGCGCCGCGCGAACTCCTCGGGGAAGAGCACGTTCGGCGGCTCGTTGATGAGTTCACGCGCCAGGAGGACGCCGCCGGCCACGGCCTCCGAGACCTTGGAAGCCGCCTCCGCCGCCGAGGGATCGGCGACCATGAGAGTGAGCGCGGTGACGCGGGCCTCCTCGCCCTCCGGCTTCTTCTTCGTCTTGTAGCGGTCGAAGCTGTAGGCGCGCAGACGCGCACCGAGAGCGAAATCGGCGGCGTTCGCAGGGCTCACCGAGGAGCCGGGCCAATCGAGGGCGACATGGGCCTGGCGGCCGCTGACCTTGCTCGCGGCATAGCCGCCCAGCGCTGGCCAATCGATCTTAGTGCGGTCCTTCTCCGAACCGAGGCCGATGACGAGGAGCCGGTCGGCATCGATCCCGGCGGGGGCCGGGAGTGCCAGGGACGTCAGCGACTTGCCCTTGAACCGCTCGCTCGCGGCGGCGCGCGCCACCAGGTCGGCCGCGCCGCGGCCCAGGGCCTGCGCGACCGTGGGCGAAAGCGCCAGATCATCGCCGACGAAGAGAACGATGTCGCCGTGGCCGACCGGGCCGAGCGGCCCGAATGCGATCGTGATACCGTCCGCCATAAGTCACGCTTTCCGAAGGTCTGAATTGGTCCGTGCGGCCCGACACATGGCGCCGCGACGCTCCCTGTGTACCCGTTGATGCGAAGAACGCAACGCGATGCGACCGCCGCGAAAGCGCCTGATTTGACGTGCCCCAAGGCGATCGACATCGGTGGACGGGTACGATGCCGGGGGGCATGAGGAAGGCCCGTGGGACGCGTCCCACGCAAGCCGCGCGTAAGGCCCGCCACGAGATCCGATGACGCAGATCGAGCGCTACATATTCAGGATCGCGGCCGGGGCCTTCCTCGCTTGCCTGATCGGCCTCACGGGTACGATCTGGGTGACGCAGGCCCTGCGCGAACTCGACCTGATCACGGCCAAGGGCCAGACCCTCATCGTCTTCTTCCTGATCACCGGATTGTCGGTGCCGACGCTGATCACCGTGATCGCGCCCGTGGCCCTGTTCATCGCCGTGGTCTATGCCCTGAACCGGCTGAACGGCGATTCCGAGCTCATCGTCATGTCGGCGGCCGGCATGCAGCCGCGGCGCATCCTTCGCCCGTTCCTCACCCTGGGGCTCATCGTGAGCGCCGGCGTCGCCTTCCTCACCATCCAGGTGATGCCGTCATCGTTCCAGGAACTGCGCGACGTGCTGACCCGCGTGCGCGGCGACTTCATCGCGAACGTGGTGAAGGAGGGCCAGTTCACCGAGCTCGACAGCGGCATCACCTTCCATTTCCGCGAGCGCGGCCCGGGTGGAACGCTGCAGGGCATCTTCATCCAGGACAAGCGCGAGGCCGGAAAGACGGTGGTCTATCTCGCCGAGCAGGGTCAAGCTGTGGATTACGAGGGCCAGAGCTACCTCGCCCTTGAGAAGGGCAGCATCCACCGGCAGCAGAAGGATTCTCGGGATTCCTCGATCATCACCTTCGAGCGCTACACGGTGGACCTCGCGGCCTTCACCCCCCCGGACGGCGAGACCGTCTACAAGCCGCGCGAACGGTCGACGGCGCAGCTTCTCTTCCCCGATACGACCGAGACCTATTACCAGACGCAGAAGGGCCGCTTCCGCGCCGAGGTGCATGACCGGCTCTCGGCCTGGCTCTACCCGCTCGCTCTGACCCTCATCGCTTTCGCGGCACTCGGCGACCCGCGCACCACGCGCCAGGGGCGAGGCCTCGCCATGGCGGGCGCCGTCGTCGCCGTCATCGTCCTGCGCATCGCGGGCTTCGCGGCCAGCAGCGCTGCGGTGCGAAGCCAGGGGGCCGTCGTCGCGATCTACGCCGCCCCCGCCCTGGCGCTGGCGATTTCCTGCCTAATCGTCTTCAACGGTGCCGCGGTGCGGGACTGGAACGCGCGCGTCTCCAGGACCCTCTCGAATCTCGGCCGCGCCGTGATGCGTCGACCGCGCCTCGGCGACCGGTGAGGCCGCCGCCATGATGATCGGCTTCACCCTCGGACGCTACTTCGCCCTGCGCTTCCTGCGCACGGTGCTCGGCGTGTTCATCACCGTCTTCGCCCTGGTCTACACGCTGGATTTCGTCGAATTGCTGCGCCGGGCGGGCGACACGGAGGGCGCGTCCACAAGTTTGATGGCGCAGCTCTCGCTCTATCGCACCCCGGCGGTGGCCGAGGGCGTGCTGCCCTTCGCGATCCTGTTCGGCTCCATGGCGGCGCTGCTCCAGCTGTCGCGCAAGCTCGAACTCGTGGTGGCGCGGGCCGCGGGCATCTCGGCCTGGCAGTTCCTCCAGCCCGGCATCCTGGTGGCGCTGGCCATCGGAGCCTTCACGGTGGGCATCTACAACCCGCTCTCCGCCGCGATGAAGCAGCGCTCCAGCGAGATCGAGGCCAGGATCTTCGCGAAATCAACGAAGGCGAATTCCGGCAAGGATTTGTGGATCCGCCAGAACAGCCTCGACGGACAGGCGATCCTGCGCGCCGGGACGGCGATCGACGGTACGACCACCCTGGCCGGCGTGTCGGTCTATACGTTCGACGAGGCCGGGGTCTTCGTGTCGCAGATCGAGGCTGCGCGCGCGACGCTGCATGACGGCTACTGGACCCTTCAGGACGCGCGGCTCCTCGCCAAGGGCCAGCCTCCCGAGAGTTACGACACCTACATTCTCGCCTCGAACCTCGACGCCGGACAGGTGAAGCAGCGCTTCACTCCTCCGGAATCTGTGCCTTTCTGGCAACTGAACGAGACCATCGCACGCACGGAGAGGGCAGGGTTGGATGCGACGCGCTACCGACTCCAGTATGATGTCCTCATGGCGAGGCCCGTTCTCTTCGTTGCCATGGTGCTCGTGGCAGCCAGCGTTTCCTTAAGGTTCTTCCGCTTTGGTGGAGTGGGCAAGCTTGTGCTTGGCGGTGTGGCGGCGGGGTTTGTCCTCTACGTCGCGCGGCAGGTCATGGAAGGCCTCGGCGCATCAGGCATCGTGTCGCCCCCGGTGGCGGCATGGTTCCCGGCCGTGGTAGGGAGTCTTCTCGGTACGCTCACGCTTCTCTATCAGGAGGACGGCTGATGCCGTTGTCGGTGACGGGACGCGAAACGAGGCCGAGGCAGAGGTTGGGACACGGGTTGCGTACAGTCTCCGACATCGCGAAGCTCGCCGGGTTGCTGGCGTTCGTCTCCGGCGCCGCGCTCACGCTCGGCTCCGATGGTGCGAGCGCGCAGGCTGCCGGCCAGAGTGACAGAGGCCAGGCCCGCAAGGCTGCGGCGCCCAAATCCGCTGCGGCACCCAAGGCTGCCGCGCAGCCCGCTCCTGCCCCCACGGGCAAGCCGGCCGAGCGGCTCCTCGTCGAGGCCGCCGAGCTGATCTACGACAACGATAACAACACCGTCACGGCGCGCGGCAATGCCGAGCTGCATTACGGCCCGCGCACCCTGCAGGCCGACCGCGTGCGTTATGACAGGGCCAGCAGTCGCGTCTTCGCCGAGGGCAACGTCCGCCTCACCGACGAGACCGGCGCCGTCGTGACCGGCGACACGATGGAACTGACGGACGATTTCCGGAACGGATTCGTCGATGCCCTGCGCATTCAGCAGACCGTGGAAATGCGGGGCCAGCCGGTCCGCACGCGCTTCTCCGCGCCGCGCGGCGAGCGGGTGGACGGCGAACAGACGACCTTCGAATCCGGCACCTACACTGCCTGCGAGCCGTGCAAGAACAATCCGGAGACGCCGCCCCTGTGGCAGGTGCGCGCCGCCAAGATCATCCACAACAACGAGACCCACACGATCGGATTCGAGGAATCGACCCTCGAGATCGCCGGTATCCCCGTCGGTTACCTTCCCTATTTCGAGGCGCCGGACCCGACGGTGAAGCGCAAGACCGGCTTCCTCACGCCGCGCTTCATCACCTCCACCGCCCTCGGCAGTGGCATCTCGACGCCGTTCTTCATCAACGTCGCGCCGAATTTCGACATCACCCTGACGCCGTCCTTTCTGAGCGAGCAGGGTATCCTCGGCCAGGGTGAGCTGCGTCACCGGCTCGACACCGGAACTTACACCATCCGCGCCAGCGGCATCTTCCAGACGACGCCCAGCGCCTTCCTCCCCGGCCCGCTCGGCGCGGGAGACCGCGACTTCCGTGGTTCGATCGAGACCACGGGCCAGTTCTACATCAACGACCGGTGGCGCACGGGCTGGGACGTGGTCGGCGTCACCGACAAGTGGTTCCTCGACAATTACCGCGTCCGCAATTCGAGCATCACCACGGATTACTTCCGTGAGGCGGTCTCGACGGCCTACCTGATCGGCCAGGGCGACCGCTCCTGGTTCGAGGCGCGCGCCTACTATTTCAAGGGTCTGTCGAGCTACGATTGGCAGAAGGAGCAGCCGGTCGTCGCGCCGGTGATCGATTACGACAAGCGCATCAACGGTCCGGGCTTCCTCGGCGGCGAAGTGCGTTTCGAGGCCAACATCACCCATCTCGACCGTGAAGCCACCGATTTCCAGGCGATTCCGCGCACGGGCTCCTACTACTTCAATCCCACGGTCAACGGGACGACCTACTCGCTCTACGAGACCTGCACCACCTTCACGCGCAGCACCTGCATCATCCGCGGCCTGTCGGGGAGCAACACCCGCGCATCCGCGCAGCTGTCATGGCGCCGGACCTTCATCGACGATGCCGGCCAGGTCTTCACTCCCTTCGCCTATCTGCGCACGGACGCTTTCTTCGTCGATCCGCGCAATTCCGGCTATCAGAACGCCCTCGCGCAGACGATCAGCACCACGGATTCGGATTTTTCCGGGAGGGTGATGCCGGCGGTGGGTCTCGATTACCGCTATCCCTTCGTGAGCAATTTCGGGCCGCTGGGCGTCCACACCCTCGAACCCATCGCGCAGGTCGTGATCCGTCCGAGCGAAACGCATATCGGCCGCCTGCCCAACGAGGACGCGCAGAGCCTCGTCTTTGACGACACGTCGCTGTTCGAGTGGGACAAGTTCTCCGGCTACGACCGTGTCGAAGGCGGTGTCCGCACCAATCTCGGCGCGCAATACTCGGTGGTGACGCCGTCGGGCTGGTACGCGAACGTGATGTTCGGCGAATCCATCCAGGTCGCAGGGGTCAACTCGTTCCGTCGGGGCGATCTCGCCAACGTCGGCCTCGATTCCGGCCTGGAGCGCCGGGAATCCGATTATGTTGGGCGCTTCCAGCTCTCGCCCAACCAGAACATCAGCTTCGTCACCCGTGCGCGGTTCGAGCAGCGGGACTTCACCGTCAACCGCCTGGAGACGGGCGTCATCGCGCGCCTCAACCCCTTCGCGCCCATCGACCTGTCGATGTTCTATTCCTACTACGCCGCCCAGCCCCTGCTCGGTTTCAACAACCGCAGAGAGGGCCTGACCGCCTCGGCGACCTACCACATCACCCCGAACTGGTTCGTCACCGGCTCGGCCCTCGTCGATCTCACGCACTATCTCGACGTGCGCGATAATTTCGCCAACGCCTACACCTCCTATCTCGCCAATCCCGTGGGCGCGGCGCCGGTCTATACCAATCCCGGCCGCGCCAACCTCGCCGGATTGAGCATTGGCGGCGGTTATCAGGACGAGTGCACCACCTTCTCGCTTAACTACATCGTCTCTCCGACGGCCGCGGCCCTCGGCGTCACGGAGCGCAACCGCACGGTGCTGCTGCGCGTCGAGTTGAAGACCCTCGGCGAAGTCGACCTGCGCCAGAACGTCAACATCGCGAGCACGGCCGACGGCATCGCGGCGACCCGGTGAGATCGCACGAGAACCCGGCCTCGCCTTCTTCCGGCGACGACAGCAGGCCATGACGGTGCACAGACCCATTGCGCTTACGATGGGCGATCCCGCCGGTATCGGGCCGGAGATCGCCCTCATGGCCTGGCTGTCCCGGGACGAAGGGGCCGGGCTTCCACCGTTCTTCCTCATCGGCGATCCCGATTTCATCGAGGCGCGGGCGAGCAGCCTCGGCTTTCAGGTGCCGGTGGCGGAGGTCGGACCCGATCTTGCAGTCGAGGTCTTTCCGCGTGCGCTACCGGTCATGCCCCTGCCGAGCGGCACGCGTGTCGGCGCCGTGGCGGGACGGCCGAGTGCGGCGGATGCCGGCGCGACCCTCGAATCGATCATGACGGCGGTCGGTCTGGTTCGCTCAGGCGAGGCGATCGCCCTCGTCACCAATCCGATCGCGAAATATGTCCTGACCAGCGTCGGCTTCGCCTATCCTGGCCATACGGAGTTCCTGGCTGCCCTGGCGGCAGAGCCCGGCAAGGCCGCGCCGCTCCCCGTGATGATGCTGTGGAGCGAGACGCTGGCGGTGGTGCCGGTGACGATCCATGTCGCCCTGCGCCGCGTACCCGATCTGTTGACGCAGGACCTCGTGGTCCGGACGGCACGCATCGTGGCGCGGGACCTGACGGAACGCTTCGGCATCCCCCATCCCCGCCTCGTCCTGTCGGGGCTGAACCCCCATGCGGGTGAGGCCGGCACGATGGGGACGGAAGACCGCGACGTTCTGGAACCCGCCGTGGCGCAGCTCCAGGACGAAGGGATCGACATCAGAGGACCGCTTCCGGCGGATACGCTGTTCCATCCCCGCGCCCGGGCTGCATACGACGTTGCGCTGACGCCGACCCACGACCAAGCTCTGATCCCGATCAAGACCATCGCCTTCGACGATGGCGTCAACGTCACGCTGGGTCTGCCCTTCATCCGGACCTCGCCCGATCACGGCACCGCCTTCGACATCGCGGGCAAGGGCGTGGCGCGGCCGGACAGTCTGATGGGCGCCCTGCGGCTCGCCGCCAGACTTGCGGGGCAACACGCGTGAGCGAGGACGGACTCCCCCCCCTGCGCGAGGTCGTGCTGAAGCACGATCTCGCGCCGAAGAAGGCGCTGGGTCAAAACTTCCTGTTCGACCTCAACCTCACCGGGCGGATCGCCCGCGCCGCCGGCCCGCTGGAAGGGGTCACGGTGGTTGAGGTGGGGCCGGGCCCCGGCGGCCTGACCCGCGCCCTCCTCTCTGCCGGCGCCGCCCGCGTGGTCGCCATCGAGCGCGATCCCCGCGCCCTGCCGGCGCTGGCCGAGATCGCCGCGCATTATCCGGGCCGCCTGAACGTGGTCGATGCCGACGCGCTGAAATTCGATCCGCGCCACCTCGTGGGTAACGGGCCGGTACGGATCGTCGCCAACCTTCCCTACAATGTCGGAACTCCCCTGCTGACGGGGTGGCTCACCGAAGCGGCCTGGCCGCCCTGGTGGGACTCGCTCACGCTTATGTTTCAGCGCGAAGTGGCTGAGCGGATCGTCGCGGACGAATCCGACCGCGCGAATTACGGGCGCTTGGGCGTCCTGTGCGGCTGGCGCACCGAGGCGAACATCCTGTTCGACGTGGCGCCCTCGGCCTTCGTGCCGCCACCCAAGGTGACATCGAGCGTCGTCCACCTGCGGCCGAGGCTTACCCCCCTGCCCTGTTCTGTATCGGCACTCGAACGGGTGACGCGGGCGGCATTCGGCCAGCGCCGCAAGATGCTGCGTCAAAGCCTGAAAGCGGCAACACCCGACCCGGCGCGCCTACTCGACGCGGCGGGTATTCCCGAGACGGCCAGGGCGGAGGAAGTGCCAGTCTCAGGCTTTGTCGCAATGGCACGGGCGCTGGACTGAATCCCGCCCAGACTACTACGTCGTATGGTTACCCAAGCCGGGCCGCCGCAGGGTTGACGGCCGGAATCGTTCAGAACTTGCCGAGCATCGGGAAATCGACACTGAGGGCGGATTCCGCTGCGAGCGGCGCCTCGCGGCGGCGTGGCTTGCGGTTGATGACCTGCTTCAGCTTCGACTTCAGCACCGACATGTCGAACGGCTTCAGGATGAAGGCGTCCGCCCCGGCCTGGTGAGCGAGGTTGATGTCCTCGAAATCGAAGGAGGCTTCGGTGAGGATGAAGGGCGTGTTCATGAGCGCGTCATCGCCGCGGATTTCGCGCAGGAGCGTCAGCCCGTCCATCGGCTCCATCATCAGGTCCGAGATCACGAGGGCGTATTTGCGCTCGCGCAAGCGCTCCAGCGCTTCGGGACCGCTGGTCACGCCGTCGACATCGGGGAAACCGATCCGCGTCATCAACAGGATGACCAGCTTCAGCAGTTTCTCCTGATCGTCGACGATCAGGATCGGTGGGGTCTCACTCATGGGCTTTCGAAGCTCAAAGTCGGATATCCGACATCAGGAAGACTGGGACGAAGCATCAGACGAAGAGATGGTCGATGCCCTGTTTGGCCAGCGATTCGGCCTGCAGGGCAACGGCGAGGGAATGGATCACCCCGCCTTTCGGAGTGCCGCGCTGAAACATCGGCAGCAGGCCGGCCTTCTGGAAGATCGCGTCGTTCGCCGGGTTGCGGATGACGGTCACGAACGAATTGACGAATTCCCGCTTCACGATCTCGCGCCACTCGACGATCTGCACGTCGCGATGCCGGGTATCGTTGCTGATCCGTCCGAACGTGTCGTTCACGGAGGTGCGCTCGCCTTCGATGATCTGGGCGGCGAAATTCTGCTCCACCAGCAGGAAGCTCGTGATGACGGAGAATTCGTTCTTCTTCTGCGCCTGCCGCGTGATCTCGCCGAGTTGGCGAGTCCGGCCCGCCGCATCGGCGGCGAGATTGAGGCGCGAGAAATAGATGAGATGGACGAGGGTCGTCCGCTTGCTCTTCATGATCCCTCTCCGCTGCGCCAACGGCCCGACGATAACCGACCTGGACATAACGCTGGGTAAACGACGCCGGCACTCTATCACGAAACCGGCAAAAGCTGCCGGGGCATTCCAGGCAAATGTCGGTTCTTGCCGGCCATCTAAAGAACTAATCTTGTATTTTCAATGATTTAGATTTGGCATCCCGCTTGCGGATGATGGCATGAACCGATCTCGGTCCACATCATTTTCAACAAAGGTTGCCGGTCATGGATGTGTTTACCGCGTTGCAGACAGCGGTCTCGGGCATGAAGGCCCAGGGCTTCTCCCTTGAGAACATCTCCGGCAACATCGCCAACTCGCAGACCACGGGCTTCAAGCGGGTCGATACCAGCTTCGTCGACCTCGTCGCCGAGCAGGCACCCAGCCGCCAGGTCTCCGGCAGCGTCAGGGCGAATTCCGTCCTGACCAACTCGGTCCAGGGCAACATCATCGCCACCGAGATTCCGACCAACATCGCCTTGAACGGGCCGGGCTTCTTCGCCGTGCAGGCAGGGGCTGGTAGCATCAACGGACAGACAGCGTTCACGCCCGGCAACCTCTACACGCGTCGCGGCGACTTTAAGCAGGATAACGAAGGCTATCTCCGCAATGGCGGGGGCGCTTACCTGACCGGGACCAGCCTCGACCCCGCTACGGGACTTGCCACTGGTGAAGGCCCGATCCAGATTTCGACATTGCCGGTGCTGGGCAAACCAACGTCTACCATTGAGTACTCGACATCCCTTCCGCAAACGCCCGCAGCAAAGCTCACCGGCGCAGTCTTCAGCGCTGACTCGAAGACGCCCATCATTCTGGATGGCACCGGTCAGACCGGGACGGTTGCAGCCGGTGATGCGAGCACGTTAATAAACGGCAGCCTTGAGGGCCCGATACTGCAGCTGTACTCGTCGAGCGGGCAGCCAGTTACGGTCAACACAAGATGGGCAAAAGTACAGGATGCGACGGCTCAGGTAGGCGAGACGGCTGCTAAGCCAGCAGTTTGGAACCTCTACTATGCTAATAGTAGCACTGCAGGACAGACCAGCTCGCAATGGACGAATGCCGGCACCGCCTTTCAATTCGATACAACTGGAAAACTTACGAGTCCGGCGACGAACTCAATCTCCATCCCTAATATTACCGTCAATAACGTTGCCCTCGGAAATATCACAATGAGCTACGGAGCGGGCGGTTTAACCACGACCAATGGGAACACGATAACTCCCAACTACTTCAGGCAAGACGGTTTCACCTCCGGCACCCTGAAAGGTATCTCGGTCAGCGAGAGTGGTGAAGTCGTCGGCAGCTATACGAACGGCAACACCATTGCTCTTGCGAGGATCAACGTCGTTCAGTTTGCCAACCCCGATGGACTGAAGGCGGACTCGTCAGGCAATTATCGTCAGACGCTTGATTCCGGAGTCCCGCTCACGGGCCTCAACGGCACCACGATCGAAGGCCAGAACATCGAGCAGTCGAATACGGACATTGCGAGCGAATTTTCTAAGATGATCGTAACCCAACAGGCCTATTCTGCGAACACGAAGGTCATCTCGACCGCGCAAGACATGATGTCCTCGTTGATCAATATCATCCGCTGAGGTCCGAGGTTTCCGGTGACGTAGAAGGAGGGCAAGCGTGTCGTTCTCAGCCCTGAACACGGCCGCGGCCGGCCTGAAGACCACTCAGGCCGCCATCGGCATCGTCTCGCAGAACATCGCGAATGTCGGCACCACCGGCTATGTCAAGCGCTCGCTCGACACCGTGGCGCAGGGGCCCGGCAATTCCGGCGTCGCCATCGGCACCATCAACCGGGTCTTCGACGAGAATTCGGTGAAGCAGCTGCGGCTCGAGACGTCCGGCGCGTCCTATACAAGCATGATGGCGGACGTCCGGACCCAGCTCGACAAGCTCTACGGCACGCCCGGCACGACGAGCGCCCTCGACGGAGTGATGAACAGCTTCACCCTGGCGCTCCAGACCCTCGGCGCTGCCCCGGACTCCGCGCCCGCCCGCTCCGCCGTGGTCGCGGCGGCATCGAACCTCGCGACGAAGATCGGAAGCATCGCGGAGGGGGTCCAATCCCTGCGCACCGCGACCGAGAGCCAGCTCTCCAACGATACGTCGGCGGCGAGCGGCCTGCTCTCGTCCATCGCCCAACTCAACGTCAAGATCGCGGCCACCAGCGACGATGGGTCCAAGGTCGCCCTGCTCGACCAGCGCGACCAGGCCCTCAATTCCCTCTCCGGCTATCTCGACGTGCAGGCCTCGGTGCAGCGCGACGGGACCGTCACGGTCATGACCAATTCCGGCATGACCCTGGTGGACCGGGCCAGCGCGGCGAGTTTGAGCTTCGGCGGCCGCGGCACGCTCGGCCCCGAGGACAGCTACTCCGCGGACCCGGCCCAGCGCGGCGTCGGAACCATCACGGCGACCACGCCGGGCGGCGGAACGATCGATCTGGTGGCCTCGAACGCGATCCGCTCAGGCTCGCTGGCCGCCGGAATCGAGCTGCGCGACACGGTTCTGCCCCAGGCCCAGCGCCAGCTCGACGATCTCGCGGCGGGCCTGTCGCGGTCGCTGTCCGATACGTCGGCGGTGGGCACGCCCGCCTCCACGACGACCGGAGCGGGTTTTGACATCGACCTGACCGGCCTCAGCGCCGGCAACGCCATCACGGTCAGCCTCAAGGATGACAAGGGCGCCCAGCGCAACCTGATCCTGGTTCCGTCCAAACTGAATCCGCCCGCCGCCGTGAACCGGACCGATGTCGCCGACCCGCTGGCGACCATCGTGCCGTTCACGCTGGAGAGCGACCCGGCCAAGCTCGGCGCCTCGATCGCCGCTGCCCTCGGCTCGTCATTCACCGTGACGTCCAACGGCACTGTCGGCAAGGAAGGCGCGGTCAGAATCCTGACCCCGGCGAACGGGGCCACGACGATCCAAGGGATCAGCGCCAGCGTCACCCAGTCGAAAACAGCCGACGACGTGACGAACGGCAAGCCGCAGATCCCGCTCTTCGTCGATGGCGGCGGCCAGGCCCGTCTCTTCACCGGCTCGTTCGATGGCGGCTCGCAGCTGACGGGCTTTGCTCAACGCATCGCCGTGAACCCCGCGGTGGCGGCGAAGACCGAATCGCTGGTGAAGATGTCGTCATCCACTCCGGCCAACGACGTATCGCGACCGCAATACCTCCACAACGCCCTCACGACCGCCAACCGGACCTTCTCGGCGGCGAGCGGAATCGGCGGCATCAGCGCCCCCTTCACGACCTCGGTTCAGGACTTCACCCAGAAGATCATCGACGCCCAGGGCGCCGCCACCGCGACCGCACAGTTTCTCGACGAAGGGCAGAGCATCGCTCTGGCGACGGCGCAGAGTCGGTTCGCGGGCACATCCGGCGTCAAGATCGACGAGGAGATGTCGAAGCTCGTCGGGTTGCAGACGGCTTATACCGCCAATGCCCGCGTCCTCACGGCCGCGCGCGACATGCTGGACACGCTTCTCCGGATCTAGAGATTCCTCACGGACTTCCTGTCCGTGAGGTTGCTCCAGGTCTTCTTTCCGCATTTCGTTCTTCCGAAACGTGGGCTCCACGGTTCGGGTCACTTGTCCGGCGTCTTCCAACGGTCATACCCGTGAAGACCCTTTCGCCGAGGTCACGATGACGATCAGCGCCTTCACGGCAGGCACCTATTTTCAGGATCGCAACACAGCGAATCTGGTCAGCCAGAAGGCGCGCCTCGATGCGTTGACGACCCAGCTCAGCACCGGACGCAATGCGGAGACGTATGGCGGCATCGGTTCTGCGCGAACCACCAGCCTCTCTGCCCACGCCTCGCTCAGCGCGCTCGATGGCTACGATGCCGCGATCAACGCGAACACCACGCGGGTGACGGTCGCCAGTTCGGCGGTGACACAGCTCTCCAACCTCAGCGGCATCGTCCAGGGTTCGTTGAATAGCGGGTCGATCGCGTCCGGTTCGAATGCCGTGCAGGTAGCCAGGAACAGCCTGGACGCCGCCGTGGACGCCTTGAACCAGGACGTCGCCGGCAATTACATCTTCGGCGGTCGCGATTCGGACGCCCCGCCCGTCGCCTCGTCGGATGCGATCCTCAACGGCGTGCCCAGCCGCAACCTCGACGGCCTCAAGACCGTGGTGAGCGAACAGATCGCCGCCGATCTCGGCCCGAACGGCAATGGCCGCATCGCCACGAGCGTGTCGGGCTCCACCGTGACGGTCAGCGAAGAGGGTACCGGCGTCGGAGGCACGGAGGCGCGTGCGAATTTCGGCTTCAGCCTCGTCTCTGCGGCGAGTTCGAACCCGGCGGCCATCACGGCGGGGCCGATGACGGCGCGCACGAACCCGGACGTCACCTTCTCCGTGGCCAATGCGCCGGCGGAAGGCGACCGCATCCGCGTGGCGATCAACCAGCCCGACGGAACCCAGAGTTTCACCGACCTGATCGTCACCGCCAATCCTCCGGCGGATTCCACCAACACGATCCCGCTCGGTACGGCCGCCCAGACCGCTGCCGCCCTCACGAAGAGATTCGAGAACCAACCCGTTGCCAGCATCCAGGGCAAGGCCTCCCTTGGGCTCGCCGCGAATTTCGGCGCCGGCACGCCGGCCTCGGTGGAGCTCAACGTAAAGACCCCTCCGGCGGCGGGGGACACGCTGACCTTCAAGCTCGCGCTTCGTGACGGCACCACGCAGACGATCACGCTGACCGCGAAGGCGAATGCGGATGCGAAGTCCACCACCGAGTTCTCGCTGACCGGTGACGTCGCCGCCAACATCTCAACCGCCCTGTCGAACGCGCTGAAGGAGACGGCGGGGACGACCCTCTCGGCGAGTTCGGCGTCGCGCGCCACCCAGGATTTCTTCGCCGGGTCGAAGACCGAGGGTCTTGCGCCGCGCCGCGTATCGGCGGACGGGAACGGCTACGCGGAAGGAGCCAGCGCCACGACCGTCATCTGGTACACCGGCGACGATACCTCCACCGATTCACGGGCGACGGCATCGGTGCAGATCGGCTCGGACCGAAAGATCGGCATCGGAGCCCAGGCCAACGAGGAGCCGATCCGCGCGGTCCTCGCCGGGATCGCGCAGGTCGCGGTGCAGAGTTTCACCACCACGCAGACCGGAACGTCGGAGGCGGCACGCTACCTCGCCGTCGCGGAACGCTCACGCTCGGTTCTCACCTCCACCAACGGGCGCGAGGGATTACAGGCCATCGCCAGCGATCTCGGCCTCGCGGCCAAGACCATGACGGAGACGAAGGCCGACAACCGCGCCGCCAGGGCCACCCTTCAGGACAGTCTCGACGGCGTCGATACGGTCTCCCTCGAGGAAGTGACAGCGAAGCTCCTGGCGCTCCAGAACCAGCTTCAGGCGAGCTACCAGGTGACCTCGATGCTCTCGAAGCTGACGCTGACGAACTACCTCTCCTGAATCAGGCCGCCGCCAGGCCGCGCTGGCGCAGCAGCGGATCGATGCTCGGCAGGCGGCCGCGGAAGGCGGTGTAGGCCTCGCCGGGGTCGCGCAGGTTTCCGGCCCCGTAGACGAACTTGCGCAGGCGCGCCGCCGTCTCGGGGTGGAAGATGTCGCCGGCCTCGCGGAACGCGTCGAACGCATCGGCATCCAGCACCTCGGACCAGAGGTAGCTGTAATAGCCGGCCGCATAGCTATCGCCGGAGAAGATATGCGCGAAATGCGGCGAGCGGTGCCGCATGGAGATCTCCGCCGGCATGCCGATGCGCTGCAGGGCGTCGGCCTCGAAGGCCAGGACGTCGAGCCCGTCCTCGCCGCCGCTCGACAGATGCAGCGTCATGTCGACGATCGCCGAGGCGGTGTACTCGATGGTGGCGAAGCCCTGGTTGAAGGCCCGCGCCGCGAGCATGCGCTTGAGCAGGTCTTCCGGCATCGGCTCGCCGGTGCGGTAATGGCGTGCATGGGCGCGCAGCACTTCCGGCTGTTCGAGCCAGTGCTCGTAGAGCTGCGAGGGCAGTTCGACGAAATCGCCCGCCACCGCCGTGCCCGCGAGAAGCGGGTAGGTCACGTCGGAGAGGAGGCCGTGCAGGGCATGGCCGAACTCGTGAAACAGGGTGCGCGCGTCGTCGAAGGACAGAAGCGGCGTCTCGCCCGCCGGCGCCTTGGCGAAGTTCATCACGTTGACGATGATCGGCGTGATCGGGCCGTTGAGCCGCTCCTGCGAGCGAAAGGCACTCATCCAGGCGCCGCTGCGCTTCGACGACCGGGCGAAGTAATCGCCGAGGAAGATCCCGACCTCCGATCCGTCGGCATTGCGCACCGTCCAGGCCCGCACGTCGGGATGGTAGCGGGGGAAGTCGGTGAGTTCCTCGAAGCGCAGGTGGAACAGGCGCGAGGCCGTGTCGAAGGAGGCCGCGATGACGCCGTCCAGCGGCAGGTAGGGCTTGATCTCGCCCTCGTCGAGATCGTGCTCGGACCGCCGGAGCTTCTCCGCATAGTGGCGCCAATCGTGGGCGCGGATGGCGAAGTCGGCCCCTTCCGCCGTCGCCAGCGCCTGGAGCCGGTCGCGTTCCGCGCCCGCACGGGCATGGGCCGGCGTCCAGACGTTGCGCAGGAGTTCCATCGCCGCGTCCGGCGAGCCGGCCATGGTGTCGGAGAGCTTGAAATGAGCGAAGCTGTCGAAGCCCAGAAGCCGTGCCCGCTCGGCGCGGAGGGCGACGATCTCGGCGATGATCCCCTTGTTGTCGGTGCCGCCCCCGCTCTCGCCACGGCGGGTCCAGGCCTCGTAGGCCTTCTCGCGCAGGTCACGCCGGGTGGAGAAGACCAGGAACGGCTCGATCAGCGAGCGCGACAGGGTGATGACGTGACCGTGCTCGCCGCCCCGGTCCTTGGCCGCGCTGGCGGCAGCCGCCCTCAGGAATTCGGGCAGGCCGGCGAGGTCCGCCTCACCCTCGAGGGGGAGGATGAAGGCGCTCTCATCGGCCAGCAGGTTCTGGCTGAACGTCGTCCCGAGCTCGGCCATCCGCCCGGCGATCTCGGCCATCCGCGTCTTCGCCTCGGGAGCGAGATCGGCACCGGCGCGGCGAAAGCGTGTGCGGTAGCGGTCGAGGACGCGCCGCTCTTCCGAGCCGAGCGTCTCCGCATCCGCGTCGACGGCGGCGATGCGCGCCCAGAGCCGGGGATTGAGGTAGATGGCGCTGCCGTGGCGGGCGAGACGCGGCGTGATCGCCCGCTCGACGGCCTGGAGGTCCGGGCTGGTGTTGCTGCCGCTCAGGTTGAAGAAGACGGAGGCGACGCGGTCGAGATCGAGGCCCGCCCGCTCCATCGCCTCCACCGTGTTGGCGAAGGTCGCGGGCTCCGACGCCTCGGCGATGGCCGCGATCTCGGCATCGTGCGTGTCGAGCGCCGTCTCGAAGGCGGGCAGGAAATGCTCCGGCCGGATCCTGTCGAATGGCGGCAGGCCGAACGGCGTGTCCCATACAGGCTCAGCGAACGGTCCGATGTCCCGGATGGTGGTGCTCGTCATGGTCGTCCTTCGAAGTCGTGCGCCGCTGGCTCGGCCGGAACGTAGCCATCGGAGGGAACGAGCGCAAAGCCCCCGCGTGGTTTTGCGGTGACATGCGCGCGCCTGTGGACGGCATCTGCGGGACATCATCGCTTGCGCCCGCGCACGGCTCGACGCAGGTTGCCGCCGCCATGACACCCTCCCTCCGATCCGTCACCGTCCCGATCCGCACCGCCCGCCTCGTCCTGGCGGCGAGCGGTTTCCTGGCCGCCGGCATCGGTGCGGCCATGGCTCAGAGCCTCTCGGTCGATCTCGGCCAAGGCGGGGTGACGGAGCGGGCGCTCCAGCTCGTCGCCCTCATCACCGTCCTCGCGCTGGCGCCGTCCGTGCTGGTGATGGCGACTTCGTTCACGCGGATCGTGGTGGTCCTGTCGATCCTGCGCTCGGCCCTCGGCACGCAGAGCGCGCCCCCGAATGCCGTGATTACCAGCCTCGCCCTGTTCCTCACTGCCTTCGTCATGGCGCCCACGGCGCGGGAGGCTTACCGGACCGGCATCGAACCGCTGATCGCCGGGCAGATCACGCAGAGCGTGGCGTTCGAGCGGGCCTCGGCCCCGTTCAAGACCTTCATGCTGCGCAACGTGCGCGAGAAGGACCTAAAGCTGTTTCTCGACATGGCGAAGGCCCCCGCCCCTGCCGGGCCGGAAGCCATCGGCCTCGAGATCGTCACGCCGGCCTTCATGATATCGGAACTCAGGCGGGCCTTCGAGATCGGCTTCCTCCTCTTCATCCCCTTCCTCATCATCGACCTCGTCGTCGCCTCGATCCTGATGGCGGTGGGCATGATGATGGTGCCGCCGGCGACGGTGGCCCTGCCGTTCAAGCTGATCTTCTTCGTGCTGGTGGACGGCTGGACCCTGGTCGCGGGCTCGCTGATCCAGAGCTACGGAAGCTGAATGCGGGATCAGCCGTGCAGGTGGTCCAGGATGGCGAGCCCCGCCGGCGTCGCCTCGTAGCGGGTCCGCTGGGTGCGCTGGTTCCGCTCGGTGATCGCCAGAAGTTCCGCTTCCCCCGACAGGGTCTCCACGGCACGCAGGACGAGGGCATGCTCGACTCCGAACACCCGCGCGAAGCTGCGGCTATCGGCGGCGAGCTTCAGGTGCAGGCCCGCCAGCAACCCGGCCTCCAGGGTGGAGAGGCCGGGCTGGAGGTCTGCGATGGAATCCGTGACGGCGAGGAAGGTCTCGGCGTCGGCGGGCGGCTCGCTCACGCGGCGACCGCCGGGCGGCGGATCGAGACCATCACCGATTTCGAGGTCGGCGTGTCGCTCTCCTTGCCGAAGGACGACAGGGGAACGAGGACGTTGAGCTCCGGGTAGTAGCCCGCGAGACTGCCGCGCGGCATGTCGAAGGGCACGAGGCGGAAGCCTTCGGCCACCCGCACCACGCCGTCGTCGTGGGTGCCGACGATGTCCACCCGGTCACCCGCGACAGCACGGATCTCGGCCAGGTCGTCGGGATGGGCGAACAACACCTGACGCTCGCCGTAGACCCCGCGATAGCGGTCGTCGAGGCCGTAGACGGTGGTGTTGTACTGATCGTGGCTGCGGAAGGTCTGGAGCACGAAGGTGTCGCCCATCGCCCTCGCCTGCTGATGCTCGGTCGCCTCCGGCAGGGCATCGGCGGAGAAGTTCGCTTTTCCGTTCACCGTCTCGAAGTTGCGCTCGGCGGCGAGATTGCGCAGCATGAAGCCGCGCGGACGGCGGACGCGGGCGTTGTAACCGGTGAACCCCGGAATGGTCCGCTCGATCAGCGCACGGATGCCATCGTAATCGTCGGCGAGGGCCGCCCAATCGACCTTGTCCGAGCCGACGGTGGCCGCCGCCATGCCGGCGATGATGGCGATCTCGGAGCGCAGCTCCGGCGAGGCGGGCTTGTTGATGCCGCCCGAGCCGTGGACCATGCTCATGGAATCCTCGACCGTGACGATCTGGATCTTGCCCTTCGAATTCCGGTCGATCTCGGTGCGGCCGATACAGGGCAGCAGGTAAGCGACGCGGCCGGGCACGAGATGCGAGTGGTTGAGCTTCGTTGCGATGTGGACGGTGAGTTCGCAGGAGGCGAGCGCCTTGGCCACCAGCGCCGTATCCGGCGTGGCGCGGGCGAAGTTGCCGCCGAGCCCGATGAATGCCTTCGACGAACCGTCGAGCATGGCGCCAATGGCGCCGATGACGTTGTGACCGTGTTTGCGCGGGGCGACGAAACCGATCTCGCGCTCGAGGGCGTCGAGCAGCGCGGCAGGCGGCTTCTCGTTGATGCCCACCGTACGGTCGCCCTGCACGTTGGAATGTCCGCGCACTGGGCAGAGGCCGGCACCGGGACGGCCGATATTGCCGCGCAGGAGCATGACGTTCGTCATCTCGCGGATGGTGGCCACCGAGTGCTTGTGCTGGGTGACACCCATGGCCCAGGTGCAGATCACCTTGTCGGCGCCGAGATAGACGTCGGCAGCCACCTCGATGTCGGCGCGGGACAGGCCGGACTGATCCTCGATCGCCTCCCAGCTCGTCGCCTCCACGACGGCGCGATAGGCCTCGTGGCCCTCGGCATGGTGGCTGAGGAAGGCGCGATCCAGAACGGATGGACGGCCGGCGGCGCGAGCCGCGTCGTCCGCCGCGAAGACCGCCTTTGCGATGCCGCGGAACGCCGCCATGTCGCCGCCCGGACGCGGCTGGTAATAGTGGCTCGCCACCGGGGCACTGGCACCGCGCAGCATCTCCACCGTGTTCTGCGGGTCGGCGAAGCGTTCCAGCCCGCGCTCGCGCACGGGGTTGAACACCACAACGCGGGCGCCGCGGGTCGCCGCCTTGCGCAGGTCGCCGAGCATGCGGGGATGGTTGGTGCCGGGATTCTGGCCGACCACGAAGATCGCGTCTGCCTTCTCGAAGTCTTCGAGCAGCACGGTGCCCTTGCCGATGCCGATGGCCGCCTGGAGGGCGATGCCGCTGGCCTCGTGGCACATGTTGGAACAGTCGGGGAAGTTGTTGGTGCCGTAGAGCCGGGCGAACAGCTGGTAGATGTAAGCCGCCTCGTTGGAGGCGCGACCGGAGGTGTAGAACTCGGCACGGTCCGGGCTGTCGAGGCCGCGCAGCGTGGCGCCGATCTCGGCGAAGGCGTCGTCCCAGCTGACGGGCAGATAGCGGTCGCTGCCTGCATCGTAGCGCATGGGGTGCGTCAGGCGGCCCTCGCCTTCCAGCGCGTAGTCGGTCCAGCCACGCAGCTCCGACACGGTGTGCTTGGCGAAGAACTTCGGCGGCGTGCGCTTGTCCGTCGCCTCCCAGGAGACGGCCTTCACGCCGTTCTCGCAGAACTCGAACGACGAACCATGCGCCGGGTCACCCCAGGCGCAGCCGGGACAATCGAACCCGTCAGGCTGGTTGGCCTTGAGCATGGCGCGGGCCCCGGAGAGCGGGGCGCGGCTGCTCAGCAGGTGCTTGCCGCAGCTCTTCAGCGCGCCCCAACCGCCGGCGGCGGAGGAACGCTTGGGGGACGCGACCGGGTGATCCATGAACGATCCTGGTTCGGCAAAGTATGGATGGGACAGTGCCGTCGCAGGGCGGGGCCACCGTCAATTCCACCAGCGATATCGCACCGCACAAGGGTCACTCAATCAGGGGCAAACGCGGGCCAGTCATGCGCCTATGGACGTGGCATGGCACGAAAACGAGCAGTCTTACGGAGTTCTAAACTTACCCCTGATCCCAGCGCAGGAGCCGCATGCAAATGGCGCCGGGATCGGACCTGCCGGCATGGTCCGAAAATTGGCCTTGCCCAGGCTTCCATCGCAACGCGGGAGCACGTCTCGCCGCGTCCCTCGGCGCCCTTTGCCTACGTGGCGTCGAGGCCGAGCGTGGCCAGAGCCGCAGCGTCGCGGCCGACGATGGTGGACATGTCGCTGGCGCCCTCCGTGGCGAGCTTGCGCAGCAGGCCGGATTTGATCGTGCCCACGAGGCCGGGGCCGGCATAGACCAGGGCCGAGTAGAGCTGCAGGAGGCTCGCTCCGGCGCGGATCTTGGTCCAGGCCGCCTCGGCGGAGTCGATTCCGCCCACACCGACGAGCGGGATGGTACCGCCGACACGCAGGTAGGCCTCAGCCAGAAGGCGGGTCGCCGGTTCGAAAAGCGGGCGGCCCGAGAGGCCTCCGGTCTCCGTCGCCAGGGAGGCTTCGGTGAGACTGGTCGGCCGCGCGATGGTGGTGTTGGAGACGACGAGGCCCTGCACCTTGCGGCGCAAGGCTGTGGCGACGATGGAGTCGAGGGCTTCGAGCGAGATGTCGGGGGCGATCTTGAGCAGGATCGCGGTCTCGGGCGAGGCCTTGTCGCGGGCCTCCACCACGCGTCCCAGCAGATCGTCGAGGAAGGCTTCGCCCTGGAGGTCGCGCAGTCCGGGGGTGTTCGGCGAGGAGACGTTGACCGTGACGAAGGCGACATGGGGTGCCAGCGCCGTGGTGCAGGCCACGTAGTCGGCGATCCTATCGGTTGAATCCTTGTTGGCCCCGATGTTGATACCCACCAGACCGGTCCGGCCGCCTCTGGCCGCGAGGCGGCCACGCACGACGTCGAGCCCTTCGCTGTTGAGACCGAAGCGGTTGATGACGGCACCGTCGGCGCTCAGGCGGAACACGCGCGGGCGCGGGTTACCGCCCTGCGGCTTCGGCACCACGCCGCCGACCTCCACGAAGCCGAAGCCCAGGCCGAGCAGGGCATCGGGCACCTGCGCGCCCTTGTCGAACCCCGCCGCGAGGCCGACCGGATTGGGGAACCGGCGGCCGAAGGCGGTGACCGCGAGCCTCGAATCGTCCGGGGTGGGCTTTCGCGAAGGCAGAAGCCCCAGCCCGCGCAAGGTGAGGGTGTGCGCTGTCTCGGCGTCGAGACCGTGCAGGATCGGCTTGGCGAGGGGAAAGAGAGCGCCGATCATACCGATGCTCCGGTTGCGGGGCTGGCGGACGAGATAAGATCGGCGGGAAATACGTGCTGGCCGTCCGGCCCGATCGGAAGCACGGTCACGGATAAGACGGCGTCGAGGGGCAGATCGCCGTAGAGATGGGGGAACAGCGCGCCGCCGCGGGAGGGCTCGTAGCGCAGGGCCTCGCCCAGCGCCTCGGCTTCGATGCCGATCAGGAGGAGATCGGAGACACCCGCGAAGTGCCGGGCAGCCGTTTCCGCCACCTGGTCGGCGGTGGAGAAATGGATGAACCCGTCAGTGACGTCGACCGGCGCACCTGCGAACCGCCCTGCTTCCTGCGCCTCGCGCCAAAGGGCGCGCGGGCAAATCTTGTAGATCACGGGCATCGCGCGTTGCCTTCCGGTTCGACGGTCCACGCGATAGAACGGGTCGGCATCCGTCGCAACCACGATCGGTCGCTACCTCAAGTCGTCCATTCCGAGTTTCTACACCTTCAGGATAATGGCGGCGTGCCGTTGCTTCCGGCGTATTTTAGTTCTACTTTCCTAAAGCTAGGCTGGATGTCTTAGCCATTCTGATCGAGTCTCGCCATGCTGTCCCACGAGCAGATCTGGACCGCGATCGACCGCCTCGCGGAACGCCACGGCTTCTCGGCCTCCGGTCTCGCACGCCGTGCGGGCCTCGATGCCACCAGCTTCAATCGCTCGAAGCGGATCGGGCCGGATGGGCGCAAGCGCTGGCCCTCCACCGAATCCGTGTCGAAGGTGCTCGCGGCCACCAACGCGACGCTCGACGATTTCCTTCGCCTCATCGAGCCACGGGAAGGCATGCCGCGCGCCATGGTGCCGCTGATCGGCATGACGCAGGCCGGCGCGGGCCGGCTTTTCACCGAGGAAGGTATGCCCACGGGCGGCCCGGGCTGGGAGGAGATCGAGTTTCCCGATCTCGGCGAGGATCGCGCCTTCGCCCTCGAAGTGCAGGGCGATTCCATGGAGCCGCTCTATCGCGACGGTGACGTGCTGATCGTCTCTCCCACCGCCAGTGTCCGCAAGGGCGACCGCGTGGTGGTGCGCCTGGCGAGCGGCGAGGTGCTGGCCAAGGAATTGCGCCGCAAGACCGCCCGCACCATCGAACTGCTCTCACTCAACCCGAACCACCCCGAACGCATCGTCCAGGTGGCGGAGATCGCCTGGATCGCCCGGGTGATGTGGGTGCGGCAATAGCCATCGCCGGGAGCTGCCGTGCCGATCGATCCTGGCACCCGCACCCGATGCGACTCACGCTGGAGCCCGTTTCGCTCCGACAGGCCTGGATAGAGCATGGCGTTGCATGATCAGGACGGCGAACCAGGCGATCCTCCGGGCTCGCGCAACGATTTTCGTTCGGGCCTCGAAGCCAGCGCCATACCGGCCCTGTTGATCGACCCGGCGACGGCGAGGATCGTCTCGGCCAATCCCGCCTTCGCGCAACTCACCGGCCATGAGACCGGCGATCTCGCCGGACGCGACGTCCATCTCCTTCTCGGCGCCAATACCGATAAGGACGCCCGAAGCGCTTTCGCCGCGGCCTTGGCTGGGACGCGGCCGGAAGGGATCGAGGTACTGGCTTGGCGCCGAAACGGCTCGACCTTCTGGGCCGAGATCTTCGCGGTGCCCCTGCCGGAGACCGGTCTTCTCCTCGCGCAACTGATCGACGTGACCCGGCGCAGGGACGCGGAAGGGGCGCTCGCTCTGTCTCGCCAACGCGAGGCCCTCGGCTTGCTCACCAACAGCGTCGCCCACGAGTTCAACAACTTTCTGCAGATCCTCATCGGCTATATCGACGGGCTGAAGCGGCGTCTCGGCGACCGGGAAGAACCCTTCATCCAGCGGGCCGTGACCCGGTCCACCGATGCCGTGGAGCGGGCCACGATCCTGACGCGGCATTTGCTGACTTTCTCGCGGCGGATCGCGCCGGATGTCCGCCCCGTCGACATGAACGCTCTCATCACCGCCTTCGGCACGCGCATGCGCGGGACGCTTCCGCCCGGAGTGACACTGACGGTCCACACCGCGCCGGATTTACCCAATGGCCTCACCAACCCGACCCAGGTGGATCTCGCCCTCTCTCACATCGTCACCAATGCCTGCGAGGCAATGCCGGCCGGCGGCAGTGTCGAGATCGCGAGCTTCCTGGTGCCGTCGAGCGACCCGGCGATCCGCCGGCAGGGAGACGGCGCCATCGGCATCTCGGTGCGGGATACCGGGCATGGGATGTCGCCGGAGATGGCAGCGAGAGCGCTGGCTCCCTTCATCACCACGCGCGAGGCCGGGCGCGGCACCGGGCTCGCCATCGTCCACGGCCTGGTGAAGCGCCAGAACGGCACCGTCTCCCTCGACAGCAAGCCCGGCGAGGGAACGACGGTGCGGATGATCTTCCCCGCCGCCGGCTGAGGCGTCACGGCTCCTCCCATCGTCGTCCACGGAACAAAAGCGGCGCCGGAGACGGACTAAAACTTGTCGCCGGACGTCACCATATAAGGTCCGGCATTCCCGCCGGGACTCTCTCAGACTTCGTTCAGAGGCGTATTCATGTTCATCTCCTCCACGCGTCGCAACCGCGCCGCGACCATCTTCGCGCTCGCCGCGGTGCTGGCCGTCGCAGCGCCCGTTGCCGAGGCCCGTCCGGGCGGCGGCGGCGGCATGGGCTCGCGCGGCTCGAAGACGTACAACGCCCCCTCCTCCACGGCCACGGCACCGGGCGCGGCGCCGATCCAGCGTTCGCAGACGCAGCCCGGCTCGACCATGGGCAATCCCGGCATGACCAGCGCTGCCACGCAGCGTCCCCGCTTCGGCGGCGGCTTCATGGCCGGCCTGCTCGGTGCGGGCCTGCTCGGCGCGCTCCTCGGCGGCGGCTTCTTCGGTGGACTCGGCGGCATCGCCTCGATGATCGGCCTCCTCCTGCAGGTCGGCCTCATCGTGATGGTCGTGGCCTTCGCCGTGCGCTGGTTCCGCCGTCGCCAGGGCAATCCGGCTCCCGCCGGCATGTCCCGGTCCGCTCTCCAGGGCGACTCCACCCCGGGCAACTACCGCTCCGCTCCGGGCTCGGCCACCGGTCCTGGGCCGGCGATGGGGGCGACCCCGCGCGGCGCGCCTCAGCCGACCGTCGGCAAGGTCGATATCGGCCCCGGCGATTTCCAGAGCTTCGAGATCGCCCTCAACGACGTGCAGGCGGCATATGGCCGTGGCGACGTCGCCGCTCTGCGCAACCTCGCGACGCCGGAAATGGCGGGCTACTTCACCGAAGAACTCCGCGGCAACGAATCCCGTGGGGTCGTCAACCGGATCTCGAACGTGAAGCTGCTGCAGGGCGACCTGTCGGAAGCCTGGAGCGAAGGCCGGATGGAATACGCCACCGTGGCGATGCGCTACGCCATCACCGACGTGACGATCGACCTTCGGACCAACCAGACCGTCGAGACCGGCGAGCCGGAGGCGCTGGAGCTCTGGACCTTCGTGCGCGAGCGCGGCGGGCGTTGGATCCTCTCGGCGATCCAGCAGGGCCGCTGATCGCCTCAACGGCATCGGTTGAAACTAGATAAGGGCCGCGCGGTGCAAACCGCGCGGCCCTTTTCCATTCAGGCACCGCCGAGATTCAGACGGCGCGCTTCTGGTAATCCTTGATGTCGGTGAACCGTACCTTCGGCGCGCGCTCCTCCTCGTAGCGGAGGGAGAAGGCGGTGGTCGCCATGAAGACGGGCGCGCCGTCGAGATCGCTCGCCATGGCCGAGCCATGCGAGCCGATGAAGGAATCGAGGTCGGTTTCCACATCCGATTCGATCCAGCGGCAGATCGAGAAGCGCGTCGGCTCGTAATCGATGGGCAGGCCATACTCGGCCTGGAGCCGTTCCTTCAGCACGTCGAGCTGCAGCGCGCCGACGACACCGACGATGGCCTGCGAGCCGTCATGCGGGCGGAACACTTGGACGACGCCCTCCTCGCCCATCTGCTGAAGGGCTTCCCGCAGCTTCTTGGCCTTCATCGCGT
Source organism: Methylobacterium sp. Leaf93 (assembly GCF_001422345.1). Lineage (NCBI taxonomy): Bacteria > Pseudomonadati > Pseudomonadota > Alphaproteobacteria > Hyphomicrobiales > Methylobacteriaceae > Methylobacterium > Methylobacterium sp. Leaf93. The sequence continues at coordinate 157,788 of NZ_LMMS01000028.1, read as the reverse complement.
CGGTGAGCTTGATCCGGCGCAGGATTTCCGGGGCAAAGCTCGGCACGCCGCGGAACACGATCTCTTCGCCCTCGGTGAGCGTGTCGCCGATGCGCAGGGTGCCGTGGTTGGGGATGCCGACCACGTCGCCGGCAAAGGCCTCGTCGGCGATGGCGCGGTCCTGTGCGAAGAAGAATTGCGGTGCGGAGAGCGACATCGGCTTGCCGGTGCGCACGAGCTTCGCCTTCATCCCGCGGCTGAGCTTGCCCGAGCAGACCCGCATGAAGGCGATGCGGTCGCGATGGTTGGGATCCATGTTCGCCTGGATCTTGAACACGAACCCCGTCATCTTCGGCTCGGTGGGCTCCACCAGGCGCTTGTCGCAATCCTGCCCGCGCGGCGGCGGCGCGAAGCGGGCGAGCCCGTCGATGAGATCGCGCACGCCGAAATTGCGCAGGGCCGAGCCGAAGAAGACCGGCGTGAGATGCCCCTCGCGAAACGCATCGAGATCGAAACGCTTCAGGCCGGATTCGGCGAGCTCCGCCTCCTCGCGCCACGTGGCGACCTCGCCCTCCTCGGTGAGCAACTGATCGAAGAGCGGGTCGTCCACGCCGGACACGGCCACGGTGCCGGCGTCGTCCGCCGCATCGAGCCGGCGCACGCGGCCGTTGCCGAGATCGTAGGTGCCGGCAAAGCTCCGCCCACGGCCGATAGGCCAAGTGACCGGCGCCACATCCAGCGCCAGGGTCTTCTCGATCTCGTCGAGCAGTTCGAACGGGTCGCGCGCCTCACGGTCGAGCTTGTTGATGAAGGTGACGATGGGAATGTCGCGCAGGCGGCAGACCTCGAACAGCTTGCGCGTGCGCGCCTCGATGCCCTTGGCGGCGTCGATCACCATGACCGCCGAATCGACGGCCGTCAGGGTGCGGTAGGTATCCTCCGAGAAGTCCTCGTGGCCCGGCGTGTCGAGCAGGTTGAAGACGCAGTCGCCGTACTCGAAGGTCATCACCGAGGTGACCACCGAGATGCCGCGCTCCTTCTCGATGCCCATCCAATCGGACCGGGTCGAGACGCGGTTGCGCTTGGCCTTGACCTCGCCGGCGAGCTGGATCGCGCCGCCGAACAGGAGCAGCTTCTCGGTGAGCGTCGTCTTGCCCGCATCCGGGTGCGAGATGATCGCGAAGGTGCGGCGACGGGCGACGGGATCCTTGGCCCTGTCGGCCTCCTTGCCGGTCGCGTCCTTGGGTTCTGTCTGCATCAACATCGCGGGCGGTTGCTTCTCTCGTCCGCCGGGGCGGGCTTGTCTGTACAAGGTCGGGTGCGTGCCCCGTCTGTAGTGCGAACGGGGACCGGGCGAAAGCGCCGGGCCTCAACCCCTCCCGATATAGGGCATCTTCGTCGCCATCACGGTCATGAACTGCACGTTGGCGTCGAGGGGCAACCCGGCCATGTAGACCACCGCATCCGCCACGTGACGGGCGTCCATCACCGGCTCGACCTTCAGCGATCCGTCGGGCTGCCGAATGCCGGCGGCCATCGGCTTGGTCATGTCGGTCTCGGCATTGCCGATATCGATCTGCCCACAGGCGATGTCGTGGTCGCGTCCGTCGAGGGAGGTCGACCGGGTCAGGCCGGTGATCGCGTGTTTCGTCGCCGTATAGGGCGCCGAATTCGGACGCGGCACCTGGGCCGAGATCGACCCGTTGTTGATGATGCGGCCGCCGCGCGGGTTCTGCGCCTTCATGATCCGGAACGCGCCCTGCGTGCACAGGAACGCTCCGGTGAGGTTTGCATCCACGACGGTCTGCCACTGCGCCAGGGTGAGTTCGTCCAGCGGCACGGAGGGCGCAAACAGGCCGGCATTGTTGAACAGGAGATCGAGGCGACCGAACCGCGCCTTCACCTCCGCGAAGAGATATTCGACTGCTGCGACATCGCCGACATCGGTCTCCACCGGCAAGGCCTCGACCCCGAGCGCACGCACGTCATCCGCGACCTCATCGAGAGGCCCCCGTCGACGCCCGGCCAGAGCCAGATCGAACCCGGCTCGCGCGAGCCCGAGCGACACCGCCCGGCCGATCCCGGACCCCGCCCCCGTGACGATCGCGATCCGCTTCGACATGCGCGCTCTCCATTTCTTGGTCGGCCGGAGCGAACAGGCTGTTGCAACGGGCCGACGCGGCGTCTAGACAACGCGCGGCCTTGCGTCGATGGGGCGTCGCCAAGTGGTAAGGCAGCGGTTTTTGGTACCGCCATTCGGAGGTTCGAATCCTCCCGCCCCAGCCATCTACGCAAACGAGCCGGCCTTCCGGTTGCACGAGACCGCTGGTCGTGACTTGTGCGCGGAATATCAACCACAATAATCCCCGCCGACTGACTTTGGGCATTCGAACAGCCCAAAAAGTCTGTTTTATTTCTAAAACAATTCAGCAATACATCACATCCATTTATTTATTTTAATACGGACTCACTTGTTTTGTATGTGACTATAACAGCTACGCATTTTTATTTACAAGAATATGTTTTACAATTTGCAGCAAAATTTGTCTTAGAAACTTATTATATATCTTGCTTATTGATATTACGCCTGAAGCGAATGTTGCATATCTTCAATTATATTATTGCGTTTTACTTACCGGCGGACAGATGTAGCACCTCATCGGCAGTGCTGCAAAATAAACCCCATGAGGCGAAGGAACTTATTGATCCATATTAAAATTAGAATTTTTCTGCTTGGTTGGGCATTATAAAGCAGATATCGTTGCGATGTTTCGCCAGCCAACGATAACGATATGTGAGTTCGCCATGGTGCCAGCCGCTTTCACCGCCGGCCTCGGAGTCGGTCTTTCGTTTCTTCTCGGACCCAATATTGGGGTCATCGCGCTGGTTCCGGTGCTCGTCCTGTGCATGATCCGCCTCTTTGGCGAACGTGTCCTTCGTATGATGGAAGATTGAAGGACTGGCGGGCGAGCGGAACTATCGTTCCAATGGCGCCGGATCTCTTACTGCGGTTGGTCATCGCCCCGGCGAAGGCGACCGATGATTTCGGCGAAATCCTCCACGGTCGTGGCCTGATCATCGAGTGGATAGGCTGACCGCAGGCCGCCAATCAGGCTCTCCACGGTCCTTTTGCCAGGTGAGCGACGCCGCGCCGCAATGTGGCTGGCCGCACCGCGACCGCCTTCGTCCGAGCCGTCGGAAGAGCACTGAACTGACATCGTGTATACCCGTTGCCGTAGACGGTATCGGAGGTTTGCGCGTCGCGCCGGTCCTGGGCACTGCATCGAGCCCGACCTCCCTGTTCATGACGAACTACCATACAATATCGATGCCGCCGGGTGAGATCCTCGAAGCTCGGTCGAACAAATCGCCTCCGCGACATGGCCGGGATGCTCAAAGAGAGCGTCCGGCCTCCCGGCAGCCAAAGCATCGCTTCGCGTATATCCCCATGATACGGCTCCGAAATTGCAACCGGCCGCCCTGGCCGCATCGTGGTCGCGCAATTCGTCACCGATGTAGATGACGCTTCCGCGCGCTCCGGCCTTTCGCATGACCGCCGTCAGGCGTTTGGTTTTGCCGAACATCGATGCGCCGCAGGCATAGTGGCGGAAACGAGCGGCACAGGGCCCCAGGACGTGCCGGATATTGGCCTCGCTGTTAGAGCTGACGATAGCGAGGATGATGCCGTCCTCATCGAGATCGCGAAGCATGTCGCGAATGCCGGGAAACAGCGAGATCGTCTCGATATCGCGGGCCGCGAGGCCGTGCATGTGCCGGGTGATGAAAGGCAGCTTCCATGCAGGCACGCCGAGTTCGCGAATGAGGGCACGGGCGGATAGGCCGCGAAGCGCCTCCGTCTCGGCGGGGTCGATGTGTCGGAAACGGTAGCGACGGGCGACACCGTTGATGACGCTACAGAACCACGGGAAGGTATCGGCGAGCGTTCCGTCAAAATCGAAGATGACCAGCCCGTAGGGTTTGCCCATCACGCAAAATCTCGTGCGGAAGAAGCCGTTGCCCCGGCCTCGCCCGCGGACGAAGTCCGCGATCGCCATGCCGGCACCGCCTAACCCCACCGGCAGTCGGAATTGCCAATGCGCCCGCGCCACGGCTTCGACACCAAAACCGTCGATGCGCCCCTCGATCCATGCGGTCATTCCACTCCATCGAGGAAGGACCGACGAACGGCATCGGCCCAAAGGATGGGTTATCCCCTCCGAGCCGATCGTTTCGCAAGTGAAGCGGTCTTGGGAAATCAGGCCGCTCGCGACTCATTGAGCGCCGGGTAGTCGATATAACCCTCAGGTCCCTGGCTGTACCACGTCGCCTGCACGTCCTTCTGCAGCGGAGCATGCGTCGCGATCCGCTCGACGAGATCGGGATTGGCGATGAAGGGCCGTCCGAAGGCGATGGCGTCGGCCTTTCCCTCAGCAAGGGCGGCTTCGGCAGCGGCGGGATCGTAATCCGAATTGAGGATTAGCGGGCCGTCGAAAGCCTTCCGGATTACGGGCGCCACGGGCGGGTGGTTCGGCTTGCCGAAGGTGCCGTTCGGGCCAGGCTCGCGCAGTTCGAGGAAGGCGATGCCGATCTTGTCGAGCGCGGCCGCGGCGGCGCCGAACAGGGCGTCCGGGTTCGAATCGTCCACCCCCTGGATCTCGCCGTTCGGCGAGAGACGCACGCCGGTACGATCCTTTCCGATGGCGTCGGCCACGGTCTGCGTCACCTCCGTCAGCAGGCGGATACGATTGTCGATGGAGCCGCCGTAGCGGTCCTCACGGTGGTTGGTGTTGTCGCGCAGGAACTGGTCGATGAGGTAGCCATTCGCCGCGTGGATCTGCACGCCGTCGAATCCAGCGGCGATCGCGTTGCGTGCGGCGCGGTCGTAATCCGCCAGGAGCCGCGGAATCTCGTCGATCGGCAGGGCGCGGGCCTCAGTATAGGGCTGCTTGCCCTCGTAGGTATGGGCCTGATCCGGCGCGGTCGTCGCGGAGGAGGAGATCGGCGCCTTGCCACCATTCAGGCTCGGGTGCACCACGCGCCCCATATGCCAGAGCTGGCAGACGATCCTGCCGCCGGCCTCGTGGACCGCCTTTACGATGGGCTTCCAGGCTTCCACCTGCTCGTCCGACCAGATGCCCGGTGCGTAGGGCCAGCCGAGCCCTTCCTGGCTGATACCCGTCGCCTCGGTGAGGATCACGCCCGCGCCGGCACGCTGGGTGTAATACTCGATCATGATCGGGGTCGGCACATGCTCCCTGGTGGCACGGCCACGGGTGAGAGGCGCCATGAAGACGCGGTTCTTTGCGTCGATCGCGCCGATGCGGATCGGATCGTTCAGTGAAGGCATGAAGGTCTCTCGTCAGACTACGATAATCGAGGCGCGACCGTTCTGGGGTGCGCCCGCTGAGCCCGTAGTTATGGCGCAGACGAGAGACCGTCAGGGGGAACGAGAGTGCGATGCGGCGCCAATTGTGCGGCGCCGCACGCGGCGGGCTGAAGCGTCGGTTCGATGCGGGAGATCGGAACGATGCCGCAGGCGACGGAGCAAATACGACCTTCAGAGATGCGCCAGCACTGCCAGCAGAAGCAGAGCGATGATGTTGGTGATCTTGATCGCGGGATTCACGGCCGGGCCGGCGGTGTCCTTGTAGGGGTCGCCGACGGTGTCGCCGGTCACCGCCGCCTTGTGCGCGTCGGAGCCCTTGCCGCCGTGGTGACCGTCCTCGATGTACTTCTTGGCGTTGTCCCACGCCCCGCCGCCGGACGTCATCGAGATCGCCACGTAGAGGCCGGTGAGGATCACGCCGAGCAGGGACGCGCCCACCGTGGCGAAGGCCTGGTTCTTCCCGGCGATCGCCTGGATCGCGAAGAACAGCACGATGGGCGACAGGACCGGCAGGAGCGAAGGCAGGATCATTTCCTTGATCGCCGCGCGGGTGAGCATATCGACGGCCCGCCCGTAATCCGGACGGTCGGTGCCCGCCATGATGCCGGGCTTCTCGCGGAACTGCCGCCGCACCTCCTCCACCACGGCGCCGGCAGCACGGCCCACCGCGGTCATCGCCATGCCGCCGAACAGGAACGGGATCAGACCGCCGAGAAGCAGGCCGACGACGACGTAGGGGTTCGACAGGGAGAAATCGACGGTGACGCCCTGGAAGAAGCGATACTGAGTCGGGCTCGCATTGGCGATGAAGTAGTCCAGATCGCTGGTATAGGCGGCAAACAGGACCAGGGCACCGAGACCGGCCGAGCCGATGGCGTAGCCCTTAGTGACGGCCTTGGTGGTGTTGCCGACGGCATCGAGCGCGTCGGTGGACTTGCGGACTTCCGGTGGCAAACCGGCCATCTCCGCGATACCGCCGGCATTGTCGGTGACGGGGCCGAACGCGTCGAGGGCGACGATGAAGCCGGCGAGCGCCAGCATGGCGGAAACGGCGATGGCGATGCCGAACAGGCCCGCCAGCGAGTAGGTGGAGATGATGCCCGCCACGATGACGAGCGCCGGCAGGGCCGTCGATTCCAGCGAGATCGCCAGGCCTTGGATCACGTTGGTGCCGTGGCCGGTCACGGAGGCGTCGGCGATGGACTTCACCGGGCGGAAGTTGGTGCCAGTATAGTATTCGGTGATCACCACGATGAGCGCTGTGATGACGAGGCCGATCACTGCGCAGCCGAACAAGCCGCCGGAGGTGAAGGTGACGCCGGCATTGGTCTTGAACTCGGTGGCGAAACCGCCGAACAGCGCGAAATTGACCAAGGCGATGGCGACGATGGAGAGCGCGCCGGCGGTGATCAGGCCCTTGTAGAGCGCCCCCATGATCGACTGGTTGGCCCCGAGCCGCACGGCATAGGTGCCGGCGATGGAGGTGAGGATGCAGGCCGACCCGATGGCGAGCGGGTAGAGCAGCATCGCCTCCAACACGTTGCGGCCGCCGACAGCGGTCTGGCCGGCGAAGAAGATCGCCGCGAGCACCATGGTGGCGACGACGGTCACCGCGTAGGTTTCGAACAGATCGGCCGCCATGCCGGCGCAGTCGCCGACATTGTCACCCACATTGTCGGCGATGGTGGCGGGGTTGCGCGGATCGTCTTCCGGAATCCCAGCCTCGACCTTGCCGACGAGATCGCCGCCGACATCCGCGCCCTTGGTGAAGATGCCGCCGCCGAGGCGGGCGAAGATCGAGATCAAGGATGCGCCGAAGCCGAGCGCCACCAGGGAATCGATGACTTCGCGGCTGGCGGGCGCGAGGCCCGAAACGCGGGTGAGGAAGGTGTAGTACAGAGCGACTCCGAGGAGCGCGAGACCGGCCACGAACATGCCGGTGACGGCGCCGGACTTGAAGGCGACGTCGAGCCCCGCTCCGAGGGAGGTGGAGGCCGCCTGTGCCGTGCGGACATTGGCGCGAACCGACACGTTCATGCCGATGAAGCCGGCCGCTCCCGAGAGAACCGCGCCGATGAGGAAGCCGACGGCGACCTTCAACCCCAGGAAATAGGCGAGCGCCACGAACAGGACCACGCCGACGATGCCGATGGTGGCGTATTGCCGGCGCAGATAGGCCTGTGCCCCCTCCGCGATCGCCCCGGCGATCTCCTGCATCCGCTGGGTGCCGGCATCGCGTTTCATCACGTCGTTGATCGTGACGATACCGTAGGCGACGGCGCACAGCCCGCCCAGGATGATAAGCAACAATGCGGTCATTCTACCGTCCTTGCGTTGTTATCGTGATGACGAAGCTCGGCTGGCTGGCCGTGGGACGAGGCGCTTGATGCGTTTTAGGCATTCCCTCCCTGGGATGCCTGCTCTGAGTGCCAAACTTCCGAGACAAGAGCAAATGCTGTCTAGCTATTTTTGCAGCGAATATTTTTGCATTGCACAAATCACTAAGCATTTGATTGAACTCATTCGTATTAGCATGTGCTCGCATTGAGTCTGGAGCAGGATGCAACGCAGCGAAAATTTAAGTGCCAACACTCGCTTCGGCATCGATTCCCAAATTGAGGGCAGTTTCAAAATCTCGGAAACGCGGTATCTCCTGAGACCATGACTCAGGCGGAACAGCAGACACCGGACCCGGCTCTCGCCAGGCTGAGCTTGGCGCTCGACGGGATACCCCAACGCGGGTTGCCGCCGGTGGAACGCTGGCATCCGCCATATTGCGGCGAGATCGACATGCGGATCGCCGCGGACGGAACCTGGTTCCACAACGGCTCGCCGATCCGCCGCCCGGCCCTCGTCAAGCTGTTCTCCTCCATCCTGCGGCGGGAGCCCGATGGCCGCATCGTCCTGGTGACGCCGGTGGAGAGCGTGGGCATCGTCGTGGACGATGCGCCTTTCGCTGCCGTGGAGATGGCGGCGGAGGGGGAAGGCGAGGCCCGGCGCATCGCGTTCCGCACCAATGTCGACGATCTCGTCACCGTCGATGCCGACCATGCCCTTCGCTTCGAGGAAGGCGGCGACGGAGGTTTGCGCCCCTATGTCCATGTGCGCCGCGGCCTCTGGGCGCTCCTCACCCGCGCCACGACCTACGACCTCCTTGCGCTGGGAGAGGAACGCCTGATCGATGGCGTCTCGTGGTTCGGCATCGCCGGCGGCGGCGGCTTTCACACAATCGCGCGCAGCGAAGGCGCATGAGCTTCGACGCGTTGTCCGACCTGCTCGACAGGGCCGGGCGGGGCCTCTCGCCAACTCCACCCAAAACCGACGACCCGATCTCGAACCCGCGCGGAGACCACGACCTCGATCCCATCGGTATCGCGATCCGTCCGGGCAGACCGCACCGGCCGGCGGCGGTGCTGGTCCCCGTCATCGTCAGGGACGGGGAACTCTCCGTGCTCTTCACCGTCAGGGCCTCGCACCTGCGGGACCATTCCGGCCAGATCGCCTTTCCCGGCGGCAAGATCGAACCCTCCGACAGGAGCCCGGCCGATGCCGCCCTTCGCGAAGCCCGGGAGGAGATCGGCCTTCGCCCCGACGACATCCGGATCCTCGGCTATCTCGACCCCTATCTGTCGGCCACGGGCTTCCTCGTGGTGCCGGTGGTGGGGCTCTGCGCGGGAGGGACACCGCTCGATCTCGATCCGGCCGAGGTGGCGGACGTCTTCGAAGTCCCGCTCGCTCGCCTGATGGACCCGGTTCGCCGCCGGCTCGGCGTCGGGGTCTGGCAGGATCGCCCGCGCCGCTACTACGCGATCCCTTTCGGCGACCGCATGATTTGGGGTGTGACGGCAGGGATCGTGAACAATCTCCACGAACGCCTGTTTCCGTGACATGACGGGCTTCCACCACCCCGTGAAAGCCACATGATCCGTCGCCTTTTCGAAGAAGCCCTCATCTTCCTGCTGCCCTTCGTGCTGTTCGGCCTCTATCTCGCGATCAGGGGCCGCAACCCGCGTCATGGCGCCCATTGGGAAGGGTCGGTGTTCCGCCTGACCATGGGAGGGCTCGTTCTGGTGATCCTGTCTCTCATCGTCGTGGGGTTGACCGGCGAGAAGCATCGCGGCGGCTACGTTCCGCCGAGGATCGAGAACGGCCAGGTCGTTCCCGGTCATTTCCAATGACGAGCCGTGATCTTCAGCGGGATGGGCTGAAAGCTCTTCTTGCGGATCCGGCCATCTCGCACGTGCTTTCCGTGCTGAAGGCGGCGGGAGAGGAAACCCGGATCGTCGGTGGGTCCGTCCGCGATGCCCTGCTCGGGCGGGTCGGGTCCGACATCGATCTCGCCACCACTCTGCTGCCCGAGGATGTGATGCGGCGGGCAACGGCCGCTTCCCTGAAAGCGATCCCCACCGGGATCGAGCATGGAACGGTGACGATCCTGTTCGACGGCCGGGCGTTCGAGGTGACGACCCTCCGGGAGGACGTCGAGACCGACGGGCGGCATGCGGTGGTGAGGTTCGGGCGCGATTTCGCCCGCGATGCCGAGCGCCGCGATTTCACCATCAACGCCCTGTCCCTGAACGGGGACGGCGCCTTGCACGACACGACGGGAGGCGAAGCGGATCTTCACGCGGGCCGCGTCCGCTTCATCGGGGATGCGGCGACCCGAATCCGCGAAGACGCTTTGCGCATCCTGCGCTTCTTCCGCTTCCATGCCCGCTACGGCATCGGAGCACCCGACGAGGAGGGGTTACGGGCAGCGGCCGACGCGGCAGAGGCCCTCGACGGCCTGTCGCGCGAACGGGTCCGTTCGGAACTCCTGAAACTTTTAGAAGCGCCGGGCGCCGTCCAAGCCATCGCAGAAATGAGGGGAGCCGGGCTGCTGACGCGCGTCATCGGGACCGAGGGGCGTCTCGACCGCCTCGAACGGGCCGTTTCGGCGAATGCGGATCATCGCTTGCCGCTGGGGGCTGTCGCACGGCTCGCCGCCCTGGCGGTCGATTCCGACGCCGATGCCGAGCGACTGAGACAGGCGCTGCGATTGTCTAACGAGGAGCAGGCCTGTCTTCAGGCGTATGCGGCGGCGAGGCGGGCGATCGAGCGTCTGCCCGTCATTGCGGCGGCAGATATACGGCGGCTCGTCGCGACGCAGGATTTGGGCGGCTTGGCCCTTGTCGTCGCCGTGATGGACGACCACCGAAAGGGTCAGATGAGCGTGGAGGCCCGCCTGGCCTTCGAGCAGTTCCTCGAAGGCACCCAACCCGTACCCGTCTTTCCCCTAAGCGGGGGTGACCTCATCGCGGCGGGCATCCAACCGGGCCGTTCGATTGGGAAGGGCCTCGCAGCGAGCAATGCTCTCTGGCTTGGACGGGGATGTCCCTCTGGAGAGGAGGAGCGCGCCCTCCTCCTCGACCATGCCGTCTCCATCGCCCGCTCAAACGCCTAAGCGCGGCGACGGAATTAGAAGTTGAGGGCGACCTTGGCGTCCTGAAGCTGGACAATCTGGCCGGTGATCTCATCCTTCTTGGCGAAATCCTCGGTGGCATCGCGCTGCAATTCGAGGGCGGCGATATCCTTGTCGAGGGAATCGGGAGTGATTTCCTCGAACGGGTTAGCTCGCTCGGCGATCACGGTGACCATAGTCGGACCGATATCGGCGAAGCCACCGCGCACCAGCACGCGCTTGCCGGCATGCCCCGCCTCGTTGATGACGATGACGCCGACCTTGAGGGCGGTGAGAACCGGAGCATGACCCGGCAGCACGGTCATCTCGCCCTCGACGCCGGGAAGCTGCACGGCCTCGATCTGACCGGAATAGACCGTCCGCTCGGGGCCGACGAAATCGAACTGGAAAGTGGCCATGACGTCGCGAGTCCCGATTCGGGTTGTCATTTAGAACCGATGGCGCAGCGGCCTGAGCCCTGCGCCATAATGTGTTTCAGGCGCGTGCCCGACCGGCGACGAAGCCAACCCCCAGGCCGAGGGCCGCACCGATCACGGCGAAGATGCCGATGTGCTGCATCTGGCCGGTGGTCAATGAGCCGCCGTTGGTACCTGCCGGCTTGTCGCCCTGAACCTCAAGGCTGAAGTCGCCGATCTTGATCTCGGCAGCCTGAGGCCGGGTAAGATACCCGGCCAGGGCGCCGACCACGAGTCCGACGAGGAGAAGGCCAATCTTGGCGTTCATGCGCTCAGGCCGCGGCGGCGATCTTCTTCGCCTTTTCCTTGGCGTCCTCGATCGTGCCGACCATGTAGAACGCCGCCTCCGGCAGATCGTCGTAATCGCCGTTCACCAGGCCCTTGAAGCCCTTGATCGTGTCAGCCAGGGGGACCTGGATGCCGGGCGAGCCGGTGAAGATCTCGGCCACCGAGAAGGGCTGCGAGAAGAAGCGCTCGATCTTGCGGGCGCGGGCGACGGTGAGCTTGTCCTCTTCCGAGAGCTCGTCCATGCCCAGGATCGCGATGATGTCCTGCAGGGCCTTGTAGCGCTGCAGGGTCTGCTGGACGCGGCGGGCGACGTCGTAATGCTCCTCACCGAGAACGGCGGGGTTGAGCATGCGCGAAGTCGAGTCCAGCGGATCGACGGCCGGGTAGATGCCCTTCTCAGCAATGGAGCGGGACAGCACGGTCGTTGCGTCCAAGTGGGCGAACGAGGCGGCGGGGGCCGGATCGGTCAGATCGTCGGCCGGCACGTAGATGGCCTGCACCGAGGTGATCGAGCCCTTGGTGGTGGTGGTGATGCGCTCCTGCAGGGCGCCCATGTCGGTGGCCAGCGTCGGCTGGTAGCCCACGGCGGAAGGGATGCGGCCGAGGAGAGCCGACACTTCCGAACCGGCCTGGGTGAAGCGGAAGATGTTGTCCACGAAGAACAGCACGTCCTGGCCCTGGTCGCGGAAATCCTCGGCGATGGTGAGGCCGGTCAGCGCGACACGCGAGCGGGCGCCGGGGGACTCGTTCATCTGGCCGTAGACGAGCGCACACTTGGAGCCTTCGGCCGAGCCGTTGTTCTCCTTCGGGTCCATGTTGACCTTGGACTCGATCATCTCGTGGTAGAGATCGTTGCCCTCGCGGGTGCGCTCACCGACGCCGGCGAACACCGAGTAGCCGGAGTGCACTTTGGCAATGTTGTTGATGAGCTCCATGATCAGCACGGTCTTGCCGACGCCGGCGCCGCCGAACAGGCCGATCTTGCCGCCCTTGGCGTAAGGGGCGAGGAGATCGACCACCTTGATGCCGGTGACGAGGATCTGCGACTCGGTTGACTGCTCTGCGTAGGACGGCGCGGGCTGGTGGATGGCGCGCAGGGTGTCCGACTGGATCGGGCCGGCCTCGTCGATCGGCTCGCCGATGACGTTCATGATGCGGCCGAGGGTGTTGAAGCCGACCGGTACCTTGATGGCTTCGCCGGTGTCGGTGACTTCCTGGCCACGAACGAGGCCTTCCGACGTGTCCATGGCGACGCAGCGCACGGTGTTCTCACCGAGCTGCATGGCCACTTCGAGAACGAGGCGGTTGCCGTTGTTCTTGGTCTCAAGGGCGTTGAGGATCTCCGGCAGGTGGCCGTCGAAGTGAACGTCGACCACGGGGCCGATGACCTGGGTGATCTTGCCGACCTTGTTGGAGCCGGCGCCGGGGAGAGCGGTGTTCGCCATGTTACGGGTCCTTCGAATATGTTGCGGTCAGGGCGACAGGTAGCGCTTAGAGCGCTTCGGCACCCGAGATGATTTCGATGAGTTCCTTGGTGATCATGGCCTGACGCGTGCGGTTGTAGATTTGCGTCTGCTTCTTGATCATCTCGCCCGCGTTGCGCGTGGCGGAATCCATGGCGCCCGTGCGTGCGCCCTGCTCGGAGGCCGCGTTCTCCAGGAGAGCACGGAATACCTGGACGGTGAGGTTGCGCGGCAGGAGCGTGTCGAGGATCGCTTCCTCGCTCGGCTCGAACTCCAGAGCGGCATCCGGAGCTGTACCCCCGGCTGCGGGCAGCTCGGCCGGGATGAGCTTCTGGGCGGTCGGCACCTGGGCGATGACGGAGCGAAAGCGCGAATAGAACAGCGTCGCTACGTCGAATTCGCCGTCGTCGAAACGCGAGATGATGCTCTGCGCGATCTCGGCGGCGAACTCGTAATCCACCGGCTTGTTGCCGCGCAGGTCACGGCTCTCGATGATCTGGTCGCGATACTGGCGACGCAGGAGATCGTAGCCCTTCTTGCCGACCGTGACGATCTTCACCGTCTTGCCCTCGGCCGTCAGCGTGCGGATGTGCTCGCGGGCCAAACGCACGATCGACGAGTTGAAGCCGCCGCAGAGGCCGCGGTCAGCCGTGCAGACAACCAGCAGGTGAACCTTATCGGCTCCCGTGCCGGACAGAAGCTTCGGACCCTGGACGCCACCGACGAGGTTCGCGGCGAGGTTACCGAGCACCTGGGACATCTTCTCGGCATAGGGGCGTGCGTTCTCGGCGGCATTCTGCGCCCGCCGCAGCTTTGCGGCGGCGACCATCTGCATCGCCTTGGTAATCTTCTGCGTGCCCTTCACCGAAGCGATGCGGTTACGCAGATCCTTCAAACTCGCCATGGGGTGACTTCCAGATCCGTTCGGTGCAGTTCGACGCCATCTCTCTTCCCCTCGAGTGAGGAAGAGCCGGAGTTGGGGGTGGTGTCGAAGAGGTCTCGGCCGGTCCGGCACACCTCCACCCCAGTCCCCTCCCCGCTAAGGGAGGGGATCATCGACTGGCTTTAGGCCAGCGACTTGGCGACGCTCTCGACGACGCCCTTCAGCGTCTTCGCGCTGTCGTCGGACAGATCCTTCGAGTCACGGATCTTGGTGAGCAGGTCGGCGTGCTTGGTGCGCAGGGTCGAGAGCAGCGCGTCCTCGAAGGGACGGACCTTCGACACGGGCAGAGCGTCGAGATAGCCGTTCACGCCGGCATAGATCACCGCGACCTGCTCTTCCATCTTCAGCGGCGAGAATTGCGGCTGCTTCAGGAGCTCGGTGAGGCGCGAGCCGCGGTTCAGGAGCTTTTGGGTCGAGGCGTCGAGATCCGAGCCGAACTGCGCGAAGGCAGCCATCTCGCGGTACTGGGCGAGCTCGCCCTTGATCTTGCCGGCGACCTTCTTCATCGCCTTCGTCTGTGCCGACGAGCCCACGCGGGACACCGAGAGGCCGACGTTCACCGCCGGACGGATGCCCTGGTAGAACAGGTCGGTCTCGAGGAAGATCTGGCCGTCGGTGATCGAGATCACGTTGGTGGGGATGTAGGCCGAGACGTCGTTGGCCTGGGTCTCGATGACCGGAAGCGCGGTCAGCGAGCCGTTGCCGGCGGCGTCACCCATCTTGGCGGCGCGCTCGAGCAGGCGCGAGTGCAGGTAGAACACGTCGCCGGGATAAGCTTCGCGGCCCGGCGGGCGGCGCAGCAGCAGCGACATCTGGCGGTAGGCCACGGCCTGCTTGGAGAGATCGTCGTACACGATCACGGCGTGCATGGCGTTGTCGCGGAAATACTCACCCATGGCGCAGCCGGCGAAGGGGGCGATGAACTGCATCGGTGCCGCGTCGGAGGCGGTGGCGGCGATGACGATGGAGTATTCCAGCGCGCCGTTGTCCTCGAGGGACTTCACGAACTGCGCGACGGTGGAGCGCTTCTGGCCGATGGCGACGTAGACGCAGTAGAGCTTGGCGTTCTCGTCGGTGCCCGCATGGGCCGGCTTCTGGTTGAGGATCGTATCGAGGGCGATGGCGGTCTTGCCGGTCTGGCGATCGCCGATGATGAGCTCGCGCTGGCCGCGGCCGACGGGTATCAGGGCGTCGATGGCCTTGAGGCCGGTGGCCATCGGCTCATGCACCGACTTGCGCGGGATGATGCCGGGCGCCTTCACGTCGACGCGGCGACGCTCGGTGGTGGCGATGGGGCCCTTGCCGTCGATGGGGTTGCCCAGCGCGTCGACGACGCGGCCGAGGAGTGCCTTGCCGACCGGTACGTCCACGATGGCGCCGGTGCGCTTGACGGTCTGGCCTTCCTTGATGTCGCGATCGGACCCAAAGATCACGATGCCGACGTTGTCCTGCTCGAGGTTGAGAGCCATGCCGCGCACGCCCGACTCGAACTCGACCATCTCGCCGGCCTGGACGCTGTCGAGGCCGTAGGCGCGGGCGATGCCGTCACCTACGGAGAGCACTTGGCCTACCTCGGTGACTTCGGCGTCCTGGCCGAAATTCTTGATCTGCTCTTTCAGGATCGCGGAGATCTCGGCAGCGCGGATGTCCATCGTCTGGCCTCTTTAAATTCGGAACGAAGTTGCTGTGGAGAAAACGGGAGCGGTCGTGCGCCGGGGCGCCGACCTCAGGCTTCCCGCATCGCGAGTCGAATACCGTTGAGCTTGGTCCGCAGGGACGCATCCACCATCCTGCTGCCGATCTTGACGATGAGACCGCCGATCAGGGCCGGATCCACCCGCAGGTCGAGATCGATCTCGGACCGGGCGACATCGCGCAAAGAAGCCTTGATCTCTTCAAGGACGGCGTCGGAGGGGCGCTCGGCCACCGTGACTTCGGCCCGCACGATGCCCTTCGAAGCAGCCACGAGCCGATTGAAGCAGCGGATCATGTCCGGCAGCACGAACAGGCGCCGGTTTGCGGCGGCGAGACGGATGAAGTTGGCGCCGAGCCCAGTGATCCCGGCCTTGTCGAGGATGGCGCCGATGGCGGCTTCCTGCTGCTCGCCGGTGAAGACCGGGCTGCGCACGAGGCGCATCAGGTCGGCGCTCTCGTTCAAAAGGCCGTCGAATTGCTGAAGGCTCGCGGCCACCGCATCGATCTGGCGCTCGTCGCGGGCCAGCTCGAACAGTGCGGAGGCATAGCGACCTGCTACGCCTGCAACCGGGGAACCCGCCTCGGAACTGGTCTGCGCCACGCGCCACTCTCTCTTTTAATCCGGCCCGAGGTTCCGGCCCATGACACCGTTCTCGGCGTCGGCTCTGAAACCGTCAGGAATGGGAACCGCCTCGAAATACAGGTCTGAAACCCGTCCTCCCGGCGCGGCGAGGGCCTAGCATGCGTGTTGGGGAGGCGCAAGACGAAGACGGCTCTGCATAAGCTTGTGCGGCGCGCGGTCATGCGATCATCCCCAATCCGCGCAAACGATGGCGAAGGTGAGGCGCGGACCGGGTGGCATCGGTCGGGGCCTACGACGAGGACCGTCAACAGGCGATCTGGTCGCAACGGCGCATGGCGCCGATCATCCGGGCGAGGGATTTCGCTCCCGGATGCCCGAGCAGGCCGGTATTGCCGAGGACGTAGGAGGGAGTCGCCACGAGGCCGAGGTCGGCGGCCATCCGCATCTGCGCCCTCAGGGCGAGTCGCACCTCGTCGCTGTCGGCGATCGTCTCGATCTCGGAAGCGGAAACACCCAGGGGGGCGGCAACCTGAAGCGCGCCGCTGCCGTCGATCTTGCCCGGCTTGGCGAGGAGCCTCTGGTAGAGCGTCCAGGCTGCGGCTGAGCCCAGCTTGCGCTGGATCGCCAGGGCGACCTTCGCCGCCTGCGCCGATTGCGGCGAGAGAATCGGATTGTTGACGAGCCCGATCCGCAAAGCGGCATCGCTTGCGGCGAGCGACACCATGTCGACCGCCGCCTTCCGGCAATACGGGCAATTGTAGTCGAAGAACTCGTAGAGCGTGATTTCCGCCTCGCGGGCGCCCACGTATGTGACACCCTTCAACGCTGGGATTTCTCCGACGATCTCGCCCGGGAGCCGCGTGTTCGCGATGGGTCGGCCGTCGTCGTTATCGACCTTGAAGGTCTGGCCGTATCCCTGGGCCACACTCGTGCCGGAGGAGGCGACGAGAGAGGCTAGGCTCACGGCCCCGGTTAGGAAAGTTCGACGGTCGATGGTCATGGGAACCAAGCCTCGAATGTGCGCGGCTTCCAATCATTCGGCACCGCAGGTCGCGCCTCTTAATCCCGGTTCGTGACCGTATCCAGTCCGCCGGTACCCGCAACGGGGATCGTTCCGGCACAACCAGTCCGTCCGTCAATGAGATATCGTTCCATGTCCCAGAACTGGGCACCTAAAAGGGCCTCCGCTTCGTCTTACCAAATATCAAAATAATCCGAGAAACAGTCGACATTGTATAATCCTGAAGGCAGAACTGACATAGATTTATACGGAAATATATAGTTCTATTTGAGAAATACTAAACTCAATGGCGAGTGCACTCACCTGATTTGAAATACAAATACATCTTGTTCACTTTTTATAACGCTATCGTGATGGGCGATTTCTGATTTTTGCGATCCATTGATGATCTCGTTAACTTGGCAGATAGAAACGCGTGCGTATCAAAGATTGCAGGGTCGAGCGCGGCGATCCACCCCCAACCCTTACGCGTCAAATAGGGTGATGAACTTCTTCACGAACAACGATCGCCGGTCCAAGATCGACGCACTGGATCGCTCTCAGGCGGTCATCGAATTCGATACCGATGGCAAGGTACTGACGGCCAACGGGAATTTTCTTGCTGCAATCGGCTACGAACTGTCCGAGATCCAGGGCAAGCACCACAGCCTGTTCGTCGAACCGGCGTTCCGGGAGAGCCAGGATTACCGTGCCTTCTGGACCGCCTTGGCCGCCGGCACCTTCCAATCCGGCGAGTTCAAGCGCATCGGCAAGGGCGGGCGCGAGATCTGGCTGCAGGCCACCTACAATCCCATCCTCGGACGCGACGGCAAGACCACCAAGATCGTCAAGTTCTCGTCCGACATCACCGAACGGGTGATGCAGTCGATCAACAACGAGGGTCAGATCAAGGCCCTCCACCGCTCTCAGGCGGTGATCGAGTTCGCCCTCGACGGCACCATCCTCACTGCCAACCGGAACTTCCTCGACGTGATGGGCTACGACCTGTCCGAGATTCAGGGGAAGCATCACAGCCTGTTCGTCGATCCCGCTCTGCGCGCCGGCGCCGAATACAAGAGCTTCTGGGACGAGCTCGGCCGCGGCGAGTATCAGGCCGACGAGTACCGGCGGATCGCCAAGGGCGGCCGCGAGGTGTTCATTCAGGGCACCTACAACCCGATCCTCGACCGTGCAGGACGCCCGCTGAAGGTCGTCAAATTCTGCATCGACGTGACGCGGCAGGTGCTGGAGCGCAAGCGCCGCGCCGACATCCAGATCTCGATCGCTACCGACCTCAACGCCATCGCGGGATCCGCCTCCGGTGCGTCGCAGCAGGCCGGTCAGGCCGCGCTGGCTTCGACGCAGGTCTCCGCCGACATCCAGACCGTGGCGTCCGGCGCCGAGGAGCTTGCGGCCTCGGTGTCCGAGATCAGCATGCAGGTCACTCACGCGTCCGAGATTTCCGGTCAGGCGGTCAGGCAGGCTCAGGAAACCGGCACCATCATCGCCGGCCTGTCCGGTGCGGCGACCCGGATCGGCGAGGTCGTCGCCCTGATCCAGGGCATCGCGGCACAGACCAACCTTCTCGCACTCAATGCCACGATCGAGGCGGCACGGGCCGGTGAGGCGGGGCGGGGCTTCGCCGTGGTCGCCACCGAGGTGAAGGCGCTGGCCGCCCAGACTTCCAAGGCCACCGAACAGATCACCGCTCAGATCGCGTCGACCCAGCAGGCGACGCAGGACGCGGTGGGGGCCATCACCTCGATCCAGGACACGATCATGACTCTGAACGAGGTCGCGAGCGCGATCTCGGCCGCGGTGGAGGAGCAGAGCGCCGTCACCCGTGAGATGTCGGCCAGCATGCAGACCGCCTCGAACGGCGTCACCCTCATCACCGGTAGCCTCAGCGAAATCGCCCGCTCCACCGAAGAGGTCGACGAGGCCACGCAGAAAGTCAGAACGGCCTCACAAGAGGCTGCCTGAAGCTTCACCGGTCCTGATTCTATCGAAGCGAGAAATGCGGTCGCGGCCCGACAAGGCTCGCGACCGATCTTTTTTCATGACGCCGCCTCGCGGCCTCGAATTAACCCGGCCGTTTCGGAGAGGGATCAGTGGCGCCTATCGCATCGCCCCCGGCCGGTCCCCGGTCGCCCAGGCGAGAGCCTGCTCAAGCCGGTCGTTGCCCCAGAACAATTCGCCGTCGCCGGTCAAAAAGGTCGGGGCGCCGAAGATGCCGCGCGAGCGCGCCTCCTCTCCGTTGACGCGCAGACGCCCCTTGTTGCCCTCCAGAGCCGCGGCCTTGAGGATCACGGTGCCGTCGAGACCGAGCCGGTTGAGGATTCCGGCCACGGCCTGGGGTTCGGCGATGGAGTGCCCAACGGCGAACTGGGTCTCGTAGACGGCTTTCGAAAACGGAACGAGCCAGTCGTGATCCATGCCATAGGTGGCTGCGCGCGTGGCGCTCAGGCTGTTCTGCGGGAACGGGTCGGGCCGTTTCAGCGGCGGCAGGCCTTGCCGCGCCGCCTCACGCTCTACGTCCCGCCACATATGCCGTCCCTTGGCGGGGAAGAGATTGAACGGAGAGGAATTCCAGCCCTGGCTGGCGAAGATGGGCCCCAGGAGAAACGGCCGCCATCGCAGGTCGACGCCGGCGGCCTGCGCCATCGCATCGATCCGCATGGCCGCCAGGTAGGAGTAGGTGGAGGAGAACTCGTACCAGAATTCGAGGGTCGGCCGTCTCGGCATTCGTCGAATCTCCGGCGTGGGATCAAGAGTGGGGTCGGATTACGCAGTTTCGGCTGTCGCGCCCAGGGCGGCAACAGGGTCCGCTGCCGCGGCCGTGGAAAGCGGGGCCGATACCTCTGCAACGTCTCCTGCGGCATGCCGGTTGCACGACGCGGCTCTCGGCTGATAAGTCGCCCCCACGTCACGAGAACCGAAGCGAGCCCCATGTCAGACGCGAATCCGAAGCCCGTCAACAAGGTCGTGCTCGCCTATTCCGGTGGCCTCGACACCTCGATCATCCTGAAATGGCTGCAGACCACCTATGGCTGCGAGGTCATCACGTTCACGGCCGATCTGGGCCAGGGCGAGGAACTCGAGCCCGCGCGAAAGAAGGCCGAACTGCTCGGCATCAAGCCGGAAAACATCTTCATCGAAGACCTGCGCGAGGAGTTCGTGCGCGACTACGTCTTCCCGATGTTCCGTGCCAACGCGGTCTACGAGGGCGTCTATCTCCTCGGCACCTCCATCGCCCGCCCGCTCATCGCCAAGAAGCAGATCGAGATCGCCGAGCGTCTCGGCGCCGACGCGGTCTGTCACGGCGCCACCGGCAAGGGCAACGATCAGGTCCGGTTCGAGCTCGGCTATTATGCCTTGAAGCCCGATGTGACCGTCATCGCCCCCTGGCGCGAATGGGACCTCAAGAGCCGTGAGCAGCTGATCGCTTTCGCCGAGCAGCACCAGATCCCGATCTCCAAGGACAAGCGCGGCGAGAGCCCGTTCTCAGTGGACGCGAACCTTCTCCACGCCTCCTCCGAGGGTAAGGTCCTGGAAGATCCGGCCGATGAGGTGCCGGATTACGTCTACTCGCGGACCCTCTCGCCGGAAGAGGCCCCCGACACCCCGACCATCGTCACGATCGGCTTCGAGAAGGGCGACGCGGTTTCCATCGACGGCGAGGCACTGTCACCTGCCACGCTTTTGGCCAAGCTCAACCAGCTCGGCCACGACAACGGTATCGGCCGCCTCGATCTCGTGGAGAACCGCTTCGTCGGCATGAAGAGCCGGGGCATGTACGAAACGCCGGGCGGCACGATCCTGCTGCCGGCCCACCGCGCCATCGAATCGATCACGCTGGACCGGGGCGCGGCGCACCTCAAGGATCAGATCATGCCGCAATATGCGGAGCTGATCTATAACGGCTTCTGGTTCTCGCCCGAGCGCGAGATGCTCCAGGCTCTCATCGACAAGAGCCAGGAAATGGTCACCGGCGAGGTCCGGCTGAAGCTCTACAAGGGCGGCATCCACGTCATCGGCCGCACCAGCCCGAACTCCCTCTACGATCAGGACCTCGTTACCTTCGAGGAGGGCGCGGTGGCCTACGATCACCGCGACGCGGCGGGCTTCATCAAGCTCAACGCCCTGCGCCTGCGCACCCTGGCCCAGCGCAAGAAGAAGCTCGGGGCATAGGCCTGAAGAATCCACCCCTCCCCCGTCGCGGGGAGGGGTTCAAGCGGCGCTCAGACCGCGGCCCAGCGGTTGCCGGCCTTGCCAAAAAGGCCGGGGGCGAGATCGCCGTACCGCAGGAAGATCTGCAAGACCGGCTGCATCTCGTGATGCACGGAGGGAAGTTCTGTTCCCACCCCATAGGGCTCTGCCGTGTCGAAGGCGGGGACGTCGCGGGCCTCGTCCCAGAGCAGGTTGAGCTTCGGAATCAGAGCCAGATGTTCGGCCGTGACGTCGAAGGTGACGTGCTCGGGCGTCTCCCCCGTCGCCTCGTCGCGAAACACGTCGCCGACATCCTCCGAAGACAACTTGGCCAGGGTGTTGTGGTAGGCGTAGCGCCCCGGCTTCAGAACCGCGTTGTGGAGGAAGACCGCGAGCGCATCGCCGAGCGCCCGATGTTCCTCGTCCGCCCCGTCATCGTCCCCGGTGACGTTGAAGATGTCCCCGTCGCGGTCGGTGCTGCCATAGGGTGCGTCGGGATGCACGATGGGCGCGCCCTGCCCGGCCGGGTTCCAGGCCACCACCATCCGGCGGATCAGGGCGATCCGCTCGAGGGTGAGGTCGAAGGTTGTGCTGTCGGCCATGTCGTGTCCGCTACCGATGTGGTGTTCGTCTTGCCTCGTATCCGCCCCATCACGGGCCGGCCCCGGCCGCCTGCCGGGCAATGGAGGGCTCTATGGCACGAGTCGCGGTGAGCCTCCACGTGTTCGGATTCAGCGAAGGCAGCCCATCAATCCGCCGACACCGTTCATTCTTGCCTGGATGCGGGCGGCGACTGCGCGCACGCCCCGCGACGGCAGGGCCGGGTTGCGCTGGATCGGATTCGGCAGAACGGCGGCGAGGAGGCTCGCCTCGCTGCGACTGAGGTTCCGCGCGCCTTTTCCGAACCAGCGCTGCGAAGCGGCTTCGGCGCCGTAGACGCCCTCCCCCCATTCGGCGATGTTGAGATAGACCTCCATCATCCGCCGCTTGCCCCACAGGGCGTCGGCCATGACCGCGAGGGGAATTTCGAGGCCTTTCCGGATGAAGGAACGGCCCGGCCAGAGAAACACGTTCTTCACGGCCTGCATGGAGATGGTCGAAGCCCCGCGGCTCGGCCCCTCGTCATCATCCACCACGTCGCGGAGGGCGCCCCAGTCGACGCCGTTGTGAAGGCAAAAGCGCTGGTCCTCGGACGCGATGACAGCCTGGACGAGAAACGGCGAGATCGCATCGAGGGGGACGGCCTCCCGGCTGACGGGCTTACCGCTCACCCATCGCGCCAGCATCAGGGTTGAGGGCGGCGTCAGCGCACTATAGACGAGCCCCAGAACAAGAATCAGGGCCAGCAACATGACGGGGAGCAGCATGACGAGGCCGACGAACCGCCTCACCCAATGTTTCCTTCGTCCTTGGCGGATGGAATCGAGATCGCGCGCATGGCGTGATCGCGAATCGCTGTCTTCCGCCGCGCCGTCGCGCCGTTCCTGAATCCGTACCTCCCGCACAACGACGCGCCCATTCTTGACCAAGGCCCTTCTTACGATGACCTCACCAAAAGCATCCCACGCTTCGGTCAAGGCGGACGCTTCCCAGGCGTTTTCCCACAAGCTTTCGAGCGTGGCCGACGCCGTCGAGGCGTTTCTGGCCGAACGCCTCGGTCCCGAGACGCAGGCGGGCGAGATCACGCGGCCCGTTCGCCTGATGGAGGCCATGCGCCACGCCGTTCTCGGCGGCGGCAAGCGTCTGCGCCCGTTCCTGGCGGTGGAGACCGCCCGGATGCTGGGCGGCTCCGAGGCCGGGGCGCTGGCCGCCGGTTCGGCCATCGAGCTCGTCCATTGCTACTCCCTCGTCCACGACGACATGCCGGCCATGGACGACGACGACATGCGGCGCGGCAAGCCCACCGTCCATAAGGCCTATGACGAAGCCACCGCCATCCTCGTCGGCGATGCCCTCCAGACCCTCGCCTTCGAAATCCTGGCCGATTCCGCATGGCAGCCGGACCCGTCGATCCGCGCGGACCTCGTACTGGGCCTCGCCAAGGCCTCGGGCCTCGGCGGCATGGTCGGTGGGCAGATCCTCGATCTGGGCGCGGAAGGACGCTTCGGCGCCGTCTCCCTGGACGTCGAGGACACGCTCCAACTCCAGGCGATGAAGACCGGCGCCATTCTCGCATTTTCGGTGGATGCGGGAGCCCTCGTGGGCGGAGCGACACCCGACCAGCGCGCCGCCCTGTGGCGCTACGGGCTCGCCCTCGGCCAGGCCTTCCAGATCGCCGACGACATCCTCGACCGCGAGGCCTCGCCGGAAGCCATGGGCAAGGCCACCGGCAAGGACAAGGATGCCGGCAAGGCGACCCTCGTCGACCGGCTCGGCATCGACGGAGCCCGCGCCGAATGCGACCGCCTCGTCGGCATCTGCGAGGAGGCTGTCTCCGCCTGGGGCGACAAGGCCCAGACTCTGCGGGAAGCGGCGCGGTTCACGGTGGCGCGTAAGGTCTAGAAACAATCCCGCGAAGCCCGAGGGCCTCGAAACTCCCGGTCGCAGTGTCTCCTTGCTGTGAGGGGTTGGGCCGGCTCCAAGACATCCCTCGTCATTCGGGGTCTGCGTAGCCGCGCTCGGAATGACGGCGTGATACCCTGGGCGTCGTGCGGGACCGGCAGCGGCGCGAATGTAAGCCGTGCCCCGACCCGCCGCGATGTTGCATCGCGGCGGGTCCATGCTATCAGGCGTCCATGCATCTCAAGCGGTTCATCGATTTTCTTGGCCTGACTCCGCCGTAGGCGGAGGCTGAGCAGATCGTGTTCCGTCCATGCCCGATGAGCGCTGAAGCGCCCGGGCCTCCAGATGCCTGTCCCTGCCGACGCTTCGCGCACGGGGACGCTCGAAAGCTTTATCCATGAACCGTCAGCACCTCCGGAGCGAGTGGGCTCCCGACGTCACGCGTGAACTCCTGGCCGGAACGGTGGTCGCGCTCGCGCTGATCCCCGAGGCCATCGCCTTCTCGATCATCGCGGGCGTGGACCCCAAGGTCGGTCTCTACGCATCGTTCTGCATCGCGGTGATCTCGGCTTTCGCCGGCGGACGCCCGGCCATGATCTCGGCGGCCACCGGCGCCATGTCCCTGGTCATGGTGACCCTCGTGAAGGAACACGGGCTCGGCTACCTGTTCGCCGCGACCATCCTCACCGGCCTCCTGCAGATCGCGGCGAGCCTGATGCGCCTCGGCAACCTGATGCGCTTCGTCTCGCGCTCGGTGGTCACCGGCTTCGTCAACGCCCTGGCGATCCTGATCTTCCTCGCGCAGATGCCGGAGCTCATCGGGCGAGGGCCGGTCGTCTACGCGATGACCGCCATCGGCCTCGCAATGATCTACGGCCTGCCCTACCTGACGAAGGCGGTCCCCTCCCCGCTGATCACGATCCTCGTCCTCACCGGAATCTCGGTCTGGTTCGGGTTCGACATCCGGACCGTGGGCGATATGGGCGCCCTACCGCGCGAATTGCCCGTCTTCGCCCTGCCCCAGGTCCCGTTCACCCTGGAAACCCTGCGGATCATCCTGCCCTATGCGCTCACCCTGGCAATGGTCGGCCTGCTGGAGAGCATGATGACGGCGGCCATCCTCGACGAGATGACCGACACGACCTCCGACAAGAATCGCGAATGCGCCGGCCAGGGCCTCGCCAACGTCACCTCCGGCCTGTTCGGCGGCATGGCCGGCTGCGCCATGATCGGGCAATCGGTCATCAACGTCTCGTCCGGCGGGCGGGGCCGCCTCTCGACGCTGTGGGCGGGCGCGTTCCTGTTGTTCCTCATCGTCGTGCTCGGTCCCTACGTGGCACGAATTCCCATGGCGGCCCTGGTGGCAGTGATGATCATGGTGTCGATCAATACCTTCCAGTGGAACTCCGTCCGCACGCTGCTGACCCATCCGAAGAGTTCGAGCGCTGTCATGCTGGGCACGGTGGCCGTCGTCGTCACCACCCACGACCTCGCCAAGGGCGTCCTGTTCGGCGTCATCCTCTCGGGCCTGTTCTTCGCCCATAAGGTAACCCGGTTCTTCCGCGTGTCTTCGGTGCGGGACGAGGGGAGCCGGATGCGGACCTACCGGGTGAGCGGGCAGATCTTTTTCGCCACGGCCGAGGCCTTTCACTCCGCCTTCGATTTCCGCGAGGACGACCTGGATTCCGTCATCATCGATCTCGCTGCATCGCATTTCTGGGACATCACCAGCATCAACGCATTGGACCGAGTGGTGCTGAAATTTCGCCATCACGGCGTTCCGGTCGAGATCTCCGGAATGAACGAAGCGACGGCAATGCTCGTGGACCAGGTCGGCACGCATCAGAAGCCGGGTGCCGCGCTCGCCGGCTCGGGACATTGAGCGTCACGATCCGATCGAGCCGGAGAACCACCGACTGATTTGCAGGACCGCACTGAGCCGTCCCCGGAGCCGCAGCGCCGGGAACGCTGCCTGGAGCCTCAACTCCGACATGCCGTAAACGCATCGGTCCGGTGCCGGACAGACCCGTTCGACTCCCCGATGTTCCGTTCATATCCCGCATGTGGTGGACAATCGCTGTAACGCAGCGCCGCTTCACGCTCTATATTAAAAAAACAGAAATTTAATTATCGGATGATAAGTACGGGGCACGGCATAGCGGAAGAGCATCGGCCATGATAGAAAATCTTAAGATAATAAATAAGCTTATGCTTGTTATTTCATTGATGGCGGCAATCATCGGAGGTTGCATCTGGTACGCGACTTCGCAGATGGCGGCCATTGATGATGCTTATACTGTCTATCTTGACAAAAATGCGAAAGGGGCGACTTCAGGCGTTCGGCTCAATCGCACCGTGTTCCAGATGAGCTATATTGCATTTCGCATTCTCGCGGAGCCGGAGCTTGGCGAGAGAAAGCGTGTCAGCGCCACTTTCGAGGTGCTTCCCGCCAATGCGGCACAGTTGATCGAGAACATCCGGGAAACGGCACCATCGTTCCAAGCCCAGACCGACACGGTGGCGGCACTCCTCGGTGAGTTCATCCGGAACATCGAGGAAATGCGCGGGCTCGCCGATAAGGACATGGGCGCAGCGGCGCTCGCTGTGGCGCATACGAAAGTCGATCCGGTTCAGCAGAAGCTGTTCACCGCGTGTCGGCAGCTGGTGGAGGACATCGACGCGATGATCCAGAAGGGCTCCAACGATCTGACCCTTCAGACCACGACGACCCGCCGTTTCACCATGATCCTGTCCACCGTCGGCGTGGCCATGGGCGTTCTCGCCGCGCTCTTCGTCGTCGTCTTCGGCATCACACGCCCGCTCCGCAGACTGACCGATGTGCTGCAGCGCATGGCCCGGGGAGAAATCGACGCCGAGATCGCCGAAACCCGCCGCCGCGACGAGATCGGCATGATCGGCAAGGCCGTGGAAGGAATCAAGGCCATGGTCGCGCAGAAGGCGGCCGAGCAGGCCGAGATCCGCCGCATCGCAGACGAGGCCGCGGCGACCGAGCGCCGCCGGACGATGGTCGAACTCGCCGATTCCTTCGAAGGCGCCGTGGGCGGCATCATCGGCATACTGTCATCGTCGTCCACGGAGCTTCAGACCACCGCCCAGACCATGACCGCCACAGCCACGGAGACCGCGTCCCAGTCCACCACGGTGGCTGCCGCCGCGGAGGAAGCGGCGACGAATGTCGGAACGGTGGCGGCCGCCGCCGAAGAACTGGGCGTTTCCGTCCAGGAGATCGGCCGTCAGGTCACTGGCTCGGCCACGCTGGCCCAGAGAGCGGTCGCTGAGGCGGACCAGACCGCCGCCTTCGTTCACACCCTGTCACAGGCGGCGACCCATGTCGGCCAGGTCGTCGGTCTGATCGCCAACATCGCCGCGCAGACCAACTTGCTGGCCCTCAACGCGACCATCGAGGCGGCCCGTGCGGGCGAGGCGGGACGCGGCTTCGCGGTGGTGGCCACCGAGGTCAAGGAACTGGCGAGCCAGACCGCGCGAGCCACCGAGGAGATTTCCAGCCAGATCGCGCAGATCCAGGAGGCGACCGGTCAAGCGGTGGCGGCAATCGCCGGCATCACGACCCGTATCCGCGAGATCGATGTCGTGGCCACCGCCATTGCCGCCGCTGTGGAGGAACAGGGAGCGGCGACGCAGGAGATCGTGCGCAACGTCGCCCAGGCGGCGACGGGCACCGGCGAGGTGACCCGCAACATCGCCGGTGTGGCCGGCGCGGCCGAGGATACGGGTGCGGCGGCGACCCAGGTGCTGTCCTCGGCCTCCGAACTATCTCGCCAATCCGAGCATCTCAACGCCGAAGTGGCACGCTTCCTCACCACCGTGAGAGCAGCCTGATCCACCCGCACGGGTGAGAGGCCGCATCGATGTCTTTCGGCCGGCCACCCGGTCGAGGATGCAAGCAGGTGCCGGGGCGGTGATCGTCGTCCCGGCTCGCCCACCGGCTTCGGTTGGATCTCGCGATCCCGTCGCCCGTCGTCTTGCGCGAACAGCCGATTCTGGCCGCGACCGAGCAAATCGCAGTGTCGTGCGAGCCGTGCCCATTCTGATGATCCCGGCAGCCCACAGCTCCATCCCCTCGAGAGATGGAGCCCCAAAAGACCTGAAGCGATTGCCTCGTATGGCGTGAGACCGAGCAAGGTGCTCAGGCCGCGGACGACCTCGCGAGCACTGCCGGTCCCTACCGCGAACACTTGCCAAGCGCCCGGGCCCCTCGCTACAGCCGCCCGACGGATTACCTCTGGCCCGCGAGTGCTCCCATGACCGCCTACAAGCTCCTTCTCCTCCCCGGCGACGGTATCGGCCCGGAGGTGATGGCCCAGGTGACCACCGTGATCGGGGCGCTGGCCGAGACCGGCCTCGCAAGTTTCGAGACCGAGACCGACCTCGTCGGCGGGTCGTCCATCGACGCCCACGGCGTTCCGCTCACCGATGCAGCCCTGGCACGGGCGGACGCGGCCGATGCGATCCTGCTCGGGGCGGTGGGCGGCCCGAAATGGTCCGGTGTCGCCTACGACATCCGCCCGGAGGCGGGGCTCCTGCGTCTGCGCAAGGATCTCGGCCTGTTCGCCAACCTGCGCCCGGCAATCTGCTACCCCGCGCTCGCCGATGCCTCTGCCCTCAAGCGCGAGCTGGTGGAGGGCCTCGACATCATGATCGTGCGCGAGTTGACCGGCGGCGTCTATTTCGGCGAGCCGAAGGAGATCACCACCCTCCCCGACGGCACCAAGCGCGCCGTGGATACCCAGGTCTACACCACGGGCGAAATCGAGCGGATCGCCCATGTGGCCTTCGATCTGGCGCGCAAGCGCTCGGGACGCGTGGCCTCGGCCGAGAAGCACAACGTGATGAAGTCCGGCGTCCTGTGGAAGGAGGTCGTCACCAAGGTCCATGCCGAGCATTACAGCGATGTCGAGCTGGAGCACGTCCTCGCCGACAATTGCGCCATGCAGCTGGTGCGCCGCCCCAAGCAGTTCGACGTCCTCGTCACCGACAACCTCTTCGGCGACGTGCTGTCGGACGTGGCGGCGATGCTCACGGGATCCCTCGGCATGCTACCCTCGGCCTCTCTCGGCGCGGTGGACGAGAAAGGCAGTCGCAAGGCGCTCTACGAGCCCGTTCACGGCTCGGCCCCGGACATTGCCGGCCAGGATCTCGCCAACCCCCTGGCCATGATCGGCTCGCTTGCCATGGCGCTGCGCTACTCGTTCGGCCTCGGCGAGGCGGCGGACCTTCTCGACGGCGCCATCACCGATGCCCTCGCGGCGGGCGCCCGCACCAAGGACATCGCGGGAGACGGCGTGACGCCTCTCGGGACCGCCGGTATGGGCGAGGCGGTGGTGGCGGCTCTAAAGTCGCGGGTGCGGTAGGCGCCGCGGCTCTGCCGCCTCCGTCTGGGCATAAAGAAAGGCGCCGACCCGTCCGGGTCGGCGCCTTTCGCTTCTTCTCGTTCGACGGTGGGGCTTAGTATGGGCTGCCGTTGCGCGACACGTAGGAAGTCGGGTCGATCGCGTCGACACCGGAGAAGTCGATGTTGTGGATCGCGCTTGACCGGGCTCCGATGAACGGGCCGTTGGTGATCGGATCGGGTAGGATCGCACCGCCGAAGCGATCGTTGCGGCCGTAGGGCGGCGAGTTCAGGTAGCTCGCGGTGATGAAGTGCGGATTCGTGGCCGGGTTGCTGATCGAACCATTATTCGCCTCGACGACGTTACCGGCATCGAGCCAGCTGCGCGGACGGATGCGGATCGGCAGCGGCTGGCTGACGCGGATACCGGGGGCGTAGCGACCCTGCGCCTCGGCGGCGGTGTTCGCGGCGACGGCGGTAAGGGTGAGCGCGCCCATCAGGGCAATCGTGGCAGTGCGCATGACGGACCTTCGTTGAACCTGTGTGAGGGTAGACCTGATTTCCTTAAGAAACTCGGCCATTCATGGTGAGTAGACGTGCCAGCGGCGCCGTTGTTCCCGGCTTACGGCCGCGCTTGTTCGGTACGCCGCAGTTTCGCCTCATTATGTCGAATTCGCCGCTTCGAGATCGAACCGGTTTCCCCGGCGGCCTCTCGATTGGGTGCGGCTGCGACCGGCGGTGCGCAGCCATCCACCCGCCTCGCCTCGAACACACGATACGCCGCTTCGAGGTCCGGGGAAGCTTGGCCATTCAGAACGATCTTGTCCAGGGCGCAGACGATGGCGCGCGGCTCGGGAGGCTGGCTCAAGGGAGCGCAGAGCCAACCGTCGATGCGCGGAGCGAGTGGCACGAGCCCGTTTTGCCCAGCATTGGAGAAGCCAGTGCAGACCCGTGTCACCGGACCGCTCAACGTGGCTTCCAGGGTCTCGAATGAACCGAACTTGGTCACGATCAAGCCGCGCTCGCCGGTTCGCACCACGGCGAGGCCCTGCCCCTCGGCGGCACGCCGGGCGATGGTGACGAACAGGCTGGCGGGAGGATTGGGACCCTCCCCGATGGTCAGTCTCAGATAGGGCGCCTCGCTGGCGTCGAAGCGCCCCTGGGAGAAACTGTCCTCCCGCTGTCCCGTGACCGGGTTGATACGCGCGGGCTCGATCTTCGCCTCGTCGAGGGCATCGGGGTCGTCGAGCCGGTATCGCGGCGCTGACGCGGCCATGGGAAGGGCCTGACGAACGTTCGAGGCGATGGACGGACCATATGCCGGAGGATGCGCGTCCACTGCCCCGGCTATGCCTGCTTTCGGACCGCGGGGCGTCGGCTCACCGCCGACGAATCGTCCGACGGCGGCAAAGCAGACCAGGATCGCGAGACAGGGCACGGCGAACCGCACCAGCGGGCGGCTGGCTAGCCTGACCGGCAGTTCGTCGATCTCGTCCTGAACAGCGATGCGATGCATGAAACCCTGAAACCGGCGGCATTTCTCACGGCTCGCGCCGCTCAGGCGGCGACCATGCCGTCGAGGATGCGCAGATCGGGTTTCCCGCAGGGTTTCTGGTCCGAGGTTTCGGAATTCGCGGTGAATCAATCCTTGCCGGAGGCTAGGCGCGGCTGCTGTTGCAATCCGTTTGTCACGCCGCGAAAGTCTCGCGTGCAGCGCAACCCTTGACAGCCACGAAGACGAAGCGTCTTGCTCCGCGGCTTACGGGATATCCGGTTTCCTTGAGGGGCCGGACGAGACGGGGCGTGCTGGCATATCTGCGGTACGGCGCGTTTTCGCAGCCGGTCGGTCCGGTCGAGACCGGGAACCTCTGCGAACCCCACTGGCAACGGTACACGGATACGTGCCCGGAAATCCTGCCGGCGGTGCCGAGGCGAAGAGCCCGGCCACGGCGGAGAGCCAGGGCATCACGAAGCGGAGTTGGAGAGATGGGTTACAAGGTCGCCGTCGTCGGTGCCACGGGCAATGTTGGACGCGAGATGCTGGACATCCTGTCGGAGCGGGCATTCCCCGCCGACGAGGTCGTGGCTATCGCCTCGCGCCGCAGTGCCGGGCAGGAAGTTTCCTTCGGTGACAAGATCCTGAAGGTGAAGGCGCTCGACACCTACGATTTCTCCGACACCGACATCTGCCTGATGTCCGCCGGCGGCGAGACCTCGAAGGAATGGTCGCCGCGGATCGGGCAGACCGGTTGCGTCGTCATCGATAACTCGTCGGCCTTCCGCTACCATCCCGACGTGCCGCTGATCGTGCCGGAAGTAAATCCGGAGGCGATCACCGGCTTCTCGAAAATGAACATCATCGCCAACCCGAACTGCTCCACGGCGCAGCTCGTCGTCGCGCTGAAGCCCCTGCATGACGTGGCCAAGATCACCCGTGTGGTGGTCGCGACCTATCAGTCGGTCTCGGGCGCCGGCAAGGAGGCCATGGACGAGCTGTTCCAACAGACCCGTTCGGTCTTCACCGCCGGTCAGATGACCATGGAGAAGTTCCCCAAGCGCATCGCCTTCAACGTCATCCCGCAGATCGACGTGTTCCTCGACGACGGCTCCACCAAGGAAGAGTGGAAGATGGTCGCCGAGACCAAGAAGATGCTCGATCCCAAGATCAAGCTGACGGCGACCTGCGTCCGCGTGCCGGTGTTCATCGGCCATGCCGAAGCGGTGAACGTCGAGTTTGAGCATCCGATCTCACCCGAGGAGGCGACTGCTCTCCTGCGTTCGGCGCCGGGCATCCTGGTCGTCGATAAGCGCGAGCCCGGCGGCTACATGACCCCGCACGAGGCGGCCGGCGAGGATGCGACCTACGTTTCGCGCATCCGCGCGGATTCGACGGTCGATAACGGCCTCTCATTCTGGTGCGTCGCCGACAACCTGCGCAAGGGCGCGGCCCTGAACACGGTGCAGATCGCCGAGATGCTGATCAACCGGAAGCTCCTGAAGGAGCGGGCAGCGGCCTGAGGGGGTTTCCTTCGAGCGGCACATCGATGACCGGAGGGCTCGCCCAAAGGGCAAAGCTCTGGTCTCTCTCTTGGAAAAACAGGGAGACCGGCTGGGGTACTCGATCTCAGGGTATCAGACGGACATCGTGCGAAATTCCTCAGACTGAAAGGAGAACGCCGTCCCGCTCGCGGGGCGGCGTTCTCCGTTTGCGCGCAGTCTCACCCAATGACGAAATGAGTTGAATATTTTCCCATAATTGCCTATTCAGGACCAGAACATACCATGAACTAAGGTACTCGCGATGTCGGAGATTGAGCGTCGGGACCCCTCCAGGAACATCGCCGAGGTACGCGATCTACGCCTCCTCCTCGCGGTGCTGCGGACGGAGACCAAGCTGGTCCGCCTGCGCCGCGCGTTGAGCCAGAAGTACAGCCCGGATCAGCCCCGCGCGCCGGCGGGCCAAAGCGATGGCGGGCGCTGGGTTTCGGGTGGCGGCGCCGGAGGTAATCCGGCCGACCAGTCGTGGGACGGTGGCCGAGCGTCCCTCGACGCGGCGGATCCGGAGACGGAGGCACCGAAACGTACCCTGCTGGACGGCGGCGGCGAGGTTCTGACCTTACGTATCCGATCCGGACGGGGCGACTGGGACGAGCAGCACACCGTCGTCACGCCGGACGGCGACAGCCGCGTCTTCGAGAACAACGGCGACATCCAGACGATTCGCGACGGGCAGACGGATGAGGTTCTGTCCCGCTCGACCTTCGCCACCGCAGGCTCCGCGCCGGAGGCGACGCTGCAGCCAGCATTCCTGCCGGCAGTGGCCGCCGTCGCACCCGCCATCGCACCGGCCGTCGCCGCAACGCTCGAAGCTGCGGCGATGTTGTTGACGGTTCTCGCGGCGCGATCCGCCGGCTTCGGGAATGAACCGGGCTCGATTGCCCTGCGATATGATTTCGAGCCGGACGAAGACAACAAGTTCCCGATTGTATGGGTCGGACCGGTCGATCAACCGACGCTCGTTCAATTCTGCCCGCACAGCGAGGAAGTTCAGGCCGTAACAGACGAGGCCACGCGGCGGCTGACGGCAGCGAACCCAAATCTCGACAAAACAAGGCTTGGAAGTCTTATTCATCTCGATATTGGAAAAACATTCAAGGCGCGGGGCTATCCTGAAATCAGAGTTGAGTATTCTCTGGACAGGGCCAGTGGCAATTCAGCACGATACGGCGCAGGAAATTCGGTGCGACTTGATCTCTACGAGCTGGCGCCGGATCAGATGGTCTGTGTGTACGATCCTAAGACGGGTAGGGAGGGCCTCCAC
The DNA here is from genome assembly GCF_001422345.1 of Methylobacterium sp. Leaf93. NCBI lineage: Bacteria > Pseudomonadati > Pseudomonadota > Alphaproteobacteria > Hyphomicrobiales > Methylobacteriaceae > Methylobacterium > Methylobacterium sp. Leaf93. Next base: position 124,132 of record NZ_LMMS01000028.1, on the reverse strand, counting down.
CCAGAGCGAGCCGTTGACTTGGCCAGAACCGCAAAGCGGCATTTCCCCACCTCCCGAGGTATCATCATGATTCAGGTCCGGCCGCGCCCATGACGACCGCCCGCCAGATCAAAGGCCTGTCGGCTCCGCTTCTTGCGCGGAACGCCGATCTCCTAGATGCCGGAAAGAACACTTTGTGGCTTACGCCGATCGATCACGTCGGGCGGTTAATCTTAATCGATCGAACTTCTGATGCGGACAGTTGTGCCGTCAGTTGGCATATCGTCGAGTTCTTCACACCTGAAACAACATCGTGGTTCGGCCTGGGGCGCTACGGCGATCGAATTGGGCGATCCAAGCATTTCCCGGGGGGATGGGGCTGGCGCTGGTCCGATCCGACGATCTACGAGGATTTTATCGAACGCGTCGAGACCGATATCTTGCCGCTGTTTCGGTCCCTGGACACGACGCGCAAGTGTCTCGAATTTAAGCGCGGCGATCCGGAGCGAAGCGGGTATTTGAATCGTTACTGGCATCTCGGTGCCTGCGTCGCGCTCGGCGAGATTGAAAGGGCGCGGGAACTCCTGTCTCGGTTGAAAGCTCACCGTATCGGGGGACAGCCTGCGGAAAGCCCGGCGCAACAGCGCATGTACGAGCGTCTTCGTGCGCTGGACCAGCCCCTGAGCTCCGGCGACCGCGCTGCGCTTTGTACCCTCTTGGCGCAATGGGAGGCGGAAAACCTCGTCGGGAGCCCCCTAGAGCCGTACTGGCAGCGGAATGCGTTTCCGCTGGAGGGTGTTTGCTAGATCATAGTGCAAATTGACGGTTCGAGCGGGATGACGGTGATAGCGGGTTTAGCGGAGCTCAAGACGTAACGCGGCGTTTTTCGTCAGGCGTGGCAGCCCACCGGTCGGTTAGACCTCAAACCGCCGCTTCCAACGCCGCCACATCCCCACCAGAGATCGCCGGCAGGCACCGAGTGATCCGCTCGGCATCCCAGTTCCACCATGCCACAGCCTGGAGTCGCGCGGCGATGTCGGGCGGTACGCGCATACGCACCACCGTGGCCGGGTTACCGGCGACGATGGCGTAAGGCGGCACGTCGCGGGTGACCACGGATTTGGCCGCCACCACGGCGCCGTCGCCGATGCGGATGCCGGGCAGGATCGTGCTGTCGTAGCCGAGCCAGACATCGTTGCCGATCACCGTGTCGCCCCGGTTGGGAAAGGTCATTTCTTCGGGGAAGCGTCCGGCCCAGGCGCCGCCGAAGATGAGGAACGGGTAGGTGGAGGGCGCCTCAACGCGGTGGTTGCCCCCGTTCATGAGGAAGCGCGTGCCCGCCGCAAGCGCGCAGAAGCGACCGATTCGCAGGCGGTCGCCGAGGAAGGCGAAGTGGTAGAGGATGTTGTCGAGGAAAGACTCCGGGCCGGCAGGGTCGTCATAATAGGTGTAGGCGCCGACCTCGACATTCGGCGGCAGGGAGAGATTGCGGATGAAGGTGATTCGGCTGTGGCCCGCAACCGGGTGAAGGCAATCCGGGTCGGGGCCGAATGACGAAGCGGCGGTCATGGGCGAGGCTCCCTGGAACGAGTTGACGGCGACGGAGCGACCGGGATGCGCTCCGCCGGGGAACGGCTCGCGAAATCGCTTGAAACGATCCGACGATGGGACTACTCCTAGCACATCAGTTCTGGTTGCAGTCTTGAGGCTGCGGTTCGGGAGTGGGCCCCACCGGGTCCGCTCTTTTTTATTGCCGCAACGCCTCTCTCACCGGATCGCCTCACGCAAGGCCGGACGTACAGCGCAGCATGGCGGACACTTCCGAAAAACGTCTGATCACCGAGACCGGCGTCGCCGCACGGGTCGTGCAGGTCATCGAGGCTTCGATCGAGGGCCTCGGCTATCGCGTGGTCCGGGTGCGGGTGTCGAGCGCCAACGGCTGTACCGTGCAGATCATGGCCGAGCGGCCGGACGGCACCATGACGGTGGACGATTGCGAGACCGTGAGCCGGGCGATCTCGCCTCTGCTCGATCTCGACGACCCGGTTGGCAAGGCCTATTATCTCGAGATCTCCTCCCCCGGCATCGACCGGCCGCTGGTACGGGCCGTCGATTTCGAGCGTTGGGCCGGCTACGAAGCCAAAATCGAGCTGGCGATTCCCCTCGACGGCCGGAAGCGTTTTCGCGGGATCATCCGAGCCCCCAACGCGGATGGCCTCACGGTGCCGATCGATCTGCCCGACGTGAAGGAGGGGCTGCCGAGCCGCATCGACCTGCCCCTTCGCGATCTCGGCGATGCCTACCTCGTCCTCACCGACGATCTCGTACGTGAATCGCTGCGACGCGGTGGCGGGCCACCGCCGATGCTGGACGATGAGGCCGAAGACGAGATCGAAGAGGGCGCCAAGGCCGAGATCGAGCCCCCCGCCCCTCTCAAGAAGAAGGTCGAGCGGCCGCTGAAGCCAAAGGCGTCGGCCAAGCCCAAGCCCGAGAAGATCGAAACCGAGGCGAGCCGGGCCAACAAGGCCAAGCCAGTCCGCACCAAGGCGGTGCGGGTCAAGGACGACGGCAAGCTTCACTAGAACACCGGCCCGGAGCCCAGGCGGATGCCCGATGGCACGCCGGGGTTTCCGAAAAAACACATGACGAAGAGAGGGACGAAATCCGATGGCTGTCGTCAGCGCCAATAGGCTCGAACTCCTGCAGATCGCCGAAGCGGTCGCCCGTGAGAAGGTGATTGACCGCTCCATCGTCATCGACGCCATGGAGGAGGCCATCGCCAAGGCCGCCCGCTCGCGCTACGGCGCCGAGACGGACGTCCATGCCGAGATCGACCCCAAGACCGGGGCGCTCCGCCTGTCGCGCCACCTCGTGGTGGTGGACGAGGTCGAGAACGACGCCCGCGAGGTCACCCTCGACCAGGCCCGCCGCTACAATCCCGGTGCCCTGGTAGGAGACGTGATCTCCGATACCCTGCCACCCTTCGATTTCGGCCGCGTCGCCGCCCAGTCGGCCAAGCAGGTCATCGTCCAGAAGGTGCGCGACGCTGAGCGCGACCGCCAGTTCGACGAGTACAAGGACCGCATCGGCGAGATCGTCAACGGTCTGGTCAAGCGGGTCGAGTACGGCAACGTCATCGTCGATCTGGGACGCGGTGAGGGCATCGTGCGCCGCGACGAGATGATCCCGCGCGAGACCTTCCGCCCCGGCGACCGTATCCGTTCCTATCTGTTCGACGTGCGTCGCGAAGTGCGTGGCCCACAGATCTTCCTCTCACGCTCCCACCCGCAATTTATGGCCAAGCTCTTCGGCCAGGAAGTGCCGGAGATCTACGACGGCATCGTCGAAGTGAAGGCGGTGGCCCGCGATCCGGGCTCGCGCGCCAAGATCGCCGTCATCTCGCGGGACGGCTCCATCGACCCCGTCGGTGCCTGCGTCGGCATGCGCGGCTCCCGCGTCCAGGCGGTGGTCGGCGAACTGCAGGGCGAGAAGGTCGACATCATCCCGTGGTCGGAAGACCAGGCGACCTTCATCGTCAACGCGCTCCAGCCCGCAGAGGTGGTCAAGGTGGTCCTCGACGAGGAGGCCGACCGCATCGAGGTGGTGGTGCCCGACGACCAGCTCTCGCTGGCCATCGGCCGTCGCGGCCAGAACGTGCGCCTCGCCTCGCAGCTGACCGGCTGGGACATCGACATCCTCACCGAGGCCGAGGAATCCGAGCGGCGCCAGAAGGAATTCGCCGAACGCACCGCTGTCTTCATGGCGGCCCTCGACGTCGACGAAACGGTGGGTCAGCTCCTCGCTGCGGAAGGTTTCCGGAACGTGGAGGAAATCGCCTATGTCGAACCGGGCGAGCTCGCCAACATCCAGGGCCTCGACGAGGAAAGCGGCACGGAAATTCAGGCCCGCGCCCAGGATCACCTCGCCCGAGTCGAATCGGAGTTCGACGCCAAGCGCCAGGAACTCGGCGTCGCCGACGACCTGCGCGAGATCGACGGCGTGACCACACCGATGCTGGTGGCGCTGGGCGAGAACGACGTAAAATCGGTCGAAGATCTCGCGGGCTGCGCCACGGACGATCTCGTGGGCTACACCGAGGGACGCGGCCCCGAGGCCACCAAGCATGCTGGCTATCTCGACGGGTTCGAGATCTCCCGCGCTGAAGCGGAAGCCATGATCATGGCGGCCCGCGTGAAGGCCGGATGGATCGAGGCGCCGGTCGAGGCGGATGAGGCCGAGACCACCGACGGAGAGTCCGAGGCGGTCTGAGCACGGCGTTCCGGGCGAGTCAGGCGCTCCCATCCTAAGGCACTCGCCTAAGGCGGGCCTTAGGAATCGCAGGGCCGACCGGATAGTGCCTTCGCGACATTCCGGCATCTCACGTCGAAGATGCCAGTGGGTTGCGAGGCGAGAGGGCCGCGAATTGTTGCGGTCCATGCGACGATCAACAGGGATCTGACCGCCGCATGACAGGCGAATACGCAGATGTCGCGGACGATGCCGCCGAGCCGGAGCCGAGCACGCTGCTCGATCCCGGTCTCGGGCGCGGCCGGCGCAATGCAATGCGCACATGCCTCGTTAGCCGGGTCTCGCAAAATCCCGATGGGATGATTCGGTTCGTTCTGTCGCCGGACGGCGAGGTGGTGACCGATCTGAAAGCGAAGCTGCCGGGGCGCGGTGCATGGCTCACCGCCGATCGCGTCACGGTCGAGTTGGCTTTAAAGAAACGGCTGTTTCAGCGCGCTTTCAAGACCAGGGATGCCGTGGCACCGGTGGATCTGGCCGACCGGATCTCCGCTATCCTGCGCGAGGACCTGCGCCAATCCCTGTCGCTCGCCAACAAGGCAGGTTGCCTCGTGGCCGGCTTCGCCAAGGTCGAATCCGCGATCGGCGACAAGGCAGGCGTAGCCGCCGTGATACAGGCCTCGGATGGCAGTGCGGATGGCAGGCGGAAGATCGCTGCGGCATTGCACCGGAGGCATGGCGATGCCATATCCCGTGTCCCGGTCATCGATGATTTGTCCAATGAAGAATTGGACATGGCCTTGGGTCGGGATCATGTGATACATGCGGCGCTTGTCGCAGGAGTCGGAAGCACCGGCTGCCTTGCGCGTTGGCGTCGGCTACGCTCTTTCGAGGGCAAGCCTACGACGGCTGAGGGGGCCGGTTACGCCCGAACAGGGCAGACCGCTCCGACTCTGCAGGACGACGACGAGACGGATTTACCCGGCGCACAGCAGTTTGCCGGTTCACGGGACGATGGAAACCCTCAGGGTTTGGACTGAATGAGCGATACGAATAATCCGGGCGACAAGACGCAGGCACGACCCCCCTCGAAGCCGCTGTCCTTGAAGCGCCCGATCGAGCAGGGAACGGTGCGTCAGAGCTTCTCCCATGGCCGCTCCAAGCAGGTCGTGGTCGAGACCGTGAAGCGGCGCGTCATCGGGGCGGCACCGGCCGCTCCCGTTCGCGAAACGCAACCGGTCGCCCCGGCGTCACGCGTGGCGCCTCCCGCACCTGCAGCTCCGCGCCCCGCCCAGCGGGCGGCGGGTGGCGTCGTGCTGCGGACATTGAGCGAGCAGGAGCGTGACGCGCGCGCCGCAGCTCTAGCCGACGCCCAGCGCCGTGAGCAGGAAGCACGCCGCAAGGTCGAAGAAGAGGCCGCTGCTCAGCGTGCTCGGGAGGCTGAAGAAATCCGTCAGCGCGAGGCCGAAGAGCGTCGCCGCCAGGAAGAGGAGCGTCTTCGCGCCGAGGAGCAGGCTCGCCTGCGTGCCGAGGAAGAAGCTGCTCGTGAGGCGGCTCGCGCCGCTGAGGCCGCTGCGAAGGAGGCAGCTGCGGCAGCCCCCGCAGCTGCGCCCGTTCCGGCAACGCCACCGAAGCCCGTCTCCAAGACGGTGCCGATGGCGCCCGTCTCGGCTCCGATATCCTCCACCCCGAAGCCTGCTCCGGCAGCACCTGCTCCCGCTCCGCAGGCTGCGGCCCCGGCTCGTCCGGCGGCCCCTGCCGTGCGTCAGCCCCTCACGGCACGCCCGACACCGGCCGAGCCGCGCAAGACCATCACCGCAGACGTGCGCAAGCCGCGCGACCTGAACTTCATGGCCAAGCCGGCGCCCGCGCCCGAGCCAGAGGCGGCTCCGACCGCTTCCACGGCCGCACGCCCGGCCGGGGCGGCGGCTCCCACCGCCCGCGCGCCGGGACGGCCACAGGCTGCCGAGGAGGAGAGCGAGCAGAAGCGCGTGATCCGCCGTCCCGGCATGCCGCTCAAGATCATCACGCCGCCCAAGACCCCCAAGCAGCCGGGCGGCGACCGCAACCGTGGGCGTCTCACGATCGCTACCGCCACGTCGGGCGAGGACGAGCGCACGCGTTCCGTTGCCTCGTTCCGCCGCCGTCAGCAGCGCATGAGCGGCAACCGGCAGGTTGAGCAGAAGGAAAAGCTTTCCCGCGAGGTGACGATCCCCGAGACGATCACCATCCAGGAACTCGCCAACCGCATGTCGGAGCGGGCCGTGGACGTGATTCGCCTGCTCATGAAGCAGGGCGAGATCCACAAGATCACCGACGTGATCGATTCGGATTCCGCTCAGCTCATTGCCGAGGAACTTGGACACACCGTGCGCCGCGTCGCCGAGTCCGACGTCGAGGAAGGCCTGTTCAACGACGAGCCCGATCTTGAGGAGGATCTCGATCCGCGTCCGCCCGTCGTGACCATCATGGGTCACGTCGACCACGGCAAGACGTCGCTCCTCGACGCCATCCGCAAGACCGCGGTGGTGTCCGGTGAGGCCGGCGGCATCACGCAGCATATCGGCGCTTACCAGGTGGCCTCGCCATCCGGTGACATGGTCACCTTCATCGACACCCCCGGTCACGCGGCCTTCACCTCCATGCGCGCCCGTGGCGCCAAGGTGACTGACATCGTCGTGCTCGTGGTGGCAGCCGATGACGGCGTCATGCCGCAGACGGTGGAAGCGATCAGCCATGCGAAGGCGGCCGGCGTGCCGCTCATCGTGGCGATCAACAAAATCGACAAGCCCGAGGCGAACCCGCAGCGGGTCCGCACCGAGTTGCTGCAGCACGACATCCAAGTCGAATCGATGGGCGGTGAGACCCTGGAATTCGAAGTCTCCGCCAAGACCGGCGACGGTCTGCCGGATCTCCTCGAGGGTCTGCAGCTCCAGGCCGAAATCCTGAACCTTCGCGCCAATGAGGCTCGGGACGGCGAAGGCACGGTCATCGAGGCCAAGCTCGATCGCGGTCGTGGTCCCGTCGCGACGGTGCTCGTGCAGCGCGGAACGCTCTTCACCGGCGACATCGTCGTCGCCGGCGCCGAATGGGGTCGCGTCCGCGCCCTCATCGACGACAAGGGAGAGAGCATCCCCTATGCCGGCCCGTCGGTGCCGGTGGAGGTGCTCGGCTTCAATGGGACTCCGGACGCGGGTGACCGCGTGGCCGTGGTGCCGAACGAAGCCCGTGCCCGTGAAGTCACTGAGTATCGCGCCCGTCAGAAGCGCGAGCGCATCGCCGCACGGACCGGCGGCGCGAACCGCTCGCTCGTTGACATGATGCGCGACCTCAAGGAAGGCCTGGGCCGAAAGGAACTCGCCATCGTCGTCAAGGGCGACGTGCAGGGCTCGGTGGAAGCCATCATCGGCGCGCTGGAGAAGCTCGGCAACGACGAGGTATCGGCGCGCATCCTGCTCGCGGGTGTCGGCGGCATCACCGAGTCGGACGTTACCCTGGCGGAGGCCTCCAAGGCTGTCGTCATCGGCTTCAACGTGCGAGCCCACAAGGAAGCGCGCGAATCGGCCGAGAACAAGGGCGTTGAGATCCGCTACTACAACATCATCTACGACCTCGTGGATGACATCAAAGCGACCCTTTCGGGCATGCTCCCGCCGACTCTGCGCGAGGAGCGCCTCGGCGAGGCGCAGATCCTGCAGATCTTCGATGTCTCGAAGGTCGGCAAGATCGCCGGCTGCCGCGTCACCGACGGTGTCGTGCAGCGCGGTGCTCATGTCCGCCTGATCCGCGACAGCGTGGTAATCCACGAGGGCAAGCTGTCCCAGCTGAAGCGCCTCAAGGACGACGCCAAGGAAGTCGGGTCTGGTTACGAGTGCGGTATGTCCTTTGAGAACTTCCAGGACATGCGCGCCGGCGACACGATCGAGTGCTACCGGGTCGAGGAGATCCGCCGCACGCTCTAGCAGCGACGCGGCCAGACGAACCCGGCGGCTGCAGCGCGCGCTGCAGCCGCCGTTTTGTTTTGAAGAGGGCCGGCACGTCGATGCGCCCCCGCAAGGTGGGCTGCCCCCTCCAGGCGATCCCGGATCCGAGACCAAGCGATCATGGCTCAGAAACCCAACCCCAGCGGTCCCTCGCAGCGACAGCAGCGCGTGGCCGAGCTCGTCCGGCACGCCATCGCCGAGGTGCTTCAACGTGGTGACATCCAGGATCCCGTCCTCGGCTCGCACGTCATCACCGTGCCGGAAGTGCGGATGTCCCCGGATCTCAAGATCGCGACGGCCTACATCATGCCGCTCGGCGGGCTCGACGAGAAACCTGTCATCGCGGCCCTGGAGCGCAACAAGAAGGCGCTGCGCCAGGAAGTCGCCAGGCGCGTGAATCTGAAATTCGCCCCCGATCTGCGCTTCCTCCGTGACGAGACGTTCGACGAGGCGGATCGCATCGACGCCCTTCTCAGGAGCGAGAAGGTCAGGCGCGATCTAGAATCCCAACCCCAGGATTCGGACGATCGGGACGGCGATACTCAGAACTGACCATCGTGGCCATACAGATCGGCCCCAACGACCCGAGCCCTCCGTTACACCCCATCACGAACTGACCCTGGCGTAGAGTAAGCATTTCCGGCTGCAGTGGCCGCTGCTTCCATCTCGCCGCCGACGAGGACATCATGATCAACGATCCGACGATCGAGCATTCCGACGTCGCCTCCCCGCCGCACCACCGTTCCGGCGAGGAAAGCCCTTCCAAAGGCCGCCGCCAGCAGCGGGGCCAGGGCTCCGATCGGCCCAAGCGCCGCGACGTGAACGGTTGGGTGATCCTCGACAAGGGCGTCGGCATGACGTCGACCCATGCGGTCGCCGTGGTGAAGCGTGCCTTCAACGCCAAAAAGGCGGGCCACGCCGGCACGCTCGATCCGCTGGCCTCCGGCATCCTGCCGATCGCCCTCGGAGAAGCGACCAAGACCGTTCCCTTCGTCATGGATGGCCGCAAGGCCTACATCTTCACCGTGACCTGGGGCATCGAGACGGATACCGACGATGCGGAAGGTCGTCCGGTTGCTACCAGCGACACGCGGCCGGATCGCGCCCTCGTGGAGGCAGCCCTCCCCGCCTTCATCGGCGCTATCGAGCAGGTGCCGCCGCGCTACTCGGCGATCAAGATCGCCGGAGAGCGCGCCTACGATCTCGCCCGTGACGGCGAAGTGGTGGAGCTGGTCGCGCGCCCAGTCCAGATCGACCATCTCGCGGTGGTGGAACACACGCCCGATCGCACCGTCATTTCGGCCGAATGCGGCAAGGGCACTTATGTGCGCGCCATCGCCCGTGATCTCGGCCGCGTGCTCGGATGTTACGGCCACGTCTCGGCGCTTCGCCGCACCCGCGTGGGCCCCTTCGCGGAAGCCGAATCTTGCCTTGTGGCCACTCTCGAAGAGGGCGGTCCGGACGGCAACGCCGCTCATCTCCGGCCCGTCGAGACGGCCCTCGACGCAGTCGTCTCGGTGGCCGTCTCGCGTGACATGGCGCTTCGTCTGATGAGGGGCCAGCCGGTTCTCCTCCGGGGGCAGGACGCACCCACGGAGGGCAAGGCTTTTGCCACCTGCGGCGGCATCCTCGTGGCCGTGGGCGACGTCGAACGCGGCGAGCTCGTTCCGCATCGCGTATTCCACCTCGGCGGAACGGCACGTCAGGGTTGAGGGGATTGTCGCTTACCAGTAGTAGCGATACCTTGCTGGTGCTGGCCTGCAGGAACACAACGAATGTCTTCCGTTTGATTTACGGGTTGTTGACAATCACAAACCTTGCCTCCCGCCGACTGCCGAGGGCCGGCGGGATTTAGTATTCCGTTAGAAGGTTCATCCTACGCCTCGGTGCATGACCACCCGCACCAAACAGTCAGCGATGAATCTACTCGGTCGGTTTCGCAAGGAGACCGACGGTGCCATCGCCATTCTGTTCGCACTGCTCTCGATTCCCCTGTTGATGCTGTCGGGGCTAGCGATCGATTACAGCGTGAACTCCATGGCCCAGCAAGGCCTCCAGGATGCCGCGGATTCCACCGTCATCTCATTGCTGAAGTTGCCGCTCTCCACCACGGATGCCGACCTCCAGGCGAAGGCGGACAAACAGATCAGGGCCGCCGTTCCAAAACTGGTGGACGCAGGCACGACGGTCACCGCCACGCGCGTGGACAATACGATCACCGTAAAGGTGGTCGGCAATAGCCCGACCAGCGTGTCCAAGATCGCCGGCTACGAAGCCTTTCCCGTCTCGGTCACAGCCGCCGGCACGCGCGGATCCGGTAATCTCGAGATCGCCCTCGTACTCGACAATACCGGATCGATGAGCGGCGCGAAGATCAACAACCTGAAAGCGGCCGCCAACGACCTCGTCACGTCGCTGTTCAAAGAGGCCGACACCACCAAGCCCAACGCCCTCAAGATCGGAATTGTCCCGTTCTCGATGACCGTGAATGTCGGGCCTTCGAATGCGACCCAGTCATGGCTCGATAAGGATGCGAAAGCCTCCTATCACTCGGACATCTTCGTCTCGCCAGCGAACCGCCTGACCCTGTTCAGCCAGATGAAGGTCGCGTGGGGCGGGTGCGTCGAGAGCCGGCCCGCGCCCTACGACGTTCAGGACACGCCACCGTCGATCGCCACTCCCAACACTCTGTTCGTCCCCTTCTTCGCACCCGACGAGTCCGACAAGGACAATAACGCCGTCAACGATTACATGTACGATTACGTCACCGCGTCGTCGATGCCCGACCACCGTACACGACAGGGCCAGATCACAAAATATTCAAAGAACGCTATCTTACAAAAAGGCCGGATCAGCAACAACATTCCCTATCTTTACGGGCCCAATTCCGGCTGCGAACTCCAACCCGTCACGCGCCTCACCACATCGCAATCGACGCTCACGAACGCGATCAACGCGATGACTGTGGTCGGCGACACGAACATCGCCATGGGGTTGGTCTGGGGATGGCACCTGCTGTCTCCGAACGCCCCCTTCGCTGAGGGTGTGCCCTATGACGACAAGAACACCCGGAAGTTCGTCGTCCTGATGACGGACGGGCAGAACACCTCCTATGTCGGATCGTCCGCGAACGCATCGATCTATTCCGGCCTCGGCTTCATCTGGCAGAACCGGATCGGGACCACGTCGACGAATACGACCACCCGCACGAACGCCATGAATGCCCGGCTGTCGACGCTCTGCTCCAACATGAAGAATGCCGGCATCACCATCTTCACGGTTCGCGTTGAGGTGACCGAGGGAACCAGCGACATCCTGCGCAACTGCGCCACCAGCACGGACAAGTTCTACGACGTCCAGAACTCGGCAACACTCACCGATGCCTTCAAGGCGATCGGATCACAGATGAGCGAGTTGCGGATTTCGCGATGAACGTCCGGGGACGCACTCGCCTGATCGTCCGCACGCTGCGGGAACTCCCAGGTGACCGAAGCGGTGCGACAGCCGTCGAGTTCGGGCTCGTCGGTATCCCCTTCTTCGTACTGCTCGGCGCGATGCTGGAAGGCTTCATGTTCATGGTCGCCCAGGTCTCCTTCGACAACGCTCTGGACCGGGCCGCGCGTGCCGTCTTCACCGGCACGTTTCAACAGGGGTCCAACGGCAGCGACCCGGCGTCCCGCCTCATCCAGGAGATGTGCAAGGACGCAACGCTGTTCACGTGCAACGCGGAAAAGATCAAGCTCGAGGTCACCACTGCGGATGCGGACGACGCGCCCGTCACCTGCTCTCCCTACGACAGCACGAGCCAGTCGATCTCGCCGAGCTTCGGAACCAAGTTCCAGTGCCCCAATGGCGACGATATCGTCACGATCTGCGCCATCGCGGCGATCCCGCGCTATTTTCCGACATCGAAACTGACCTTGCCGCCCCTTCCGAACAACGAGCAGATGATCCGGTCGATGGTCGTCTTTCGTGCGGAGCCATACGCGCAGGGAAAATGTCAGGCGAATTGATGCGGTCTGTCATTCTCTTCCGGCGGTTCGTCACCGAGCGCTCGGGTGTGTCCGCCGTGGAATTCGCACTCGTGGCACCGGTGATGATCCTGCTGTTCATGGGAACGATCGAACTGCCCCGTGCCTACACGACCGGGCAACATGCCAACCGCGCCGCTCGCTCGATGGCGGATCTGATCTCACGCAAGACCCTGACTGCTCAGGAGGTGGACGGCGTCTACAACACGGGCCGCAACATGATGGCGCCGTACGATGCCACCGACGCGAAGATCGTCCTGACGGCGGCGGGCGTCTATCAGCAGAAAGACGGTTCGTTCAAAGCCAAGGTCTGCTCCAGCACGGCGGTGAATGCCCAGAAATACGCGGCTTCCACGGACCTTGGAGCACCGCCACCGTCGGAGGCAGTCGACAAGGCCCGCTACGTCATCGCCAAGATGACGATCGAATATAGGCCCATCTTCGACATCTTCCCGTCGCTCACCTCCTTCTCGTTCGAGAAGGAAGTGACTTGGCCCGTCCGAGCGATGAACGGAAAGCCGATCATCCTGCCCGGTGGCGTGGCCTGCCCCGCGACGTGATTCGCGAAGGGCATGGCGGTTTCAGGGACCAGCCCGGATTGACGGTCAGCGAGCCGGCAGAGCCGTCTCGATCACCCTCGCCCACAGCGAGGCCCCATAGGGAATGGCGGCATCGTTGAAATCGTAATGCGGATGGTGGAGCCCGGCGCTGTCCCCGTTCCCCATGAAGATGTAGGCACCGGGCCGGTGGGCCAGCATGTAGGAGAAATCCTCTGCCGCCATCATCGGCGCCACATCCCGCTCCACATGGCTGTCTCCGACCATCCCTGCCGCCACGTCTGCGATGAATTCCGCCTCGGCCGGGTGGTTCTCCGTCACCGGATATCCGCCGCTGTAATCCACGCGGGCGATGGCCCCGTAGGCCGCGGCCGTGTTCGTGACGATGGCATCGATGCGCTCCAGCATGGTGGCGCGTACCGTCTTCGAGAGCGCGCGCATGGTGCCCCGCATGGTCACCTGCTGGGGCAGGACGTTGAAGGCATCGCCGGCCTCGAGGGCACAGACCGACACGACACCGCTCTCGAGCGGGTTGACCCCGCGCGCCACGACCGATTGCAGGGCGACGACGATGTGGCTCGCCACCAGCACGCTGTCGATGGCGAGATGCGGCTGCGCCGCATGGCCGCCGCGCCCATCGATCGTGATGGTGAAGCGGTCCGTGGAGGCCATGATCGGGCCGGGACGGATCGCGAAGCGGCCGAGCTCCAATCCGGGAATGTTGTGCAGGCCGTAGACGGTCTCGACGCCGAACCGCTCCATCATGCCGTCCCGGACCATCGCCTCGCCGCCACCGCCGCCTTCTTCGGCGGGCTGGAAGATCATCACTGCCGTGCCGTCGAAATCGCGGGTCTCGGCGAGGTACTTGGCGGCACCGAGCAGCATCGCGGTATGACCGTCATGGCCGCAGGCATGCATCCGCCCCGGCACGGTGGAGCGATAGGCGAGATCGCGCACCTCTTGGATCGGCAGCGCGTCCATGTCCGCACGCAGCCCGATGGCGCGGTTCGAACCGTGCGAGCGCCCGCGAATGAGCCCGACGACTCCCGTCCGGCCGATCCCCGTGGCGACCTCGTCGCAGCCGAAACCCCGCAGCTTTTCCGCCACGAAGCCGGCCGTGCGATGGACGTCGTATTGCAGCTCCGGATGGGCGTGGAGGTCGTGCCGCCATGCGGTGATCTCATCCGCCAGGGCTGCGATCCGGTCGACGATGGGCATGGTTCACGTCTCTTGCGCGTCTTGGCTCGTCTCGGGCCGAGCTTGTCGACCATAGCGCATACCAGCAAAGGCGAGGCCATTTAGATCGATTTGAAAAAGCGCGGACGACGGATCATGTGCAGAACGTGATGGCTGGTGCTAGCGGGAAGGCGGTCTTGCCCCGACAGGTCGTCGTGGAGCCGGCGCATGCGCGGCGGCGAGATCGTCGAGGATCGGGCAATCGGGGCGGGCATCGCCGCTACAATGGTCCGCGAGCGATGCCAGGGTTCGGGCCATGGCCTCGAGCTCGGCGATGCGGCGGCGCAGGTCCGCTACGTGATGCAGGGCCAAGGCCTTCACCTGGGCGCTGGCGCGGTCGCGATCCTGCCAGAGGGCGAGAAGGCCGGCGATGTCCTCGACGGAGAAGCCGAGATCGCGGGAGCGGCGCACGAAACGCAAGGCGTGCAGATCCTCCTCGCCATAAAGCCGGTAGCCGGACGTGGTCCTGCCGGCCGGTGGCAAAAGGCCGATCTCTTCGTAGTACCGGATCATCTTGGCCGAGACGCCGGTGGCCTTCGCCGCCACGCCGATGGTGACGGGACCGCTCATCCCAGGCCTCCCGCGCGCCTTCCCGCATTGCGAAGGCGGAGGGCATTGGCGAGCACGAACACGCTCGACAGCGCCATGGCACCTGCCGCCAGGACCGGCGAGAGCGACGGACCGCCGAACGCTTGGAGCAGCCCTGCCGCCACGGGAATCAGCGCGACGTTGTAGGCGAAAGCCCAGAACAGGTTTTGCGTGATGTTGCGCATCACCGCGCGCGACAGGCCGATGGCAGAGACGATGCCGGACAGCGCCCCCGACATCAGCACCACGTCCGCGCTCTCCACGGCGATGTCCGTACCCGTCCCGATAGCGAGGCCGATTTCGGCCTCCGCGAGGGCCGGAGCATCGTTGATGCCGTCCCCGACGAAGGCCACGGGGCCGAACCGGGCGCGCAAGTCCCGCACGGCCTCGACCTTGCCGCCGGGAAGCACCTCGGCGACGATCTCGGCGATCCCCAGCCGTGCCGCGACCCCGGATGCCGCTCCCCTTGCATCCCCCGTGACCATGGCGACGACGAGGCCCTGCGCCTTCAGGGCCGAGACGGCCTCGGCCGCGCCCGCCTTGATCGGGTCCGATACGGCCATGAGGGCGGCAAGGCGACCGTCGATGGTGACGTAGAGGGGGCTCTTTCCCTCACCCTCCAATCGGGATGCCGCCTCGGCGAGGCCGGCTATGGCGATGCCGTACTTGTCCAAATGGCGCCGTGCGCCGACGATGATCGCCTGCCCCCCGACGCTCCCCTCGACGCCGTGGCCCGGCACGGCCTCGAAACGGTCTACGGGAAACAGGGAAACGCCCCGTTCACCGGCCGCCTCGACGATGCTGCGCGCGATAGGATGTTCGGACCGTGCTTCCACCGAGGCTGCGAGCCTCAGCACCGCGTCCGGCTCGAAGCCGGCCGCGGTGACGAAGTCGGTGAGAGTCGGCCTGCCCTCGGTGAGGGTTCCGGTCTTGTCGAAGGCAACGACCTTGGCGTCGCGCAGGGCCTGTAGCGCCGCGCCGTTGCGGAAGAGCACGCCGAGCTCCGCCGCGCGCCCCGTGCCGACCATGATCGAGGTCGGCGTCGCCAGCCCCATTGCGCAGGGGCAGGCAATGATGAGGACGGCGATGGCGTTGACGAGGGCGAAGCCCATTGCGGGACTTGGACCGAAGGCGAGCCATCCGACGAAAGTCATCAGGGACACGGCGATGACGGCCGGGACGAACCAGCCGGTGACCCGGTCGATCAGGGCCTGGATCGGCAGCTTGGCGCCCTGCGCCGCCTGGACCATCCCCACGATCTGAGCCAGCACCGTGCGCGCGCCGATCGTGTCCACACGCAGATCGAAGCCGCCATTGGTGTTCAGCGTGCCGCCGACCGTGCGGTCGCCCTCGCGCTTCCGCACGGGCAAAGGTTCGCCGGTGACCATGCTTTCGTCGACGAAGCTCTCCCCCGCGACGACCACGCCATCGGCGGCGATGCGCTCGCCGGGGCGGATGCGGACGATATCGCCGAGCCGAAGGGACGCGAGGGGAATGTCGCTTGCGCGACCCTCCCGGATGACGCGTGCGCTCGCCGGCGCGAGTCCGACGAGGCGCGCGATGGCCGCGCCGGTACGTCCTTTGGCCCGAGCCTCCAGCATGCGGCCGAGGAGGATCAGCGTGACGATGAGGACGGCGGCCTCGAAATAGAGATGGGCCGTTCCGGGCGGCAGAACCTGCGGTACCAGGGTCGAGACGAGGGAATACGAATACGCGGCCCCCGCGCCGAGGGCGACGAGGGCGTTCATGTCCGGATGGCGGTTCAGTAGGGCCGGGATCCCCTGCCGGAAGAAGCGCCGTCCGGGCCAAGCGAGGACGATAGTGGCGAGAACGGCCTGAAACAGGCCGGCCGCCGTGCCGAGATGGGCCTGGACCGCCTCACCAAAGCCGGGGACGAGATGCCCCCCCATGTCGAGGACGACAATCGGGGCCGACAGGGCGGCGGAGATGACGGCATCGCGCCGGAGCTCCGAAGCCTCGCGCTCGTGCCTATCCGCGGGCACTCCTCCCTTTACCTCGTCAACGGGAGTGGCCTCGTAGCCAGCGGTCTCGACAGCCTCCACCAGATCCGCAACGTCGACTGCCCCTTCCGCATGGCGCAACGTGGCACGCCCGGTGGCGAGGTTCACATTGGCCGTGCTCACCCCGTCGAGGGCGATAAGCGCGCGCTCCACGCGGCCGACGCAGGACCCGCAGGACAAGCCGCCGACGGACAGCTCCGTTACGGTCTCGGGCACCTCATAACCAACCTTGTGGATAGTGGCGACGACGCTTGCCGGGTCGCCGTTCAGTGTCAGGCTGACCCGCCCGGTGGCGAGATTGACGGCAACGTCAGATGCGCCGGGAAGCGCGGTGAGGGCGCGCTCGACGCGACCGACGCAGGACGCGCAGCTCATGCCGACGACCGGAAGGTCGAGACGACGTCCCCTGACGGGGTGCTGCTTGGGGGAAGCGATCACGGTATCCATACGAGCCTATGTGGTGCTTCCCATCGTGGGAAGGTCAAGGCTGCGACGCATGGCTCATCGCGTGGCGTGCACATAGCGTCCGGGGCGTTTCCGCGTCATAGGAAGGCGATGATACAGCCTCTCGACACCTGCATGCGAACCTTGAGCGCGCTGATCACCTCCGACATCCCGGCGGGTGAGGCCGAGGCCAATGCCTGCATCGAGACCTATCTCGCGACGTTTCCCGGTCCGGCGAAGCAGGTGGCGGCCCTAAGCATGCTCGACCATGCGGTCGACCAACGCTTGAGCCCCTCCCCCTTCCTGCCCGTGCTGAAGGCGATCATCGAGGCGCAGTACCGGCGTCTCGGCACCAGCAGGAACTGAAGGGCCAGGGTCAGGGACTCTTAGACGTTTCGTCGCCAGCCTGCCGTTCCGGTAGCAGCGCGCGGACGGTGGTGCCCCGGTCCGGCTCGCTCTCGATGACGAGCTTGCCACGGTGGCGGTTGACGATGTGTTTGACGATGGCGAGGCCGAGGCCCGTCCCGCCCTTCTGCCGGCTCGAGGCCACATCCACCCGGTAGAACCGCTCCGTCAGGCGGGGAATGTGTTCTGGCGCGATACCCGGTCCGTCATCCTGCACGCTGAGCGCGATCTGCGGCTTTCCCGACGCCGGGCGAAGGGTCCGTTCGAGACCGACGACGACGTTGCCGCCCCCGTACTTCACCGCATTCTCCACGAGGTTCTCGACCACGCGGGCGAGCTCGTCGCGCTCGCCGAGCACCGGATAGGTGGCATCCGGCGCGTCGAGGGTGATGCTCACGCCGCGCTCGCGGGCCAGCGGCCCCTGCATGTCCACCATCTGCCGCGCGATCTGGCCGAGATCGACGACCTGCGTCGGTGGGACGTGCTCGCGCAGCTCGATGCGCGAGAGCGAGAGCAGGTCGTCGATGAGGCGCGTCATGCGCTGCGCCTGGGTCTTCATGATGCCGAGGAACTTCTCCCTGGCCGGCGCATCGGCCTTGGCCGGCCCCTGCAGGGTCTCGATGAAGCCGAGGAGGGAGGCGAGCGGCGTGCGAAGCTCGTGGCTGGCATTGGCGACGAAATCGACTCGCATCGCCTCCAGGCGACGCGCCGCCGTGAGGTCGCGCAGGAACAAGACGACGTTGGGCTGTCCGCCCCCCGGGCCATCCGGCATCGGCAATGCGCCGATCTGCACCTCGAACGCACGCTCGGTCGGCACACGTGTCGTGTAGAGCGTCTTCAGTGGGGCACCGGTGCGGAGCACCTCCTCGATCCCGTCGAGCACGTCGGGTGCCCGTAAGGCAAAGGAGAGCGGGTGCTTGAGCTTGAGGGCCGGCAAGAGCGTGCGCGCGGCCGGGTTGACCTCGATGACCACGCTGCGCCGATCCACCAGGATCACCGGATCGGGGATGTTGGCCAGAAGGGCCTCGGCGATGGAGTGGCGCGTGCGGGCAGCGGCCTCGGGCGGGGCCACTCTCCTCGGCCGGCTGAGGCTGCCGACGAGGCCACCAATGACGACCGCCACCACACCTGCGGCGGCGACGGCAGGGTCGAGGTTACCTCTCACGCTCGAAGCGACGACCGTGATCGTGGCAGCGATGCCTGCGCCGATCCAGGCCGATCTTCGCGCGCCACGAGCCATCGCTCACCGTTCCCTGGCCGAAGACAACGCTCAGGAGCCGCTTGACGCGGATGGCGAAGCCCCGCGCACGCGCCGGACAATCTCATAGACGCCGAGCATCGCCAGGGCGACCACGAAGGGAACGAGGTAATAGCAGACCCGGAATAGCAGCAGCGAGCCGAGGACCTGGTCCCGCGGCAGGCTCGATAGGGCGAGCAGGATCGTCGCCTCGAAGACCCCGAGCCCGCCCGGTGCGTTGGAGGCGATGCCGAGCATGGCTGCCAGGACGTAGACGCCGACGAAGGTGGTGAATCCGATGGTCGAACCAGCGGGGAGCAGGACATAGAGCGTCGCCGCCGCAGCGCAGACGTCACCGATGCCCACGACCATCTGGCTCATCGACACCGTGGCGCCAGGCAGTTCGAGGGACCAGCCCTTGACCCTGACATGGCGGCGCTTGAGCGAGACCCAACCGAGATAGCCGAACACCATGAGTAGGGCCGCAAAACCCACGCCTTGGTTCAGACGGATGCTGGTGAAAGTGAGCGCCGCCAGTTGCCCCGCCTCGACCACGAGGCTGAGCCCGAGGACGACACCCATGCCAAGCCAGAAAGTGAAGCCGGCGATGACGGTGAGCGCCGCGATCTTCGCCGCGCTCAGACCTTTCTTCGAGTAGATCCAATAGCGGATCGTTCCCGCCGTCAGGAGCGGGAAGCCGAGAGTGAAGCTCACCGCGTAGCTGGTGAACGAGGCGAGCGCCGTCGTCCTGTAGGGAACCTTGATCTTGAGTTGTCGCAGGGCGAGGGCGTCGTAGCAGGTAAGGAACAGATAGCTCACGCCGACGAACAGGAAAGCGAAGCCGAGCTGTTCGCCGGTGGCCGCCGTCAGTGCCGCATGCAGCTCGGCCCAGGTGACCTGCTGCGCCAGCTTCCACAACACGCCGAGTGACACCGCGAAGATGACGATGCTGGCGGCGGTGCCGAGCCAAGCGTAGCGATTCCTGTAGGAGCGCTTCGGCGCTGGCGGAGCGCAATCCTCCGTTTCGGCCGCCTTCACGTCGGCCCGCCGATGATGGTCTCCCGCAAAGTTCATGTCGTCGGCGTCCGCCTCCGCCGGCCTTCCCGCCCAACCTCGACGGCGGCGTGGATTGGGACCGAGCTTTTGCCGGACCGCGGCCCGTGCCCCGGCATTTAGGGTCTTTGTGTCCGGATGGCCAGTCACCTCGGCCCCTCCGCTAGTGAAGTCCGGTATGAGAGTAGCGTCGCCGCGGCTTGGGCCAGCCCCTCGACGATCCGCTGAGCCACCAGGGGGGAGGTGCAAACGAAGGTCGGGCTCGGATGTGGAATGGCGAGAACCGGTATCCCCGGCCGGAGCCGTGAGAGTGGTTCGCGCGACAGGCCAGCCACGCGCCCGGCAAGCACCACGACGGCGAGGGACGGAAGCAGATCAATGAGCGGCGCGAGGTAGACGGCGGCGGACGCGATCTCGACTTTCTTCGGTGCCCGGTTGAGGGCGCCGGGCGCGTGGATGACCCAGGGAACGGCGTTCCAGATGAGGCTGTCGCGCCGTGCGATACCCGCCTCGGCCATGAAGCGGAACAGGTTGGCGGCGGTACCGGTGGGGTTGTCGCGCGAGACGAAGCCGGTGCGGCCGATGCTAGGACCCGGTGTCTCCAGCAGCAGGAGAAGCCGTGCGTTGATCCCACCATCCTGCGGATCGGGGTCCGGCACCTCGGCGGACCGTTCCGCCGCGATCCGCCGCGCCAGCGCGCGCAAGGGCGCGACATGCGCCTCATTTCGGAATGCGCGACGGACAGCGAGCTGGTCCGGATCGGCGAGGCTCTTTGGCCGGATCGCGTCAGCCTCGGGCGGCATGGGCCTCGAACAGCGCGGCGACATCAATGGACAACGTGCCGGCGAGACGGAACCGCTCCGTCCTCGCCTCGCCCGCCAGACGACCCATCAACCCTTCGACGCCACCGAACTGGAACGTGAGCTGCGTCGCATAAGCCGAACAGGAGGCACCCTTCCGCGCCTCGGCCAACGCGGAATAGCGACACGCGCGCTCCGGCAACCTATGGAAATCGCCCTTAAACGGTTCCTTCGGCGCGGCATCGCGAACGGTATAGGGAAAATCGCGCCACCACAGGATCGGAACGGTCCATCGTGCTTGGCTGATGGCGCGGACCAGCTGGACGTGATCGACATGGCCGCCGACGGCCTGCGGGGCGAAGACGATATCGGGAGAAAGGTCGCCGACGAGGCACGAAACCGCATCGCCAAGGGCATCGACGATGACGTCGTCGTCGCGAGGATCGGCGAACAACTCCGGTGCGGTGCCGTAGCCACGATGCGGCGCTTCCCGAAACGGCAGGTGCAGGGGCGGCGCGATCCCGAGCGCTTCGGCCGCGTGCCGATCCTCGTCCCGCCGGAGGGCCATGTAGTCGATCTCCGGCCCCAGACCTTTGTCGGTCTGGCACGCGAGGGCAAAACCCTTCGGATCGGCGACGGTGGCGGTGAAGATCGTCGTCATCACCACCTTCCAGCCAGCTTCGGCCAAGGTCGCCAGGGTTCCGCCGCATGAGAAGGCGGCATCGTCGAGATGGGGTGAGAGCGCGAGGGCGACGGGCATGGTCAGAGCAGGTGGGGCTCGGCGCGGAACCGGCAGGCGGGATCATGCGGCAGGGTGTCCGCGAAGTCAGTCCGGGGCCGCTCGCCCGCGACCTCGGCATAGACGTCCATGATCTGGCGGCCGACCGCCGTCCAGGAATAGACGCGGCGGCACTCGTCGAGCCCGTCCCGGGCGAGACGCCGGCGCAGGGGCTCGTCCTCGATGACGCGCTGGAGCGCATCGGCGAGGGCTTCCACGTCGCCGGGACGGACCAGCAATCCGTTCTCGCCGTCGCGCAAGCAGTCGGACACGCCCACCGCATGGGTCGAGACCACGGCGAGCCCCGCAGCCATGGCTTCCAGGATGGTGTTGGAAAAGCCCTCGGCATAGGTCGGCGAGACGAAGACGTCCGCCTGTCGGTAGAGGTCGGGCACGGTGTGGTAATCCGCGTAGCCAGTGAAGCGGATCTCGGCCTCGGAAAAGTTCAGCTCGGCAGCACGGGCCTTCGAGGAATCCACGTCGGGCCCGATGCCGGAGACGATCGTCTCGAACGGGACCCCGCGCGAACGTAGCAAGCCGAGGGCGTCGATGAAATCGAGCACGCCTTTCCGGCGGTCGACCCGGCCGTGATAGAACAGCCGCACCGGCCCCGCATGACCCAGGGGACCGGGGGTGAAGCGCGCCGTGTCGACGGCGCCGGGCACGATGGTGAAGCGGTCCGAGTCGGAACCCAGCCGGTCGCAGACCTCCTCAATGAAGGAGCGGCCTCCGATGAGGAGGGCGTTGGCATGGGCCAGCACCTGGCACATGGCCACCCGATGGGTTTCGCAGCACGAGCCGACCCAATGGCCGTCGCCGCCCTGGATCGAGACGACGTTGGGAATGCCGATCCGCTTCGAGGCGAGCAGCGTCGCCCAGCCGGTTGGATAGCCGTATTGGGCATGGAGAAGATCGAAGGGCTGCCGAGCGTGCTCGGCCACGATGGTCTCCACGATCGTCTCGATGTCGCGCTCGAAATCGCCGTTCGTCTGCTCGCCGACCTGTTCGAGGCCGATGACGTGCACACCCGGTACTGAGGGCGGCGGACCACCGCCATAGACGCGGGTGCCGAATGCATCGCCCCGGTACTGGCTGATCATCGTCACGTCGTGGCCGGCATCGACCAGTTCGCGCAGCAGGTTCTGCGCGTACACGCTCATGCCGGAAATCGCCGGGAAGTAACGGCGGCTGACGAAGCAAATTTTCACGCGTTCACCTCTGCCTTATGGTTGCGGCAGGTCCGCAGATAGTCCAGCGATCTCGGCACCATGACGTCGGCGCGGTGGCTCTCGCGGGAGAGTTCGACGCAGACGAGGCGCTGGAAGCCGATGGCGTCGAGGGCATCGAGCACACCGGCGACGTTCATGTCGCCCTCACCGAAGGGCAGGTGGATATGCTCGCCCCGCGCCATGTCCTCGATGGCCACGGTACCGATCACGTCGGCGAATTCCGCCACGGCCGCCGCCGGATCGCGCTCGCCGGTCACGAGGCAATGGCCGGTATCGAGGGCGAGCCTCAAGCCTTCGATGTTCAAAGCGGCGAAATCGTCCAGGGTCTCGACCAGCATGCCGGGTTCCGGCTCGAGGCAGGCGACGATGCCCTGCTCACGGGCATAAGCCACGATCTCGGCGACGCCATCGCCGAGCCAGAGGCGGGCCTCGTCCCGGTCGATGCCGGATCTCGGGACGCCGGCCCAAAACGACACGGCTTCCGAATGCAGGATCACGGCGATGTCCACCGCGCGCTTGAGGAACCCAACCCGCCGGGCGCGCCCGGAAGCGTCCGCGCTCACGAGGGTCGGCTCGTGCTTGGCCCTTGGGTCGAGGAGGAAGCGGGCACCGGTCTCGACGACACTGCCGAGGCCCAGCCGTTGCAGCCGGCTCGACACGCGCTGGGCCTCCTGGACCCAGTTCTCGGCGAACGGATCGAGATGGTGGATGTCGAGAGTCAGTGCCACGCCCTGGTAGCCGGCATCGGCAATGAGATCGATGGCGTCGTCCAAGCGATGGTTGGCCGTGCCGTTGGTGTTGTAGGCGAAACGAAGGGTCATGCGGCCCTCCCCTGCTGTTCGAGGCGGAACGGCGCGTGATGCGATTCCGGCTCGCGGTAGAGCGGGTAATGCCGCCCGACGATCTCGTCGGCCAGGGCCACGTCGAAGAGCGGCTGGCCGCCGAGACGATCGAGCGCTTCGGGGGTGAGACGCACGGGGAGCTTCGTCTCGCTGGCCTCACCGAACGTGATCAGCGGATGGTCCCGCTCGATCAGTTTGGCGGCGTTGCGCTCGCCGATGCGGTGATAGCTCATCGTCTCGACTTCCAACCCTGGTACGATCGCCTTGACCACACCGACGCTGCCGCCTGGCGGAGAGCAATCGACGTAGAGAACGTCGAACCCGGCCTCTTCGAGGCGCTCGCGGGCAATCCGTCCACGGGCATGGCCGTCGGAAGCCTCCGTCGTCGGCAGGTCCGTGAACGCCTTGGTGCTGCGCTCGGAATAGACCGTGTCCTTCAGGACGTCGCGTAGCCCCTCCGGCGGCAGGACGATCCATTCGAGCATGGCCTTCAGGGCGCGGCTCTCTTCGAGGTCGAGGCTCGGGAGAGCCTTCTGGATGAAGGCTTTGACGTAGCCCGGCGGCGTCACCTGTTCGGCGAAGGAAAGTGGGCCGTGGCCGAAGGCCTTGCGCACGCGGGCCGCCTGGAATTCGAGGAGCGCCTTGCGTAGGGCACGCTCGCGGTCGGGATCGCAGGCTTCGCCGCAGGCGGAGAGAGCCACGGGGACCGGAGCGTCGGCGGGGTTCCGGTCGTGGCCGACGACGTAGATGTTGGTGAGACCGAACTGGTCGGTGGCGAATTTCGGCAGCGCGCGGATGCCGAGATCGTCGAGACGGGCGAGCATCGCCCGGTTCTCCGGGCCGATCCCGTCGAGATCGAGCATCACGCCCTGGTCGAGGGCGCGGAACAGCAGGCCGTTGCCATCGCGCTGGAGCAGTTCGAGCAGGCCGTGTCCGAGGGCGAAATCCACGTCCGGCCCGGCGCCGAGCCCGTTGGTGATGAGGTTGGTGAAGGGCTTGTAGCCCTCCGACAGCTCGAAATAGTCCGTGGCCGCGATATCGAGGGGCATCAGAACGGTCTCGCCCGTGAGCGCCCGGACGCTCGGTGTCCATTCCAGCACCGTGTCGCGGCCCACCGGGGAGCCGGCGGGCAGGCACAGGGTGAGCGGATCGGCCACCGAGCCAATGCCGAAGACCTTGGTCAGGTCGTGATAGGAGCCTCGCTCCTTCTTGCGCGGCATGACAGCCAGCGACGGCATCAGGTTCTCGGCGATCTCGGCCACCGCGCCGATCAGCGCCTCGTCGTCGGTGGCGCCGTAGCCGATGCCGCTCGGCATGGCGCCGACGAAGAACGGATCGTCGAGGAACAGCGAGACGAACCAGACCGGGATGCCGGTCCGGTCAAGGGGGGCCAGGGGGAAACCGACGATGCGCCCCTTCGGCAGGATGTCGAGATAAGCCCGCACGGGCTCGGGCAGCGACGCGGGCAGCCCCTCGACAACCCGTGGGCCGCCATAGGTGTAGGGCCGGGGGGACTTGATGCGCGGGTCGCGCGCCCGGGCGTCCTGATCGTGTTCGCTCATGTCGGTCGTCCCTCAGTTCCGGATAGTCCCACCCATCGACCTCATCCTGAGGTGCCGCAGCCTAGCTGCGGCCTCGAAGAAGGCCTCCAGGACCGAAAGCGATCCCTGGAAGTCTCTTTCGAGGCTGCTTCGCAGCACCTCAGGATGAGGTCCGGGGTGAGAAGCAAGTAGGCGTCGCGGCCCGCGTTCTAGTCCCCAATGACCCGCGCGTTCCGGCAACCTTCGTAAGCCCGCGCCAGAAGCCGCATCGTGTGAAGGTCGCGCTCGGCGCTGTAGGCATCGCGCTCGGCGGGTCGGCGAAGGGCGGAGCCGAAGGCACGGACCTGTTCGAGGAAGGGCGAGGCCTGTACATCGAAGGAGATGGCTTGCACCTGCCCACTGACACCGTCGGTGAGGCTGAGCGTGCCGCCCGCCACTTGTCCCATCGTGTCGACGGCGGTGAGTGCCCCCTTGGTGCCGATCACTTCGAGGCGGCGGCGCGGCAGCGCGTCCGGGCAATTGTAGGCGACGTGAAGGTTCGCGAGGATGCCGGAGCTGGTACGACCGATGAGAAGCGCGCCGTCATCGACGGCGTAATCCTGCGCCCTTGCCTGGGTCAGCGCGGCGATGTCCTCAATCGATTCGTCGAGGAGGAAATCAACGAGGTCGATGCCGTGGGGTGCCAGATCCATCAGCGCTCCCCCACCTGCCTTCAGCGGGTCGATGCGCCAATTGTCCTGGCCGGCGAAGGAGGTCCAAGCCCGGTCAAGCCAACAGGCATAGACGATGCGGATGGTGGTGACGGCGCCGATGCGGCCCTGGCGGATCGCATCGCGCATGGCCTGGTGTGCCGGGTGATGGCGCTGGTCGAAGGCGGTGCCGTAGAAGATGCCGCCTTTCCGGACCGCCGCGACCATCGCCTCGGCATCGACGAGCGAGGCTGCCATCGGTTTTTCGCAGAGCACGGCCTTGCCCGATGCGGCCAGGGCTTCCACCGCCTCTCGGTGGAGGTGGTTCGGGGTCGCCACGTAGACCGCCTCGACCTCCGGCTCCGAGAGCAGACCGGCGATGTCGGCATGAGCGCGAGCGCCTTCCGCCTCGGCGGCAGCGCGCGATGCCTCTCCGGGATCGGACACGGCAACGAGCCGATGCCCGGCGCTGCGGATGCCGGGCGCCATGTAA
Organism: Methylobacterium sp. Leaf93; assembly: GCF_001422345.1. Taxonomy (NCBI): domain Bacteria; kingdom Pseudomonadati; phylum Pseudomonadota; class Alphaproteobacteria; order Hyphomicrobiales; family Methylobacteriaceae; genus Methylobacterium; species Methylobacterium sp. Leaf93. The sequence goes on along the minus strand of NZ_LMMS01000028.1, from coordinate 97,981 downwards.
TCCCGCGCGACCCAGCCGTAGCCGACGATGCCCCAACCGATGGAATCACCCATCACCAGCGCTCCGGAAGGACAACGAACTCGCGGCGGCGGACACGGTCCTTGTGGGGCGATTGCTCCCCGCCGACCCAGTCGAGGATCTCGGGTCCGTCCGAATGCGACGGATAGGTGACCCGGGACGCGTATTCCGCCTCGTAGCGTTCGGACGGCCAAGCGACGGTGTAGCCGCCCGCCGGATCGGGCGCATAGAGAGGGTTGAGGCGAAGCGACGTTCCCTCGGTTGGCCAGGTCAGACCATCGAGAATGGCGCGCGGGGCTGGCCTCATTCCGGCGCCGGCGACCACGGAGAACGCCTCCACATGTCGCAGGTCGGCCGGGCGCCGTGGCGACGGCGCGCGCTTCTCGACGAGGGCGCGGGTGAGTTCGTCGTCATCGTAGACGAGAGCGTCCGGAAACAGCTCCTCGATCTCGTCCGCCGAGACCGCCCGACCAGCCGAGAAACCCGGCCGCTCGGAATTGTGGATGTGGCTGAGGACGAGCCAGCCGTCTTCGCCGGCATTCTGGCGGAGGCATTCGAGCACAGCCGGCTTGTCATCGAGGAAGTAGAAAGCGTCGTTGCAGACGACGAGATCCACCGGCGCACCCGGGATCGGCCAATGCGGCGAGCCGGCGTCGAAACAGATGAACTGCGCCGTCTCGCCGACGACCCAATGGCGCGCCACCCAAAGCTTGGCGAAGACGACGTCGGCGCCCGCTACCTTGACACCGCGCGCCTGGATCTCGCGCAGATAATGGCCGATGCCGCAGGCGAATTCGAAGACGCAGAGGGGGTCGTTCCAATGCGCCTCGAGGAGCGTCAGCCCGGCCAGGAAGGTCGGGTCGGTCCAGCGATGCAGGAAGTAGTCGCCGACCCGGCCCCAGCCGAGAAGACGCACGGCGTCCCGCAGACTGGCCTTGCTGCGGTCGCTGACGAGGGCATGGAGGTCCAAGGGATCGGCCGGCGGACCGGTCCACCAATCGTCCTGATCGGCGAGCAGACCTTCCAGGGCGAGATCGTCCTGCCCGTTGTCGAGCAGGGCGAGCGTCGCCTCGACAAGGTCGTCGCGCCCGGTCCGGAGGTAGGGAATGCCATCCACGACGGGCCAGCGCGCATTCGTCTCGACGTCGCGCAGGGAATGCGGCGTGTCGGCTTTGAGCGCGTGCCCCGTGTGAGGGGAGAGGAGGTCGAATGGGATCATGACACCCGGCCCATCCTGCCGCAGCGGGCCATCACGGGATTCGCATGTCCCTGAGGACCCGATCGTGGAAGCCTTTCACCGGGCCGGCATGGACCAGTTCCAGGTCGTCGAGCACGGTCGTCATGGTCAGGGACGCAGCCTTAAGGTGCTGGGAAATCTGAAGAACCCGGTCGATGCAATCGGCGGCGTGGAAGGCGCGACCCTCAGCCGTCGCATCGTCGGGCAGGACGGCACGCGCCCGTTCCACGGTCTCGCGCAAGGGGGCGTCCAACTCGTCGAGAGCCCATTGCGTCGTCCGCGCCATGATCGGAGCGAGGTGGTCGCCGAGCAGCATTTCGCCGGTGAAACCGGCATCGGGCATCGCCGCATTGTGGAAGTGGTGGCTCATGGCCGCCAGAAAAACCACGGTGGGGTCGGCCCGGTAGAACGGGCTGAGGACGACCCCATAGACCGCCACCATCAGGCAATGTTCGGCATGGTTCTCGGGCGGCTCGAGCAAGATGCGAGGCTTGCCGGGACAGGTCACGCCGGCCCTCGGCTGGTGGCTCAGTGCCGCCACGAAACCCGGTAAAGGACCGCCATGCACCACCCCGTTCGAGCGCAACGCGTCGGCCAAACGCCGCTTCAGATCGGGGTCGACCGTGGCGGTGACGGCGTCGAGTCCGGACGCCAGAATGTCGCCGATTTCCGCCTCGCCGAGACCGGCAGAGGCGAGGAAAGCGGCGTCGAGGTCGCAGAGCCGGGAGGCCGCGAGCGCCTTGGCGGTGATGTCGATGGCGACCGTCTCGGGATCGGCACCACCCGTCAGCGCCGACCAGCCTTGGGCGAACAGCCGCTCGGCGATGGAGCCGATGCGGCCGGCGGAATGCACGCGCTTGAGGTCGTTGAGCTCGACGAACAGCTCACGCAGCGCGAAGGGGGCAGCCATGCCGCCCCCCGTATCGGACGCGATCATTGCTGGCCGCCGAGCCACTCGAGCAGCATGTGCTGCTGCTTGCCGAAATCGTGCTCCGGCCCATGGCCGTTGGCGACCATCGGTGCCTTGAAGAACGATGACAGCTGCTCCTGCGGTCCGCTCTCGCCGCGCTTCTTGGCGAGGTCGAGAACGCGGGCGATCTCGATCACCAGAGGTGCGGCAAGGATGGAATCCTTACAGAGGAAGTTGACCTTGATCTGCATCCGCTGACCGAGAAATCCGGTGACGTCGATATTGTCCCAGGCTTCCTTGTCGTCGCCGCGCGGGCGGTAATAATGGATGTGGACCAGATGGTCCTCGACAGGATAGCCGAGGATCGAATCCAGCACCGTACCCTTGGTGTTGAGCTTCGACTGGAGCGAATCCTTGTCGTTCAGGGCGAGACCGTCGCGGTTGCCGAGGATGTTGGTGGAGAACCAGCCATCCACGTGCAGGGCACGGGCCTTGAGGGCCGGCGCCAGGACGGTCTTCATCATGGTCTGGCCGGTCTTACCGTCCTTGCCCGCCAACGGTACGCCGTTCTCGCGGGCGAGTTCGAGCAGGGCCGGGATGTCGGCGGCCACGCTCGGGGTGAAGTTGGCGTAAGGCACACCGCTCTGGATCGCCGCATAGGCATAGAGCATCGCCGGGCTGATCGCCTCGTCGCTGGAATCGAGACCCTTCTCGAAAGCGTCGCGGGAGTTCAGTGCGGGCGCATCCAGGTTTGGCCAACGTTCCGTGGAGGCGAGGTTGATCACGACGACTTCGTCGAGGTTGCTCTCCAGCCGAAAACGACGAAGATCGTTCGCGATGACGGAGACCGCCTCGCGGTGGTCGGCGGCGACGATGCGGTTGGCACCCTCAATGTTCTTGCAGAACTTGGCGCTGCCGACAGCCGGCCAGGGCTTGATGCCCTTGAGCACCTGGGCACCGTTCTCGATATCCTGCTTGGTGAGCACGCCGTGGCCGGTGGCGGCTGAGGCGAGATCGTCGTCGTTGAGATCCCAGCCGCCGAAAACGAGATCCTTGTAATCGGCCAACCCGGCCACCGAGAGGCCTGCGAGAGGCAACCCGTCGAGGCGGTTCGATCCGGATTTGATCATCTCGATGCCGGCGATGGCGGTGGTGGCGACAGCGCCACCCATACCGACGAAGGCAACGCCGACACGGCGACCGGTCTGCATGCTCATTGGAAAAAGGCTTCCTTCAATGGGTCCATCGGGGCGTGTCTCATCGACGTTGTGAACCCGCCCTCCGGGACCATCGTAACTGGGCTACGGAGCCTTCGTTCCAACCCCGGCCAGAATGCCTTTTTGACGCGGGCTCTCTGAACCGCACCCGAACGATTACTTAAAATATCGTTAAATCATAGCCTTAACCGTTCCTTAAGCGTGCCACGCTTGAATCACGGAGCTGTCCCATTGTGGTCACAGCTCCCAGCGAGATGTCCGCTCGCTGAACTGATCGAAGCCGCGTCCTAGAACGCCGCGGCACGAACAAGGAACAATGATGGGGCTTTTCCCGGAGCCGGCGCATCGCGCCGACGACGCGTGCCGTCTCGTGCCTGACGAGACCCAGGATCGTGACGAGACTGTGGCTTGGCTGAAGCCCGGCTCCCTTCGCGGCAGGAAGAAGGCAAGCACCACGGTATCGGCCAAACTCACCGTCGCGAAGATCGCGATCGGCCTGCTGCTCGGCTCTGGGTTGCCGCAGAGCGCCCTGGCGCCCGCAGCGACCGCCCACGACCGCATCGACATCCGCGCCTACGTCGCCAGCGATTTCGCGGCGGCCACGATCGACAAACCCACGGATTGGGATGGGGTTCCCCTCCTCGACCAGGAGCCTGCGACGGCCAGCCTGATCGAAAGCGACCTCGCCTCTCTTCCCCAGAGCCGCGAGAGCGACGGCCGGGACGTGCTTCGGTTCGGCGACATGAATGTGCCGCGCGACATCGTCGAGACGATCCTGAAGGCGTCGTCCGAGACCGGGGTCGATCCGGTCTACATGATGGCGCTGGCCGACAAGGAATCGAGCTTCTCGACCACCGTGAAGGCCTCGACCTCTTCGGCGGAGGGGCTGTTCCAGTTCCTCTCCGCCACCTGGCTCGAACTGGTGCGGACCTATGGCGCCCGCTACGGCTATGAGACCGAGGCCAACGCCATCACCGGCCGCGGCAGCGCCATCACGATCCAGGACGAGGCCACCCGCACCCGCGTGCTGCGCCTGCGCCAGGACCCCTATGTGGCGGCCCTGATGGCCGGCGAGTTGATCAAGCGCGACCGCGCCCGCATCGAGCAGCGTATCGGCCGCGAACTGAAGACCTCCGAACTCTATCTCGCCCATTTCCTCGGGACGTCGAGCGCCGGCAAGTTCCTGACGCTGAGCGACGACAACCCGGACCTCGTGGCCAAGCAGGCTTTCCGCGCCGCCGCCCGCGCCAACCGCAGCCTCTTCACCGCGAAGGCCGGCAAGCACCGCCGCAGCCTCACCGTCGCGGAAGTCCGCGAGCGCCTCGGCGACATGATCGACCGCCGGCTCGACCAATATGAAGGCGTCACCGCCCTGGTCGGTACCCAGGACGTCACCCCCGGGACGAACAGCGATCCGAGCCAGGCCTCGGCCCTTCTCGATGCCAGCCTGCGCGTTTCGGCCCCGACCCAGCGGATGCAGGTGACCGAGGCTTTGCCGAGAGAGTGAGGACTCGGAGGAGATTCGGCGCTCAGGCTGTATGGGACCAAAGGGCATGACGACGCCGCTTCCGGCATGGCGTCCACGGTTCTTTCCGGTCTAGAACCGCCAAATCAGCGCCGACGGTAAGCCGACGGGACCTGCACTCCTGGATGACGACCGGCGGCCGATGACAGATCTAGAACCGGAACGGCCGAAGGCTCCTGAGGTGCCGGATGCCCGAACCGCCGCCCGCGAAGCCGGACAGGCGGCGCGCGTCCTCTTCAGGCATCTCGGTTTCCTCCTCGCAACGGCCTTCCGCGGCCTCGCGCGGGGCTTGCTCTTAATGGGGCGCGCTGCCGGGCGGACGCTCGGCACCCTCGGTTCGCGGCTCACCGCACGCACCCCGTCAGCGCGAGCGAGCGGCACGGGCACTCCACCTGCGGCAGGGATCGCTCCGGCGGCGCAGACGGTACAATCGGGCTGGCGCGGTCGTCTGCGGCAACGGCCCTACCTCGCCGCCGGCCTCGCGGCCCTCGCCCTGCCGCTGGTCTTCGTCGCTGGCCTCGTCCTCTACAGTTTCGCGACCCTGCCCCCGCTCGGCGGCGTGGTGCCGGAAGGCGGCCAGCGCGCCCTCACGGTGGAGGCGGATGACGGAAGGGTCTTCGCCACGCGCGGCGCCTTCCAGGGCCAGAAGCTCACGGCGGCGGACATGCCCGCCCATCTCGCCCAAGCCGTGGTCTCCATCGAGGACCGGCGGTTCTACTCGCATTGGGGGGTCGATCCGCGCGGGCTGGTGCGAGCGCTCTGGCGCAACACCGTGAGCGGCGGCGTGCGCGAGGGCGCGTCCACCATCACGCAGCAATATGTCCGGCTCACCTCCCTGACCCAGGAGAAGACGCTGCGCCGGAAGATCCAGGAGGCGTTCCTGGCCCTGCGCGTGGAGAGCACGATGTCGAAGGAAGACATCCTCCTCGGCTATCTCAACACCGCCTATTTCGGGGCCGGCGCCTACGGCATCGACGCCGCGTCGCGGCGCTATTTCGGCAAGGGCGCGAAAGCGCTGACGCTTCCCGAGGCGGCGATGCTGGCGGGCCTCGTCCGCGCGCCGTCACAATTGGCGCCGACGCGCAATTTCGGCGGCGCCAAGGAGCGCGCCGACATCGTGCTGCAGACCATGGTCGAGACCGGCGCGATCACCGCCGCCGAGGCCGACAAGGCACGCGCCGAGACGATCACCCTGCGCACCCCGCCCGAGACGCCGCCGGGCACCAATTACTTCCTCGACATGGTGTCGGCGGACGCCAAGCGCCTGTCGGACACATCCGGCGACGTCACCCTGCGCACCACCCTGAACCTCGATCTGCAGAGTCTGGCGGAGGGCGTCGTCGCCCGGCGGCTCGATGCGGAAGGGGGCAAGAAGAAGGCGAGCCAGGGCGCCATGGTCGTCCTGAACAAGGAGGGCGCGATCCTCGCCATGGTGGGCGGGCGCGACTACGAGGACAGCCAATTCAACCGGGCGACCCAGGCCAAGCGCCAGGCCGGCTCGCTGTTCAAGCTGTTCGTCTACCTCACCGCCTATGAGAAGGGCCTCTCGCCGGAGACGGTCCTGGTGGACCGGCCGATCCAGATCGGCGATTGGGAGCCGCAGAATGCGAGCGGCCGTTTCCGGGGTGCGGTCCCCCTCCGCACGGCCTTCGCGCAATCGATCAACACCATCGCCGCGCAACTCGCCGATGAGATCGGCATGGCCTCCGTGATCGAGACCGCGCGCAAGCTCGGCGTCACCTCCGACCTTCCGAACGTCCCGAGCCTGGCGCTCGGCTCGGCCGAAGTCTCCCTGCTGGAGATGACACGGGCCTATGCCGGCGTTCTGGCGAGCGCCCAGCCCCTCGACACCTATGGCGTCCATGCCATTCGCGGGGCCGGCCCCGACCCGCTCTACCTGCGCCCCGACGCCAAGCCGGCGACGCCGCTGCCGGGCGAGAGCCGCGCGATGATGCTGGATTCGCTCCAGGCGGTGGTAGATAGCGGAACCGGGCGGGCCGCGCGGATCACCAACCTCGCGGTGGGCGGCAAGACCGGGACGACGCAGGATTACCGCGATGCCTGGTTCGTCGGGGTGACTCCGGACCTCGTCGTCGGCGTCTGGGTCGGCAATGACGACAATTCCTCGATGAACAAGGTCGGCGGCGGCGACCTGCCGGCGGCGATCTTCAAGGATTTTACCCAGCGCGCCACCGTCCAGATGGCGTCACGGCGCAAGCGCCCCTCGGCCGCCCGCGCCGAGCCGGCCCCCGCCGCCAAGGAGACCAGCGCGGCCGGGGCGTTGCGCGGCGTGCCGGAGGTGATCGATACCGGCACTCTCTCGTTCCGTGGCCGGACGGTGCGCCTGCTGGGCGTCGATGGCGAGCGCGGCGCCCTGGCGCGCCAACTCGCGCGCTATCTGCGCCGGCGCGAAGTCGTCTGTGCCCCGGCGGCCGGCGAGGCGACCGACGAGGCGCAGCCCGCGGGCCTGCGCTGCCAGATCGACGGCGACGACCTCGCCTCCCTCATCCTCACGGCGGGCGGTGCCCGCGCGTCGGAGGATGCCCCGTCGGACCTTCTGGCGGCGGAGGAGCAGGCCCGGTCCGAGCGGGCCGGTTTATGGCGGCGCGAGCGGTAGGATTATTCCGGGCAACCGCTCGTAGCGCTCGCCCTGGCTTTCTCGCTGGCCACCGTCGCCAGCGGCCCCCTTCGCGGGCTCGGGCTTTCGCTGCGTGAATCCACTCACGCGGCTTCGCGCTATCGCCCCGTCGGATTTTACGACCGAAGTTGACAGGCAGCCATTCCCCGCCCATTTGTGTAGTACACTACATGATAGCAAGCTGCACAAATGAGCCTGGACCGACGAAGGATCGCGACGGAGTTTTCCTTCGCGCTCAACGCCGCCGCCAACCGCATGGTGCGGCTGCACAAGCCTTTCCTCGAGCCGCTTGGCCTGACGTTCTCGCAATACCTCGTCGCCCTCGAATTGATGAACGGCGCACCGCTGACCGTGGGCGAGTTATGTGTCCGCCTCGACATGGAGACGGGCACCCTGACGCCGCTGCTCAAGCGGCTGGAGGCCGCCGGCGTGGTGACACGGACACGCGACGCCTCCGACGAACGCCGGGTGCTGATCGATCTGACCCCGCATGGCCGAGCCCTGGAAGGCGCGCTTCGCGGCATCCCCGACAGGATCCGAACGGCGTGTCAGCTGACCCCGGAGGCCATCGAAGAGCTGCGCCGCACTCTCGACGGCCTCGCACGCCCGGTCGCCGCCCCGTGAGGGATGCGGCCAACCCAAATTCAGAGGACACAGGCATGAAAATCGGCGTCATCGGCACCGGCAATATCGGCGGCACGCTGGCCCGCAAGCTCAGCGCAGCGGGACACGAGGTCCGCGTGGCGAATTCGAAAGGCCCCAACGGCGTGCGCGCCTTCGCCGAGGAGATTGACGCGACTCCCGCCGATGCCCACGGTGCCATCGCGGGCGCGGACCTCGTGATCCTGTCGATCCCGTTTCCCGCCGTCGCCCAGTTGCCGAAAGACCTGTTCGACGACCTGCCCGAGGCGATCCCGATCGTCGACACGGGCAATTACTATCCCGGCCTGCGCGACCCGCAGATCGCCGAACTCGACGCAGGTAAGACGGAGAGCGTCTGGGTGTCGGAACAGATCGGCCGCCCCATCGTCAAGGCGTTCAACAACATCCTCGCCCATTCCCTCGCCGAACTCGGGCGTCCGGCGGGTGCGCCCGACCGGATCGCCGTCGCCGTGGCCGGCGATGCCGAAGCGGCGAAGCGGACCGTGATGGACATCGTGGACGAGGTCGGCTTCGACCCGGTGGATGGGGGATCGCTGGCGGAATCCTGGCGCCAGCAGCCCGCCACCCCGGGTTATTGCTGCGACCACGACGCGGAGACGATGCGCGAGGCCCTGCTCGCCGCGGTGAAGGGAGAGGCGCCCAAGACCCTGAGCCGGGTCTATGGCCTCTTGGGAAAACTCGGTCCCAATCCCAGCCATGCCGAGATGATCGCCATGAACCGTTCGGTGCATGCGGCCGACTGAGAGCGGACAAACCGTAACCCGGGACCATTCGCGGCTCTGCGCCGATCCGATGGCACCGGGGCGGCGTCCCACATCGTCCCTCGGTCGCCGGCCTTCGGACGGCCTACCGGAACGGCGGTTCGTCGAAGCTCCTCAGCTTGCGCGAATGCAGGCCGTTGCGGTCGGCGCGGAGGATATCGAGGGCGGACAGGCCGATGAGCAGGTGCTCGGCCACCGCCCGTTCGTAGAAGGCGTTGGCCGCCCCCGGCAGCTTGATCTCGCCGTGGAGCGGCTTGTCGGACACGCAGAGGAGCGTGCCGTAGGGAACTCGCAGACGGTAGCCCTGGGCCGCGATGGTGCCGCTCTCCATGTCGACGCCGATAGCGCGGGAGAGGTTGATCCGCCGCCGCTCCTGGCTGAAGCGGAGTTCCCAGTTGCGGTCGTCGTAGGTCACCACCGTGCCGGTGCGCAGGCGCCGCTTCAGGTCGTCGCTGGTCTCGCCGGTGACGCTGGCGGCCGCGGCCTGGAGCGCGAGTTGGACTTCGGCCAGGGCCGGCACCGGCACGTCCGGCGGAACCAATTCGTCGAGGATACGATCCCGGCGCAGATAACCATGGGCGAGGACGTAATCACCGATGGTCTGCGACTGCCGCAACCCGCCGCAATGGCCGACCATGAGCCAGCAATGCGGACGCAGGACCGCCAGATGGTCGGTGATCGTCTTGGCGTTGGAAGGGCCGACGCCGATGTTGACCAGCGTCGTGCCCTGCATCGACCCGTCGGGGCCGCGCGCTACGAGATGGTAGGCCGGCATCTGGAACTTGTGCCAGGGGGACGCGGCGATGAGGGCCGCCGGATCGATGCCCGCCGCCTCCTCCCGCGAGACGGTGATGCCGCCGGGCAGGATCATGCGCTCGTAGCCGTCCCTGCCGCTGGCGAGCAGCTCCAAGCCGTGCCGGATGAAGCCGTCGACGTAGCGATGGTAGTTCGTCAGCAGGATCCACGGCTGGACGTCGCGCCAGTCGCAGCCGGTGTAATGGACGAGGCGGCGCAGGGAGTAATCGACACGGATCGCGTCGAACAGCGCCAGGGGCTTCGGCTCTTCGGCCGGCGCCACCCAGAGGCCGTCCGCGATCTCGTCTCCCACCACCGAGAGCAGCGGGACGGGGAAATAGGTGGCCAGATCGCGCGGGGTGATCCCGCTGCCCGAGAGGTTGGCGCCGGGCTCCAGCACATAGGGATAGGGTATCTCCTGCGCGCTCAGGCCCACTTCGAGGGTCGCACCGTAATCCCGGATCAGGGGCGTCAGCTGCTCCAGCAGGTACGGCCGGAAATGCGCCGGCTGCGTCACCGTGGTGGCGTAGGTACCGGGAGACTGGAACTTCGCCGTCGCGCGGGAAAAACGCGGGATCGGGCCGGACGGATGATAGGTGATCCGCAATTCGGGATAGCGGAACTGGAGCCGCTCGGCATGGTCGGGCGCGGCGCCCCCGTCGAGATAGCGGGTCAGGGCGGTCTGGAGCGACTGGATCGCACCCGCGTACAAGGCGGCGAGACGGTCGACGGCGGTCTCGGCATCGCCCACGGATTCCATCGGGCGCCATTCGCTGGTGGTCACGCTCTCTCCTCGAAAGGCTTCGGCTTGAAGGCAGGCGATGCCGAAGGAACCGCCGTGGACCCTATGCAAGAAACCTATACCGCACTGGCGCCCGATGGAACGATGCGGCCCGCATGGCGGCTCGCTGTCGACCGGCTTGCGCACGGGGGCGAGTTGTCCGACATGCTCGCTTCGAACGGCTCGGGGCTCCTCCGGGCACCGCCTCTCCAAATCCGATGCGTCTCATGAGCGACCCGATCGACCGGCGGCCCGGCGAAGAGACCGTCACGCTGCCCGCCTCGCACGATGCCGGGCTCTATTTCATCGGCCATATCCGGACCCCGTGGGCGAGCAGGGCCGAATGCCCCAAGAACGGGCTTCAGACCGACGCCATCTGCACACTGGAGGTCGATGCCACCTTCGCCCCCGGCTTGCAGAACGTGGAGGGGGTGAGCCACCTCATCGTGCTCTACTGGATGGACCGGGCAGCGCGGGACATCGTGCGCCAGATGCCGCGCCATGCGGAGGGCAGCCGGGGCACGTTCTCCCTGCGCTCGCCGGCGCGCCCCAATCCCATCGCGCTCTCCGTGGTGGAACTCCTCGGCATCGACGGGCCTACGTTGAGCGTCCGGGGGCTCGACTGTCTCGACGGCACGCCGCTCCTCGACATCAAGCCCTATTACGCCACGACGGATTCGCGGCCGGACGCGACCATCGACAGGGCCGGCACCGCGAAGACCTCGGAGGTATCGGAAGCCTTCGAAGTATCGAAGACCCGGGACGTGTCGGGAGCGGCCCGGTGAAGGCTCTGCGCCTCGGTCTCGCCGGGTTGGCAATCCTTGGGGTCGGCTTCGCCATTGGTTGGATCGAGAAGCCACTGCACCTCAACGCCCGGCTCTACGCCACGGACCGGCTACCTTCGATCCAGGCCCATCTCGACGATGCACCGAACGGCTACATCCTCCTCGCCGGCGATTCGCAGGCCGAGTTGCAGAGCCCGGCCCAGCGGGTCTGCGGTACGGAGATCGTCAATGGCGGTATCAGCGGCGCATCGGCTTCGGTCTATGCCGATCTCGTGGCCAAGCTGTCGGTGAAGACCCGCGCCCGCGCGGTGGTGGTCTTCATCGGAACCAACGACCTGCAGCGGAAGAAGGAGCCGTTGTCCGACAGGACCGCCCGGGGCTTCGACGACGCGGTGGAGCGGATCGTGACGCGGCTGCAGGCCGGCAGCGACCGTGTCGTGGTCGCCGCCGTTCCGCCCATCTCCCGTTCGGTGGAAAAGCGCCTCGAACCGGCGGCGGTCGTCGCGTACTCCGCGCGGATCGAGGCCCTGTGCCGGCGTCTCTCCTGCCGGTACGTGGACCCCTACGCGGATCTGCGCGACGGCGACACCGGGTTCGCCCTGCCCGGCGCCTTGCGCGACGCTCTGCACATCACCGATTATCGCCGCGTCATGCGGGCCCTGGAGCCCGCACTCTGCGCCGCAGCGCCCTGATCAGGCCTCGGCGTGATGGCCCGCCGCCGGGGCCGTCGATGCGCCGCCCGCGGGGCGATCCCCCTTCGGAGCCTTGATGCGGTACCAGCCGACATAGAGCGCGGGCAGGAAGAACAGGGTGAGGAAGGTGGCGGCGATGATGCCGCCGATCATGGCGTAGGCCATCGGACCCCAGAAGACCTCCCGCGCGATGGGGATGAGGGCGAGGCTCGCCGCACCGGCGGTGAGCAGGATCGGCCGCATCCGGTGGCAGGTCGCCTCCACCACCGCATCCCACGGGGCGTAGCCCTCGCGGTCGTACTCGTCGATCTGCATCACCAGGATCACCGAGTTGCGGATGATGATGCCGATGAGCGCCAGCACGCCGAGGATGGCGACGAAGCCCAGCGGCTTGCCGAAGGGCAGCAGGATCGCCACCACGCCGATCAGGCCGAGCGGCGCCACGCTCGCCACCAGGAACAGCTTCTGGAAGCTCTGGAGCTGGATCATCAGGAACATCGCCATGGCGAGCAGCATCACCGGCGCCACCGCCGCGATGGGTCCGCTGCCCTTGGCGCTCTCCTCCACCGCACCGCCGACCGCGAGGGTGTAGCCGTCCGGCAAAGTCTTCTCGAAGGCCTTGATGGCCGGATCGAGGGCGTTGACGATGGTGGGCGCCTGGGTGTCGTCGACGATCGCCGCCCGCACCGTGATGGTGGGCAGGCGGTCGCGGCGCCAGACGATGGGCTGTTCGAGTTCGTAGCTCACGGTGGCAAAGGCCAGAAGGGGCACGACGCTGCCGTTCGACAGCGGCACCTGCAGGCTTTGCAGCGTCTCGACGGAGTTGCGTTCCGCCGCCTGGGCGCGGCCGACCACGTCCACGAGGTAGATCGAATCGCGCACCTGCGTGATCGAGCGACCGCCGACGATGCCGTTGAGGAGCCCGGCGATATCCTCCGAGGTGACGCCGAGCTGGCGCGCCTTGTCCTGGATGATGTCGACCTTCAGCACCTTGCCGGGCTCGTTCCAATCGAGGTTCGGCAGGCCGACATTCGGGCTCGATGCGACGATGTTGCTGAGCTGGAGCGCGAGGCCGCGCACCTTCTGGAGATCGGGTCCGCTGAGCCGGTACTGGATCGGTCGGCCCACGGGGGGGCCGAGATCGAGGGAGTGGACGAAGACGTCGGTGCCGACGAACTCCTTGGCCGCCAGCGCCTCGAATTTCTGGATCATCTTGTCCCGGGCCTCGAGCGACGAGGTCACGACGATGATCTGGCCGAAGAACGCGTTGCCGAGCTGCTGGTCCAGGGGAAGGTAGAAGCGCACCGCGCCCTGCCCGACATAGGAGCTCCAGCGCAGGATCTCGGGATCGCCCCTCAGCGTCGCCTCGAACCGGTCCATCTGGGCCTTGGTCTCGGCGATGCTGGCATTCTGCGGCAGGGTCATGTCCACGAGAATTTCGGGACGGTCGGAGGCCGGGAAGAACTGCTGCTGCACGAACTGGATGCCGTAGAGCGACAGGCCGAGCAGGCCAACGCATAAGGCCACGGTGATCCAGCGGAACCGCATGGCCGGGAGCAGCATCGCGCGGAAGGTGCGGAGCAGGAAACTCGGTTTGTCGTGGTGCTTCTTGATCGTCTTGGGCAGGAGCTTCACGCCGATGAGCGGCGCGAACAGCACCGCCACCACCCATGAAATCAGCAGCGAAGCCGCGATGACCACGAACAGGCTGTAGGTGTATTCGCCGGCCGCCGAGCCGTTGAAGCCGATGGGCAGGAAGCCCGCCACGGTGACCAGCGTGCCGGTGAGCATCGGGAAGGCGGTGGAGGTATAGGCGAAGGTCGCCGCCTTCTTCAGCGTGTCGCCCACCTCCAGCCGCGCGACCATCATCTCCACGGTGATCATGGCGTCGTCGACGAGGAGGCCCAGGGAGATGATGAGCGCGCCAAGCGAGATGCGCTGCAGCGTGACGCCCATCACCTGCATCACCACGAAGACCACGGCGAGGACGAGGGGAATCGAGAACGAGACCACGAGCCCCGCCCGCCAGCCGAGGCTGATGAAGCTGACGCCCAGCACGATGACCACGGCCTCGATCAGGGCCTTGGTGAAGCCGCCCACCGCCTCTTCGACGATCTTCGGCTGGTCGGAGACGAGGTGGATGCCGACGCCGTAGGGCAGCTCGCCTTCGAGCTTCTTCATCCGCGCCTTGAGGTCGTGGCCGAAGGTCAGCAGGTTGCCGGAGGGCTGCATGGCGATGGCGAGGCCGATCGCCGGCTGGCCGTTGAACCGGAACAGGGCCGTGGGCGGATCGGTGAAGCCGCGCGATATCTCGGCCACGTCGGACAGGCGGAAGAACCGGTCGTTCACCCGCAGGTTGATGGTCTTGAGGCTGTCCTCGGAGACGAACTGACCGCCGACCCGCACGGAGACGCGCTCGGGGCCGGCCTGGATCACGCCGGAGGGGGCGATGGCGTTCTGCGCCTGCAGCGTCGCGATGACGGCGGCCTGGTCGACGCCGAGGCCGGCGAGCTTGCGGGTGGAGAAGTCGAGATAGATGACCTCGTCCTGCGCGCCGAGGAGCTGCATCTTGCCGGCATTGTTGACCTTCTTGAGGTCCGCCCGCACCCGCTCCACGTAGTCGCGCAACTGGCGCATCGAGACACCATCGGCGGTGAACGCATAGACGTTGCCGAAGACGTCGCCGAACTCGTCGTTGAAGAACGGCCCCTGGATGCCCTGCGGGAAGGTGCTGCCGATATCGCCGATGCGCTTGCGCACCTGATAGAAGATGCCCGGAATGGTCTTGGGCGGCGTCGTCTCGCGCAGCTGGACGAAGACCGTGGTCTGCCCCGGCGTGGTGTAGCTGCGGCTGAAATCGACGGCATCGATCTGCTGCAATTCCTTCTCGATCCGCTCGGTGACCTGATCCAGCGTGTCGCTGATCGTGGCACCGGGCCAGCGCGCCTGCACGATCATGGTCTTGATGGCGAAGGGCGGGTCTTCCTCGCGGCCGAGCTTCTCGTAGGCGAGGAAGCCCGCCAGCATCGAGACGAGCATCAGGAACCAGACGAAGGAGCGGTGCTCGAGCGCCCATTCGGACAGGTTGAAGTTCTTCACGGGCGGCTCTCGCGTGACGCTGAACGGATCGGCGCGGCTATTGTGTCTATTGCGGCTTGTCGGACAGGCGGACGCGCTGGCCTTCGCTGAGACTGCGTGCACCCGCGAGGACGACACGGTCCCCCGGTTTCAGTCCCTCGGTGACGGACACGCGCTGGTCGTTTCGTTCCGCCAAAGTGATGTCGCGGCGGTGCACGGAATCCCCGGCCTCGCTCACGATCCAGACCGCGCTTCGACCATCGGCCTCGAAGACGGCGGTTGCCGGCAACAGGAAACGCGCTTTCATGTGGCGCGAGAGCCCGACGGTGATGGTGGAGCCGAGGCGGAACGCCTCCGGCGGCTTCAGCAGTGTCATTCGAATGCGGCGGGTACGGGTCTTCTGGTCGGCGAAGGGCGAGATCTCACGGACTTTGCCCGTCGCCGTCACGTCGGGGGCACTCTGAAGCGCCACGGTGAAGACCGCATCCTTCGGCATGGCTCCGACCAGATCCTCGGGGATGTCCACCACGGCCTCGCGCTCCTCGGGCCGGGCCAGGGTCGCGACCGCCTGTCCGGCGGAGAGGACCTGTCCCACTTCCGCGCTGCGGACGGTGACGACGCCGTCGAAATCCGCATGCAGCTCGGTATAGCCCATCTGGTCGCGGGCCTTCTGCAGGTTGGCCTGGGCCTGGGCGAGACGGGCCTGGGCGGTGTCGCGGCTCGCCACGGCGCTGTCGAGCCGTGCCTGGCTGACATTGCCGTTGGCGATCAGCCGCCGCTGCCGCAGCTCCGTGGCGTTGGCATTTTCCGCCTGCGCCGTGGCATCGGCGAGTTCCGCCTCGGCGCGGGTGAGAGCGAAGCGGGTGACGATGGGGTCGAGGGCGGCGATGCGCTGACCCTTCTTCACCACGTCGCCCACCGTCACGTCGCGGGCGATCATACGGCCCGCGATCTGGAACCCGATCTCCGACTGGTATCGGGGGGCCACGAACCCGGCGAAGGGCCCGAACACGATGGTATCGACGGGCTTGGCCTCCGTATAGAGCACGGGCCGCACCGGCGGCGGTCCGGCCTCCTCCTCCGCGCCATGGCAGGCGCCGAGGCCGGAGAGGGCCACCCCGATCAGGGCGAAGCGGATGCCGGAGCGGATCATCGGGCGGTCTCCTCGGCCACGGCGACGGTCTGGCCCGGCCGGAGGAACTGGATGCCGGCGACGACCACCTCCTCGCCCGGCTCGACACCGCCGGACAGGGCGATGGTGTTGGGCGAATACCGGTCGATGGTCACGTTGCGCGGGGCGACCTTGCCGCTGGCCGGATCACGCACCCACACGGCGGGGCCGTTCTCCCAGCGGTAGAGCGAGGACCAGGGCAGGACGATGGCCGTCTGCGGCCTGAACTTGCCGGTGCCGATGACGATGGCGCCGAGGGACATGGCGGCGGGCGTGTCCTTCAGGCCGACCTTGACCCGCACGGTGCCGGAGGCGGCGTCCACGCTCGGCGAGATCTCCCGCACCGTGCCGACGGTCCGCACCTTCGGGTCCGCCTGTAGGGTAATCTCCACCTGCTTGCTCTCGGGAGGGGTCGCGAGCACCGCCTCGAACACGTTGAACACCGCGTCGCGCGGCCCGTCCTCGGCCATGGTGAGAACGGTCTGGCCGGCCTGGACCACCTGCCCCACCTCGAAGCTGCGGCTGAGCACGATGCCGTCCACGCCCGCCTTCAGGTCGGTATAGGAGAACTGCTCCTGGGCGGTGCCCAGTGCCGCCTTGGCGGATTCCACCGAGGCCTGGGTCGTGCGGAGCTGCTGCTCGGCGTCGTCATAGCTCGGCCGCGTGGTGTATCCGCTGGAGAGCAGCATCTCCTGGCGCTTGAAATTGACCTTGGCCTGGGTCAGCAGCGCCTCGGCCGAGGTGAGCGCGGCCTGCGCGTTGTTGAGATTGGCGCGCTGCTCCTGCGGATCGAGCCTGGCCAGAACCTGGTCGGCGGTGACGTGATCGCCCACTTCCACCAGACGCACGGCGATCTTGCCGTTGTTGCGGAAGGCGACGTTCACCTGCGACTGGGCCTGGATGTCGCCGGTGAAGACGAGATCGGCCGCGATGGTGCTGCGCTCGGCCTTCGCCGTGCGGACGGTGGCGAGGCTCTTTTTCGAGGGAGCCGGGCCGGGTTGGCCGGCATCGTCCTTCGCCTGCGCCGGGAAGCAGGCCAGGGCGGCGAAGCCGAGGCAGGCCACCGTCAGGGCGCCTCGGTACCGTCGAATGGACATGGTCGGACCGGACACTGTGACCCCATCCCGCAAAAGCTCTATCGAAACGCCTGTCTATCGGTTATCTTACCGACCGTCCAGACGGTTTTTAGGGTGTGAACATGGCGAAGCCGCGCACACGGCGGGAGGATCGGCCGAGCGTCATCCTCGATGCGGCCGAGAGCCTGATCCGTCGCGCGGGCACGCGCACCCTGACCATCGACGCGGTGGCGGCGGAGGCGGGCTTGAGCAAGGGCGGGGTCCTCCACCATTTCTCCTCGAAGGAAGCGCTCATCACGGCCATGGCCGAGCGCAAGCTGAAGGAGGTCAAGGAGGGCATTGCCAAGCTCGAAGCGGAGCAGGTGCCGGGCCCCTCGGCCCTCCCCCTCGCGCTGATCGCCCATGCGAGGCAGGTCTATGCGGAGGAAGAGGGGTTCCCGCGGGCCTTCCTCCTGGCCTCGGCGGAGAATCCCGAGGCCTTCGCCGGATTCAACGCCTTCCTCAGCGAGCGACTCGCCGCCCTGGAAAAGATCGAGACCTGTCCGGGAATCGGTGCGGCCTTGGTTTTCTCGACGCTGGGGCTGCTGATCTCCCGGACGCTGGGCTTCCATTCCATGGAGGGCGCGCAGTTGGAGCGGCTCTTCGACGGCCTCGAAAAGGTGGCGCGCTGCGTGACCGAGGGCGAGATCCCGCCGGATGCGTGCGGGACGCCCTGAGCGGCTTCACGCGAGGGCGGCCATGGCCTGGAAGACGAGGGCGTGGCGGGCGGCCAGGGCGTCGATATCGGTGGCATAGCCGCCGCCGATCACCGCCACGAGGGGAATGCGGCGCCGTCGCGCCTCTCCGATGACGTAGCGATCCCGTGCGGCGAGGCCCGCATCGGTCAGGGCCAATCGCCCGAGCCGGTCGTCCATGTGCGGATCGACCCCGGCATTGTAGAACACGATGTCGGGCGAGAGGCCGTCGAGGAGGCCCGGCAGATGCGCCGCCAGAACGGCCGCGTAGGCCGCGTCGTCGACGCCATCGACCAAGCCCAGATCGAGGTCGCCGGGGATCTTGCGCGTCGGGTAGTTCTTCTCGGCGTGGATCGAGAAGGTGAACAGGTCCGGCGAGCCGGCGAGGCAATCGGCGGTGCCGTCGCCCTGGTGCACGTCGCAATCGACCACCAGCGCCCGGCGGATCGTGCCCTCGTCCTGAAGCGCCAGGGCGGCGACCGCGACGTCGTTGAACACGCAGAAGCCCGCACCGGTCTCCCGCCGCGCATGGTGGCTGCCGCCGGCGGCGCTGCCGGCGAGGCCATGGACCAGCGCCAGCCGCGCCGCCGCGAGGGTACCGCCGGCGGAGGCACAGGAGCGGGCCACGACGCTCCCGTCCACCGGCAGGCCGATCTCGCGCTCGATCTCCCGCGAGACCGAGCAGGACAGGACCGCGTCGACGTAATCCGAGCGGTGCGCGCGCTTCAGGAGGGCCGCATCGGCGGGCTCCGGCCTGACGAAACCGGTAGGAGCGAGGCCGAGCTCCGCCAGCGTTTCGGCGAGGCGACCGTATTTCCGCATCGGGAACCGGTGCCCGTCCGGCAGGACGGCCTGATAGGCGGGATGGACGACGATGGGTGGAATCATGTCGGGTCGGCGATCTGCCACGTTCCGGTCACACCGGCCCCTTCCCTGCGACGAGGAGCCGATCGACTCCGCATGTCTGTCATACGACTGAAACAGCCTGCCTGTTACGGCCTCGGGCATGGGCTGGTTCCGTCAGACGGCGGATGCCCCGGGGGAGCGCAGCATGATCGGCAGCATCGAGACCGGCGCGATCGTCGCGCTCTCGCTCTGTGCCGCGCTGACCCTGGTCAATTGTCTCAGCATCGCCATCGCCGCATGGCGCATCGGCCGCACCCGCGGCACGCCGAGCTTCCCGAGCGCGGCACCCATCTCCCTCGTGCGCCCGGTCTGCGGCCTCGAAGCGTTCAGCGAAGAGATGCTGGAGCGCGGCTTCCATCTCGCCCATCCGGATTACGAGCTGATCTTCTGCGTCGCCGACGGCCGCGATCCCATCGTGCCGCTCCTGCATCGCCTCATGGCGTCCCATCCGGCGGTGCCGGCGAAGCTCATGGTCGGCGACGAGCGTATCAGCGACAACCCGAAGCTCAACAATTGCGTGCGCGGCTGGGAGGCGGCCCGCCACGAATGGGTGGTGCTGGCCGATTCCAACGTCCTGATGCCGCCGGACTACCTGCAGCGGCTGCAGGCCTCGTGGCGGCCGGATACGGGCCTCGTCTGCTCGACGCCCATCGGAGCGCGGCCGAACGGCTTCTTCGCCGAACTGGAATGCGCCTTCCTCAACACGCTTCAGGCGCGCTGGCAATATACCGGCGAGAGTCTCGGCCTCGGCTTCGCCCAGGGCAAGAGCATGCTCTGGCACAAGCCGTTCCTCGACGGGCATGGCGGCATCCGGGCACTCGCCGCCGAGATCGCCGAGGATGCGGCAGCGACCAAACTCGTCCGCGCGGCGGGCAAGCGGGTGCATCTCGTGGCCTCGCCCTTCGACCAGCCCCTCGGATTTCGGACGTTCCGCGAGGTCTGGTCGCGGCAGGTGCGCTGGGCGCGCCTGCGCCGCGTCACCTTCCCGCATTTCTTCGGGCCCGAGATCGGCTTGGGCGCGGTGTTGCCCTTCGCGATCGCGGCTCTCTGCGTCCCCACCTTCCCGGTCGTGGCCAGCGTCGTCGCCATGGCGATGCTCTGGTACGGGGCCGAATACGCCCTCGCCGCCCGCGCCGGGTGGCACCGCTCGCCCCGGCTCCTCCTCGCCTTCCTCCTGCGCGACGCGATCCTCCCCGTCATGTGGGTGAGCGCCTGGATGCAGAGCGCCATCGTCTGGCGCGGCAACGCCATGGACATCCGCCCCAAGGAGACGCCCCGCCTGCGCACCCGCGCCACGGCGGCATGAAGACGGATACGGACTTTCAACCCGACATTCCGCGCGCGGCAAAACTCTTGCTTGGCCATATCCCGACGGCAGCCTTCGCCGACGACGGGAAGCCACTATGCAAAGCGAATCCACCGGCCTGCATAAGGGCCTGAACGCGTTCCATCTCTGGGGTATCGCCGTCGGCCTCGTGATCTCGGGCGAGTATTTCGGCTGGAGCTACGGCTGGGCCAGCGCCGGGACCCTCGGCTTCCTGGTGACGACGACCTTCATCGCCGCGATGTACGTCGCCTTCATCTTCAGTTTCACCGAGCTCACCACGGCCATCCCGCAAGCCGGTGGCCCCTTCGCCTATAGCCGTCGCGCCTTCGGCCCCGTCGGCGGCTGCATCGCCGGCTACGCCACGTTGATCGAGTTCGTCTTCGCGCCCCCCGCCATCGCGCTGGCCATCGGCGCCTATCTCAACGTCCAGTTTCCGGGCCTCGACCCGAAACACGCGGCGCTCGGCGCCTACCTGATCTTCATGACCCTCAACATCGTCGGCGTGCAGATCGCCGCCACGTTCGAACTGTTCGTGACCATCCTGGCGGTGGGCGAGTTGCTGGTCTTCATGGGCGTGGTCGCCCCCGCCTTCAGCTTCTCCAATTTCGCGGCCCACGGCTGGGCCGGCGAATCCACTTTCAGCCTCGCTGCAATCGGCGGCATGTTCGCGGCCATTCCCTTCGCGATCTGGTTCTTCCTCGCCATCGAGGGCGTCGCCATGGCGGCGGAAGAGGCCAAGGACCCCAAGCGCACGATCCCCATCGCCTACATCACCGGCGTGCTGACGCTCACCGTCCTCGCCTTCGGCGTGATGATCTTCGCCGGCGGCTCGGGCGACTGGCGCACTCTGAGCAACCTCAACGACCCGCTGCCCCAGGCCATGAAGACGGTGGTGGGCGAGTCGAGCGGCTGGCTGCACATGCTGGTCTGGCTGGGCCTGTTCGGCCTCGTAGCGTCGTTCCACGGCATCATCATGGGCTATTCGCGCCAGATCTTCGCCCTCGGCCGCGCCGGCTACCTGCCCGGTTTCCTCGCCAAGGTGCACCCCCGCTTCCAGACCCCGCATGTGGCGACGGTGGCCGGCGGCCTCGTCGGCATCGCCGCCATCTACAGCGACAACCTCATCGAGATCGCGGGCCAGTCCCTCACCGCGAGCATCGTCACCATGGCGGTGTTCGGTGCGCTGGTGATGTACGGCATGAGCATGGCGGCCCTGTTCAAGCTGCGCCGCAGCGAGCCCGACCTCGCCCGTCCCTACCGGGCGCCGTTCTTCCCCGTCGCCCCCGCCTTCGCCCTGGCCATGGCCGGCATCTGCTTCATCGCCCTGGTCGTCTTCAACCCAGTGATCTTCGCGATCTTCCTGGCCGTGATGGTGGTCGCGGTCGCCGCCTCGCATTTCCTGGCGAAGCCGGTGCCGGCTAGTCCCGCCGCGACGCTCGATCCGGTTATCTGAGGGGCGGGGGCTCGCATCACGGGCGGGGCTTGGCCATAAGGCGGCGATGAAGATTGGAATCATCGAGGCGGGCGCACCGCCCGCTCGCCTGGCCGAGACCTACCCGTCCTACGGCCGCATGGTGGAGCGGCTCCTCGGCGACCCTGCCGAGGTGACCACCTTCCCGGTGGCGGAGGGGCGGTTTCCCGCCGCTCCCGAGGCGTTCGACGCGTTCGTCGTGACGGGATCGGCGGCGGGCGTCTATGACGACCTGCCTTGGATCGCACCGCTCAAGAGCTTCCTGTGCGAGGTCGACGGGCGCGCCAAGCTCGTCGGCCTCTGCTTCGGCCATCAGATCATGGCGGCGGCCTTCGGCGGCACGGTGGAGAAATCGGCCAAGGGCTGGGGCATCGGCCTCCACACCTACGACGTGTTCGAACGCGCGGAGTGGATGGACGACGCGCGCCGCGTCTCGGTCCCGGCGATCCATCAGGATCAGGTGATCGTTCCCCCTTCGGACGCGCGCGTTCTGGGCGGCAGTGCCTTCACGCCCTACGGCATCCTGTCTTACCCGCAACGCCGGGCGATCTCGTTCCAGGTCCATCCGGAATTCGAGACCGATTACGCCACGGCTCTGATTGCCGGGCATCGGCCCAGTCTGCTCCACGACGAGGCGTTTCAGGCGGCGGCCGTCGCCTCGCTGCGCGGCGAGAGCGATGCTCCCCGCGTCGGCGGCTGGATCCGTCAATTCCTAGAATCGAGGTAGGGGCTGCCCGGCACTGGCTCACGGGCCGCGTCGCCGGGGCGAATGGTGCGGGCGGTCGGAATCGAACCGACACTCTGTCACCAGAACCGGATTTTGAGTCCGGCGCGTCTACCAGTTCCACCACGCCCGCAACATCCGCCTCATGGCACAGGTTCGCGCGGACGGCCAGAGGGGTTTTGCCGCCGGGTGCCGAAGCGACGGTTCCGGCTCGCAAGTCCGGCCGGGTTGTGCTCAAAGGGCCTCGCGCCCTCCCCTTTCGGATAGAAGCCCTTCATGATCCGCCGCCTCTACGAGTGGATACTCGCGCTCGCGGGCAAGCCGTCGGCCCCCTATGCGCTCGGTGCGGTGGCGTTCTCGGAGAGTTCGTTCTTTCCGGTCCCCCCCGACGTGATGCTGGTGCCGATGGCGGTGAGCCGGCCCGACAAGGTCTGGCTCTACGCGACGATCACCACCCTGTCGTCGGTGGCCGGCGGGCTGCTCGGCTACGCGATCGGCGCGCTGCTCTACGATTCCATCGGGGTCTGGCTGTTCTCGCTCTATGGGCTGAACGAGAAGGCAGCGAGCTTTCAGGCCTCCTATGCGCAATACGGGCATTGGGTGATCCTGCTGAAGGGGCTCACGCCGATCCCGTTCAAGCTGGTGACGATCACCTCGGGCTTCGCCCATTACGACCTGTTCTGGTTCGTCCTGCTTTCGCTCGTCACCCGGGGGGCGCGCTTCTTCCTGCTCGCTGGGCTTCTGAAGCGCTACGGCGTATCCATTCGCGCCGTCCTCGACCGGCATCTGAACGTCGTCGCGGCCATCACGGTGGCCGTCATCATCCTCGGCTTCGTCCTGTTCAAGGTGCTGCTGTGATCAATTACACCACACTTCTCCGTCTTCGCCGGGCCGCGCTGGCGGTCCTGATTGGCTCCGCACTGGCGATCGCGGGCGCCTTCTATTTTCAGTGGGTCCTCGGCTACGTGCCGTGCAAGCTGTGCCTGACAGAGCGGCTACCCTATTACGCGGCGATCCCGCTGGCCCTTCTGGCCCTGTTCACGCCAGAGCGCCTGACCCGGCTGATCCTCGGAATCGCCGCCCTCGGGTTGCTCTACGGGGCCGGCCTCAGTGTCTATCACGCGGGCGCCGAATGGGCGTTCTGGGCCGGCCCGTCCGATTGCGGCGGCGGCAGCGGCGCCAATCCCAGCGATGTCGGCGATTTCCTCGACACCCTGAAGGCGACGCGGGTCGCCGATTGCTCCACCGCCGCCTGGCGTTTCCTCGGCATCTCGCTGGCCGGCTGGAATGCGGCGATCGCCTCCGTCCTGGCCTCCATCGCCGGAACCGCGGCCCTCAAGCGGTAGCGAGACGGGGCCGACCTCTCAGTTGAGGTCGCCCGGCAATGAGGGGAGCGGCGCCACGTCGATGCCCTCCTCCACCAGCGCGCGCGCCTCGGCGGGGCTCGCTTCGCCGTAGATCGGCCGGGACTCGGCCTCGCCGTAATGCATGCGGCGGGCCTCCTCGGGGAAACGGGGGCCGACATTATCGGCCGTCCGGGTCACGTGCTCGCGCATGGCACGCATCAACGCGCGCAACTGCCGCTCCGGCTCGGCCATCACCGGCACGTCCGCCGAAGGCACGGCAACGGACGCGCTCGCAGGAGGTTCGACAGTCGAGCGGCTTTCGTCCGGCACCGATGCGACGCTTTTCGCCAGGGCCGGTGCCATCATGGCCTTCGCGACTTTGGTCGAGCCGCAGGCCAGGCAGGCCACGAGGCCGTCCGCCGCCTGAGCGTCATAGGAATCGCTCGATCGAAACCAGCCCTCGAAATCGTGTCCGTTCTCGCAGACGAGGGTGTAGCGGATCATGGGCGGGATTGGACCGGACGCATGGTCACCCAGCCCGCCCGACGCGCTCGACCGTGAAGGGGCGCGCGTGTTTGAGGGCGGGGATCCGCCCCCTTGCCTCGGTAACGCGGGCAAGGTCGATCTCGGCCAGGATCACGCCGGGCTCGGCCCCGCCGGCATCCGCCAGCACCTTGCCCCAGGGATCGACGATGATGGAGTGGCCGTAGGTCTCGCGGCCGTCCTCGTGGCGACCGCCCTGGGCGGCCGAGATCATGAACGATCCGGTCTCGATGGCGCGGGCGCGGTGGAGGACATGCCAATGGGCCTCGCCCGTCTGCTTGGTGAAACAGGCCGGCGCGCTGAGGATCGTCGCCCCGGCTTCCGCCAGAGCCCGGTACAGGGCAGGGAAACGCAGATCGTAGCAGATCGCGATTCCGAGGGGCGCCCAGGGCGTCTCTGCGACGACGGCACAGGCCCCGCCGGTATAGGTGTTGGATTCGCGCCAGCGCTCGCCGTTGGGAAGGTCCACGTCATAGAGGTGGAGCTTGTCGTAAGATGCGGTGATTGCCCCGTCCGCATCGATGAGAAAGGCGCGGTTCGCGATCTTGTCGCCGTTCCGCACGGCCAGCGAGCCGACATGGACGACGATGCCGCGCTCGCGGGCCACATCGCGCAGGGCGGCGAGGGTCACGTCCTCGTCCTGCTCGCGCACATTGGCGAACAGGCTGGCTTTGTCCCGCTCCACCAGGGAGGTCATTTCCGGTGTCTGTACGTAGTGAGCCCCCTGGGACGCGGCCTCTCGCACCAGGGCGACGGCGGCATCGCGGTTGGCGAGGGGATCGCGCCCGGACCGCATCTGGACGCAGGCCGCGACGAAGCGGGGCTCCGTCTTGTCCTGTCCCGTCGATGGAGCGTCGCTCATGATTGCACAGCCGGCGCCGACAGGAGCGGATCGAGCTTGCCCGACCGGTCGAGCGCGTAGAGGT
Source organism: Methylobacterium sp. Leaf93 (assembly GCF_001422345.1). Taxonomy (NCBI): domain Bacteria; kingdom Pseudomonadati; phylum Pseudomonadota; class Alphaproteobacteria; order Hyphomicrobiales; family Methylobacteriaceae; genus Methylobacterium; species Methylobacterium sp. Leaf93. The sequence continues at coordinate 72,657 of NZ_LMMS01000028.1, read as the reverse complement.
CGTCGCAACCACCCACATGCGTCTCGCCGATGAAGATCTGCGGCACGCTGGTCCGGCCGCCGGCACGCTGGGTCATGGCGAGGCGCGAGCCCGCGATCTTCTCGACGTCGATCTCGGTGAAGGAAGCGCCCTTCTCCCGAAGCAAGGTCTTGGCGGCGGTGCAGTAAGGGCACCAGGCTGTCGTGTAGATGGTCACCGGAGGCATGGTTTGCTGACGTCCCGCTTCGCTCCCCTCAGCATATAGGGGAACGACCGTCACCTTCCTACCGACAAGACACCGTCCTGTTACAGAGCCGTCGTCGGGCCGGGGAGCACGTCCCGTCTCAGGCGGCCAGCAGCTTCTCGACCTCATTGACGAGATCGCGCAGGTGGAAAGGCTTGGACAGGACCTTCGCGTCCTTCGGAGCCTTCGAATCTGGGTTGAGGGCGACGGCCGCGAAACCCGTGATGAACATCACCTTGATGTCCGGATCGAGTTCGGTGGCGCGGCGGGCCAGTTCGATCCCGTCCATTTCCGGCATCACGATATCGGTGAGGAGCAGCTCGAACGGCTCCTCCCGCAGCCGGTTATAGGCCGACAGGCCGTTGTCGAACGACAGCACGTCATAGCCGGCATTCTGCAACGCCTTGGCCAGGAAGCGGCGCATGTCGTTGTCGTCTTCGGCCAGGAGGATCTTCATCTGTCGGTGTCCCGCACCCGTGAGTCGCTGAGTTCATTTCATAAAGCGCAGACTTGGTAAACAAGGTGTTGAGATCGGTGGCCGGGCCACGTGCACAGGGGCACAACGTTCGTCTCGCGACAGGTCGTGCCACAGTGGACACGCCCCGTCGCGCACCGCAGAGTGCGCTCATGCGTTTCCCCGTCAGCCCCTGGGCGCCCACGCCGCGATGACCGAGCCGACCCTCCGCCGGGATGCAGCGAATCCAGGAGATTTCGCGCCACCCTTCGCCATTGACGAGCCGAGGGAGCACACGCTTCCGTTCGTGTTCAACACGCCTCATTCCGGTGCGGTCTACCCGAAGGCCTTCCTGGCGGCGTCACGCCTCGACCCGTTGGCGCTCCGGCGCTCGGAAGACGCCTATGTCGACAGGCTGTTCGCGCCCGTGGTCGATCTCGGTGCGCCGCTGATGCGCGCGAACTTCCCGCGGGCCTATCTCGACGTGAATCGCGAGCCCTACGAACTCGACCCACGCATGTTCGACGGGCGCCTCCCGCCCTTCGCCAACACGCGGTCCATGCGGGTGGCCGGCGGCCTCGGCACGGTGCCGAGGGTGGTCGCCGACGGTCAGGAAATCTACCGCGGCCGGTTTCCCGTCGAGGAGGCGGTCGCGCGGATCGAGGAACTCTACAAGCCGTATCACCGCACCCTGCGCGGTCTCGTCCAGCGCACGGCCCGCGTCTTCGGCCACGCCATCCTGATCGATTGCCACTCGATGCCGTCATCGAGCCTGCTGCGGGAGGAGGATTCGAAGGCCGATTTCGTTCTGGGAGACAGGTTCGGAACGAGCTGCACGCCGGCCCTGATCGCGGCGTTCGAATATCATTTGCACGCGCGCGGCTTCCGCACCCTGCGCAACAAGCCCTATGCGGGCGGCTTCATCACCGAGCATTACGGCGAGCCGAATATCGGGCGTCACGCGCTTCAGATCGAGATCAATCGCGGTCTCTACATGAACGAGACCACCCTCGCGGTCACGCAGGGCTTCGCCGATCTGGTCTGGATGCTGCGCGAGGTGGTGAAGGCGGTCGCCGAGGAAATGGACAGCCTCACGCCGCGCAGAATGGCGGCCGAATAGGCCCGGACTTTCGGCCCCCGTCCATCCAGGGTTCGAGCGCGCCTGAACGGCTGCACTGAGCCCGACCCCACCGAAGCCCAACCCCATCGAAGAATGGATCGCCCAAGAAAAAAGGCCGCTCCGAAGAGCGGCCCGAAGTCTAGGGAGGAAACGCCCAAGAAGGGCTGCGGGACCGCGACGCCATCGCGATCTCGCAATGCACAAAGTAAAGTGCGCCGCACAAAACGCAAGAGTGTTTCGCCGTCGAAAGGCTGCACACCGCGCATGCCCCGCCCGCGTCCGCTGCACCATACGGCGCAGCTTGCAGGTCTCTTCCGTTTCACCTCACATTTCGCGGAGCAGGCGGGCGATTTCGGCCTTCAGCGGCTCGGCCAAATCCTTGCGCTCCAGCGCGTAGGCGATGTTCGCCGTCAGGAAGCCGAGCTTGGAACCGGTATCGTAGGTCCGGCCCTCGTAGCGCATGCCGAAGAAGGACTGCTTCTCGGCGAGTTTGATCATGGCGTCGGTGAGCTGGATCTCGCCGCCCGCCCCCTTCTCGCCATGCTCCAGGATCGAGAAGATCTCCGGCTGGAGGATGTAACGCCCGGAAATGATGAAGTTCGACGGGGCGGTGCCCTGTTTGGGCTTCTCGATCATGCCGTTGATCTCGAAGGTCTGCCCGTAGGTCTCGCCGACGCCGACGATACCGTACTGGTGCGTCTCTTCCGGCTTCACTTCTTCCACGGCGATGACGTTGCCGCCATGACGCTCGTAGGCCGAGAGCATCTGCTGCATGCAGCCCTTGCTCAGCATGTCGGGCAGCAGCACCGCGAAGGGCTCGTCGCCGACGATCTCGCGGGCGCACCAGACCGCATGGCCGAGGCCGAGGGGAGCCTGCTGGCGGGTGAAACTCGTCTGCCCGGCGGCCGGGAGATCACGCTTCAACTCCTCGTAGATCGCTTCCTTGCCGCGCTCCTGCAGCATGCGGTCGAGTTCGAAGGCGATGTCGAAATGGTCCTCGATCACGGCCTTGCCGCGTCCGGTGACGAAGATGAAATGCTCGATCCCGGCCTCGCGCGCCTCGTCCACCACATGCTGGACGACCGGCCGGTCGACCACGGTGAGCATTTCCTTCGGGACGGCCTTGGTGGCGGGCAGGAAGCGGGTACCCAACCCTGCGACAGGCAGGACGGCTTTACGAATCGGTTTCATCAAGCGGGACCCGGTCTCTTAAAATGCGGTGGGAACAACCCGGAGGCGGAGGACGATAGCACGTTGTCGTGATGGCGCGAGCAAGAACAAAACCATTTCCACGCCCAACTCAGCCTAACGCGCCGCATGATCACACGGAGTGTTTGAGGTATATCTTCCGCGAAGTCGGCGGGAATGGAAGTGGGGCCATGGCGATTCTGGTGACGGGCGGCGCAGGATATATTGGCAGCCACATGGTGCTGGCGCTGCTGGATGCGGGCCATGAGGACGTCGTCGTCATCGATGATCTGTCCACCGGTTTCGACTGGGTGCTCCCCCCCGAGGTGACCCTTGTGGTGGGCGACGTGGCGGATCAGGCCCTGGTGAAGCAGGTCATCGCCGAGCACGGGATCGACGTGCTGGCGCATTTCGCCGCCAAGATCGTGGTGCCGGAATCGGTGGCGGACCCGCTCGGCTACTATCTGGCGAACACGGTCAAGACCAGGTCGCTCATTGAGGCCGCCGTCGCGGGTGGGGTGAAGCACGTCATCTTCTCCTCCACCGCCGCCGTCTATGGCGAGCCCGAGATCGTACCGGTACCGGAGGACCTCGTCGCCGCGCCGATCAACCCCTACGGCCGCTCGAAACTGATGAGCGAGTGGATGATCGCCGACGCGGCCAAGGCCCACGGCTTCAGCTACGTCATCCTGCGCTATTTCAACGTCGCCGGGGCCGATCCGCGTGGGCGCAGCGGTCAATCCGCAAGCGACGCCACCCACCTCATCAAGGTGGCCACGCAGGCGGCACTCGGCCGGCGCGCCCATCTCGATGTGTTCGGCACGGACTACCCCACCCCCGACGGCTCGTGCCTGCGCGACTACATCCAGGTGTCCGACCTCGCCGATGCCCATTGCGTGGCGATCGCGCATCTGCGCTCGGGCGGCGAGAGCAAGACGCTCAATTGCGGCTACGGGCGCGGCTATTCGGTCCTCCAGGTGATCGAAGTGGTGAAGCGCATGTCGGGCCGTGACTTCGAGGTGAGGCTGGCGCCGCGCAGGCCTGGAGACCCGGCGCAGATCGTGGCGAAGGCCGACCGGATCCGCGACGAATTGGGATGGCGCCCGCGCCATGACGACCTCGATGGGATCGTGGCCCAGGCCCTCGCGTGGGAAGAGTCGCTGGCCCGGCGCAACCGGCTATGACAACGCTCCTTCGCGCCGCCCTCGCCCTCTGCGTCCTGTTGGCGACCGAGAGCAGGGCACAGGACGCTGTCCGGGTCCCCGCAATCGCGAAACCCGACATGGCGGCCAACGCATCGTTCCGCAGCTTCATCGATGCCCTGCGGCCCGATGCGGAGGCACGTGGGGTCAGCGCGGCGACCTTCGATGCGGCCTTTCGTGGCGTATCCTCCCCCGACCCCGGCATTCTCGCCAAAACCACCGCTCAAGGGGAGTTCGGACGCCCCGTCTGGGACTATCTCGTCGGTGCGGTGTCGACCGGGCGGATCGCCAAGGGGCGATCCCAGGCGGCGCGTCTCTCCGGCACCCTGTCGGCGATCGAAGCGCGCACCGGCGTGCCTCGCTGGATCGTCCTCGCCTTCTGGGGGGTCGAGTCGGATTTCGGGGCGAGCGGCGGGACCGTCCCGACCATCCGCGCCCTGGCGACCCTGGCGCAGGCGCGTTTTCGTGGGGCGCTGTTTCGCAACGAACTCCTCGACGCCCTGACCATCCTTCAGCGCGGCGACATCGCGCCGGAGGCAATGAAGGGATCCTGGGCCGGCGCCATGGGCCAGACCCAGTTCCTTCCATCGACCTTCCTCAAACATGCGATGGATTTCGACGGGGATGGCCACCGCGACATCTGGCGCTCCGAGGCCGATGCCCTCGCCTCCATCGCCGGTTATCTTCAAACGCTCGGCTGGAACCGCGACCTGTCGTGGGGCTATGCCGTGACGCTTCCCGGCGGCTTCGACCTGACGAAGTATCGCGCGGACCTGTCGGACTTCGAGAAGCGCGGCGTTCGCAGGATCGATGGCGAGGCCCTGCCGGCATCGGGAGCGGCGAGCCTGTTCCTGCCCGGCGGATCGGGCGGCCCGGTCTTCCTGATCACCGACAATTTCGAGGTCATCCGAGGCTACAACACCTCGGATTCCTACGCGCTCGCCGTCGGGCACCTCGCCGACAGGCTCGCCGGCGGACCGGCCTTGGAAGCACCCTGGCCGACGAGCGCGGCTCGCCTCGACAAGGCGGGGCTCCAGGCGCTGCAGAAGGGCCTCGCCGCCCGCGACCTCTATACCGGCGACGCCGACGGCCGCGCCGGACCGAAGCTGCGCGAAGCGGTCCGCCGGTATCAGATCAAGGAAGGTCTGGTGGCCGACGGCTATGCCACGCCCGCTCTCCTCGAACACATCACGGCGCGCCCCTGATGCTCCGCCTCGTGAAGCGGATTTAGACGCGGGGCCGATCGTCGGATAGGATGGCGCGGTCTCGTCCTTCGACGATCAGCAGGCAGGTCGCAGCGTGGCACCAAGGACCGTCAAGACCATACCGAACGGGGCGACCATCGCGGGACGGGTGAAGGACGCCGTCCGTCGTGCCTGTCTCCTCGCACTTCTCGCGACGCCCCCGCTCTTCTCGTCGAGCCCGTCCGCCGTGGCCCAGTGGGGGGATTCCTACGATACCCCTCGCGGCGACTCCTATTATGCGCCGCGCCGCCGCCCCCGCGAGGAGGGTGATTACGGCGCGCGCCAGGCCAATCGGCGCTACACCCCTCCCCCTCAGGAGGCACCGCGCCAGTTCTACTGGCCCTGGGAGGATCGCCCTCAGCAGGTTCAGCCGACCCCCGCACCCGTGCCATCGGCCCGACCAACCCGGCCGCGGCCGCCGACCATCGGCGAGAGTCAGCGCTCCTACACGAGGCGGCCGCGTCCCGCTCCGGTGATCGCCCAGCCGAAGCCGGTCCAGCCCAAGGCGGAGCCGTCGATCCGCATCGCGGTGTTCGGCGATTCGCTCGCGAGCTATCTCGGCCGCGGCCTCGACGACGTGTTCGAGGACAATGCCGATGTGGCGATCCTCGACCGCTCGAAGGCCGATAGCGGCCTCGTCCGGAAGGACGTGGTCGACTGGCCCAAGGCGGCGGAGGATTTCCTCAAGACGAGCCCGAAGGTGGCCTACGCGGTGGTGATGCTGGGCGCGAACGACCGGCAGCCCATCCGCGATGGGACGGAGAATGTGGAGCCGGGGACGGAGCGCTGGCGCGAGATCTACCGCGACCGCGTGGACGCCCTGGCCAAGGTCTTCGCCAACCAGAAGATCCCCTTCATCTGGGTCGGCGCGCCGCCCATGCGCAGCGAGCCACTGACGAAAGACATCGCGTCGATCAACGACCTGATCCGTGACCGGGTCGCCAAGGCGGGCGGGACTTATGTCGACATCTGGCCGGGCTTCGTCGACGACCGCAACCGCTTCACTATGACCGGCCCCGACCTGGAGGGGCAGGAAGCCAAGCTCCGGACGTCGGACGGCGTGCATTTCACCAAGGCGGGCGCCCGGAAGGTCGCGCATTTCGCCGACGTCGAACTTAAGCGTCTCATGGGCACGAACCCCACCGAGGCGCCGGCCGTCGCGCCCGTGGCGACGGTCCCCGGGCCCCTACTCGAGGGCGAGACACCGAAGCTCGACGATACCGCCGCGATCGACCGCCAGATCACCGCGATGCTGCCGAGCCTGCCTGAGCCTCCGGGCATTCCCGCCTTGCCGGTGAAGCCCGCGTTTGGCCCGGTCATTCCCCTCGGCCGCGCCGAAGTGACCCCCGGCGGCACGCTCATCAGCGGACGGCCGCGCGATGGCGACGCATCGGGGAACGTGGAGCGGGTGCTTCAGCGCGGCTCTGCGCCGATGCCACAGCCGGGCCGGGCCGACGATTTCAAATGGCCGCCGGGCTGAGCCCGGCGTGGCGGCACTGAGTTCGAGAAGAGATCCAGTCGCCGGGGCCTGGCATAAAGCCGGCCCCGGATTGCGAGCTCAGCGCGGCAGGACGCTCGATCCCATCAGCGCCTCGTCGATGGAACGCGCCGCCTGACGGCCTTCACGGATCGCCCAGACCACGAGGGACTGCCCACGGCGCATGTCGCCGGCGGCGTAGATCTTCTCGTTGGACGTCCGGTAATCGAGCTCGTTGGCGGTGACGTTGCCGCGCTTGTCCATGACCACGCCGGATTCCTCCAATAGGCCCTTACGGACCGAACCGGCGAAACCGATGGCGAGGAACACCAGATCGGCCGGCAGGGTGAACTCACCGCCGGGAACGGGCTGGCGCTTCTCGTCGACGCGGGTGCAGACCACGCCGGTGAGCTTGCCCTTCTTGTTGCCTTCCAGGCGCAGCGTCGCGGCCTGGAACTCGCGCTCGGCGCCTTCTGCCTGGCTCGAGGAGGTCCGCATCTTGGTCGGCCAATAGGGCCAGACCGAGAGCTTGTCCTCGCGCTCGGGCGGGCGCGGCCGGATGTCGAGCTGCGTCACCGACAGGGCGCCCTGGCGGAAGGAGGTACCGACGCAATCGGACGCCGTATCGCCGCCGCCGATCACGACGACGTTCTTGGCGGTGGCGAGGATCGGCAATTCACCGTTGCCCGGCATCGGCTCGGCACCGACACGCCGGTTCGACTGGACGAGGAACGGCATCGCGTAATGCACGCCGGCGAGATCCTGGCCGGGAAGCTGCGGGTTGCGCGGGTCTTCGGCGCCGCCGGCGAAGAGCACCGCGTCGAACTCTGCGGTGAGCTCGTCGAGCGGCTTCGTCACGCCGACATTGACGCCGTAATGAAAGGTCACGCCCTCCGCTTCCATCTGCTTCACGCGCCGGTCGATATGGCGCTTCTCCATCTTGAAGTCGGGGATGCCGTAGCGCAGCAAACCACCAGCCTTCGGCTCACGCTCGAAGACATGGACGTCGTGGCCGACACGGGCGAGCTGCTGCGCCGCAGCCATGCCTGCCGGCCCCGAGCCGATGACGGCGACCTTCTTGCCGGTGCGGGTGGCGGGAATTTCCGGCTTCACCCAGCCGTTGTTCCAGGCGCGGTCGGCGATGGCCTGCTCGATCGTCTTGATCGCGACGGGCTGGTTCTCGAGGTTCAGGGTGCAGGCTTCCTCACACGGCGCGGGGCAGACGCGGCCGGTGAATTCCGGGAAATTGTTGGTGGAGTGGAGGTTGCGCGCGGCCTCCTCCCAATCCGACTGGAAGACGAGCTCGTTCCAGTCCGGAATTTGGTTGTGCACGGGGCACCCGGTCGGCCCATGGCAGAACGGGATGCCGCAATCCATGCAGCGCGCGGCCTGCTTTTTCAGGTCGTGCTCGTCGAGGGGCAGCGTGAATTCGCGGAAGTGCCGCACGCGGTCGGCTGCGAGCTGATACTTCTGCTCCTGCCGGTCGAACTCGAGGAAACCCGTGATCTTGCCCATGACCTAAAGCCCCACTCACCCAAAGCGCTCCGCACGGAGCGGAGACCGATTCTTCTTTCGCGAGCGAGCTCGCTACGGTCTTAACCAGTTCTCGACGTCGAGCATCGGCACCTGCGAGAACTCACCGACATTGTCCGTCACCAATACACTGCCATCCCAAATCGCGTGCGACGCGATCAGCAGGTCGTTCGCTCCGATTGGTGTTCCAGCCGCCTCGAGAAGTCGGCGCAGTTCGCCATAGGTGTGATCGACGGGCACGGAGAGGGATGCGACGGTGATCGCACCCAAAACCGCATCCACCTGCCGGGTCAGGCGTTCGGATCCTTTCTTGGCAGCACCGAAACGCAGTTCCGAGGCCACCACCACACTCGTATAGACGTTCGACTCCCCCACCCGCACAATCGTCTCTCGCAGGAGCCCATTGGGAGCGCGAACGAGGGCCGACAGGATGTTCGTGTCGAGCAGGTAGCGCACTAGAGATCAACCGGCTCCGGAAGTCGGTCCTCGCTCTCGGGCCATGCGTCATCCAGGGGCAAGAGGCGCGAAAGGGTCGACAGGAGGGAAGGCCGTGCGACGGCTTCGAGCGTCAGACGGCCCGCCTCCCAGCGGAGAATCGCCTCGTCGCCGGGCAGAGCAAATTCATCCGGGAGCCGGATAGTCTGCTCGTGCCCCTCGCGATGAAGCTTGATCCTCCGTTCGATCATGAGTCCCTTCTCCTCAGGCACGGTCCGACGCGAAACGAGCGTCCGCATCGATCCCCTCGACGACGTCGGATCGGACCCGATCCGACGTCTCCTCGCTATTCCGCCGCCACCGGCATCCGCGCCATCTCCATTTCGCGCAGGGCGCGACGGTATTCCACCGGCATCACCTTCACGAACTTGGTGCGGTAGCCGGCCCAGTCTTCCAGAATCGCCTTGGCACGCGGGGAACCCGTGTACTTCAGGTGATTGGTGATGAGCTGGCTCAGGCGCTCCTCGTCATGGCCGGACATGTCGGCGAGGATATCGACGCGCCCCTTGGTCTCGAGGTCGCCGTCCTGGTGGAAGCGGCGCATGACGTCGTCCTCCTCCTCGACGGGTTCGAGATCGACCATGGAAAGGTTGCAGCGGGCGGCAAACGAACCGTCCGCATCGAGCACGTAGGCGATGCCGCCCGACATGCCGGCCGCGAAGTTGCGCCCGGTCTCGCCGATGGACACCACGACGCCGCCGGTCATGTACTCGCAGCCATGGTCGCCCATGCCTTCGACCACGGTGATGGCGCCGGAATTGCGGACGGCGAAGCGCTCGCCGGCCGAACCGCGGATGTAGCATTCGCCCGCGATGGCCCCGTAAAGCACCGTGTTGCCGGCCATGATCGTCCGCCCGGCGGGCGACCGCAGCGCGTCGCTCGGCCGGATAATCAGCTTGCCGCCCGACAGCCCCTTGCCGACGTAATCGTTGGCGTGGCCCGTGAGAACCACGGTGATGCCGGCTGCGAGCCATGCCCCGAAGCTCTGGCCGGCGGTGCCGGCGAGGTTCACCGTGATGGTGTCGTCGGGCAGGCCCTCATGGCCGTAGCGCTTGGCGACGACGCCGGAGAGCATCGCGCCCGCGGTGCGGTCCGAGTTCCGGATCACCTCGTTGAGCACCACCGGCTCGGCGCTCTCGATGGCCGCCTTGGCGCCCTCGATCAGGCGACGGTCGAGCACCGTGTCGATCGGATGCTTCTGCTTCTCCGTATGGCGGATCGCTACATCGGGGCCGACATCGGGGCGATGGAACAGCTTCGAGAAATCGAGGCCACGCGCCTTCCAGTGGTTGATGACCTCCAGCGTGTCGAGGAAGTCCGAGCGGCCGATGAGGTCTTCGAGCTTGGTGTAGCCCATCGCCGCCATTAGCTCGCGCAACTCCTCCGCCACGAAGAAGAAGTAATTCACCACGTGCTCCGGCGTGCCTTTGAAGCGCTTGCGCAGGACGGGGTCCTGCGTCGCCACGCCCACCGGGCAGGTGTTCAGGTGGCACTTGCGCATCATGATGCAGCCGGCCGCGATGAGCGGCGCGGTGGAGAAGCCGAACTGGTCGGCGCCGAGCAGGGCCGCGACGAGCACGTCCCGGCCGGTGCGGATGCCGCCATCGGCCTGCAGCACGACGCGACCACGCAGGTGGCTGAGCACCAGGGTCTGCTGGGTCTCGGCGAGACCCGTCTCCCATGGCCCGCCCGCATGCTTGATCGAGGTCAGCGGCGCGGCGCCGGTGCCGCCGTCGAAGCCCGAGATCGTGATGTGATCGGCGCGCGCCTTGGCGACGCCGGTGGCGACCGTCCCGACACCGACCTCGGACACGAGCTTCACCGACACGTCGGCCGCCGGGTTCACGTTCTTCAGGTCGAAGATGAGCTGGGCCAGGTCCTCGATGGAGTAGATGTCGTGATGCGGCGGCGGCGAGATCAGGCCGACGCCGGGGGTGGCGTAACGGACCTTGGCGATTTTGGCATCGACCTTGTGGCCGGGCAGCTGGCCGCCCTCGCCGGGCTTGGCGCCCTGCGAGACCTTGATCTGCATCATGTCGGCATTGACGAGATATTCCGTCGTCACGCCGAAGCGGCCGGAGGCCACCTGCTTGATCGCCGAGCGGCGCGAGCGACCGTCGGCCATCGGCTTGAACCGCTCGACCTCCTCGCCGCCCTCACCCGAATTCGAGCGACCGCCGAACGAGTTCACCGCGATGGCGAGGGTCTCGTGCGCCTCCTTCGAGATGGAGCCGTAGGACATCGCGCCCGTGGCGAACCGCTTGACGATGTCCACCGCCGGCTCGACCTCGGAGATGTCCACGGGCGCCCGGCCGAGCTCGGCCGCCTGCTTGATCCGGAACAGGCCGCGGATGGTCTTGAGGTGGTTCTCCTGCTCGTTCACCAGCCGGGCGAACTCGCGGTAGCGCTCGGGCAGGCCGAGGCGCACCGCGTGCTGCAGGGTCGCCACCGAATCCGGCGTCCAGGTATGGCTCTCGCCGCGCAGGCGGTAGGCATATTCGCCGCCGACATCGAGGGCGTGACGGAAGACCGGGGCATCGCCGAACGCGTCTGCGTGACGACGGGCGGTCTCCTCGGCCACCTCGGCCATGCCGATGCCTTCGATCGTGGTCTTCGTCCCGAAGAAGTCGCGGGCGACGAAGGACGAGTTCAGGCCGATCGCGTCGAAGATCTGAGCGCCGCAATAGGATTGATAGGTCGAGATGCCCATCTTGGACATGACCTTGAGCAGGCCCTTATCGATCGACTTGATGTAGCGGTAGACGATCTCGTCGTCGGTGAGATCCGGCGGGAACTCGGCCTTCATCGCGATCACGGTCTCGAAGGCGAGATAGGGGTTGATCGCCTCGGCGCCGTAGCCGGCCAGACAGGCGAAGTGATGCACCTCGCGCGGCTCGCCGGATTCGACCACGAGACCGACCGAGGTGCGCAGCCCCTTGCGGATCAGGTAGTTGTGCACCGCCGCCGTGGCCAGCAAGGCCGGGATCGCGATGCGATCCGGGCCGACGCCGCGGTCGGTCAGGATGATGATGTTGTAGCCGCCGCGCACCGCCGCTTCGGCCCGGTCACAGAGCCGGTCGACCGCACCTTCCATGGCGACGGCGCCGGATTCGGCCGGGAAGGTGATGTCGAGGGTCTTCGTGTCGAAGCGATCCTCGAAATGCGAGATCGAGCGGATCTTCTCCAGATCGCCGTTGGTCAGGATCGGCTGACGGACCTCGAGGCGCTTCTTGCGGGAGGCGCCCTCCATGTCGAGCAGGTTCGGGCGCGGCCCGATGAACGAGACGAGGCTCATCACGGCCTCCTCGCGGATCGGGTCGATCGCCGGATTGGTGACCTGGGCGAAGTTCTGCTTGAAGTAGGTGTAGAGCGGCTTGGGCTTGTCGGAGAGAGCCGAGAGCGGCGTATCGGTTCCCATCGAGCCGACCGCCTCCTGGCCGGTGACGGCCATGGGCGCCATCAGCAGCTTGAGGTCTTCCTGGCTGTAGCCGAACGCCTGCTGCCGATCGAGCAGCGACACATCCGAACGCGAGGCACGCGGGATGACTGGCTTCAGGTCTTCCAGCACGATCTGGGTGTTCTTCACCCATTGCGCATAGGGATTGGCCGCCGCGAGCTCGCTCTTGATCTCCTCGTCGGAGATGATGCGGCCCTTCTGCAGGTCGATGAGCAGCATGCGGCCCGGCTGCAGGCGCCAGGATTCGACGATGCTCTCGTCGGGGATCGGCAGGACGCCCATCTCGGAGGCCAGCACGACGAGGCCGTCTTCCGTGACGATGTAGCGGGCGGGGCGCAGGCCGTTGCGGTCGAGGGTCGCGCCGATCTGGCGGCCGTCGGTGAAGCAGACGGCGGCGGGGCCGTCCCACGGCTCCATCAGCGCGGCGTGATATTCGTAGAACGCCTTGCGCTCCTCGCTCATGAGCGGATTGCCGGCCCAGGCCTCCGGGATCAGCATCATCATGGCATGGGCGAGCGAGTAGCCGCCCTGCACGAGGAACTCGAGGGCGTTGTCGAAACAGGCGGTGTCGGACTGGCCCTCGTAGGAGATCGGCCACAGCTTCGAGATGTCGTTGCCGAACAGATCCGAGTCGACGCTGGCCTGGCGCGCCGCCATCCAGTTCACGTTGCCGCGCAGCGTGTTGATCTCGCCGTTATGGGCGACCATCCGGTAGGGATGCGACAGTTGCCAGGTCGGGAAGGTGTTGGTGGCGAAACGCTGGTGCACGAGGGCGAGGCCCGAGACGTAGCGCTCGTCCTGCAGGTCCTTGAAGTAATGGCCGAGCTGCGTGACCAGAACCATACCCTTGTAGACGATGGTACGGGTCGAGACGGAGACCGGGTAATAGGCCTTCACGCGCGGATCGTTGAGGCCGTAGACCTTGTTCGAGATGACCTTGCGGGCGATGAACAGACGGCGCTCGAACGCGTCCTCGTCCGTGATCGCGGCCGGGCGGCCGATGAAGACCTGCTTGTGGTGCGGCTCCGTCTCCTTGACGCGCACACCGAGGTCGCTCGAATCCACCGGCACGTCGCGCCAGCCGAGGAAAGGAAGCCCTTCGTCCTGGAGGGCCTTCTCGACGATCTCCTCGACGATGCGGCGGCCTTCCTCGTCCTTCGGCATGAAGAACTGCCCGACGCCGTAATGGCCGGGCTCAGGCAAAGCGATGCCGAGGCCCTCGCATTCCTCCTTCAGGAGGAAATGAGGGATGTGGGTGAGGATGCCGCAGCCATCGCCCATCTTCGGATCGGCGCCGACTGCGCCGCGATGGTCGATGTTCTCGAGGATGAGCAGCCCCTGCGCGACGATGGCGTGGGTGCGCCGGTCATGCATGTCCGCCACGAAGCCGACGCCGCAGGCATCGCCCTCACGGGCGGGATCGTAGAGGCCCTGCTTGGGCGGGAGAGCGTGATCGCGGACGACGAGCGGCGCGACGCCGTCCCGCGTGGCGGGGATCGGGTTCTGGACGACCCCGGCAACCTCAGATGCGGCCATGTTCATAACCCCTCAGCCTCGTTCGTCCGTGCCCGCATGCGAGCATGTTTCATGCCCAAATGCCATCCGGCACTCAGGCTCCGTCCTCGACGCGGTCGGATTCGGGCAGGGTCTTCGGTGAGGAAGCGCCCGCTCTCCGCGGGCTCAGCGCCGGCTTGAATTCAAGCCGTGCGGGCCCGGATCGCCGCGATGGCGACCGGCTTGGAATCTCGTTTTTTCGTGAGATTCGACACCCGCTCCAGACCTTCCACGTTCCTCGAAGGCACTTCGTCCCCGGCAATCACTCGCCGTGGGGACGCCCCGCCAAAAATGGGACAGCCGTACTGTCCTAATTACGGAAGGTGACAGATTTTAAACGGTCCAGCAAGAGGCTCGCGTGCCCGATGGACAGGTTTGATGCACCGTGCGACGCCGCGACCAGCCGAGGCACCCGGCAGCCTATGAACGGCACTCGCCCCCTCGCCCAATGGCGGCGGATCGGGGCCGCCCGAGACTTGCCGCGCTTCACCCGTATTCCCGCCCCATTCGGGCAGTCTACAAGACTTGCCAAGCACAAGCGGCATGCGGGGTGATGGACCGCACGGAGACCTCCTTAGACCTGCGCCAACAGTGGGCTACGGAACGACGACACTTCATCGAGACGAGGCACCATGGAATCGAGCCGCAGGGCGCCTGTGCGCTCCCATACGATCAGCCTGACCATGCTGGCGGGGTTCATCACCCTGTCGGCTCTCGGGACGGGCACGGCCCAGGCACAGTACGGCTACGAGCCCGATCCGTTCCTTCCCCCCCGTGCCGTGGTCTGGCGCCTCAACGACCGGGGCTTCACCGAGGTGACGCGGCCGCGATTCGACGGCCGGGCCTATATCGTCGAAGCGACCGGCCCCTATGGCGACAGGGTCCGGTTGTTCGTGGATGCTCGGGACGGCGCCGTTCTCGACCGTCAGCGGCTCGGCGTACCGTTGCCGCCCGCACCGATTCCGGTCGCCCGTCCGGCGGCGCCCGGCTATGGCTGGACCGAGGCGGACGAGCAGCCCCGTCGACCGATGCGCGAAGCCGAACGGCTGGTTCCTCCCGGAAGGATCCCGAACGGAGATAGCATCGGCCGGCAACCGCGTTACGACGTGGCGGCGCGCCCCGAGACCACCACCCGCGTCGAACCCTCCGACCGCAATCCGCTGGGCCTGAACCCGGATGCCCGGACCGGCGACGCGCGACGCCCGGCGGAAGCACCACCTGCCCGCAAAATCACCAGATTGGCCCCGCCGACGAAACCGGCCGCGCCTCGGCTCGCGCCGGAAGCCCCTTCACCGTCCACGGCGAACACGACGCCCGAGCGTCGAAGCGACGAGCCCCCCGTCGCGGCGGTAGAGCAACCGAAGGCCGAACCGCCGACACCCGCCGCGAATCAGCCCCGTCGCGACGCCGGGCCGGCGCCTCAGACTTCGCCCGGCAAGGCACAGGCCTGGAGCGATCCCCCGGCGGACAAGAAGGCCGTTCGGGTGATCGGTGGCGCGACGGTGGTTCCCGGAGCGACCGACAAGGATCAGGCAGGCGACCGCCCGGCGGATTAGCCCTTCTCGCCACAGCGACCGGACCACCGAAGGCGTCGAGCGAAGCAAGCTCGACGCCTAATCCTCACGCGGACACGAAAGCGCTGTTCAGCCGGCGTCGCTGGCGCCGGCACCCTGGAGGTGCGGATCGTTAGTGGCCGCCCGAATGGGGCTGTCATTCTGGTCGGGCGAAGTCGTGATCGCCTTCAACGCCAGCGGATCGAGCCCGCTCCCCTCCGTGGGGCCATGCGCTTCAAGGGCGCGGCGCATCTTCGGCGTCCAGAACGCGACGATGTGCTTGTGAATGCCGGCGACCGCCTCGTCGTCCGGATAGGATCGGAAGAAGCCGGAGATCTGGTTCGCCATGCGGACGAGCTTATCGTTGGTGGTCAGGGCGCTCATGGGACTGGCTCTGGTCGACGGGTGAAGGGGGCCGCGCGCCTCTAGCGCTCGGCGGCAAGGAGAAGGCGTTCCCGGCCGGTGAAGACCGTGAGGGTGTCCGACCGGGCGATGGCGCAGAGCGTCATGTCGTGCAGGCGCGCCCGTTCGATGGCCAGCGATGTCGGGGCCGAGATCGCCACCAGGACCGCAGCACCGAAGGTCGCGGCCTTCTCGACCATCTCGAACGAACAGCGGCTGGTGATGACGACGAACCCCTCGCGCGGGTCGGTCCGCTCCCGCATCAGCGCGCCGATCAGCTTGTCGAGCCCGTTATGCCGGCCGACATCCTCGCGCACGGCGAGAAGGTTGCCCCCGGGATCCGCCCAAGCCGCCGCATGGACGGCGCGGGTCGTGTGGTTGAGAAGCTGCGCATCGCCCATTTCGAGCAGGGCGCGCTGGATCGATTCGATCCCGACCGCCTGCATAGCATGAGCACGCGGCTCCGCCTTGGGCAGGGCCGCAAGGTCGTCGATCCCGCAGACACCGCATCCGGTACGCCCGGAAATGGCGCGTTTCCGGGCAAGGTGCTCGCGCAACCGCCCCGGTGCGAGATCGACCATCAGACGCAATCCCCCGTCTCCGTCCTCGACCTGGACGGACCTGATCTCGTCGGCGGACTCGACGATTCCCTCGGTGAGGCTGAAACCGTAGGCGAAATCCACGAGGTCGGACGGGGTCGTCATCATGACCGCGTAGGGCACGCTGCCATAGACGAGGTTGACGGGCATCTCGACGGCAAGATCGCGATGCCCTTCGCGGGCCATGGGATCGTCGTAGGCCACGACCAGGGTCGGTACACGCCGGCTCGTCGGAGCCGGCGTGTCGCTATCGTTCAGATCGTTCCGTTCACTCGGCAGCATTCAATTGCGTCGCGATTCTCGTGAGCGAGAAGTCCTCCTCGAAGAACTTAGCTTGCCAATCCGACGGACGGTTGGTCCGCCGCACCTGCACCGCCGTCACCTTATACTCAGGGCAGTTGGTGGCCCAGTCCGAGAAGTCGGTGGTGATGACGTTGGCGCCGGTCTTGGCGTGGTGGAAGGTGGTGTAGACCACGCCCGGCTGCATGCGCTCGGAGACGATCGCTTTGAGGGCGATGTCGCCGGAACGGCTCTCCAGGGCCACCAGATCGCCGTGGACGATGCCGCGCACCTCCGCGTCGAACGGGTGGATCTCCAGCACGTCCTCCTCGTGCCAGCGCGAGTTCTCCGTGCGGCGGGTCTGTGCGCCGACATTGTACTGCGACAGGATGCGGCCGGTGGTGAGGATGAGCGGGAAGCGCGGGCCGGTGCGCTCCTCGGTGGCCACGTACTCGGTGATCATGAACTTGCCGAGACCGCGCACGAACCGGTCCACGTGCATCATCGGCGTGCCGTTGGGAGCGGCGTCGTTGCACGGCCACTGGATCGAGCCGAGCTCGTCGAGCTTGGCGAAGCTCACGCCCTTGAAGCTCGGGGTGAGCGAGGCGATCTCGTCCATGATCTCGCTGGGATGCGAGTAGTTCATCGGGTAGCCCAGCGCGTTGGAGAGCAGGATCGTGCCCTCCCAATCGCCGTAGCCGGCCAGCGGCGGCATCACCTTGCGGACGCGGCTGATGCGCCGCTCGGCATTGGTGAAGGTGCCGTCCTTCTCGAGGAACGACGCGCCCGGCAGGAAAACGTGGGCGTATTTCGCAGTCTCGTTCAGGAAGATGTCCTGGACGACAATGCATTCCATCGCCATCAGGCCGGCGGTGACGTGGTGCGTGTCGGGGTCGGACTGAGCGATGTCCTCGCCCTGGATGTACATGCCCTTGAAGGCGCCATCGACGGCTTCGTCGAGCATGTTGGTGATGCGCAGGCCCGGATCCTTGTCGAGCTGGACGCCCCACAGGGATTCGAAGGTCTCGCGGGTAGCATCGTCCGACACGTGGCGGTAGCCCGGCAGCTCGTGCGGGAACGAGCCCATGTCACAGGAGCCCTGGACGTTGTTCTGGCCGCGCAGCGGATTCACGCCTGCGCCCAGCATGCCGATATTGCCGGTGGCCATGGCGATGTTGGCCATGCCCATGACCATGGTCGAGCCCTGGCTGTGCTCGGTGACGCCCAGACCGTAATAGATGCCGGCTGCTCCGCCGGTGGCGTAGAGGCGGGCGGCACCCCGGATGTCCTCGGGGTTCACGCCGATCTTGTCGGCCTGTGCCTCCGGCGAATGACGCTCCTCGGCGATGAATCGAGCCCAGGATTCGAAGTCGCCGAGATCGCAGCGCTCGCGGACATAGGCCTCGTCGATGAGCCCTTCGGTGACGATGACGTGCGCCATCGCGTTGATGAAGGCGACGTTGGAGCCGGGCTTCAGCGGCAGGTGGTAATCGGCCTCGATATGGGGCGACTTCACCAGGTCGATCTTGCGCGGATCGGCGACGATGAGCTTGGCGCCCTCACGCAGGCGCTTCTTCATCCGCGAGCCGAAGACCGGGTGACCATCCGTCGGGTTCGCGCCGATGACGAGGATCACGTCGGAATGCGCCACCGAGGCGAAGTCCTGCGTGCCGGCGGAGGTGCCGAGCGTCGACATCAGGCCGTAGCCCGTGGGCGAATGGCAGACGCGGGCGCAGGTATCGACGTTGTTGTTGCCGAAGGCGGCGCGCACGAGCTTCTGGACGAGGTAGGCCTCCTCGTTGGTGCAGCGTGACGAGGTGATGCCGCCCACCGAATCCTTGCCGTACTTGGCTTGGATGCGCTTGAACTCAGACGCGGCGCGATCGATCGCGACCTCCCACGACACTTCCTGCCAGGGGTCCGTGATCTTGTCGCGGATCATCGGCTTGGTGATGCGGTCTTTGTGGGTGGCGTAACCGTAGGCGAAGCGGCCCTTGACGCAGCTATGGCCCTCGTTGGCCTTGCCGTCCTTGTATGGGACCATCCGGACGATGCGGGTACCCTGCATCTCGGCCTTGAACGAGCAACCGACGCCGCAATAGGCGCAGGTGGTGACCTCGGAATGGTCCGGCTGACCATGCTCGATGATCGACTTCTCCTGAAGCGTCGCCGTGGGGCAGGCCTGGACGCAGGCGCCACAGGACACGCATTCGGAATTGAAGAAATCGGTGGGGCCGGCAGCCACGCGGCTGTCGAAGCCACGGCCCGAAATCGTGAGCGCGAAGGTGCCCTGCGTCTCCTCGCAAGCGCGGACGCAGCGATTGCAGACGATGCACTTCGACGGATCGTAGGTGAAATACGGGTTCGACGTATCCTTGGCCAGGTACTGGTCCGAGGAGGGTTTGACGTGGTTGGCGCCGTCATAGCCGTAGCGCACGTCGCGCAGGCCGACCGCGCCGGCCATGTCCTGCAACTCGCAATCGCCGTTGGCGGCACAGGTCAGGCAGTCGAGGGGGTGATCGGAGATGTAGAGCTCCATCACGCCCTTGCGGAGCTTGGCGAGCTTGTCCGTCTGGGTCGAGACGACCATGCCGTTCTCGGCCGGGGTGGTGCAGGAGGCGGGTGTTCCGCGTCGCCCCTCGATCTCCACGAGGCAGAGGCGGCAGGAGCCGAAGGCTTCCAGCGAATCGGTGGCGCAGAGCTTGGGGATCGCCGTGCCGGCATGCATCGCCGCCGCCATCACCGAAGTGCCGGCCGGAACGGTGACGCTCATGCCGTCGATAGTGAGGGTGACGGTCTGCTCCGATATGCGGATCGGGGTGCCGTAATCGATCTCTTTGATGAGGGCCATGGGTCGCGCCTCCTTATTCAGCGGCCACGGACATCGGTCCGCGCTGCTGGAAATCCTCGGGGAAATGGGTGATCGCGCTCATGACGGGCATCGGTGTGAGGCCCCCCATGGCGCAGAGCGACCCATCGGTCATGACGTCGCAAAGGTCGGCCACGACGGCGAGATTCTCGGTGGGACGGATGCCGGCGATGACCTTGTCCATGGTCTCGACGCCGCGCGTCGCGCCGATGCGGCAGGGGGTGCACTTGCCGCAGGATTCCACCGCGCAGAACTCGAAGGCGAAGCGGGCCTGCTTGGCCATGTCCACGGTGTCGTCGAACACGACGATGCCGCCATGGCCGACGAGGCCCTTCTTGGCCGCCATCGCCTCGTAATCGAGGGGCGTGTCGAGGAGATGGTCGGGGAAGTAGGCCCCGAGCGGGCCGCCGACCTGTACGGCCCGCACCGGACGGCCGCTCTGCGTTCCGCCGCCGAAATCCTCGATGATCTCGCGCAGGGTGATGCCGAAGGCGAACTCGATGAGGCCGCCATGCTTGATGTTACCGGCGAGCTGGATCGCCAGCGTGCCGAGCGAACGGCCCATGCCGTAATCGGCATAGGCCTTGGCGCCGTGCTCCAGGATGTAGGGCACGGCGGTGAATGTCATCACGTTGTTGACGAGGGTCGGCTGACCGAGGAAGCCCTTGAGTGCCGGGATCGGCGGCTTGGCGCGGACGATGCCGCGACGACCCTCCAGGCTCTCCAGCAGAGAGGTTTCCTCGCCGCAGATATAGGCGCCGGCGCCCAAGCGCACTTCAAGATGGAAGGCCTTGCCCGAGCCCGCCACGTTCTCGCCGAGATAGCCGGCGGCCCGGGCGTTGACGATCGCTTCCTTGAGCGTCGCGAAGGCCTGGGGATATTCGGACCGCAGATAGATGTAGCCGCGCGTGGCGCCCGTCGCGATGCCCGCGATGGTCATGCCCTCGATGAGGTTGAAGGGGTCGCCCTCCATCATCATCCGGTCTGCGAAGGTGCCGGAATCGCCCTCGTCGGCATTGCAGACGACGTATTTCTGCTCGGACTGGGCGAGCATCACCGTGTTCCACTTGATGCCGGCGGGGAAGCCGGCACCACCGCGTCCGCGCAGGCCGGAATCGCGCACCTGCGCCACGATGCCGGCGGCATCGAGCTTCAGCGCGGCATCCAGCCCGTTATAGCCGCCATGCGCCCGGTAATCCTCCACCGAGACGGGATTGATCACACCGCAGCGATGGAAGGTGAGGCGCTGCTGACGGGCGAGATAGGGCATCTCCTCGGGCTTGCCGAGGCGAAGGGCATGCTCGCCGCCATTCACCAGGCCGGCATCGAGAAGGCTGTCGACATCGCCGGGCGTGACGGGACCGTAGGCGATGCGGCCCTCCGGAGTCGCGACCTCGACCATGGGCTCCAGCCACAGCATCCCGCGCGAGCCCGTGCGGACGATGGTGACGTCGAGGCCGCGGCGCTCGGCGCCGGCGAAGATCGCGCGGGCGACACGGTTGGCGCCGAGACCGAGGGCGACGGCGTCGCGCGGGACATAGATGGTGATGCTCACGACTTCATCTCCGTGAGGGCCGATTCCAGGGAATCGGCGGTGAGGCGCGCGAGCGGTTCGTCGTCAACCAACGCGCCCGGACCGTTGGCACAGAGCCCGAGGCAATAGACCGGCTCCACAGTGATCTGACCGTCCGAAGTCGTCCCGTGCCAATCGATGCCGAGGCGGGCGAGGATGTCGGCGTGGAGGGCGTCCGATCCCATGGCCTGGCAGGCCTCGGCGCGGCACAGCTTCACCTGGTGCTTGCCCGAGGGCGCGCGGCGGAAGTCGTGATAGAACGTGATGCAGCCGTGAACCTCGGCCCGGGACAGGTTCAGCGCATCCGCGATCAGCGGCACCGCGCCCTCGTCCACGTAACCGAAGGTCTCCTGCAAGGCGTGAAGAATGGGGAGCGTGGCGCCTTCGAGATGCGTATGGTCGGCGATGATGCCGGCCGCACGCTGCGCGCTCCAGGGCTCGTGCTGCAGCATTGTTCCTACCTAGTGAACTTGTTGTCGTTCCAAGGTGGTATATCTCCGAACGTGAATCAATCGCGCGGTTCGGTCGGTCGACAATGCTTTTTTGTTATAATTCTATTGTGCGCTGCAAAAGGACAGCGTGACGAGGGAGATGAGAATGCGCGTTAGAGCGAAGCGATGTCGTCGGCGACTGTGGGAGCGATCGCCTGGGCCTCGACGATGAGCGCCGCGCAAAGGGGCGTCATCGGGTCCCGTTCCGGCACCACCAGCCCGATCATATGGCTGACATCGGGCTCACCGATCGGAACGGAGCGGACGCGCTCACTGAGGCGAAAGCTGTCGGCGAGGACAGCGGGCATGACGCTCGCCCATTTCGCCGTGCGGACATGGGTGAGCAGCACGATCATGGAGTTCGACTGGAGCAGCGGCGCGGCATCCCGCCCGGCATTGTGCAAGTGCCCGTCGATGATGCGGCGGTTCTGCATGTCCGGCGTGAGCAGACACAGGGGCAGACGACCGACCTCCTCCCAGCTGACCGAATCCCTCTTGCCGTAGACGCCGTCGATGGCCGTGAGCAGGCGGTAGCGCTCGCGGTAGAGCGGCACCGCGATGACTTTCCCGAGGGGCTCGTTCTCCAGATAGGTGATTCCGGCATCGATCTCGTGGTCGGCGATCAATCGGCCGATCTCGCCGGAGGTCGTCGAGTGGACGGAGAACCGCACGTCGGGATGGCGGGCACGGAAGGGCGTCGTCAACGAGGCGACGATGGGCGTCGCGGTGGGAACCGCCGCGAGCCGCAGGGTGCCCGACAAACCCCGGCGCAAGCTGGCCACTTCTTCTCGCATGGCGCGCGCGTCGCCGACGATCCGGCGTGCCCAATCGAGGACGCGCTCACCTTCGGGGGTGAACCCCTGGAAGCGGGACCCGCGCTCCACCAATAGGACGCCGAGCCGCTCCTCGAGCTGCTTTACCCCGGCCGAGAGGGTCTGCTGAGACACGTTGCAGAATTGCGCCGCTCGGCCGAAATGCCGCTCGCGGGCCAAGGCAAGGAGGAATTCGAGACGCTCGATCACCGCCGGGACCTAATCGTGTTCATCCCCGTTCCGGCCTCCGGCGCGCTCGAAACCTGGACGAGCACACGCATCCTCGCATGGGATCAGGCCCCCTCCATAGCGGGAACGGCGCTATACTGGCGATGGATTCACCCCCGAAGACCGCCGTAAGATAAATTTAAGTTTGCCGCCGAGCAAAATCGCTTTGAACCCCGCTCGTCATTCGGGCTCCCTTCGGCCTGCACTACGGGGAAAGCCACATCCATGCGACGCTGTTGCGGTTGCGCCGCCGACCTCCATGTGGTCTGACACCGGCAATGCCAGCCCGAAATACGTGATCGAGGCTTGCCTTTCCCGTTGAGCGAGGACTTGCGCGCGACGTCAAAAGTCGCAAGACGCTGCGGGACGACGTAGAACGATACCAAGGGGAGCCACGAGAGGCACATGCGGACCACGCAGGCGCAACACCGGTCATCATGGGGACTTGCTGCGGGCGCTTTTGCTGCGCTCGGCACCGCCCTCGTATCTACAGCCGCTCTGGCGGCGGGCATCGGCCAGCCCGAGCCGTGGCAGATGGACCGTCAGGTCGCCGTCACCGAGAACGCGCGGGACATCCACACGTTCGAGCAGGGGATGCACTGGCTCTCCTTCGGCATCTCGGCCTTCGTGCTGGGCCTGATCGTCTATTGCATCATCAAGTTCAACGCGAAGGCGAACCCGGTCCCGTCCAAGACCACCCACAACACCATGATCGAGATCGCCTGGACCATCGTCCCGGTGCTGATCCTGGTGGCGGTGGCCATCCCCTCGTTCCGCCTGCTGCGCACACAGCTCTCGGACCCCAAGGCCGACGTCATCATCAAGGTGATCGGCCATGCCTGGTACTGGTCCTACGAGTACCCGGCCGTGGAGAATGGCGGCGGCTTCACCTTCGATGCCAATATCGACGAAGAGAAGCAGCCCAAGCTGCTGGGCACCGACAACGACATGGTCGTTCCGGTGAACAAGATCGTGAAGATCCAGGTGACCGCGGCCGACGTGCTGCATTCCTGGGCGATGCCATCCTTCGGCTTCAAGATCGATGCGATCCCCGGTCGCCTGAATCAGTTCTGGTTTAAGGCCGAGCGTGAGGGCACCTATCACGGCCAGTGCTCGGAGCTCTGCGGTGCCCGTCACGCCTATATGCCCATCACCGTGCAGGTCGTGAGCGACGAGGCCTATGCCGCCTGGCTCGCCGAAGGGAAGACCAAGTTCGCCCGCCTCGACGACGGTTCGAAGTTCGCAGAAGCCAAGTAGCGGCTTTTTCCGGCGCCGCCCGACGGCACCGGCTGGACCGACTCCTGATCGGGTCGGTCCATTCGCAAATCGAGAGATTTAGAGAAACCTGAACAGGGTCTGCAACGATGGCAACCGCCACAGCACAATCAGGGCATCACGACGCCCACGCCTCCCATACGCCGTCCTTCTTCGCCCGTTGGTTCCTGTCGACCAACCATAAGGACATCGGCACCCTCTACCTCCTGTTCGCGTTCTGCGCGGGCATCATCGGCGCGTTCCTTTCCTTCGGCATCCGCATGGAGATGGAAGAGCCCGGCCTGCAGTACTTCTCGAATCCCGGCACCTACAACGTGTTCGTGACCGGCCACGGCCTCATCATGGTATTCTTCATGGTGATGCCGGCGCTGATCGGCGGCTTCGGCAACTGGTTCGTGCCCCTCATGATCGGCGCGCCCGACATGGCGTTCCCGCGCATGAACAACATCTCGTTCTGGCTCACCGTCGCCGGCTTCGCGAGCCTCGTCTGCTCGCTGTTCGTCGAAGGTGCCCCCGGAACCAGCGGTGCCGGTACGGGCTGGACCGTCTACCCGCCGCTCTCCACCTCCGGCCATCCCGGTCCCTCTGTCGATTTCGCGATCTTCGCCCTCCACCTTTCCGGTGCCGGCTCGATCCTCGGCGCCATCAACTTCATCACCACCATCCTGAACATGCGCGCGCCGGGCATGACCCTGCACAAGATGCCGCTGTTCGCCTGGGCCGAGCTGGTGACCGCGTTCCTGCTGCTTCTGTCGCTCCCGGTCCTCGCCGGCGCGATCACGATGCTGCTTACGGACCGCAACTTCGGCACGACCTTCTTCGATCCGGCCGGCGGTGGTGATCCGGTGCTCTACCAGCACCTGTTCTGGTTCTTCGGCCACCCCGAAGTGTACATCATGATCCTGCCGGCCTTCGGCATCGTCTCCCACATCATCTCGACCTTCTCGCGCAAGCCCGTGTTCGGCTACCTCGCCATGGCCTACGCCATGGTCGCCATCGGCGTCGTCGGCTTCGTCGTGTGGGCTCACCACATGTACACCGTCGGCCTGTCGCTCCAGACGCAGTCCTACTTCGTCTTCGCGACCATGGTCATCGCGGTGCCCACCGGCGTGAAGATCTTCTCGTGGATCGCGACTATGTGGGGCGGCTCGATCCGCTTCACCGCCGCCATGCACTGGGCGGTCGGCTTCATCTTCCTCTTCACGGTCGGCGGCGTCACCGGCGTCGTGCTGGCGAACTCGGCGGTCGATAAGTACCTCCACGACACCTATTATGTCGTCGCGCACTTCCACTACGTGCTGTCGCTCGGCGCCGTGTTCATCATCTTCGCCGGTGTCTACTACTGGTTCCCGAAGATGACCGGCTACGTCATCCCGGAATGGGCCGGCAAGCTGCACTTCTGGCTGGCCTTCATCGGCGCGAACGTCCTGTTCTTCCCGATGCACTTCCTGGGTCTCGCCGGCATGCCGCGTCGTTACGCCGACTACCCGGAAGCCTTCGCCGGCTGGCACAAGGTCTCCACCTGGGGCGGTCATATCTTCGCTCTCGGCATGGTGGTGTTCTTCATCGGCGTCGTCCTCGCCTTCCGTTCGAAGGTCCGCGCTGCAGACAATCCGTGGGGCGAAGGCGCCACCACCCTCGAGTGGACGCTCTCCTCACCGCCGCCCTTCCACCAGTTCGAGACGCTGCCGACCATCGTCGATGACCACGGTCACTGAGGCACTGCAGTCTTCACGATCGCGATCGGCTCCGAAATTGCGATTGTTCTAAAACGACACTAGGGATTGCGAGGATCGCGTGAGCGGTCCTCGCTCTTTACCGGATGCCCCTCTTCACCGAGCGACATCCCGCAAAGGGCGGCGCCAGAGACGGCGTGATCCGAATTCCGGCCATACCGACAACAGTATCGGGACACCATGACGAGCCTGTCGAACAGCGTCTCCGCTGCCGCCGAGCCGCACGATTTCGCGCCGACCCCGATGATGGTCGGCGGTGAGGTCGCGGATTTCTTCGCACTCCTGAAGCCGCGCGTGATGGTGCTGGTGATCTTCACCGCCCTCGTCGGCATGGTGGTCTCGCACGTTCACATCCAGCCCGTCGTAGGCGTGATCTCGCTCCTGATGATCGCGGTGGGTGCCGGCGCCTCCGGCTGCCTCAACATGTGGTGGGATGCCGATATCGACGCGGTCATGACCCGCACCGCGACCCGCCCGATTCCCGGCGGCCGCATCCAACCCGGCGAGGCCCTCGCCTTCGGCGTCGTCCTGTCGGTGGGCTCGGTGCTGGTCCTCGGCCTCGCCTCGAACTGGCTCGCCGCTTCGCTCCTGGCCTTCACGATCGTCTTCTATGCGGTCGTCTATTCCATGTGGCTGAAGCGGGCGACGCCGCAGAACATCGTCATCGGCGGCGCCGCCGGCGCCCTGCCCCCGATGATCGGTCAGGCCGCCGTGTCGGGATCGGTGGGCATCGAATCGACGATCCTGTTCCTCATCATCTTCATCTGGACGCCGCCGCATTTCTGGGCGCTCGCGCTCATCAAGGCCGGCGAATACGCCAAGGCCGGCATCCCGATGATGCCCAACGTCGCCGGACCGCAATCCACCCGCCGCCAGATCATCTACTACTCGATCCTGCTGTTCCCGGTGGGCCTCGCCCCGGTGTTCCTCGGTTTCGGCGGCTGGCTTTACGGCGTCACCGCCTTCATCGGCGGTCTCGGGATGCTGGCCTTCAGCGTCCATGTCTATCGCAACCGCGAGGGCGAGGCGGAACGCAAGGCCGCCCTCGGCATGTTCGGCTTCTCCATCCTCTACCTGTTCCTGCTGTTCTCGGCGGTCCTGGCAGAGCAGGGCCTCGGCCTCTACCGCGCGGTGCTCGCGTGACCTCGATGCCGGAGAAATCCACGCCGCCGCGGCGTCTGACGTCCGAGGAGCAGCAACGCCAGCGCAGGCGTTCCATCGCCATCGCGACGGTGTTGTTCGTCCTTGTGGCCATCTTCTACGCCCTGACCATCGCCAAGCTCGGACCGCAGATCCTCAACCGCCCGCTGTGACCTGATCGACCAGACCGTTCAGCGAAGAGAGTCGGACGTCATCATGACCGACATGCCAACCAAGCGAAGCAGCACGCCGAACCGCAAGGCTTCGGTCACCGCCCTCGCCTGCGCGGGTCTGGCTTTGAGCATGATCGGCCTCGCCTTCGCGTCGGCGCCGCTCTACGACATGTTCTGCAAGGCCACCGGCTATGACGGCACGCCGCGGGTCGGGCTCGCTCCCACTCAGGTCGCTATGGACGACAGCATGGTCGTCCATTTCGACACCAACGTCGCGTCGACCCTGCCCTGGCGCTTCGTCGCGGAGACGCCGAAGATCGAAGCGCGTCTGGGCGAGACGAAGACCGTGTTCTTCCGCGTCAAGAACACGGGGACGACCCCCTCGACGGGGATCGCGACCTACAATGTCCAGCCGGGGCTCATGGGCAGCTTCTTCGTGAAGATCCAGTGCTTCTGTTTCAACGAGCAGACGTTGCAGCCCGGCGAGACGATGGATTTCCCGGTGGTGTTCTACATTGATCCGGCCGTGCGCGCCGATTCGAACACCGCCCATCTGCAGGAACTGACGCTCTCCTACACCTACTTCGCGTCGAAGAACGGCCAGCCCTCGGCCGCCCTAGCGACGACCGACGGCAAGGGTGCGAAAACCAATTTCTGAGGCGGTCAAATTATTTGGCGGGACGCGTTTTCGACGCGCCAGATTTTTGAGGTCTCAAGCGTGACAACACTGCGCCGTCCCGATTAAGGGTTCCGGTGTAGCCGAACGTTCAGAAGGTCAAAGCCGTTCGCGGCATTGGGCCCGGGGTGAGGAGAAGAGTTAAGATGGCCGAGGCGCACGCCAAGAATCACGACTTCCATATCTTGAGCCCGAGCCCTTGGCCGCTGTTGGGTGCCTTCTCCGGCTTCCTCATGGCGTTCGGCGCCGTGTTCTGGATGAAGAGCCTGCAGATCGGCACGCTCAGCCCCGGCCCCTACATCTTCGGCGCCGGCACGATCGGCGTGCTCTACGTGATGTTCGCCTGGTGGCGTGACGTCGTTCACGAGGCGAATGCCGGCGACCATACGCGTGTCGTGCAGCTCCACCACCGCTACGGCATGATCATGTTCATCGCCTCCGAGGTGATGTTCTTCGCCGCCTGGTTCTGGGCTTATTTCGAGGCGGCGCTCTACACCGCCGACCCGATCCAGACCACGCGCCTCGATTTCACCGGAGGCACCTGGCCGCCCAAGGGCATCGAGGCGTTCGATCCCTGGCATCTGCCGCTCCTCAACACCCTGATCCTGCTGACCTCCGGCACGACGATCACCTGGGCTCACCACGCTCTGCTGCACAATGACCGCAAGGGCCTGAAGTACGGCCTGTGGCTCACGATCATCCTCGGCGTGCTGTTCACGGCCTGCCAGGCCTACGAGTACAGCCACGCGCATTTTGGCTTCTCGGGCAGCATCTACTCGGCGACCTTCTTCATGGCGACGGGCTTCCACGGCGCTCACGTCATCATCGGCACGATCTTCCTCGCGATCTGCCTCTACCGGGTCTATCTCGGCCAGTTCACGGTCCAGCAGCATCTCGGCTTCGAGTTCGCCGCCTGGTACTGGCACTTCGTCGATGTGGTCTGGCTGTTCCTGTTCGCCTCGATCTACGTCTGGGGCGCCGGCACGGCGGCTCACTGACACGGGTTCCGTCTCATCGGGGCGTTGCGACACAGGTATGAGAATCAGGGCGGCGCGAGCCGCCCTTTTTCGTGCCATGACTTCCGGGAACCCCATATGGGGCGGATGGCGGATTCTCCCGTCGCCTAGGAGCAAGCATCGTGAACTCACGTCAGCCGCTACCGCCTCCGGTCCCCACCGGATTGCGCTGCCGCTGCCCCCGCTGCGGCAAGGGCGCGATGTTCGACGGCTTCCTGACGTTCCGACCGTCCTGCGAGGTCTGCAGCCTCGACTATTCGAACTTCAATTCCGGCGACGGTCCCGCCTTCTTCGTCATGTCCATCGTCGGCATCGTCGTCGTCGGGCTGGCGCTCTGGCTCGAGATCACCTTCGAGCCGCCGATCTGGGTCCATGCCGTGGTGGCCATCACCCTGTCGGTGGGGCTGAGCCTCGCCCTCGTGCGCCCGTTGAAGGGGATGCTGGCAGCACTTCAATTCGCCAATAAAGCCGAACAGGGGCGCTTTCGCTGATGCCCAAGCCTGTTCGTCCGGGCGCCGTGCGGGCGCTGGCCGCGCCCTCCATCGCCTCGCTGATCTGCTTGGCCATCCTGTTGAGCCTCGGTGTGTGGCAGTTGCATCGCAAGGGCGAGAAGGAGGCTCTGATCGGCCGCATCGTCGCCCGCTCGCGCGCCGAGCCCCCTGCCCCCCTCCCGGGCCGAAACGATTGGGATCCGGCGCGGGACGAGTTCGAGCGCGTGCGGGTGACGGGCACGCTGCTGAACGATCAGGAGACCCTGGTCCACGGTCTCGCGGCCGGTGCCGTGCCGGGTAAGGCTCTTCAGGGCTTCTACGTTCTGACACCGTTGAAGCGGGACGATGACGGCAGCGTCGTCATCGTCAACCGGGGTTTCGTGCCCACGGAGTTGAAGGATGCGGCGCGGCGCCAGCCGGGACAGGTCGCCGGATCGGTCACGATCACCGGGATGCTGCGCGGTCCTGAGATTCGGACCATGTTTGTGCCGCCGCCGGAGCCTGCCAAGGGAGAGTGGTTCCATCGCGACATCGATGGCATCGCTGCCGCAAGGGGGCTCACCGTGATGCCCTATCTCATCGAGGCGGATGCCACGCCGAACCCCGGCGGCTGGCCCAAGGGCGGACAGCTTCGAGTCGACCTTCCCAACAACCACATGCAATACGCCTTCACATGGTTCGGCATCGCCGCCTGCCTCGTCGGCGTCTTCGGCGTCTTCGCATGGAAACGTCTGTCGGAAGAGCGGGACGGCTCGGCCAGCAACCCGGCCACATAGGGAAGCCGACAGGGCTCGGGATCCGGGCTCGCTCTTGCCGACCGCACGCGTCGCGCTATCCTGATGGTGGACGCCCCCAATCGCGGAGTGTGGTCCATGCGCACCGTCCTCTCCCTGCTGATCGCTCTCACCTGTCTCGCTTCGGAACCGGCCCAGGCCACAGACGAAGCGGCGAAGCTCGCAGCCAAGGCGACTGTGGAGCGTCAGATCGAGGCGTTCCGCAAGGATGACGCGGCCACCGCCTATGCCCAGGCCGCCCCATCAATCCAGGGGATGTTCGCCTCGCCGGACACGTTCATCGAGATGGTCCGGAAGGGATACGGTGCCGTCTACCGCGCTCGCAGCTTCAACATCGACCGTGTCGAGGAAAGCGGCGAGGATGGTCTCAGCCTGGGCATGACGCTGCAGGACGAGAACGGCATCGACTGGACAGCGCTCTACAGCCTCGAAAAGCAGAGCGACGGCACTTGGAGGATCAATGGCTGCCGCCTCGTCAAGGCGCCCGGCGACACCGCATAAGTGAGGGCCAAGGCGGATGGTCTCGATCCGGCCTTTCCAGAAACTCGATAATCCGGCGGACGCGGCCGACTCGTTGACGGTCGAGCGATCACGCGCGAACTTATGATTTACGGCGAGGTCGGGAAACCCCGACGCTTCCGGATGGCAGGGCCATGTCGCTCCGGTCGAGGGGTTGGTGCAACCTCACAGTTCAGGCGGCAATTTCTCGCTTTCGACAGCGCCATCCACTTCGTGTAGACCGGCCCCCTTCCCGGAGGCCCCTTTGCTACACGTTTCGACCCGCGGCGCCGCGGCGCCCCTCAGCTTTTCCGATGCTCTCCTCGCCGGCCTCGCCCGCGACGGCGGTCTGTACCTGCCCGAGAGTTGGCCGCAGATTTCCCGTGACGAGATCGCCGGGCTCGCGGGACAGCGCTACGCCGACGCGGCCAAGCTCGTCCTGCGGCCGCTGATCGACGGCGAGATCGCAGATGCCGATCTCGACCGGATGATCGAGGAATCCTACGCCACGTTCCGCCACCCGGCGGTGTGCCCGCTGGTGCAGCTCGACGACAACCTGTTCCTGCTGGAGCTCTTCCACGGTCCGACGCTGGCGTTCAAGGACGTGGCGATGCAGCTCCTCGGCCGGCTGATGGACCATGTCCTGCGGTCCCGCCGCTCCCGCGCCACCATCGTCGGCGCCACCTCCGGCGATACCGGCAGCGCCGCCGTCGAGGCTTTTCGCGGGCTCGATCAGGTCGACATCTTCATCCTGTTCCCGCATGGCCGCGTCTCCGAAGTGCAGCGCCGCCAGATGACGTCGGTGGGCGCGGACAACGTCCACGCCATCGCCATCGATGGCAATTTCGACGATTGCCAGAACATCGTCAAAGCGCTGTTCCAGCACGCGGATTTCGCCGATGAGCTGAGGCTCTCCGGGGTCAACTCGATCAATTGGGCACGGGTCGCGGCACAGGCGGTCTATTACTTCACCAGCGCCGTGGCCCTGGGCGCACCGCACCGCCCGGTCTCCTTCGCGGTACCGACGGGCAATTTCGGCGACATCCTCGCCGGATGGGTCGCCAAGCGCATGGGCCTGCCCATCGAGCGCCTGATGATCGGCACCAACGCCAACGACATCCTGGCCCGCACCCTGGAGCACGGCGCCTACGAGGTTCGTGGCGTCCAGCCGACCACCTCGCCGTCCATGGACATCCAGATCTCCTCGAATTTCGAGCGCCTGCTGTTCGAGGCCCTAGGCCGCGACGCATCAAGTCTTTCGCGCCTGATGGCCGGGCTCAAGCAATCGGGCGGCTTCCATCTCGACGAGGCGGTGCTCAGGACCGTCCGCGACGAGTTCGACGCCGCTTCCGTGCCGGAGGAGGCCGTCATCGCCGAGATCGCGCGGGTCCACCGCGACATCGGCATGGTCATCGACCCGCATACCGCCATCGGCGTCCATGCCGGCCGGCGCCTTCTGGAAAAGGACGGCAAGACCCCCGTCGTCGCTCTCGCCACCGCCCATCCGGCGAAGTTTCCGGATGCGGTCGCACAAGCGACGGGCGGCCTTCGCCCCGTCCTGCCGCCGCACCTCGCCGATCTGCTGGATCGGAAGGAGCGTTTCACCCGCGTCGCCAACGATCAGGCGGCGGTGGAAGCTTTCATCCGCGCACATTCACGCATCACGGCGGGGAACTGAGAACCCATGAACCAGCATTTCGCGACCCATGGCACTTCTCCCGGCCTGAAGGTGTCCCGCCTCTCGAATGGCATCACCGTCACCACGGAGACGATGCCGGGTGTCGCCACCGCGACCCTGGGCGTCTGGGTCGGCGCCGGATCGCGCCACGAGCGGCCCGACGAGGGCGGCCTCAGCCACCTCATCGAGCACATGGCGTTCAAGGGGACCGAGACCCGCTCGGCCCGACGGATCGCGGAAGATATCGAGAATGTCGGCGGCGACATCAATGCCGCCACCAGCGCCGAGGGGACCAGCTACACCGCCCGCGTCCTCGGCGAGGATGCCGGCGTCGCCCTGGACGTCATCGGCGACATCCTCACCCGCTCGGTCTTCGACGCGGGCGAACTCGCCCGCGAGAAGGGCGTGATCCTGCAGGAATACGCCGCCATCGAGGATACGCCCGATGACGTGGTCTACGAGGCCTTCACCGCGGCGGCGTTTCCGGACCAGCCGATCGGCCGTCCGATCATCGGCACGCCGCAGACCATCGCGAGCTTCGACCGCAACGCCATCGAAGCCTATCTCGCCCGCGAGTACACCCCTGACCGCATCGTCGTGGCTGCGGCGGGGGCCATCTCCCACGAGGCCATCGTCGAGGCGGCGGAGCACCATTTCGGCGGGATGCCGGCGACGGTCGCCCCGGAGATGGTCCCCGGCACCTATGTCGGCGGCGAGAAGCGGATCCAGAAAAAGCTCGAACAGGCCAATCTCGTGCTGGGCCTGCCCGGCCTCTCCTTTCGCGACGAAGGCTACTACGCCCTCCATATGTTCGCGCAGGTGCTCGGCGGCGGTCTCACCTCGCGGCTCTGGCACGAGGTGCGCGAGACCCGCGGCCTCGCCTACGAGATCCAGGCGTTCCACTGGTCCTTCGTCGATTGCGGCCTGTTCGGCATCGGCGCCGGCACGTCCGGCTCGGATCTCGCCGAACTCGTCGACGTGACCCTGGCCGCCACGGCCAAGGCGGCGCGCGATGCCGATTCCGTGGAGGTCGCCCGCGCCAAGGCACAGGTGAAGGTGGCACTTCTGTCGGCCCTGGAAACCCCCGGCGGCCGGATCGAACGCAATGCCCGCCAGATGCTCGCCTGGGGCCGGGTGATCCCGCCGCAGGAGGTCATCGCCAAGATCGATGCCGTCACGGTCGACGACGTCAGGGCGGCGGGATCGCGCCTGCTGTCCGGCGCTCCGACGCTCGCCGCGATCGGCCCGATCAAGAAGCTCCCGTCCCTGGAGAAGATGAAGGGCGTGCTTCGGGCGAATTAAGGGGCGCCACCGGCCGGGCGACTCGGCGTCAGGGATAAGGCTGCCGACGACCGACCGAATGGCCGGCACATGGTCGTGGGTATGATTTCATACCGGCGATTGTCGCTCCCCGGTAGCGTTCCGGGCGAGCCGATCCACGTTTCAGAAGTGTGTCCGGCTTGTTTTGGCCGCAAAAGGACGCGATCCAAAACGTCTCGGCGCTACGCCAAGAAGCAGTGGGTGCCGCGATTGCGGGCAAGCCGCTCGCCTTGTCCGTGGACCCCCCCGCCGGTACGACTGGGCCACAAGCTGAGCCGTATTCCTCGTCAGTGCCCGCCCGGCCGGAACACTCGCCCGTTGCGCAGATCTTTCCTCGTCCTCACCGCCTTCGTCTCGGTCCTCATCGGCTTCCTCGGAACGGCGATGCCGGCTTCGGCCGTGGAAGCCGTGCGCGTCACCCTCGACGCTCCGGCGATCGACCTGACGCCAATGATCGAGCGCTATCGCTCGGACGGCGACTTGATCCAGATCTCCACCGCCCCCGGCAAGGACGGCATCGTCCGCCGCATCGTGGTGAAAGCCCGCGACAGCGGCGCGAGGCCCGACTGGATGGTGTTCGCGCTCACCAACGACACCGACGAGCAGATCGACCGGGTCCTCGTGGCGCCTCATTTCCGTCTCGTCGGCTCGGGCGTGATCTGGCCGGATCTCGGCGGCTCGCGCATCGCGGCGATCACGGCGAGCCAGGGCATCAGGCCCGAGCGGGACGAGAACCCGGAAGCCGACCAGTTCGTGATCACCCTCGATCCCGGCGCCACCGTCACCTTCGTCGCCGAGCTGAACGGGCCGAACGTGCCGCAGGTCTATCTCTGGGACCAGGAAGCCTACCGCAAGAAATCCACCGGCCTGACGCTCTACAAGGGCATCATCATCGGCATCGCCGGCCTGCTCGCCCTGTTCCTCACGATCATCTTCGTGGTGAAGGGCGCGATCATCTTTCCCGCGGCCGCCGCCCTCGCCTGGGCGGTGCTCGCCTATGCGTGCATCGATTTCGGGTTCCTGCAGCGGGTCTTTCCCGTCACCGAAGTGGCCGAGCGGGTCTACCGGGCCTCCGCCGAGGCGGTGCTGGGGGCGACGCTCCTCGTCTTCCTGTTCGCCTATCTCAACCTGAGCCGCTGGCATGTGCGCTACGGCCATGTGGCCTTCTTCTGGCTCGCGTTCCTCGCAGGCCTCGTGGGCTTGGCGGTGTTCGATCCGCCGGTGGCGGCGGGCGTTGCCCGCATCTCCATCGCCGCCGTCGCCGGCGTCGGCCTGCTGCTGATCGTCTATCTCGCCATCCATAACGGCTACGACCGGGCGATCCTGCTGGTGCCGACCTGGTTCCTGCTCCTCGTCTGGGTCGTGGCCGCGGGCTTCGCCATCACCGGCCAGATCGGTAGCGATCTCGTTCAGCCCGCCCTCATCGGAGGCCTCGTCCTCATCGTCATGCTCATCGGCTTCACGGTGATGCAGCACGCCTTCACGGGCGGCGGGATGACCCATTCCCTGGTCTCGGACACCGAACGGCGTGCCCTGGCCCTGACGGGCGCCGGCGACGTGGTCTTCGACTGGGACGTGCCGGCCGACCGGGTCTTCGCCGGACAGGAGATCGAGAATCAGCTCGGCCTCAAGCGCGGCACCCTCGAGGGGCCGGCCTCGAACTGGCTCGGCCTCGTCCACCCCTTCGACGTGGACCGCTATTCGGCCGCCCTGGACACGGTGATCGAGGAACGGCGCGGCCGCATCGTCCACGATTTCCGCCTGCGCTCAACGGAAGGCCTCTATGTCTGGTACCGGCTGAAGGCCCGGCCGGTGATCGGACCGGACGGAGAGGTCATCCGCATCGTCGGCACCATCTCGGACGTCACCGAGGTGAAGACGGCCGAGGAGCGCCTGCTCTACGACGCGATCCACGACAGCCTCACCGGCCTGCCCAATCGCGAATTGTTCAACGACCGCCTCGACGCCGCCCTCGCCTTCGCGAGCCAAGACGCGCGCCTGAAACCGACGACGATCCTCCTCGACGTGGACCGGTTCAAGGCGATCAACGACGCCATCGGTCTTTCGGCGGGCGATTCGATCCTGCTCACCCTGTCGCGCCGTCTCGGCCGGCTGCTGCGCCCGCAGGATTCCCTGGCCCGCATCGCGGGCGATGAGTTCGGCCTGATCCTGCTCTCGGAGCGCGAGCCAGACCGCATCCTTGCCTTCACGGACATGATCCGCCGGGCCATCGCCACGCCGATCACCTATGCCGACCGCGAGATCTTCCTCACCGTCTCCATCGGCATCGTCCTGCATGAGGCCGGAGCCGCCCTGAAGCGCGAGGACGTGTTCAAGAACGCCGAGATCGCGATGATCCAGGCCAAGCGCAACGGCGGCGACCGCACGGAAGTGTTCCGCGCCTCCATGCGCAACGAACGCAGCGACCGGCTGATGCTCGAAGCCGATCTGCGCCGCGCCCTGGACCGCAACGAGATGAAGGTGCTGTTCCAGCCCGTCGTCCGCCTCGAGGACCGTACGGTGGCGGGGTTCGAGACGGTTCTACGCTGGGACCACCCCAAGCTCGGCCGCATTCCGCATTCCACCTTCATGCCCATCGCCGAGGAGAGCGGGTTCGTCGTCAATCTCGGCATCTTCGCCCTAGAGCGCACGGCCCTCGAACTCGCCGCCTGGCAGCGCTCCCTCGACGTCGATCCGCCGATCTTCGCCTGCGTGAACGTGTCCTCGCGGCAGATCCTCCGGCACGACCTGCTTCACGACGTGAAGACGATCCTGGCCCGCTCGGGGGTGCTTCCTGGTTCGCTCAAGCTCGAACTCGGCGAAGGGCTGGTGATGGAGAACCCGGAATACGCGGCCCAGATGCTGAGCCGCATCCACGATCTCGGGGCGGGCCTCTCGCTAGACGATTTCGGCACCGGTTACTCGGCCCTGTCCTATCTCCAGCGTTTCCCGTTCGACACGATCAAGATCGACCCGAGCTTCGTGCGCCAGATGGCGGCCGGACACTCGGTAATGCTGCGCTCCATCGTCAAGATGGCCCAGGAACTCGGCCTCGCGATCATCGCCGACGGCGCCGAGAACGAAACCGACGCGCAGGCCCTGGCTGAGTTCGGCTGCGAGTACGCGCAAGGTCCCGCCTTTGGCGACCCGATGTCGATGCTCCAGGCCCGCCAACTGGTCGGCGCGGCACCGGAAGCGGCCTGATCGTCAAAGCACGACGGTTGAATTAAACCTCCCTTAACCATGATCGCTCATCCTGACGGTCGAGATGGATCGAGCGGCGCGGCACGGTCTGCCGTTCGACAGGAGGCGGGCGTGATGGCCGAAGCGGCATTGCGATTAGGTGACGAATTCGGCCCGGGCGAGGATTTCGGCTCGGATATCGTGAAGCGCCTCATGGCGCGACCGATCCGCACCGGCGCCACACGTCAGCGCGTGGACATCGCACCGGTGACATTGCCGGTCGAGCCGCGGGCGGAGGTGGCCGAGGAGGCCGCACCGTCCGACGACCTGGCGCGGCTGCGCTCCGAGATCATGGTGATGAAGGCGGTCCTGCGCGCCGAGCGGGAAGAAGCCGCCAGCGTCCGTGCCAGCGTCGAGCGTCTCGCTGGGCCGGCACCGCTCTCGCCGGAAGCCTGCGCGGTGCGCGACCGCTGGGCCGCTCTCGTGGATCAGTTGCTCGACGGACACCGGTGAGGTCTCCGCCATCGGCCGGCGCGCGTCATCCGACGCCGGCTTCCTTTCGACTTCTCACACCATTCGAGGCTCGACCATGAGCGCGCGCTGCTCGCTTGTCGTCAACGGCAAGGCCGTGCGGGTCTCGACCGGCGATACGCCGCTCGAAGCCGCCCTTGCCGACGGCGTGATCGCCCCCACCACCGGCCTGCACGGGTCACATCTCCTCGGCCAGGGCGCTAGCCCGTCGTCGCGCCGCGCCCAGGCTCGCCTGCACCGGGCAGAGCCCGTCAAGCTCTCCACGCCCCGCCCGTCCAAGGCCGCCGAGAGCCTCGTCTTCGCCGAGGTTAAGCCAGCCGCCCAGGCGCGCCGGGTCGGCACCGTCACGCAGATCGTTCCCCTCGGCGCCCATGTGGTCGAGGTCGTGGTCACGATCACGCGCCGTCTCGACATCGAGCCCGGCCATCAGGTCACCGCCACGTTCGAGGGGTTCGATCCGATCGACGTGAGCCCGACCCTGCGCCTCGACGGCACGACGGAGCTCAACGAACTCGTCTTCCACCTGCGTCTCGGACATGCCTGCGACGCGGTCGCCCATGCCCTCGGCGAGGAGATCCTTCTCGGGCATCCGGTCAAGATCAAGGGTCCGGTCGGTCGCGGCTATTATCGTCCCGGCGGCGGTCGTCTTCTCCTCGTCGGCCGTGAGACCGGCTTCGCGCCGATCTGGGCGATCGCCCGGGCGGCGCGCTACATCGAGCCACAGCGCGAGATCGTGGTGGTGATCGGGGCGAGCGACCCCCTCGACCTCTACATGCGCCCGTCGCTCGACTGGCTCAGGGCCACAGGCGTCTCACGGATCACCCTCGTCGCCGACAGGACGCGGCAGCGCCCCCCGGATGTTCGTCCGGGCCCCCTCACCGCGCATCTCACCGGCCTGAAGACCACCGACGTCGTGCATGTGGCAGGCGACGCCTCCACCGTGGGCGCGGTCGAGGTCCTGGCGGCGGGTGCCGGCGCGCGGTGCTACCCGATCCTGATCCCGCCGGGACTCTGACCGCGACGGCTCATACTGAGCGGCGCCGAGGCCGGCCGCCGATCAAAATCGGCGCGTTCGGCGGACGGCCGCCGCCCTGCGGTCGAACCGGCAGACGGCGATGAGAAACCCCACCGCCGTCCGATGTCAGGCGTCGTCCTCGGCAGTTTCGGCGACGGCTCCGCGAAACCCGGTCGCCAGCACGTAGAGTTCGCTCGAATCAGCGCGGCTCGCCGAGGGCTTCACGTGGCGCACCAGGGTGAAGTCGCGTTTCAGGTCGGCGAGCAGCGTGCCCTCCGTCCCGCCCTGGAAGACCTTGGCGAGATAGGTGCCGCCCGGCGCCAACACCTCGCGGGCGAATTCGGCGGCGGTCTCGGCGAGGCCGATGATGCGCAAATGGTCCGTCTGCTTGTGGCCGGTGGTGTTGGCCGCCATGTCGGACATGACGATGTCGGCCTGCCCGCCGAGAAGATCGATCAGCCGCTTCGGGGCGTCGGGATCGAGGAAGTCGAGGGTGATGAACTCGACTCCGACCATCGGCTCGATCTCGAGCAGATCGATGCCGACGATCCGCCCGCTCGGCCCGACGATCTTGGCGGCGACCTGGGACCAGCCGCCGGGTGCGGCCCCCAGGTCGATGATCTTCTGGTTCGGCTTCAGGATTTTGAAGCGCTCGTCGATCTCGAGAAGCTTAAAGGCTGCGCGGGAACGGTATCCCTCGCGCTTGGCCCGCGCCACGTAGGGATCGTTGAGCTGCCGTTCGAGCCAGCGCTTCTGAGAGGCGGTACGGCCCCGCCCCGTCTTCACCCGCTGCTTGAGATCGCCCCGCAACCCGCCGCCCGCACCACGCCTGTCGGTCAACGGTAGCCTCCGCGGCGCCAGACGCCGTCTTCGCGCATCATGTTCATCAAAAGACCTTCGCGCAGCCCCCGGTCGGCGATGCGTAGCCGTTCGGAGGGGAATGCCCGGCGGATCGCTTCCAGGATGGCGCAACCCGCGAGCACGAGATCGGCCCGATCACGGCCGATGCAGGGATTGTCTGCCCTCTGGTCGAGGCGCGTGTCGAGCAGATCGTCGATGGCGTCGCTGACTTCGCCGTCGCTCATCCACAAGCCATCGACACGGCGGCGCTCGTAGCGTGCCAGTCGCAGATGCATGGCGGCCAGCGTCGTTACCGTTCCGGACGTGCCGAGGAGATGGAAATGCCGGGCATTGGCCGCCGGCGCGGCGCGGATGGCGAAGCGCGACAGCATGTCGGCCACCTCCTCCACCATGCCCTCGAATGTCAGGCGGGTGACATCGGCAGTTCCGTGCCGCTCGGCCAGGGTGACCACCCCGACGGGGAGCGAATCCCAGGCGCGGATCCGTAAGGTGGGATCCGCCGAAGGGTTGGTGGCCGCGCCGTCGAGCCAGGCGATCTCGGTGGAGCCGCCGCCGATATCGAAGATGACCACCGATTCCGAGTAGGGGTCGGCCAGGGCGGCGCAGCCGGTGACGGCGAGGTAGGCCTCGGTCTGGCGGTCGACGATTTCGAGATCGAGCCCCACCTCGTCGCGCACGCGCGCCACGAAATCCGCCCCGTTGACGGCAAGCCGGCACGCTTCCGTGGCGATGATCTTGGCACGGGCGACGCCGCGTGATTCCATCTTGGCGCGGCAGACGCGCAAAGCCTCCAGCGTGCGCTCCACCGCGGCCTCGCTGAGACGGTCGGACGTCCCCAGCCCTTCGCCGAGCCGGACGATGCGCGAGAAGGCATCGACCACGCGAAAGCCGTGGGACGCTGGCTCGGCGATCAGAAGACGGCAATTGTTCGTGCCGAGGTCGAGGGCGGCGTAAGCGTTGCGCCGTCCGGGCCGGTAACCCACCACGGGCGACCGGGCCGCATCCGGCAAGGCGGGAGCGCTCGGTGAAGGCTGACCGGCCATGGGGCGGGCCGGCATCATGGCGGCGCTCTCTTCCCTCATCGGCCTAGCCGGCATCCTCGATCGTGGCCCGACCGGGCAGGTCGACCATCATGCGATAAGAAGCCTACAGGCCTTGGGCGTCAGTGCAAAGCCTCGATCCGTGATCGAGTCAGAAGGCTTTGCCGGCTGCCGTCATTCTCGGTACCGGACGCAGGAGGCTCTTCACCTGGGAGAACGGCCGGGGCCGGTTGATGACTTCGTCCAGGCGCGACCACAGGGTCTTGGGCGAGAACGGTTTGGCGATGATCTCGTTGACCCCGAGGGAAATGGCGCGGTCGACGACGTTGCGGCGCGGCTGCGCCAGCATCAGGATGATCGGCACGGTGGGCGACGGCGACGTGGTGGGTGTGCGGGCGAGGCGGATGAACTCCTCGCCCGACAGAATGGCGAGGTCCCAGTCGATGATCGTGATGTCCGGCTTGCTCTCGGCCAGCACACCCAGCGCCTCGGCACCGTCCGGCGCTTCGAGGACGCGCTTGATTCCCACGCGCATCAGCATGTCGCGAACGATTCGGCGGATATAGAGGCTCTCGTCCACGACGAGGGCCGAAAGATCCGGAAATGACGGGGTTGCGATCATCTGCCAGGGGTTCCGGGCCACCGGCTTTCGCAGGCGCCTGCGCGCATCCTAGTGGCCATCGATGTGCATTTTCCTAACGCGATCAGGAAAAATTGGGAACGCGAAGTCGTTCATCCGCATGGCGTTTGCGCATCCTGTACGCAATGGCCTGCGACCGGAAAGGCTGGCAGGCGACGGAACGGAGTACAT
This sequence comes from Methylobacterium sp. Leaf93, assembly GCF_001422345.1. NCBI lineage: Bacteria > Pseudomonadati > Pseudomonadota > Alphaproteobacteria > Hyphomicrobiales > Methylobacteriaceae > Methylobacterium > Methylobacterium sp. Leaf93. The sequence goes on along the minus strand of NZ_LMMS01000028.1, from coordinate 31,666 downwards.
AATCTGTCGCAGGAAATCAGCGGAACCTTGCAGAGACCGGCGAGAAGCACCTTGCGAGGGAGCCAAGATTCAGTCAGGACTAAGGCGTTAGTCTTGGTCACCGCTGCTGAGAGTGATGATAGTGTGGTGAAGTGCCCGTCTGGGACGGCGCGCACCCGGTATTCAAAGACAGATGGACGGCGGACGGTTTTTGCGAGCTTTCGATGGGACGTGGTCGTGATTTCAGGGGGCCGCAGAAGCGCGGCTTCGATGAGGGTGGTGCCGAGCCTCGCTGGCCCGATCAGGCACCCCCGAGCGGTGGCTTCGGCGGTGGATATGGCGGTGGCGGCGGCGGTTTCGATCGTGGTCCGGCCCGTGCGGCAGCCGCTCCCTCTGGACCGGAGCGTGACGCGACGGTCAAGTGGTTCAACAAGGAGAAGGGCTTCGGCTTCGTCGAACTGGCTGACGGTTCCGGCGACGCGTTCCTTCACATCCGCGCAGTCGAGGCTGCGGGCCATGCCGATCTGCTTCCCGGCACGCGCCTGACCGTCCATACCGCGCAGGGCCAGAAGGGTCCGCAGGTCACGGACGTGACCAGCGTCGACACCTCGACGGCCGAGGCCGAGGCCCCGCGTCGTGCGCCCGCACCCCGCGCCGGTGGTTTCGGTGGTGGTGATCGCTTCAGCGGCGGCGGCTACGGCGGCGGCAACGATCGCTTCGGCGGTGGTGCTGGCGGCGGTGGCGGTCGTTTCGCCAGCGGTCCCTCTGTCGAGATGAGCGGCACCGTGAAGTGGTACGACCCGGCCAAGGGCTTCGGCTTCGTCTCCGTCAATGACGGCGGCAAGGACGTGTTCGTGCACCGCTCGGCCCTGTCGCGGGCCGGTCTCGAGTCCCTCGCCGAAGGCCAGCAGGTCACCCTCAGCGTGATCGACGGCCAGAAGGGCCGCGAGGCTCAGAGCATCAACGCCGATTACTGATCGGTGAGAGAGCTTTTGGGGAAGACCGCGGCGACGCGGCCTTGCCCACGGAGAGACGAATCAGCGGCGGCCTTCGGGTCGCCGTTTTTCGTATCCAGCATCGTCGGAGGAAATCCTATGGCGGTCTCCCAACGATACGATCCGAAGGGACGATACCGGGTGCCGGGAGCAGCGATGCGTACCGTCTTCATGACGATGAGCCTGTGCCTGCCGATGGCTTTCGCCGGGCCAGCGCAGGCCGAGGATTTCACCGGCTTCTATGCGGGCGTGAATGCCGGCTATGCCTTCGGACGCGACAAGTCCGCGCGAACACCGGACATGCCGTTCCTGTCCTCGACACGCGGGGCGGACGACCGGGCACTTCCGCCGAGCGCCCTCCAGGCCTCGGAAGTCATGCGGGGCGCGAGACCGAAAGCGCTTACGTCGGCGACGATCCGCTGACCGCAGGGCGAGCCGCCGACAGCACGATTCTCGCTGCCTTGCGGCTCGGCTCGTCATCGCCCGCGAGGCGCATCGAGCCGTCGATGCGTTGAAGCGAGCGCACCTGCGCGTCACGCGCCGCGCCGCCCGTAAGGAGCGGAAGCAGGGCCTCGCCCAGGCGCCCGGGGGTGCATTCGGCCTGGATGAATTCGGGCATGGCATTCTCGCCGAGGATCAGGTTCGGCAGCACGATGGTCGGCACCTGGATCAGCCGCCGCGCCACGGCCTCCTCGAGGCGCGAGACCTTGTAGGCGACGACCATCGGCACGCCGGCCAGGGCGAGTTCGAGGGTGACCGTGCCCGAGGCCGCCAGGGCCGCGCGGGACCGCCGGAAGGCCGCGTATTTCGCCGCCTCGCCATGCACGATCGTCACCGGGCGGGACCAGGAGAGGGCCAATCGCTCGATCATGGCGCGATGGCGTGTGACCGCCGGGAGTACGGCATCGATGGGCCCGTATCGCTGCACGAGAAGGTCCAGGGTGGCACCGAAGACCGGCATCAGCCGCTCGATCTCGGAGCGGCGCGAGCCCGGCAGGATCACGAGGGTCGGCGGCGTCCCCTCCCGCGCCGCAGCCTCCGCGGAATCCGGGCGCAGCTCGGCCAGACGCTCGATGAGCGGATGCCCGACATAGGTGCAGTCCGGGCCGCCGAGCCGACGATGCGCCTCCGGTTCGAAGGGCAGGAGCGCCAGGACGTGGTCGATGAACGGCCGCATCTTCGCCGCACGCCAGGGCCTCCACGCCCAGACGCTGGGAGAGACGTAATCGACGATGGGCAGATCGGGCAGGCGCTTTCGCACCCGCGAGGCGACCGCATGGGTGAAACCGGGACTGTCGATGATGACGAGGACGTCCGGGCGCGCCTCCACGATGTCCCGCACCGTCTGGCGAATGCGGCGCAGAAGGGTGCGCAGGCGTGCCGCCACGGGCAGGTAGCCCATCACCGCCACGTCATCGAGGGGAAACAGGGAGACGAAGCCCTGCGCGGCCATGGCCTCGCCGCCGACCCCACCGAACGTCACCTGCCCGCCGGAGAGGTCCGACAGCGCCCGCATCAGCTTGGCGCCGAGTTGATCGCCGGAATCCTCGCCTGCGACGAGCCAGATTCGTCTGGACAGATGCATGGTCATGCCTCGATCCGCAAACCGATGAGGAACAGGCCCGCACGGTCGGCCTCGGCCACCGTGGCGTCCCTGTCGATGATGAGGGTGTAGCCCGCCTGGATGGCGATGCCGGCGCAGCCCGCCGCCGCGGCGGCCTTCACCGTACGCGGACCGATGGCCGGCAGGTCGACCCGGAGATCCTGGCCGGTCTTGGCGAGTTTCACCAGCACGGTACCGGGCTGGGCCGTGCCCAATCCAAACGGTTTCCGCCCGAGGGCACGCGCACGGGTGAGCATCCGGTCGGTGCCCTCCGGCCCCTCCACCGCCAGCGCGCGCTGTGCCGCGACGACGATCGCCTGGCCGACATCGTAGGCGGCCAATGCCGCGAGGATGCCGCAGCCCGTGGCGATGGAGGCCCGCGCCGCGAGATCCGGCGCGAGGCGGCCAAGCTGCCCCTCTGGACTCAGCAGGTCCGGCGCCACGTCGTGGATGCCGACAACGCGGTGGCCGTTATCCTCCAGAAGGACGAGGGCGCCCCGCAGCAGCCGGTCGTCCCCTCCCCCCGAAATAGCCCGGAGGGCATCGCGATTCCGCAAGGCCGCCGCCGCGTTGAGGATGGCGGCGGGGTTGGGCCGCGAGACTCCGCCCACCGGTATGACGCAGGCCGGCCCCCAGGCCTCCAGAACCTTCAACGCGCCGGCTATGTCGAGGAGATCGACCGTGGCCTCGGCGCGTGCGCGCATCGGGCGTTCAGCGAAACCACGGATGGCGAGCACCCGGAACGAGCGTCCCGCCCTGTCGAGGGATTCGGCCACGAGTTCGGGGAGCCGCCCCGCGCCGGCGACCAGAACCAGACGCTCCTCCGGATGGGGATCGACGAGGGACGCCGGCTGAAGAGAGGCGGTCAAGCCGAGCCCGGATTCTCGCGCGGGGTGCAGATCGAGCGCTTTCCGCCCTCGCGGATGAAGGCGATGATCTCGGCAACGGCACGATGCGCCTCGAACTCCGCCGCTACGTCCTCCACACGCTCCATCAGGGTGCCCTCCTGAGCAAAGAGCAGGCGATAGGCCCTGCGCAGGGCATGGATATCCTCGCGGGCGAAGCCCCGGCGCTGCAGGCCGATGATGTTGAGGCCCGAGAGATAGGCGCGGTTGCCGAGCGCCATGCCGTAGGGAATGCAATCGTTCTCCAACCCGGAGAGGCCGCCGACGAAGGCATGGGCCCCGACGCGGGCGAACTGGATCACGGCGGCTCCACCACCGAGAATCGCATAGTCGCCGACGCTGCAATGGCCGGCGAGCATGACGTTGTTGGAGAAGACGACCTCATCGCCCACCCGGCAATCGTGCCCCACATGGGAATTGGCCAGGAAGGTGCACTTGTCGCCGACGACCGTCTCGAGGCCGCCGCCGGCCGTGCCGGGATTCATCGTGACGCCTTCGCGAATCAGGCAGTCGGCCCCGATGGTCAGCGTCGACGCCTCGCCGCGAAACTTCAGATCCTGCGGTGGATGACCGATGGACGAGAAGGGGTAGAGCTTGGTGCGGGGACCGATTCCGGTGCGTCCGGCGACGACCACATGGCTGACGAGCTCGCAGCCCTCGCCCAGGACGACCTCCGGCCCGACATGGCAGAAGGGGCCGATCCGCACGCCTTCGCCGATCATGGCCCCGTCTTCGATGACGGAACTCGGATGGATCTCGGCCAAGGCGGTCATTCCGTCACCAGCATGGCGCCGATCTCGGCCTCGGCCACGAGGGTGTCGCCCACCCGCGCCTGGCCCTTGAACCACCACATGGTCCGGCGCTGGTTCATCTTCGTCATGTGGTACCGCACCGTATCGCCAGGCACGACGGGCTTGCGGAACTTACACTTGTCGATGGTCATGAAGAACACCTGCTTGGCCCGCATCTCGTCGGTCTTGATGTGCTGGCAGCAGATGGCGCCGGCAGTCTGGGCCATGCCCTCGATCAACAGGACGCCTGGGAACACCGGCAGGCCCGGAAAATGCCCGGTGAACTGCGGCTCGTTAAACGAGACGTTCTTGATCCCGATGCAGGAGCGATCTCCGTCGATCTCGATGATGCGGTCGATCATCAGAAACGGGTAGCGATGGGGCAGAAGTTCCAGGATCTTCTGGATGTCGGCCGAGCCCAGATCTTTCGGCATGTCACTCATCGATCGCACAATCCCATGGCGCCCCGGCGCCCCTGACGCCTCGCCCCGAACCTTGGAAGAAAATCGAACGTCGTCATCGGCATAAACGCCGACGGATGCAAGTCTCGGAGAGTCGTGCAACCGGTCATCCCGTGCCAGGGCCGGTTCCGGCTCAGTCCTTGGCAGGCTCACCCGTGTCGCGGCCCGACTTTTCCGCGAGGCGGGCGAGAGCGGTGAGCTCGCGGAACCAAGTGCGCACGGGCTTGGCCGGCGTACCGCCCCAGCGGCTTCCGGGCGGAACGTCGCGGTTGACGTTCGACGATCCGGCGATCTGCGAGCCCATGCCGATCCGCAGATGCCCGACCACGCCGACCTGGCCGCCGAGGACCACGTAATCCTCCAACGTGGTCGAGCCGGAAATGCCCACGCCCGAGACGATGACGCAGTGGCGGCCGATGACCACGTTATGGGCGATCTGGACGAGGTTATCGATCTTGGTCCCCTCCCCGATCACTGTATCGCGGCCTGCACCACGATCGATCGTGGTGTTGGCACCGATCTCGACATCGTCCTGCAAGATGACGCGGCCGGTCTGGGGAACCTTGAGATGCCCGCCCGGTCCCATGGCGAAGCCGAACCCATCCTGGCCGATGCGCGCGCCAGGATGAAGGATCACGCGGTTACCGACGAGGGCATAGGCCAGGGTCGCCCCTGCCCCAATCGAACAGTCGCGGCCGATGCGGACATTGGGGCCGATGACGGCGTTGGGGCCGATGACCGTCCCCGAACCGATCTCGGCACCGGGACCGATCACGGCGCCGGGATCGACGATCACGCCGTCTTCGAGACGCGCCTTGGGATGGACATGGGCTCCGGGCGAAACGCCCTCGGTAGCGAATTGCGACTGGGGTCGCATGGCTTCCGGGTGGAAGCGCGCCAGCAGGCCGGCATAGACCCGGTACGGATCACGGGTGACCAGGGCCACCGTCGTCGGTGGCACTTTAGCCGCGAAGCGGGGCGAGACGAGGCAGGCCAACGCCTTCGTCTGCGCCAGGACATCGCCGTAGCGGGCGTTGTCCATATAGGCGAGGTCGCCGGGGCCTGCGGTCTCCAAGGGAGACGCGCCGTCGACCATCGCGGCAGGGTCCGCGCCTTCTGGGAGGGAAATGCCTGCAGCCCCGGCGATGTCGCCGAGGCTGAGGGCCGTGCTGGATGCAAAGAAGATGGGATCAGACATGATGCGACAACGCACGGGCTTTGAGAAGGAAGCCCGTGCGTCTTGGCTCAGAAGCGCGAACCGCCGGAGAAGCGGAAGGCCTGGAGCTGATCTTTGCCCACGCGGCCGAGATAACCACCGTTCGAGTCGTAGATCTTCTGGCCCTCGTCCTTGGTCAGGGCGTAGGCGTAATCGAAGCGGATCGGGCCGAGCGGCGAGTTCCACAGGATGGACGCACCGATCGAGGAGCGGATCGTCATCTTGTCGCGGACGTTCAGGCATTCCGGCTCGACGGTGATCGCTCCGGCACCCAGCGCCGTGTAGGCACAGGCCCCGCCGGGTGCGATGCCGTTGATGATCGCGTCGCCGTTCACGTTGAACTGGGTGCGGCTGTTGTAGCCGAACAGCGTACCGGCATCGGCGAAGACGGCGCCCTTCAGACCGAGATCACGCGGAATACCGTAGATCGGGAACTGAACTTCGAGCGTACCGCCGAAGTAAGTCGTACCGCCGACGGCATTCGAACGGGAGTCGGCGCTGCCGACGTCGCGCGGACCGATACCGTTGGGCGCAAAGCCGCGAACGAGCGACGGGCCGAGGAAGTACTGATCGGTGATCCGCAGCTTCTCGTCGGTGAGCGGCGAGATATGGCCGCCCTGGAAGCGGGCGAAGCCGACCACGTCCTCGTAGAACTCCTTATAGTAGCGCATGTCGCCGGCCACGCGGAAGAATTTCGAGTCGCCGCCGAGACCGGCGATTTCGGGTTTCAGTTCGGCATAGAGGCCGTTCCGCGGCTGGGCGAGATTGTCCAGCGTCGAGTAGGCGAGCGTCACACCGGCGAGCGAGGTGAGCGTATTGCCGGTCGACCCCTTCAGAGCAATCGAGGCTTCACCATTGAAAGCGCAATTGTCCGGGTAGGACGCTAGACCGCCTGTGTTGAGACGGGACACGGGATCGATCGTGCCCACCGGGTTCACGTTAGTGAAACCGGGGATCGGGTTCGAACAGTCGTTATACGGCCGCTTGGTGCTGTTCGGGATCGTCAACTCGGTGTTGTAGAGCGAGTAGCGCAAGGTGACGCCGAACTCTTCCGTAATCGGCAGGCCGACGCGGATCTGGCCACCGTAGACGGTCGTCTCGTAGCGCGAGTAGCGGGTCAGATCACTGTACTTGTAGAAGGCGTCGAAGCCGGCGGCGAGGCGGTAACCGAGGAAGTACGGCTCGGTGAAGGAGAAGTCGACGCCGCGGGAGTACTGGCCGCCGGTGCCGGCGACGCGGACATACTGGCCGCGACCGAGGAAGTTCGACTCGGAGACCGAGACTTCGCCGATGATGCCGTCCTGGGTGGAGTAACCGCCCGCCACCGAGAACGAACCCGTGGGCTGATCCTCGACGTCGATGTTGATGATCACGCGGTCGGCCGACGAGCCCGGCTCGTTGGAGAAACGGACCTTCTTGAAGAAGCCGAGACCGTTCAGGCGACGCTCGGCGCGATCGGTGAGAACGCGGTTATAGGCATCACCCTCGGTGAGATCGAGCTCGCGGCGGATGACGTAGTCGCGGGTGCGGGTGTTGCCGCGGATGTTGATGCGCTCGACATAGACGCGCGGGCCGTCCTCGACGACGAAGCCGAGGGCCACGGTGTGGGAGGCGCGGTCGCGCTGGCCGGTCGGGCGAACCTGCGCGAAGGGGAAGCCCTGGCGGGCGACCTGATTGGTCACGCCGGAGAGGGTCTTCTCCACGTCCTCGGCGTTGTAGACGTCGCCCACGGCGGCGCGGACCTCGCCGTCGAGGATCTGGGTGTCGACACCCGGCAGGCGCGAATCGATGGCCACCGCGCCGACGGTGTATTGCTGGCCCTCGTCCACGGTCACGGTGATGACCCAGCCGGCATCGCCCTCGCCTTCCACGTAGCGCGCATCGGCATTCACCACCCGGAAGTCGGCATAGCCGTTCTTCAGGTAATAGCGGCGCACGAGGTCGAGATCGTTGGTGATCCGGTCGGGATCGTAGACGTCCGAGGTCTTGATGAACGAGAGGAAGTTCATCTCCGAGGAGCTCATCAGCTCGCGCAGCTTGCTTTCGGAATAGGCGCTGTTGCCGACGAAGTTGATCGCCTTGATGCCGGTCTTGTCGCCTTCCTCGATCACGTAGATCAGGTCGATGCGGCCGTTGGGCAGATCGACGGTGCGGAAGCTCACCTTGGCGGTGCCGCGGCCGGCGCGGCGGTAGATCTCGCGGATACGCTGAAGATCGGCCTGGACGATGCCCTCGCTGAAGCCGCCGCGGGCTTTGGCCTCGACCTCGGCTTCCAGCGTCCCCTTCTCGACCTTCTTGTTCCCCTCGAACACGACCCGGTTGATGAGGTTATTCTCGCGTACCGTCACCACCGTCCCGGCACCGCTGCGCGAGACCTTGACGTCGGAGAACATGCCGCTCGCCAGCAGGTTGCGGCGGGCCTCTTCGGGAGATCCCGAGGCCGTCCCGGTCACGTAGGACCGGATCGTGTCGGCATCGACGCGCTTGTTACCCTGGACGACGATCTGCTGCGCCTGAGCCGTGCCGCCCAGAACCAGCCCTGCGGCCGCGGCAGCGACTAGGACGATGGTCCGTTCGGCCGACTTACGCCGGCGCTTCCCCGTCATCGACATCATGTAATCGCCCGTCTCTATTTATTAACAGTCCGGGTTTGCACCCGCAGACAGGCGGTCGTTATCCGACCGTCCCGTCACCTGGTCCCAAGCTCAGCTTCTACCGAGTTTCCCGAGCGAAGCAAACGCTCGGGCCTGGGCTGTAGGGGGGATTTTGGGGAGACGTGGCCTTCCGGTCACTTAACGGTTCCCGTTCATCACTCGATAAGGTGAATCAATCGTCAATTTGCAGCAAAAAGCCCGCCCCGAGAACCGGGCGGGCTTTTCGATTGTCGAGTTCGATCAGGGCGTTACGGAGAAATCCACAACCTTGCAAGAGGCGCGCTCCGCACCGCCGCAAAGACGATGGCGCCGGGTCAGGAACCCCGCCCGGACCAGGACGCGCCGAGATTCAGGATGTCGTTCCAGGCGGCGAACAGCATCAGGAACAGGACCAGGGCGAGCCCGATCCGGAAGCCGATCTCCTGGGTCTTCTCGCTCAGGGGACGGCCGCGAACGGCCTCGAACGCGTAGAACAACAGGTGCCCGCCATCGAGGAGGGGGACCGGGAAAAGGTTAAGCAGGCCGATCGAGACAGACAGGAGCGCCACGAGACCGATGAGGCCGCCGACACCGCCGACCTTGGCGACCTCGCCCGAAACGCGGGCGATCCCGATGGGACCGGAGAGCTGATCGGCGGATTCGCGCCCCGTCACCAGCTTGCCGAGGTAATTCATGGTCCGGTCGACCACGAAATAGGTCTCCGACACGCCGAGCCCGAGGGATTGGACGAGGCCGTAATGCCGGACCTGGGCGTCGGCGCCGTTCGGTCCCTTGATGCCGAGGCGGCCAAGGCGGTGCTTGCCGAACGGCGTGCGCTCCTCCACCGCGTCGGGAATCGCGGTCAGGGTCTTTGTCTCGCCGCCGCGGTCGACGGTGACGGCGAGGCTGGCGCCGGCGCTGCCGGAGACGGTGCGCTGCATGTCGAGGAAATTGGTCACCTGCGTCCCGTCGATGGACGTGACGAGGTCGCCGGGCTGGAAGCCTGCCCGCTCGGCGGCACTGCCCGGCATCACGCCGTCGATGCGCGGCGGAAGCTCGTAGCGGCCGGAGACATAGATCGCCCCGGCAAAGAGCGCGATGGCGAGGAGGAAGTTGGCGATGGGTCCGGCGGCGACGATGGCCGCGCGCTTGCCCAGGCTCTGGGCCGGGAAACTCGTGGCGCGCTCCTCCGGCGTCATCCGCGCGAGGGCGGCGGGATCGGCCACGCTGGCGCCGTTGGCGTCGCCGTGGAACTTGACGTAGCCGCCCAGCGGGATCGCCGACACCTTCCAGCGGGTGCCGTGGCGGTCGTTGAAGCCGAAGAGTTCGGGGCCGAACCCGAGGGAGAAGGCATGGACGCCGACCCCGCACCAGCGGCCGACGAGGAAGTGGCCCATCTCGTGGACGAACACCACGATGCTGAGCACGATGACGAAGGGGATCACCGACCCGAAGAAGCCGGAGGCCGTCCCCCCCATCGAAGCTAGAAAGTCCATTCGTCGATCCTCAGGGCCCCGCGAGGGGCCAACACACGTCCATAGCAGATCGGATCGCGGTGGAGCGAACGCAAACCGGGCGAGGCCGGCGAGATCGTCGCATGCGGCTCGCCCGTCCCCGAATTCCTCGGTGGACGGTTAAGGGCTCGGCCGGAGCCGTGGTCTCAATGGCCGCTGCCCGCCGGTGCGGCGGCGCGCGGCCGGCGGATCAACGGCGTCGCGCAGGCCATGGCGAGGAACAGGAAGGTCAGAACCAGGAAGACGTCGGTGAAACCCATCACCAGACCCTGCATCCGCACCGTGTTCATCATTGCCTTGAGGGCCATGGCGTTGCCGTCGAGGCCCAGCGCATCGAACTGGCGGCGCGTCATGTCGAGCCGCTCCAGCACGGTGTTGTTCGTCCAGGTGAAGCGCTCGTGCAGACGGGCGAGATGCAGGTCCCAGCGGTCGTTGAGGACGGTGTTGATGAGGGCGAGGCCCACCGCCCCGCCGAGGTTGCGGGTGAGGTTGTAGAGGCCGGAGGCGTTCTTCATCCGCGCCGGCGGAAGCGTGCCGAGCGCGATGTTGTTGATCGGGATCATGCACAGCATCAGCGAGCAGCCGCGCAGGACCTGGGGCAGCAGCAATTCCCAGAAATCCCAGTCCTTGGTCAGCCCGGTGACGATCCAGGTGCCGGCGGCGAAGCCGGTGAAGCCGATCCCCATCAGGATGCGTGGATCGACCTTGCCCGAGAACCGACCGGCGATGGGCGCGGTGGCGAACATGCACAGACCGGAGACGAACATCGTCTCGCCGATCTGCAGGGCCGAGTAGCCGCGCACCCGCCCGAGATAGACGGGGTAGAGGTAGGTCAGGCCGTAGAGCCCGATGCCGAGGACGAAACTGAAGACGCAGCCCGCCGCGAAGTTGCGGTCGGAGAAGGCGCGCAGGTCGACGATGGGCTCGGCCGCCGTGAGTGCTCGCCAGAAGAAGGCGACACCGCCCACGACGCAGACGATGGCGCAGGCGAAGACCGCCTCGTCCTGGAGCCAGTCGTGGTTCGGCCCCTCTTCGAGCACGTATTCGAGGCAGCCGAGGAAGGCGGCCATGAAGGCGAGACCGAACCAGTCGAAGCGCTTGAACAGGTCGAGGTTGGGCTCGTCGAAATCCACGAGCAGGTAGGTCGAGACGGTGACGACGATGCCCGGCACCACGTTGATGAGAAATAGCCAGTGCCAGTCGAAGGCGTCCGTGAGGTAGCCGCCCACCGTCGGGCCGATCGTGGGGGCGAGCGTCGCCACGAGGCCGATCATCGGCGAGACGATGGGGCGCTTCGAGGGCGGGAAGATCGTGAAGGCGGAGGCGAAGACTGTGGGGATCATGCCGCCGCCGATGAAGCCTTGCAGCGCCCGCCACAGGATCATCTCGTTGATCGAGGTCGAGGTCGCGCACATCAGGCTCATCAGGGTGAAGCCGCCGGCCGAGACCACGAACATCCAGCGGGTCGAGATCACCCGCGACAGAAAGCCGGAGAGCGGGATCGCAATGACCTCGGCGATGAGATAGCTGGTCTGGACCCAGGGGATCTCGTCGCCCGAGGCCGAGAGCCCGGCCTGGATCTCGGCAAGCGACGCCGAGACGATCTGGATGTCCAGGATCGCCATGAACATCCCGAACACCATGCAGACGAAGGCCACCATGCGGCGGCGATCGAGAGGCGGCTCGGCGGCGGGTGCTGGCGCGATGGTGGCGGTAGCGGCCATGATAGCCCCCTAATGCCGCCACGCCGTGCGGACGGGCTCTCCCCCGTCGCGGGTATCGACACGCACGGTGACGGAGAGGCCCGGACGCAGGAGCCCCTCACTGGCAACGTCCGCCGGCACGTGGATACGCACCGGCAGGCGCTGCACGATCTTGGTGAAATTGCCGGTGGCGTTGTCCGGCGGCAGCAGGCTGAAGACAGAGCCCGAGGCCGGCGACAGGGATTCGACCGCGCCGACGATGTCCCGACCGGGATAGGCGTCTACCGCGATATGGACCTGCTGGCCGGCATGCATCCGCTCGACTTGCGTCTCCTTGAAGTTCGCGTCGATCCGGACGCTCTCAAGGGGGACTAGAGCGGCGATGCGCGACCCCGGCGCAACATAGGCGCCCGCCTCCACCGCCTTGTTGCCCACGACGCCGTCGAAAGGCGCATGGATCACCGTGAAGGCGAGGTCGCGGTCGGCCCTGTCCTCGGCGGTCTTCAACTCGGCCGCGAGCCCTTCGGCCTCCCGGCCCTGAGCCCGCAGTACCTCGACATTGGCCTTCATCATGGCCAGATTCGCCTCGGCCCCTTTCACCGTGGCCTCGGTGCGGTTGCGATCGGCCAGGGCCTGCTCGATCCGCGATTTGGCGACGAAATCGACTTTCTCCAGCTGCTGCTGGCGGGCGTAATCGGCGGCGGCGCGAATGGAATCGGCCTTGGCCGCATCGATCTGCGCGGCGCTCTGAAGGATCTGGGCCTGCGCGGCCTCCATCTGCCGGCCGATGCGGGCGATGGTCGCCTGCTGCGTCGCAAGCTTGTCATGTGCGGCTTGGGCGGCGAGGCGATAATCACCGTCGTCGAGACGCGCGATCACATCGCCCTTCTTTACCGCCTGCCCGTTCATTACCGGCACGGCGGCGAGATAGCCCGGCACCTTGGCGGCGAGGATCGAGATGTCGGCCTGGACGTAGGCATCGTCGGTGGAGACGAAGAAGCGCCCGACCGTCCACCATTCGTAGCCCTTGTAACCGCCGCCCGCGAGTCCGAGAACGACGAGGCTCGCCAGGATGGCCTTGCGCAGAGGACGTCGCTTCGGTGGCGACACGTTCGCTGCGGCCGGTGGCGCGACCGGTGGTTCGGCCACGACAGGAATTGCCGGCGACGCCACGGCATCGTCGGAATGGACCGCACCGGAGGACACGTCGCGGTGCCCATCATCGTCACGCAGAGACATGATCCCGTCCCGAAACAAGTGAAATGACCGAACCGTTCGGTCATTTTCGGCGTCGGATTGACCGAAGCCGTCGATTGCACCTAGGTATGATGACTGAACGGTTCGGTCAATCGGAGGAAGAGGTGGTGACAGGCGGAGGGGACGTTCCGACGTCGGACAGGACGGGCGCGCGAAACCCGGCGGAGACCGACAAGCGCCGGCAGATCCTCGACGGCGCGCGCTCGGTCTTCATGGCATCCGGCTTCGACGGCGCAAGCATGGGCGAGATCGCCAAGTCCGCCGGCGTCTCGAAAGGCACGCTCTACGTCTATTTCGACAGCAAGGAGGCTCTGTTCGAGGCGTTGACGCTGGAGGAGAAGCGCGGCCTCGCCGAGGCCCTGTTCCAGCTCGATGCCGACGATCCGGACGTGCGCGGGGTCCTCACCCGGCTGGGCGAGACCTACCTTGTCCACATGATCCGTCCGGACCACGTGGCGATCATCCGCATGGTGATCGGGGCGACGGAGAAGTTTCCGCGCTTCGGCCAGGCCTTCTACGAGGCCGGCCCGGCGCAGGGGGTGACGCGGCTCACCGCCTATCTCGACCGCCAGGTGGCGGCGGGTCGCCTGCGCCGAGCGGATACGGAACTCGCTGCCAAGCACTTTCTTCACCTGTGCCAGGCCGGGCTACTGACGCGCCTGCTCTTCGCGGCGGGCGGTCCGGTGACGCAAGGCGAGATCGCCCCCCGCGTGAGCGAGGCCATCCGCGTGTTCTTCGCGGCCTACGGACCCGAGGATTGACGGGTCTCCGCCTCGCGAACGGTCACGCTTGATTCAGGCAAAGCTGGCAAGGGTGGCCCGAGACGCGATCGGAGCGGCGGATCACCGAGAGATGCGAATCCTGGTTCTGGGAGGCTACGGCCTCATCGGCTCGACGGTGGTCTCCCGCTGCCTCGCCGCCGGGCACGCGGTCACGGGCCTGGGGCGGGACGTCCGGTCAGCGCGATGGCGTCACCCCGACGCCGACTGGATCGAACGCGATATCGCGAAACTTGCAGAGCCGGCGGATTGGGCCACGATCCTCACTAGATTCGACGCCGTGGTGAACTGCTCGGGCGCCCTGCAGGACGGTCCGCGTGACGATGTCCGCGCCGTCCAGGCAGTTGCCATACGCGCCCTGTTCGACTGCTGCCGGCAGATGGGCGTCCGGCGAATCGTTCAGGTCTCGGCCGTGGGAGCCTCGTCCGATGCCCCCACCGAGTTCCTGCGCAGTAAGGCCGAGGCCGATGCGGCCCTTTCCGCCCTCGATCTCGACTGGGTGATCCTGAGGCCCGGCCTCGTCCTCGCGCCTGTCTCCTACGGCGCCACCGGCCTGATCCGCGGGTTTGCATCGCTTCCGGTGGCCTTCACGGGGATGCCCTCTCTCCGGCCCATCCAGACCGTCCATGTGCAGGACGTGGCGCAGGCGGTCCTCCTCGCGGTGGAGGGAGGGATCGCCGTGCGGGCGCACTACGACCTCGTCGAGGAGCAAGGCCACACCCTGCCGGACATCGTCGCGGCCTACCGGGCCTGGCTCGGGCGCCCTCCGGCCCGGCTCGCGCTGCCGGTCCCGTCCTGGCTCCTTTGGGCCGGTTTCCGCATGGGCGATCTCGTCGGCCGACTCGGCTGGCGGACTCCCATCCGCACCACGGCACTGCGCCAGATCGAGGCCGGCATCGACGGAGATCCGACCGCCTGGGAGCGGGTCGCGGGCTCACCGCTCTCCTCCCTGTCGGAAAGCCTTCGGCGGATGCCGTCCGGGGTGCAGGAACGCTGGTTCGGGCGGTTGTGGCTCCTGAAGCCAGCGATCCTTGCCACGCTCTCGCTGTTCTGGCTGCTCTCGGGGCTGATCGCCCTGACGCATCTCGACGCCGCCATGGCGGCGATGACCGCCCACGGCATCGATGTAGCGACCGCGCGCGTCACGGTGCTCGCCGGCATCCTCGTCGACTTGGTACTGGGGGGAGCGATCCTAATGAGGCGCACCATGCCGCTCGCCGCGCTCGGCATGGCGGCCATGACGGGGATCTACCTCTTCTTCGGCTCGGCCATCGCCGCCGGCCTCTGGCTCGATCCCCTCGGCGCCTATCTCAAGACCCTGCCCGGGGCGATGCTGGCCCTCGTGGCCTATGCGCTGGCCGACGAGCGCTGATCCCGATGGAGTACGTCGATCTCCTGCGCTGGCTGCACCTCATCGGCGCGACGATCCTGCTGGGCACCGGGGCCGGCATCGCCTTCTTCATGACGATGGCGCACCGCACGGGACGGCCCGACCTGATCGCCCATGTGGCGGGGACAGTGGTCGTCGCCGACACGCTCTTCACGGCGACGGCGGCGGTCATCCAGCCGGTGACGGGCTGGCTGCTGGCACGCGCGGTGGGCTGGCCCCTCACCGAAGGGTGGATCGCCCTGTCGCTGATTCTCTACGTCGTCATCGGCTTGTTCTGGCTGCCGGTGGTCAGAATCCAGATGATCCTGCGCGACCTCGCCAGGGGAGCGGCCCAATCGGAAATGCCCCTGCCGCCGCGCTATCACAGGCTGTACCGGATCTGGTTCGCCTGCGGTTTTCCCGCCTTCGCCGCCATGCTCGGCATCGTCTGGCTGATGACGGCGAAACCGCGATTCGCCCTGTTCTGAGCGGGCCTCAGGCGGCGGACGGCAGCGCCTTGGCGCTCCAGGCGCGGACATGGGCGTCGATGGCCAGAGCCTCGTCCACGTCGGCCGGCGCGCGGCGATACTCGGGGGCGAAATGCTCGCAGGCCCGCTCCACCAGTTCGGCGATCCCGTAGAAGCCGATCTCGCCGCTGATGAAGGCGGCCACCGCGATCTCGTTGGCGGCATTCATCACCGTTGGGGCGGCGCCGCCCTCCGCGAGCGCGGCGCGGGCGATGCGCAGGCAGGGGAAACGCGCCTCGTCCGCCGCCTCGAAGGTGAGGCTGCCGACGGCGGCGAGATCGAGGGAGCGTCCCCGCTCGATGGTCAGACGGTCGCCGAGGCCGAGGCAATGGGCGATGGGGACGCGCATGTCCGGCATGGCGAGGCCCGCCGTCACGGCGCCGTCGCGCCAGGTGATGAGGCCGTGCACGATGGATTGCGGATGCACGATCACGTCGAGGCGCTCGGCCTCGATGGAGAACAGGTGATGCGCCTCGATGAGTTCGAGGCCCTTGTTCATGAGCGAGGCCGAATCGATGTTGATCTTCATCCCCATCGACCACGTCGGATGAGCCGCGGCTTCCGTGGGCGAGGCCGCCGCGATGCGCTCCCGCGTCCAGGTGCGGAACGGACCGCCGGAAGCGGTGATGGTCATCTTGGTCACGTCCGAGACGCGGCCATCGCCGAGAGCCTGGGCCAGGGCGTTGTGCTCGGAATCGACCGGCAGCAGCGTCGCCTTGAACCGCGCGGCGTCGCGCATGAAGGCGTCGCCGGCGCAGACGAGACTCTCCTTGTTGGCGAGCGCCACCGTGCGGCCGAGGCGCAGGGCCGCATGGGTCGGGCGCAGACCCGCCGCACCGCTCACCGCCGCCACGACGATGTCGGCGTCACGGGCCACCGCCTCGAGGACGGCGCTATCGCCTGCCCCATTGGCGATGCCGGTGCCGGAAAGGGCCTCGCGCAGGGCCGGCCCCTGGCTCTCGTCGGCGAGCGCGGCGAAATCGGCCCCGATCTCGCGGGCGAGCGTTGCCAAAGCGGCGGCGTCGCGACCGCCGACGAGGGCGCCGATCTGGAACCGCCCGGGGTGCTGGGCCAGCAGATCCGTGGTGGAACGACCGATGGACCCGGTGGCGCCGAGGATGGTGACGGTATGGGTCAACGAATCGATTCCTTCAGACCACGCCGAAGCGGTGGGCGATGAGATAGAGGCCGGCGAGTACGGCCACGGCGAAGAAGCCGTCGAGCCGATCCATGACACCCCCATGGCCCGGGATCGAACGGCCCGAATCCTTGACGCCGTAATGACGCTTGAGCCCCGATTCGGCGAGATCGCCGGCCTGACTCAGGATGGATGCGAGGGCGCTCGTGATGGCGACCGCGACGAGAGGTGCATTCGCCAGACTGCTCCACCCCTGCGAGCGCGCGGCCATCACCAGCAGGGTGCCGGCGGCGATGCCCGCCGCGAGACCACCAAGCGAGCCGGACCACGTCTTCTTGGGGCTCACCGACGGCATCAGCTTCGGACCGCCGAAGGTCCGGCCGGTGATGTAGGCGACGATGTCCGTGGACCAGACCACGGCGAACATCCAGGCCGGACCGAAGATACCGATGGCGGGGTCGTCGCGCAGGGCCGGGGGAACCAGGGCCAGCACGGCGGCGCTGAGGAAACCGATGACGACGCGGCCCCGCCCGCCCGAATCCCGCACCGTGGCGACGAGTGCCACCAAGGCGGCGCCGGTGACCGCGAGCCAGACCGGTGGCGATGCATCCAGGCGCAGGCAGAGGGCGAGGCCGGCCAGCCCCAGGCCCGTGATCGCAACGGTAGGCCTGAGCGGCGCGATCCGGCTGATCGTGATCCATTCGCCCGCGAAGACGATGCCGGCGATGAGCCAGATGGCGGCGAAGGCCCAGCCGCCGAGGAACAGCGTGGTGAGCACGATGGTCGCCAGCACGATGGCTGAGGCGGTCCGCAGCTGGAACTCGCGGCCGCCGAGGGGGCCACGCCTCGGCGCAGACGCCGCGTCGCCGGGCGAGACCATCACCCGGCCTTGCCGCTGAGGCCACCGAAGCGGCGGTCGCGGCGATGATACTCGTCGATGGCCGCATGGAAGCAGGCGTGATCGAAATCCGGCCAGAATTCCGGCACGATCACGTATTCGGCGTAGGCCGTCTGCCACGTGAGGAAGTTCGACAGGCGCTGCTCGCCGGAGGTCCGGATGACGAGGTCGGGATCGGGAATGCCGGTGGTGTCGAGGGCTTGGGAGATGGCTTCGAGGCCAATCTCGGCGGGGCTCATCCGCCCGTCGGCCACGGCCTGGGCCAGGGTCCGGACCGCCCGCAGGATTTCCTGGCGCCCGCCATAATTGAAGGCGATCACCAGGGTGAGCCCGGTATTGCCCCGGGTCCGCGACTCGGCCTCGTCGAGCAGCGCGGCGATATCGGGGCTCAGGCCCTCGCGGGCGCCGATGATCTTGACGCGCACGTTGTTGCCGTGGAGCTCGGCGAGGTCGCGACGCACGAACAGCTTCAGCAGGCCCATGAGATCGGCGATCTCGGCCAGCGGCCGGCGCCAGTTCTCGGAGGAGAAGCTGTAGATCGTCAGATAGGAGACGCCGAGTTCGATCGCGGAACGGACCGCGCGGCGGACGGCCTCGACGCCGCGGCGATGCCCCTCCACGCGCGGCAGACCACGGCGCGCAGCCCAGCGGCCGTTGCCATCCATGATGATGGCCACATGGGCGGGCGCCGCCGGACGGGTGACGGGAGACGGGCCGGACCCCGACGGCGCGGCATCGCGCGAGGCGAGGCCGACCGTGGCAGCGGCCGCATCCCTATCCCCGGCCGCAGATACCTCGATTTGACGCGCGCCCTCTGAGCGACCCAACGCGCTTCTCCCCGTCCCTGATTCCGTCGATTCCATACCTGTCCGAAACCTAGACCTGCATAATTTCCTTTTCCTTCGAGGCGAGAACGCCGTCGATCTCGGCGATGTGCTGGTCGGTCACCTTCTGCACCTCGGTGGCCTGACGCTTCTCGTCGTCCTCGCTGATGGCGCTTTCCTTCTCGAGCTTCTTGAGATGGTCGAGCGCATCGCGGCGGACGTGGCGGACCGCGACGCGGGCCTCCTCGGTGTATTTATGAGCGACCTTGACCATTTCCTTGCGGCGCTGCTCGTTCATCTCCGGCACGCGCAGACGGATGGTCTGGCCTTCGGTCTGGGGGTTCAGCCCGAGATCGGATTCGCGGATGGCCTTCTCCACGGCAGCGACCATGCTGCGGTCCCAGACCGAGATCGACAGGAGGCGCGGTTCGGGAACGCTCACCGTGGCGACCTGGGCCATCGGCATCGACGACCCGTAGGCATCGACGTTGATCGGATCGAGGATGCTCGGAGTGGCGCGTCCGGTGCGCAGGGAGCCGAGATCCTTCGACAAGGCGCTCACGGCGCCCTGCATCCGGCGCTTGATATCGTTCAGGTCGAACTCTGGGGTCGCCATACTGTGTGTCCCGACGAAATTAGGGAGAAAGGGCGTTGGGCCGCCGGGGCCCGTGCGTGCGGCCTCAATGAACCAAAATCCGACAGGTCGCAAATGGCGTTCGCAGCTGCGGCGGATCAAATCGCCGGTGCGAGCCGGGTTCGCGATCGGCCTATCGCGCGACCGGCTTCATCGGCACGATCCCCGGCTGGCCGGAGCGCTGCACGAAATGGCTCGCATCCAGCTCGGTGAACGCCCGGAGCAGGGCGATGACGGACGTCGCGGACATCTCCGTGGGGTCGAACTTCGCGGTGGGACCGTATTGGAGATAGAGGGCGTTGAGGGCCTCCGAACGGCCGGCATAGCCCACCGTCCATCCCCCAACGAACGCTGCTGCACCGGGGCGGCCGAGACGAGGACCATGCCGCTGTGACGGCGGTCCGCCGCCAGAGTCCAGAGCTGCTCCGAGATCGTCGATGCCTCGCCCTCCATGGCCTGGAGGAAGAAATCCTCGTTGAACACGAGGGCCCCGGTCATGCCGGACGCGCGATCGTAGCGGCTGCAGGAGGCCAGGATGTCCCGGACCATGTCGCGCATCGAACCACCCGTTAGCTTGACGAGATTCCGGCTATAGAAAACGATCTGCGACAAGGGCATCGACTATGCTCGGTAGCCGCTTCGGGCGTGCGGCAGGCGTTCCCTTTCCCAGGACGACCTAAAATCCTCAAGAAACCCTGAGGACAGAAGCATCGATCGACTGACAGACCGCCGCACATCAACTCGGCACGGCCAATCCGATACTTGAGACAGGGTGCCGTCAGGGCACGACATGCGTCGAAGGGGCGTTCCCGGTGAGGATCGCGGTCACCGAACTCGGCGCGTGGACCGAGCCGACGACGATGGAGATGCGGCTCTCGCGGGCGAGAGCGAAGGCGGCGGTATCCATGATCTTGAGATCGCGGGCGATGGCATCGTCATGGGTCAGGCGATCGAACCGCACCGCCGACGGGTCCTTCTTCGGATCGGCCGAATAGACACCGTCCACCTGGGTCGCCTTGAGCACGGCTCCGCAGCGCAGTTCGGCCGCGCGCAGGACGGCGGCGGTGTCGGTGGTGAAATACGGGTTGCCGGTGCCGCCGGCGAGGACAACCACCTGGCCCTTGTCGAGATGGTGAAGGGCCGGCTGGCGCGCATAGGTCTCGCAGATGGTCGGCATCGACACGGCGGACATGGTGCGGGCGGGCACGCCGGCAGCATTCAGCGCCGTCTCCAGGGCGAGGGAATTCATCACCGTGGCGATCATGCCCAGCGAGTCGCCGGTGGCGCGATCGATCCAGCCCGCCGACGAGATGCGCGCGCCCCGGATCATGTTGCCGCCGCCGACGACGAGAGCGACCTGGAAGCCAGCCTCCAGGGTCTTGGCGATATCGTCCGCCAGGGCCGCGAGAAGAGGGGGATGCAGCCAATACCCGTCCGGGGCGGCCAGGGCCTCGCCCGACAGTTTCACGAGCACGCGGCGAAATGGTTTGGTCATCGACATGGCGCCAGTCCCCTCGAGCACCGGCACAAGGCCGAACGATCCAATCGGAATTGTCCGCTGTCTATCGCAAGGCGGTCGCGAAGGTCGAGGGGCAGGACGCCGTTAGCGCGTCATCCCCCATTACGCCCCCAAAGCTGTGGAGAAACGCCACGAGGCCGGAGACCGGAAACGCGAAACGGGCGGCGGCATCGCTGCCGCCGCCCGTTTCACAGGGAGACCCGTCTCGGATCGAAGGCCGTATCAGCCGCGGGCGGCGGCGGCGACTTCGGTGGCGAAATCGGGGGCTTCTTCCTTCTCGATGCCCTCGCCGAGGGCGTAGCGCACGAAGGCCGTGAGCTTGACCGGCGCGCCGGCCTTGCCCTCGGCTTCCTTCAGCACCTGCGTGATCGTCTTGGAGCCGTCATGGACGAAGGGCTGCTCCAGGAGGGTGACCTCCTTGTAGTAGCTCTTCAGGCCGCTCTCGACGATCTTGGCGAGCACGTGGTCCGGCTTGCCGGCGTTCTTCTCGCGCAGGATGTTGCTCTCACGCTCCAGCACGGCCTGATCAACGCCCGCTGCGTCGAGGGCCACCGGGTTGGTGGCCGCGACGTGCATGGCGATCTGACGGCCGAGGGTGGAGAGAACCTCCACATCGCCCTCCGATTCGAGAGCCACCAGCACGCCGATCTTGCCGAGGCCGTCGGCGACCTGGGCGTGGACGTAGGACGCGATCACGCCCTTGGTCACGTCGAGCTTGGCGACGCGGCGCAGGGTCATGTTCTCGCCGATGGTGGCGATGAGGCTGGAGAGCGTCTCCTTGATCGTCGTGGAGCCGCCGGGGAAGTGCGCGGCCTCGAGGCCTTCGAGGGTGCCGTCGGTGTCGAGGGCGAGCTTGGCGGCCTCGCGAGCGAAGCCCTGGAAGCTGTCGTTGCGGGCGACGAAGTCGGTCTCGGAATTCACCTCGACGATGGCGGCGTGATGGCCCGACGATTCGACGGCCACGAGGCCCTCGGCGGCGACGCGGCCGGCCTTCTTGGCGGCCTTGGCGAGGCCCTTCTTACGCAGCCAGTCGACGGCGGCTTCGATGTCGCCGTCCGTCTCGTTGAGTGCGCCCTTGCAGTCCATCATGCCCGCGCCGGTCTTTTCGCGGAGCTCTTTCACCAATGCGGCGGTGATGTTGGCCATGGCGAGTCCTCTCTTCGGGTCTGTCTCAAATGATAAAGGAGCCCGACGCTAGGGTCAGCGCCGGGCTTCGGGGATGGTTTCGACGTCAGCGGCGGCGTCCCGTCACCGGGATGCCTGTGCGATCAAACGGCGGCAGCGGCCTCGGCGAAGCCACGGGCCTGATCGACCCAGCCGTCGCGGCTGATACGGCCGTTGAGCTTCAGGTCGGCATCGACCTTCGCGACTTCCGCGTCGGTCATCGCGGCGATCTGCCAGTAATGGTAGACGCCGGCATCGTTGAGCTTCTGCACGATCTGCGGGCCGGCACCGTGGAGCTTGGACAGGTCGTCCGGAGCGCCGCGGGGAGCGGAGAGCAGTTCGAAATGCTCGGTGGACTCGACGAGTGCGGCCACGTCGGCCGGGTCGAGAGCACCGGATTCCACCGAGATGGCAGCCTCTTCCTGCGGGAGTTCCTCGGGGACGGGAGCCTCGGAGGCGCCGAGATCGATGCC
The DNA here is from genome assembly GCF_001422345.1 of Methylobacterium sp. Leaf93. Lineage (NCBI taxonomy): Bacteria > Pseudomonadati > Pseudomonadota > Alphaproteobacteria > Hyphomicrobiales > Methylobacteriaceae > Methylobacterium > Methylobacterium sp. Leaf93. Next base: position 9,284 of record NZ_LMMS01000028.1, on the reverse strand, counting down.
GCTGGAGCCCTGGCCACGCGAGATGCCGTCGATGGCGGCGCGGGCGATGAGGTCGCAATAGAGCGAGATCGCGCGGCCGGCATCGTCGTTGGCCGGGACGACATAGGTGATGCCGTCGGGGTTGCAGTTGGTGTCGACGATGGCCGCCACCGGGATCCCGAGGCGCTGGGCCTCCTTGATCGCGAGCTGCTCCTTGTTGGTGTCGATCACGAACAGCAGGTCGGGCACGCCGCCCATGTCCTTGATGCCGCCGAGAGCCTTCTCGAGCTTGTCCTTCTCACGGGACAGCATCAGGCGCTCCTTCTTGGTGAGGCCCTGGCCACCACCTTCGAGGGTCTCGTCGACCTTGCGCAGACGGGCGATCGAGCCCGAGATGGTCTTCCAGTTGGTCAGCATGCCGCCGAGCCAGCGGGAGTTGACGTAGTACTGGGCCGAACGCTTGGCGGCTTCCGCGATCGTGTCGGCGGCCTGACGCTTGGTACCGACGAACAGCACGCGGCCGCCCTTGGCCACGGTGTCGCTCACGGCCTGGAGGGCCTGGTGAAGAGCCGGCACGGTCTGGGCCAGATCGATGATGTGGATGTTGTTGCGGGTACCGAAGATGTAGGTCTGCATCTTCGGGTTCCAGCGGTGGGACTGGTGTCCGAAATGGGCGCCCGCTTCGAGGAGCTGACGCATCGTGAAATCAACGGCCATGATCGTTTTCTCTTCCGGTTGATGCCGCCGCGGAGGAAGCGACCGCCCCCCGAAAGGAACGATCACCGGAAACGCCTCATTCAGGCATGAGGCCGGCTCCGCGTGTGGAATGGGCGGGGCCTTAGCAGAGGATATCCACCGAGGCAAGACGATGGGAGTTCAGTCGCGCTCGCGGCGCTCCTCAATCGATCAGGAGACCGAGGGCGCGCCCAGGACGGCACGAATGTCTTCCTGGGTGAGGATGCGGTAAGCGCCGGCTTCGAGGTCGGCCGGCAGGGTCAGGCCGCCGATCCGGTCGCGATGCAGGGCGGTGACGTGGTTGCCCAGCGCCGCGAACATGCGGCGGACCTGATGATAGCGGCCCTCATGCAGAGTCACGACCACATGGGTCTCGTCTTCGACCTCCATCTCCACCGGAAGGAGCGGCTTGTCCTCGCCGTCGAGCAGCATCGATCCGCTCCCCAGCACCATGACCTCGTCGCCCTTGAGCGGACGGTCGAGCACCACGCGGTAGCGCTTGGCCACGTTCGATTTCGGCGCGATCACCTTGTGCAGGAACGCCCCGTCATCGGTGAGCAGCAGGAGGCCGGAGGTCTCCTTGTCGAGGCGGCCGATGGTTGACAAGGCCGGGTCGCGCCGGCGCCAGCGCTCCGGCAGCAGGCCGTAGACCAGGGGGCCGGCCTCCTTGTGGGAGCAGGTCACGCCCAGCGGCTTGTGCATCATCAAAGCGAGGCCCGGCGGCGGGTCGAGGGGATCGCCGTCCACGACCATGCGCTCGGACAGGTCGGGAGTCACGGCGATGCGCTGGTTGGCGTCGCGCAGGGGCGCCCCGTCGAGCACGATGAGACCGGCCTTGGCGAGAAGGCCGATCTCCCGGCGCGAGCCGTAACCGAGATTCGCCAGCAGGCGATCGAGCCTGAGGCTCGGGCTCTTGCTCACGAAGGCACGCTCACTTGCGCGCTTCGTAGATCTTGTAGCCGCCGGCCGAGGCCTTCAGCGTGACGGCCTTGAAGGCGGCTTTCAGGGGCGCCTCGTAGGGCAGGTGCGCGTTGGCCGTGAGCCAGAGCGTGCCACCCGGCCTCAACGTCTCGGCGGCGCGACGGATGAAGACCTCGCCGAGGAAGCGATCCTCGATCCCGCCATCGTGGAAGGGCGGGTTCATCACCACGAAGTCCAGGCGCTCCAGGGTGACGTCGGTGGAGCGGATGTCGGCCCAGCGGATGTCGGCGCGGGGATCACCCACGTTGCGGCGGGCCATCTCCACGGCGCGCCGGTCGATGTCGATCAGGGTCAGCCCGGTCACGCCCTGGGAGGCGAGGACGGCACGGGCGAGGATGCCAATGCCGCAGCCGAAATCGGCGCCCCGGCCGGACAGGGCCGGCAGGTTGGCCAGGAGCAGCGCCGTGCCCGGATCGAGCCGGTCCCAGGAGAAGACGCCGGGCTGCGTGCACAGGGCGAGGTTGTCGATATGGCGGGGGGCGCCTTCCTGGATCACCTCGTCGAGGTCGATGATCGCGGCGGGCCGGGCGACGTCGCAGATCCGGTGATGCCGCTTGGCGGTCTCGGCCGGCTCGCAGCCGAACTCCTTCAGCTCGCGGCCGAGGCGGGCGCCGCCCTTGTCCTTCGGCGCCAGGGCACGCAGACGACCGCCCGGACGCAGGGCGCGCAACGACAGGGAGAGCGCGTAGCGCCGCTCGATGGTCCCCGCCGGGGCCAGCATGGTCACGCTCTCGAGGCTGCCCTCGGCGATGTCCTCGAGCCGGACCGACCCGGGGATCAGCGGCGAGAGTTGGGCCGCTCCTGCGGACACGTCGGCCAGTTCGGCGGGAGGTGAACCATAGACGGCATCCGGGACGGTGGGAGAAGGCATCATTGATGGATCCGGCGCGACAGCACGCGCGCCTCGAGAGTTGGGCGTTAAGAGGAGGATAGAGAGGTCCGCGACTCGGAATCGAGTGCGGCCTCATGATTGGTAGCCGGCGATGGCCTCGTTGGAAAGGTTATCTTCGCGGCATCCGCCAAATTCGCAAAATCGAGCGAATCGGTTGGCAACAGCCTGTCAAGTCATTGCCAAGCTATTCTGTACGGAATCATTCAAAGCAGGCCATTCAATTGAAACTCCGCCTTGAGAACCCCAACCTTCCGCGAAACGATACTGTGGTTTATGCGGCGGCGCAGCATGACACGAGTATCCGATACCTCGAACATGCCGTGCGACATAGGGCCTGCCTTCACCCGCGCGGGAATTCGAGTCCCATTTCGCGATAGCGCGCCGGGTCGTCGGCCCAGTTCTCGCGCACCTTGACGTGCAGGAACAGGTGGACGGGCTGATCGGCCGCCTCGGCGATCTCGCGCCGCGCCGCCTGCCCGATCGCCTTGATGGTCTGGCCGCCCTTGCCGAGCACGATGGAGCGCTGGCTCTCGCGCTCCACGAAGATCGTCTGCTCGATCCGGACAGAGCCATCGGTCTTGGCCACCCACTGGTCGGTCTCGACGGTGGAGCGGTAAGGCAGTTCCTCGTGAAGCCTGTCGTAGAGCTTCTCGCGGGTGATCTCGGCGGCAAGCATGCGGAGCGGCGCGTCCGAGACCTGGTCCTCCGGGTAGAGCCAGGGGCCGGGCTGCATCATCCCGGCCAGGGTCTTGCGCAGCGTGTCGATGCCGTCGCCGTTGAGCGCGGAGATCATGAAGGTATGGGCGAAGGCGATGCGCTCGTTAAGCGAGGCGGCAAGGGCCAGCAACCGGTCGCGCGGGATCAGGTCGATCTTGTTGAGGATCAGCGCCTTGGGGCGGCGCACCTCGGGCAGACGGGCGAGGATCGCCTCGACCTCCTCGGTGACGCCCTTGCGGGCATCGACCAGCAGGCAGATCGCGTCGGCATCGGCGGCCCCGCTCCAGGCGGAATGCACCATCGCCCGATCGAGGCGGCGCTTGGGCGCGAAGATGCCGGGCGTGTCCACCAGGATGATCTGGGCGCTGCCCTCCATGACGATGCCGCGCACCAGCGCCCGCGTCGTCTGGACCTTGCGGGAGACGATGGAGACCTTGGTGCCCACGAGGCTGTTGAGCAGGGTCGACTTGCCGGCATTGGGAACGCCGATCAGGGCGACGAAGCCCGCGCTCGAATCCGCCGGAATGACCGGCAGCGGCTTGATCTCGGGCATCGGGGCCTGAGGGGGCAGATCGTCCTCGTCGTCGAAATCGTTGTGGTCGTCAGGCATCGGAGTCGCTTTCTTCACCGACGCCCGCCGACGTCTCCATTCCGTTGAGGGGGCGCGCGCCGGCCTGCTGGCTCACACCGTGGACCTCGCGGTCGAGGACGAGGCGGGCGGCCTCCTGCTCGGCGAGGCGTTTCGAAGGGCCGGTGCCGTATCCGGGCTCCAGGCCCTCGACACGCGCGGCGATCCTGAAGACGGGGGCGTGGTCCGGACCGGACCGCTCCACGACGTCGTAGACCGGGATCGGCAGAGCGCGGCCCATCGCCCATTCCTGAAGGGCGGATTTCGCGTCGCGTCCGCGCGGCGCCGCCGTGTCGGTGCCGGGCGCGAAGGCCGTCAGGACGATGGCTTTGGCCGCCTCGTATCCGGCATCGAGGAAGATCGCGCCGAGGATCGATTCGCAGGCATCCGCCAGGATCGTCTGGTTGCGGCGGCCGCCGCTCTGGATCTCGCCCGGGCCGAGGGCAAGATGCGGCCCGACATCCCAGGCCGTCGCCACGGCGGCGCAGGTCTCCCGGCGCACGAGCCCGGCGAGACGCCGCGACAGGTCACCCTCATCCGCCTGGGGAAACGCTTCGTAGAGGAGGTCCGCGATGGCGAGGCCGAGCACCCGGTCACCGAGGAACTCGAGGCGCTGGTAGCTTCCCACCCGTCCGCCGCCACCGGCCTTGCTGACATGGGTCAGGGCCAGGGACAGCAGGCTGCGGTCGGCAAAGACATGGCCGATCCGCTCTTCGAGCACGTTCAGGCCGGGCTTGGGTCGCGGTGCGCGCCGCGCCCGGCTGGAAGGACGCGCCTCCTCATCCACGATCGATCGTCCTAATGGATGCTGCTGAAGATGCGGCCCCACCGCACCTTCGTCGGCCATTGCCAAATCTGCCAGGCGGGCGTGCCCTCGTCGATGGAGAAGAAGATCATTTCGGCGCGGCCGACGAAATTCTCGAACGGCACGAAGCCGACATTGGCGAGATCGCGCGAATCCGTGGAATTGTCGCGGTTGTCGCCCATCATGAAGTAACGGCCCGGCGGCACCAGATAAGGCTCGGTATTGTCCCAGTAGCCGTTGTCGCCCTCGCGCTCGATCACCTGATGCACCACGCCGTTGGGCAGGGTCTCGGTATATTGCTCGACCTTCGTCTCCTCGCCGTACGGACCGGTGGTCTCGTAGGGGGCGATGCGCTCGCGCTTCACCGCCACGTCGTTAATGTACAGGATGCCGGCCTTCATCTGGATCTTGTCGCCGGGCAGGCCGATGACGCGCTTGATGTAATCGGTGGCATTGTCCTTCGGCAGCTTGAACACGGCGATGTCGCCGCGCTTGGGCTCCGCCGCCCAGATCCGACCGTCGGCCTTGAAGGGCAGGTACTCACTCAGGGGGAGAGAGTACTTGGAATATCCGTAGGAGTACTTGGACACGAACAGGTAGTCGCCCACGAGAAGCGTCGGAACCAGCGACCCCGAGGGGATGTTGAACGGCTGGAAGAGCAGCGTGCGCACCACGAGGGCGATCAGCAGCGCCTGGACGCCGACCTTGACCGTCTCCTTGATGCTCGCCCAGGCGCCGGTATCGGCCGCCCTCAGGTCTCGCTTCGTCTGGTGATCCACGCGCGCTCGTTCCATCTGTCTGCAATCTCCGGCTCGACGCGCGAACCCGATCGACTGTCGGTGAAGACCGGCGGTCTAGACCATGCGGTCGGGGGCCGCAACGCGAGCGGTCGCCGGCTCAGCATGCGCGGCCGGAAGGGGCAAGGCTTCGATGATCACGAATGCTTGCGCCATGGGCGGATCGTCGGTGAGCGTCACGTGGATCTTCGCGGCATGCCCGGCGGGAATCATCGCCCGCAGGCGCTCCGCCGCGCCCCCGGTGAGGCACAGGGTCGGCGCCCCGCCCGGCAGGCTCACCACCTCCATGTCGCGCCAGAACACGCCGTGGCTCATGCCGGTGCCAAGGGCCTTGGCACAGGCCTCCTTGGCGGCGAAGCGCCTCGCATAGGACGGGGCGCGGGCGGCGCGGCCCTCCGACTTCGCGCGCTCGCCATCGGTATAAACCCGATGGGTGAAGCGCTCGCCGTAGCGCTCGAGGGACCGCTCGATCCGGCGGATGTCGCAGAGGTCCGAGCCGATGCCGACGATCATGCCGCGATCCCCGCCCGCGCCCGGTCCATCGCGGCGCGCATGTCGCGGATCGCCTGGCCGAGCCCCCAGAAGATGGCCTCGCCGATGAGCGAGTGGCCGATATTGAGTTCGGCGAGTTGCCGAAGGGCCGCCACCGGCCCGACGCTGTCGAGGGCGAGACCGTGCCCGGCATGGATTTCGAGGCCGATCCGCGAGCCGTAATCGGCAGCCCGCGCGATGCGGGCGAGTTCATGCGCCACCCGCCTGCCATCGCCCTCAGCGACGGCCTCGCAATAGCTCCCCGTATGCAACTCGACCACGGGTGCTTCGAGACGGACAGCCGCGTCCATCACCGCCTCGTCGGGCTCGACGAAAAGCGAAACGCGGATGCCGGCGGCCGACAGGGCGGCGATCCGGGGGGCGAGGTGCGCCGCCTGCCCGACGATGTCGAGGCCGCCCTCGGTGGTGCGCTCCTCGCGCTTCTCGGGAACGAGGCAGGAGGCGTGCGGCCGGAGGCGGGTCGCGATCCCCACCATCTCGTCGGTCGCTGCCATCTCGAAATTGAGCGGCACGGAGAGCTTCGCCATCAGCGCCTCGATATCGGCGTCGCGGATATGCCGGCGGTCCTCGCGCAGATGCGCGGTGATGCCGTCCGCCCCGGCTTCCACCGCGAGCAGGGCGGCGGCGACGGGATCGGGATGGATGCCGCCGCGAGCGTTACGCACGGTGGCGACGTGGTCGATATTCACCCCGAGGCGCAGGGGAACGGGGGTTGTAGCGGACATCATGCAGCTCCGGACGGCAGACGGGTCCCGAGAAAAAGGACGACCGGCGGAGGATGTGCCGGGCCGGCTCGTCCCTAGATAGGGGCAAGGCGGCATTTTCGGGATAGGCGGCGCAATGGGAATTCTCGACGGCCTGTTCGGCCATGGCAGCGACCTCTCTCCGCAGGAGGTGAACGACAGCCTCGCGGGAATCCTCACCCAGGGCGAGACGGTGCAGGTCGCCTTCCGGGTGATCCGCGACCTCATCGTCTTCACCGACCGGCGGCTGATCCTCGTGGACAAGCAGGGCATGACCGGGCGCAAGGTCGCCTACATGACCGTGCCCTATCGGGCAATCACCTGCTTCTCGGTGGAGACGGCGGGCAGTTTCGACTTCGATTCGGAACTGGCGATCTGGGTCTCCGGCCGGCCGGAGCCGATCAGGAAGACGCTCAAGCGCGGCGCCGACATCCTCGGCATCCAGCAGGCGATTGCCGCCTCCCTCAGGTGATTTGCCTCCGGAACCGGAAAACCAGGGCAGATGTTTGCTTTTAGACGGCAAACGAAATCTTGGAGGAACCCATGAGTGTCCTGAAACCCGCGCTCCTCGCCCTGCTCCTCACCGCCGGGTCCGCCGGCATCGCTCTCGCCGACAAGCCCGGTGCGGACTGGATGCCGGCCGAGCAGGTCAAGCAGAAGCTGATGGCCGCCGGCTATACCGACATCACCGAATTCGAGGCGGATGACGGCCATTGGGAGGGCGAGGGCATGAAGAACGGCGTGAAGATGGAATTCCACGCCGATCCGAAGACCGGCGCAATCATTTCCGAGAAGCCCGACAAATAGGCCCGTCGACGGGTGAACAGGGACGGCGGCAGGATTGTCGCCGTTCTCGTCTCTGCTTAGGAGCGACCGACTGGCTCTGAGCGGATGGACTGCACATGATCGGCAATTTCGAGATCCTGGGCCGTCTCCTGCTCGCGGCGCTGCTCGGCAGCGCCGTGGGTTTCGAGCGCGAGCGCCTCGTCTGGGCGGCGGGGATGCGGACGCACATGCTCGTCTGCGTCGGGTCCTGCCTGATCGTCATCGTCTCGGCCTTCGGCTTTTCGGACATTCTCGGTACGCCGAACGTCTCTCTGGATCCGTCGCGCATGGCGGCACAGGTTGTGTCCGGCATCGGCTTTCTCGGTGCCGGCACGATCATGCTGCGCGGAGAAATGGTGAAGGGCCTCACCACGGCGGCGGGATTGTGGGCCGTGGCCGCCATCGGCTTGGCTGCGGGAACGGGCCTCTACGTGGCGGCGATCGCGACCACCGCCATCGTTCTCCTGATCCTGGCGGGAATGAAGCCGCTGGAGAAGCGCTACCGCGAGCGGGCGCAGACACGGACGCTCACCATCACGGCCAGGCGCGGCGCGGTCACCATCGAGAGCCTGCGGACGATGTCCGGTTCCTTCGCCTCCCGCCTCATACAATTCGTGGCGCAGCCGACGGCGGAGGATGGCATCGACACAATCGACGTGTCCTATGTCCACATCCCGGAGAAGAGCTTCGACGAGATCGTGGCCGCCCTTCGGGCCCACGACGGCGTGACGAGCGTCTCCTGAAGCATCAGTCCCGCGTTTCGGGAAGAGCGAAGACCGTGAGTTGTCCGCCCAGCGCCGTGTAGCGCGAGAGCGCCGCATAGCCGCCCACCGCGCCGGCCCCGTCCGCCGGATCGGTGAGACCGGCCGCGAGCCCGATCCCCGCCCAGCCTCCGACGCCCGAGAGCACGGCGACGTATTGCCTGCCGCGATGGAGGTAGGTCGTCACGTTGCCGATGATGCCCGACGGCGTCTTGAACCGGTAGAGCTCGCGGCCCGTGCTTGCATCGACGGCCTTCAGGTAACCTTCCAGCGTTCCATAGAACACCACGCCGCCGGCCGTGGCGAGGGCGCCGGACCAGACTGAGAACGGCTCGGTGTTCGACCAGACGACCTTTCCGGCAACGCCGTCCCAAGCGATGAACCGACCCGTCTCGGGCCCGTCCTCGGTCGGTTGCAGGGTCACGGTGGCGCCGACGTAGGGGATGCCGGGCGTATAGGTGACGTGGAACGGCTCGTAGCTCATGCAGATGTGGTTGGTCGGCACATAGAACAGCCGGGTGATCGGCGAATACGCCGCCGGTTGCTCGTTCTTGGCGCCGATGGCACCGGGGCAGATGCCGGTGGTGGTCTCGTCCTCTCCCGTTTTATCGGGTGAACGGCGCGGATCGACCAGGGGGCGCCCGTAACGGCTTGAGCCCTTGTCCATGTCGATCCCGGTGGCCCAGTTCACTACCGGATCGAATTTTTTCGCCACCAAGAGTTCGCCGGTGCTCCGGTCCAGCGTGTAGCCAAACCCGTTGCGGTCGAAATGGGTGGAGGCTGTGTGAAAAGAGCGTCTGGTGATTAGGCCGGCCTGACATCGCGGAAGGTTGCCCTGAGGTTTTGCAGGACACGCGGGTCGTTGGTGG
>NZ_LMMS01000027.1:0-372780 GCF_001422345.1 Methylobacterium sp. Leaf93 | reverse complement strand
GCACAGCGTCCGCCACCGCCTGAAGCTGGCTCTCGGGAAGCGCGCGAAGAGCAGACGTCTCGTCAAGCCCGTCGAGGATCGAGGTTTCTATCCGTGACACCGAATCAACCTCACGTCCGGAGGGAAGATAAGCGCGCAACTTGTTGCGGCAGATGAATATTTTTCATGAAACCATGGATCATCGCGACCCCGTGGGTTCAGCCGACATCGAGGGGAGCGACACCCGCCGCGCGCCCGTCGGGCCCGAGCGTGATCGTCTGGATCCGCGCCTCGGCCTTGCGCAACAGACCTTCGCAATGCCGCTTCAAGATCTCGCCGCGCTCGTAGATCGCTACCGATTCGTCGAGGGGCACATCCCCCTTCTCCAGGCGTCGCACGATCTCCTCGAGCTGTTCGAGCGCCTTCTCGAACGGCAGGTCGAGTCCCTCGTCGGACACCTTCGAATCGGTTGTCGCCGCCACGGCGGATCGCGCTGCGGTCATCCCAGGGTACCCCTCATTTTGCCGGTCTAAGCCTGCGGCTGCCTGCCCGACAAGCCCAGGGGGGCGTTGGCTGCTCCATCGGCAAGCACTTCGTCAAGGGTGGCGTCGTTTCGGCCACACTCGATTCATCACAATTATAAGCTGATCGCGGCCTTGGCCCTTACCCCAGCGCGAGCGCGAAGGGATTTCCCTCGAACGCGTCGGCGCCCCGCCCGATCCCCGCGATGGCGGCGGACATCCGTCCTCCGCGTCCAAGCAGACGGTCGGCGATCTCCACGAACAGGGCATTGGGCGTCGCCGAAGGCGATGCGGCGCGCAGGGCGCGGGCGATCTCGGCCTCGTCCCGTTCCGGCGCAAGGGCGCAGGCGGCGATGTAGGCCGCCGCTGTGGAGCGGCTGATCCCGGCATAGCAATGGATCAGCAGTGGCCGGTCCCGGTCCCAGAAGGCAGCGAAATCGAGGATGCGGCGCACATGAACCTCACCCGGCAGGACATGCCCGTCGAGGGGAGCGACGATGTCGCTGACTTCGACCACGCAATGGCGCCCGTCGGCGATGCAATCGGGCCTAGCGATGGCGGTGCCGACCTTCATCAGCGTCATCAGGTGGCTCGCACCGATGCGCTCCAGGGTCTGGGGCAATTGCGACAGGGGGCAAACGTGAAGATCCGACATCAGGAATCGCTCGTAAGAACCTGAAAACGTGCAAGGAACCTCGATTGAGCCTTGGCGGTCGGCCAGGGCTCGATCAGCGCCTGCGCCTCCGGGGCCGCCGGGTGGAGATGCCCGAAGACCGTGCTGGCCTCGTCCGCCGAAAAGCCGGCTAGGTGGGTCGCTTCGAGATGGGCCGCCATCGCATCGGCACGCTTGACCAGGCGAACCTCGTCCTCGTCGGGCTCCGGCAGGCCGAAGCGCTGGCGGATCGCCGCCATCAGGCGCAGTTCCACACCCTTGTAGGACGGTCCGATCGCCGCCTTGAACGGCGAGATGATGTCGCCGATCACGTATTCCGGCGCATCGTGCAGCAGAAGTTCGAGGCGCTGCATCCGGGTCCGGCCGGGGGCCAGATCCGCGCCGATGGCCTCCACCAGAAGTGCGTGCTGGGCCACGGAAAAGACGTGCGGCCCGGCGGTCTGGCCGTTCCAGCGAGCGACGCGGGCGAGACCGTGGGCGATGTCGGCGATCTCGATGTCCTGCGGCGAGGGATCGAGGAGGTCGAGGCGCCGGCCCGACAGCATCCGCTGCCAGGCGCGGGGGGCGGTGGCGCTCATCGGCCCGCCCCCATGGCGGCGCAGGGGGCGTGTCGATGGCACGCGGCGAGATGGTCGTTCACCATGCCCACCGCCTGCATGAAGGCATGGACGATGGTGGGGCCGCAGAAGCTGAACCCTTCGCTCTTGAGGGCGCGCGAGATGGCCCGCGAGATCTCCGTCTCGGTGGCGATGCCGGCCCGGTCCGTCGCCCGGCCCTGGATCGGCCGGCCCTCGACGAAGTCCCACAGGAAGCGCGAGAAGCCGGGGCCGCGCTCCTCGATGGCGAGGAAGGCGCGGGCACCCGCGATGGTGCCGACGATCTTGGCGCGGTTCCGGATGATCCCGGTATCCTGCATCAGGCGCTCGACATCGGCCTGCGTGAACCGCGCGATGGCCTCCGGGTCGAACCCGGCGAACGCCCGGCGAAATCCCTCGCGCCGCCGCAGGATGGTGATCCAGGACAGGCCGGCCTGGAACCCGTCGAGGATCAGCTTTTCGTACAAGGCCCGGCCGTCATGCTCGGGCACGCCCCATTCGGTGTCGTGATAGGCGACGTAGACCGGATCGAGCCCGGCCCACCAGCAGCGCGGGCAGCCGTCGGAATGATGGATCAGGCCTGTGGAATCGTCGGACATGGGACCGAGCGTAATCGGAACGGATCAAGAACACCAGATGGGCCGAGAACGCCGGGAGGCCGAGTCGTCGTCAGGACCGATCAAGAGCGCATTCCCTCTCCCCGCACGCGGGGAGAGGGCCGCGAAGACCCAGTCGTCGGCGCGGCGAGGCGGCAGCCGACGGTGAGGGGGCTCGGCCCAAGAAGTCTTCTCCGAAATCACCGCCTTACCGTCGCTCCGGCTTCGCCTCCACTCACCGAATGCACGACGGGATGCCTTCGGTCCTCTCCCCGCAAGCGGGGAAAAGCGGGCGCTTACCGGGTGTCATTGTCGCCCCCGATCACCCGGCAGGCGTCACCTCCGGGAAGGCGAAGGTGGCGAAGGAGGGTTTCTCGACACCGAGGATCGTCGCGCCGGCGCGCACCGGCTCGCCGGCGGCGACCGCATCGGCGAGGCGGTCGAGGCGGAGCATGGCGAGACCGCGGGCGCCCGACACGCTGCCGACCGTGCCGAGCCCGCGCGGTCCGGCGGTCACTTCCGCGCCGGAGGTCACGGCCTCCCCGTCGCGGGAGATCACCGGAACGATGCGGGTGCGCGCGGTGCCGCGATGCTGCATGCGCGACACGACCTCCTGGCCGACATAGCAGCCCTTCCTGAAATCGACGCCGGCGAGCTGATCCATCAGCGCCTCGTGCGGGAAGGCATCGCCATAGGCGAAGTCGCGTCCGCCCTCGGGGATGCCGCGGGCGATGCGGTGGGCGTGGTAATCCGCCTCGGTGGCATCGGCCGAGAACGCGCCCTCGGCGAAGACGAGGCGCTCGCCCAACGCCGGGAGGCGCCCGTCGCGGAGGCGCTCGGTGGCGGCGGCGGCCTCCGCCCCGCCCCAGGCGGCGGCGAGCCCCAGGGTCGGGTCGACGGCGATCGTCACCTTGGCGCGCAGGCGGTAGAGCGTGAGGCGCTTGGCGAGCGCCGGGGCCTGATCGGCCGGGCAATCCAGGCGAAAGCCCTCGCCGGAGCGCCAGATCAGGAAATCGAACAGGATCTTGCCCTGCGGGGTCAGCAGCCCACCGAGCCGCGCCTCACCCGGCTCGAGGGTCTCGATATTGCAGGTCACAACACCCTGAAGGAAACTCGCGGCCTCATCGCCCGCGATGGCGATGACGGTGCGGTCCGGCAGCAGGGCGATCGGCATGGCAACTCCTCGAAGGTCATCCTGCAAAGCTCCTCCGGCGCGCATCGTGGCGATGCGCCGACGGGCCTGACGGCAGGGCACGGCGTTGCACGCCGCGCGAGCCTGACATAAGCCGCCGCCACCCGTGTCTCAACGCCGTTCAGGAGCGACCCCGATGGACCAGCCCTTCGACCTCCTCCTTACCGGCGGCAGGATCGTCAATCACGACGGCGAGCACGCCGCCGATCTCGGCATCAGGAACGGCCGTATCGCCGCCATCGGCGACCTGTCCCGGGCCGAGGGCGAGCGCCAGGATTGCACCGGCCTGCACCTGCTGCCGGGTGTCATCGACACCCAGGTCCATTTCCGCGAACCGGGTCTCGACCACAAGGAAGACCTCGAAACGGGCTCCCGCGCGGCGGTGATGGGCGGCGTCACCGCCGTGTTCGAGATGCCCAACACCAACCCGCTGACCACCAGCGCCGCGACCCTGGCCGACAAGGTGGCGCGCGGGCACCACCGCATGCATTGCGACTTCGCCTTCTGGGTCGGCGGCACCCATGAGAACGCCCATGAGGTTGCCACCCTGGAGCGCCTGCCGGGCGCTGCGGGGATCAAGGTGTTCGTCGGCTCCTCCACCGGCGCGCTCCTCGTGGAGGACGATGCGGGCGTCGCCGAGATCCTGAAACGCACCCGGCGCCGGGCCGCCTTCCATGCCGAGGACGAGCCCATGCTGCGCGAACGCAAGGGCCTGCGGGTGCCGGGCGATCCGTCCTCGCACCCGGTCTGGCGCTCGCCCGAGGCCGCGCTGAAGGCGACGCAGCGCCTCGTGCGCATCGCGCAGGAGACGGGCGCGCGCATCCACATCCTGCACATCTCCACGGCGGAGGAGATGGTGTTTCTCGCCGACCATAAGGACGTGGCCAGCGTCGAGGTGACGCCGCACCATCTCACCCTCGACGGGACCGAGGCCTATGCCCGCCTCGGTACCCTGGTGCAGATGAACCCGCCGGTGCGCGACGCGGCGCACCGCGACGGGATCTGGCACGGGCTGACGCAGGGCGTCGCCGACATCCTCGGCTCGGACCACGCGCCGCACCTGCTGGAGGAGAAGGCCAAGCCCTATCCGGATTCCCCCTCCGGCATGACCGGCGTCCAGACGCTGGTGCCGATCATGCTCGACCACGTCGCCAACGGACGGCTGTCTCTCGCCCGCTTCGTCGACATGACCAGCGCCGGGCCGAAGCGCCTGTTCGGCATCAGCCGCAAGGGCCGGCTTTCGGTGGGCTACGACGCCGACGTGACGGTGGTGGACCTGACGCGCCGCGAGACCATCCGCAACGCATGGATCGCGTCGAAATGCGGCTGGACCCCCTATGACGGCGTCACCGTCACCGGCTGGCCGGTGGGCACCATCGTGCGCGGCAGGCGCGTGATGTGGCAGGGCGACCTCGTCGGCCCGTCCAGCGGCGAGGCGGTGGTGTTCGACGAGGCGCTGTCGCCGGGTTAACGAATCCCCCGGCAGAGCTTGATCCCGGCCCCGAAACGCATCGAGCCGCCCGGTCCTATCCGGGCGGCTCGATCGATCACACAAAACGTCAACGGGTCGGGTGCGGCCCGGTCCCGTGCCTCAATGCTGGGGGGCGGTGGTGAAGGCGCCCCCGCGGATGCGGTCGGGAAAGCCCTCGGCGTAACGCGCGGTGGCGTCCTCGCCATAGGTCATCACCAGTTCCTGGAAGGCGGCGAACAGGGCGGCCTGCGCCATGCAATCGCCGTCGAGCCCGTCGAGACAGCCTTCCGCGAACGCTTCCGACACGTAGCCGAGGGCGGCACGCTTGTCGTCGAGATCGGCCTCGAAGGGCGCGGGGGCGGTGTCGATCTGCATGGCGATAACATCGGTTGCGCCGAAGAATGGCTCGGCGGATGACCGAAACATATGCCGAGGCCCGCGCCTCGGGAAGCCAAGAATTGCGAAGCGGTTAACGTCGGCGGTCGAATACGACGATTTTCCTTCAGCCTTGCGCCCCGTATCCCGAAAGCAACACCGCCGCCTCAGCCCCCGAAGCGGCTGGCCAAGGCGTGGGACAGCCGTTCCCCCTCGGCGACATAGCGGGACGCCGCCTCCGTCGCCGATGGGGTGCAGGCCCGGTAGGTGAGGGAGTATCCGCGATAGCCGCGGTTATACGCTCCGGCGAGACGGTCCCGCCGCCCCGGCGTCACTCCCTCGGCTTCCATCAACGCCTTCATCCGGGTCGGCCATTCGGCAGCGTCCGGCGCCGCGCAGAGGCTGCGCAGGAAGGAGAGGGAGCCGATGATTTCGGAGAGCCGCATCAGGTCCCGGTCGTAGGGAGCGGGCGGCGGCTCGGCGGGGGCAGGGGGCTCCTTGTCCTTCTCGGGGGCCTTCTGCGCGGGCCGCGCCGGGTTGGCGCGCTGCTGAGCCGAAGCGAGATCGGGCATGCCCACCGCGAGGGCGGCGAACATCAGCACGGGCGACAGGCATCGCATTACCCACGGCACAGCCACGCCCCGTCCTCCGCCGCCGCGAACCTCATCGGGCAGGTCTACACCGTTTCCCGGCCGAGACGAGGAGCGCGTCGGTCTCATCGGGATCCCGTATCGCCGCTCAGGCCCGCGACCTGCGCGAAGGCCTCGGCCACCGTGTCCCGCAATCCCGGCGTGGTGGCGAGATCCGCGAGCTCGTCGGGAAAAGCCCAGCGCACGTCCAGGGCCTCGGGGCCTACGGCCGGCTCGCCCGAGGTCCAGAGGGCGGCGTGGGGATGGACGACGTAATGGTGGCGCACGCGGCCGTCCTCGGCCCGCAGGATGATCTCCGTCGGGGTCAGGGAGCGGACGACCACGGCCGAGACGCCGACTTCCTCGCCGAGCTCCCGCAACGCCGCCTGCGCCAGGGTCTCGCCGGGCTCCACCAGCCCGCCGGGAAGCGTCCAGACCCCGCGCAGGGGCTCGTTGGCCCTGGCGGCCAGCAGCACCCGCCCGTCGCGGATGACGGCGATAGACGCGCCGAGGAAGGGGCGCGCCGGGAAGAGCCGGACGTCGGAACCGTCCTCGCTCGCTGCTTCGCTCATGGGGCTCGACGTTTCTCGGTTACGGAGAGATGAGCGCCACCCGCCCGTCGGCGAGGCCGACGAGAAGGCGCGTGCGAGGGCCGTGGCCGATGGCCGCGACACCGAAGGCGGCGAGGCCGGGCAGGGGGATGCGCTTCACCTCGCGGATACCGTCCTTCAGGGACAGGATGGCCAGGGCGCTCCGATCCGCCACGGGCAAGGCGAGTTCGGCCACACCGTCCCCATCGGTATCGAGAACGGCCGACAGGTCGGCCCCGCCCTCGCCCGGAGACAGGGTGGTGTAGCCGGCCCCCTCGCCGACCAGTCGCAGGGCTCCGGCCTCGTAGGCCCAGAGCTGGAGGATGCCGGCCCCGTCGGGCGCCGCCACCGCGGCGATCCGGGGTTGTCCGGCTTTCGAGACATCGCCGATCGCCGCGAGTGTCAGCGACTGCCCACCCGGCCCCGCCGCCTGAACCGGGCTCCGGGCGAGGACGGACCATGCCTTGTCCGGCTCCGCCGGAGATTTAGTGGACTCTGCCAAGGGCTTGCCGACCACGACCAGGGCCGATCCGCCCTCCTGCGCCGTCACAGCCACGATGACCGGCCGGCCGTCGATGAGGATCGCGATGGGGCGGCGCAGGGCGAAGGCGGCGCCGTCACCGGCGGTGACCGCGGTGGTCACGATGGGAACGGGCTTCGGATCGGCGCTCATCCCCACCGGCTGGCGCTCCCGGATGGTGAGCGTCCCGGCGCGCTCGAACTCGCTGGCGTTGGGGCGGACGGGGTCGGACAGGTGGACACTGAGCGGACCGAGGGTCGCGCGCTGGGTGCCGGGAACGGCGCCGCGCGGAGTCTCGGAGACGGCGAGCCCGTCGATGGCCTCGACACCGAGAAGGGTGGTGGCGACCTTGCCGTCGGCGAGGGTCAGGGCGGCACCGCCCTCGTCGCCCCACAGGACTGCCAGGGACACATCCTCCACCACCTCGCCCTTCAACCCTTTGGGACGGGCGAGCGGAAGCAGGCCGGAGGTCGCCACCGCCAGGGACACCTCGCTGCCCGGGCCGCGCATGGCGCGCGCCCTGAACGGCAGGTCGAGGATCGTGACGACCGGATCGGCCCGGACGGGTCGCGCGCCCAGGAGCGAGGCGACGAGAACGGAGACCGCGAGGAGCGCCGAGAGCGCACCTCGGTCAGACATGCTGACCGCCGTTGATGTGCAACTCGGCGCCGTTCACGTAGGAGGACGCCTCGGTGCAGAGGAAGTAGATCGCCTTGGCCACCTCGTCGGGCGTGCCAAGGCGCCGCTGCGGGATGCCGGCCACGATCTTGTCGGTGCCGGGCGACAGGATCGCCGTGTCGATCTCGCCCGGCGAGATCGCGTTCACCCGAACCCCGAGGGGGCCGAAATCGCTGGCCATCTCGCGGGTGAGGCCCGCGAGCGCCGCCTTCGACGTGCCGTAGGCGGCCCCCGCGAAGGGATGCACGCGGGAGCCCGCGATCGAGGTGACGTTGACGATGGAGCCCTTGGCGCGGGTGAGCTCCTCGCATAGGCCGCGCGCCAGGAGCAGGGGCGCGAAGACGTTGACCTGGAACACCTTGCGCCAGTCGCCGAATTCCGTGGCGATGGCGCCGAGGCGCTCGCCGTTGCTGCCCTTGGGCGAGATGCCGGCATTGTTGACCAGCGCATGGAGCAGGCCGCCCTCGTCGGCGAGACGGCCGGCGACTTCAGCCACACCGCGCATCGTATCCTCGGGGTCCGAAAGATCGACCTGGAGGTGATCCTCCGGCCCCATCTCCCAGGGGCAATTCTCGGGGAAGGCATGGCGGGAGCAGGTGATCACCCGCCACCCGGCCGCGGAGAAGCGCTTGACCGTGGCGTGGCCGATTCCGCGGCTTGCGCCCGTCAGCAGCATGACGCGGCGGCGTTCATTGCTCGATATGGCCAAAGCCGTTCCTCAGGATCCGGAGGCGGTGGACAGCCGAGATCATCCCGCCGTGCCATGCCCAGGTCTAAGCCGCGCCGGCCGGGAAATCCAGGGTCGATCCCGCGTCGCAGCAAGTCCTGATCAGCGCTCTTCGAGACGGGCCCCGCGATAAAATCGCCGGGCGAGGATGCCGGGGCTCGCTGCCGCCGCCGTGCCGATGGCCGTCGCTCGTCTCGCGAACCGTCGCCCGTGGTCGATCGAGGACGGAGACGTCGTGGTCGTGTCTCAGTTCGACAGTTCAGCCCGGTCGAGTGCTCGGTTCGAACCCCAATTCACCATCTGGGGAACTCCATGCCGTGATCGACAGCGATCATTCATCGATCCATGAGGTCGGCACCAATGCGCCAACCTCATGGGCACGACGATGTGTCCGAGCCCGGGCTGCGAACGGACCTTGCTGCAATGCCCTCCGCTCCGCAATCGACCCTCTCACCCGGTGACGGCGATGCATCAGGAGACGAGGTAGCTCTTGTTCATCGTGAGGGTGACGACGACCCCGGCCTCATTCCATTCCCGCTCGATCGACCCATCGAACTGACGCGTCATCGCACGTTTGAGAAGCTTGCTGCCGTATCCGCCCGGTCCCGATGGTGCGGCGACCGCCGGGCCGCCCCGTTCAGTCCAGACGACCACGACCGTCTCCTCCTGCGAGGAGCAGGAGACGTCGAGCATACCCACCGGGACCGAAAGGGCCCCGTACTTGAGGGAGTTCGTCGCAAGCTCGTGCACGACCAGCGCGAGGGTCGTCGCGGCGGCCTCGCCGACGCCCATCCTGGGGACGGACACACGGATGCGGCCGCTGAAGGCACCCATGTCGTCGTATGGCGCCAACAGGATCGCGATCAGGTCGCCCAGGAGCGCCGCCTTGCCTTCGCTGCCCGGCAGCGGCCGGACGAGATCGTGCGCACGGTCGAGGGCGGTGAGACGCTGGGTGAGTTCGCGCGCCATGTCGGTCGAGGTGGTCGTCGAGCGTGAGGTGATGGCCGTCAGGCCGGTGGCGATGGCGAGCAGGTTCTTGACGCGGTGGCTCATCTCGCCGGCGAGAAGCTCGTGGCCCTCCTCGGCCTGCTTGCGGCCGGTCACGTCGAGGAAGATGCCGAACATGACCCGTCCGACGATGCCTTGGTCGTCACCCTGTCCCCGGGCGGAGATCCAACGGACCTCGTTCGAGTGCATGATGCGGAAGTCGATCTCGTAGGGACCGACGAGCCCCCGCGTCGCCGAGAACGCCGCCCTGACGCGGTCGCGGTCCGCCGGGTGGATACGCGAGGACAAATCCTCGAAGGTCACGGTCCGGTCGGGCTCGACACCCCAGAGGCCGCAACCACGGGCATCCATCGTCAACGTATCGTCATCGACGTTCCAGGACCACAGGGCGACTCCCGCCGCATCGATGGCGAGCCGGAGGTGCTTGGCGGTCCACACGACGGGAGAGGTGGGCTGCGTTTTCAAGGCGGATTTCCATGAGCCCGATTGTCCCGCGGCTCTGAACGGAGAGGGATCGTGACGCCACCTTAGAACTCAACCCGACTTGTGTCCGTCATGGTGTGAGTCGATCGTGCTCGATGTCGACGCAGGCCTTGCATGCAAGCCCGAGACTGCGGCTGTCATTGATGGTGTCCATCGGACGGGTACCCTCCACCCATCGAGAACTACCTGGAGCGGACCGGCAAAAATCTCCCGATCCGACGTTCCGCCCGACTTCCAGAGCGTGACATTCGGGGCGCGGAGGCGACCTCTTCCATTCCGCGACGCCATCACTTCCCGGCCTCCTTGTTGCAATGCTCCGTCATGGATAGAGCCTCGCCCCGCTCCAGCCGCCGCCATCCCTCGTGAAGCGGACGCGGTCGTGGAGCCGGAACGGGCCGTCCTGCCAGAACTCGATGGAGACCGGGGCGATGCGAAACCCCGTCCAGTTCTCCGGGCGCGGCACCGGCTGGTCCTCGTAGCGGGCCGACAGGGCGGCGACCTCTGCCTCGAGGGTGGCGCGGTCGGTGAGCGGCCGGGACTGGCGGCTGGCATGGGCGCCGAGGCGGCTCTCGCGGCGGCGGCTGGCGAAATAGGCGTCGGCCTCCTCGATCGACACGTGGCTCACGGATCCGCGCGCGCGGACCTGCCGGCGCAGGCTCTTCCAATGAAGGACGAGGGCCGCCTGGGGGTTCTGCGCCAGCTCCTCGCCCTTGGCCGAGTCGACATTGGTATAGAACACGAAGCCGCGCTCATCGGCCCCCTTGAGCAGGACCATGCGCACGTCGGGCAGACCGTCGGAGCCGGCCGTGGCGAGCGCCATGGCGTTGGGATCCTCGGGCTCCGCGCGCTCGGCCTCGCCCATCCAGGCGGAAAACAAACCCCATGGGTCTGTGGACAGCGTGAAGTCCCCACCGGCCCCGAGGGGGGAGGCCGCGGGTGAGACACTGCCGGGCGTGGCCGGCTCATCGATCCTTAACCGATCCAAGGCGTAATCCTGTGAGTGAGATCCGGGTCGGGGGCACCGACGTGGGACACGATTTGTCGTCGTTCGAGTCACGTCGTGAGAACAGGTGTAATGCGTCGGAGCGAGAGTAAAGCCCAACACGTCTCCATCCGTGCCGTCGTCGCACCCCGTCTGGCCCGCGTCCGGTGCGCGGCGGTGCTGACATCGGGCAGCGTGGCCCTGGCCTTGTCGCTCGCCGGCTGCGGCACTCCGATCCTCACCTTCCAAAGCGAGAGCAAGTCGGAACCGGACGTGACGGTCCCCGAGCCCCTGGTCACGGGCAGCATCGACAAGCGCCCCAAGAGCTTCGGCAGCGAGATGTCCGACGAGGATTGGCGGCGGGCGCACGCGGCCCTGGCGGTGGCCCTCGATCCGCAGGGCAATGGCCGTCCGGTCAAGTGGGACAACCCGGATTCGTCCCTGCGCGGCTCCGTCAACCCGACGGGCCTTCCCTATGTCGCCAACGACCTGATCTGCCGGGACTTCCTCGCCTCGGTCATCGCGCCATCGCGCAGTCGCTTCGTGCGCGGTACCGGCTGCAAGCCTTCGGGGGGCGAATGGGAATTGACCCGTATCCGCACGGCCAAAGCCAAGGCCTGACGCCGAGAACGGCTCGGCTGTTGGCAAGATCGTGCCGCCTTTGGGATCGTCCGGCGTGGCGGCGGGTTGACGCGTGGATCGAACCGTCGAATCCTGCCGGATGACCGTTGCATAGAAGCAACAGCCATTCCACATAGCGGAAGACTTCGACAGGGGCGGGCATGAGCCCGGCCCCGTGCGGCACCGAGACCGATAACAGACGATGCGCAATCCCTACGACGTGCTGGGTGTGGCCAAGGGCGCCAGCGAGGCTGACATCAAGAAGGCCTATCGCAAGCTCGCCAAGGCCTACCACCCCGACACCAACAAGAACGACGCAAAGGCCAAGGACCGCTTCTCTGAAGCCAACAGCGCCTACGAAATCCTCGGCGACGCGACCAAGCGCGCCCAGTTCGATCGTGGCGAGATCGATTCCGACGGGAGACCTCGTGCGCCATCCGGCTTCGATGGGTTCGGCGGCTTCGGTGGCGGCCCGGGCGGCGCACGCTCCGCGGGCTTCGACTTCGAGAGCGCCGCGCGCAACCGGGCCGGTGGCGGGGGAATCGGCGAGGATATCTTCTCGCACCTGTTCGGCGACACGTTCCGAGGCGGTGCCGGTGGCGGTCCGGGCGCCAGGGGACCGATGAAGGGTGAGGATCTCGCGGCCGAACTCTCCGTGACCCTCGAACAGGTGGCGAGCGAGGAGAAGCTGCGGATCTCGCTCGGCTCGCGCGACGTCGACGTAGTGATCCCCAAGGGCGTCGTGGACGGGCAGACCATCCGCCTGCGCGGCCTCGGGAACCCGGGCGGTCCACGCTCCTCGCCGGGCGACGCCCTGCTGACCATCCGCATCCTGCCGCACCCGCGCTTCACCGTGGAGGGGGCTGATCTGCGCACCTCCGTCGACCTCGCCCTCGAGGATGCGATCCTCGGCGGGCCGATCCGGGTCCCGACGCTCACCGGCGCGGTGGAGATGCGCGTTCCGGCCATGACGAGTTCGGGCCGGACCTTCCGCCTGAAGGGCAAGGGCCTGCCGAAGAAGGACGGCAGCCGTGGCGACCTGTTCGCCACCACGGCGATCTCGCTGCCGGCGAGCGAGGACGAGAACCTCATCGCCTATGCCAACGGGCGCCGGGCGGCGCGCGCCGCCTCTGGACAGGCGTAGGCGCGGACTTCCGTCCCCGGCGCACCTCCGCTAAGGATGCCTCGGCGCGAGCGCTTCCCCCCAGGTCCGGACGGGTGCGCTTCGGCGCGCGACGGCCTCTGGCTCAGGTGACTCATGGCGGACACGAACCCGGTACACGATCACGTCGGCGGCTTGCTCGCCGGGAAATGCGGTCTGGTGCTCGGTGTCGCCAACAACCGGTCCATCGCCTGGGGCATCGCCAAGAGCGCCCATGCCCACGGCGCCAAGCTCGCCTTCAGCTACCAGGGCGATGCCCTGAAGAAGCGGGTCGAGCCCCTGGCGCGCGAGCTCGATGCCCATGTGGTGGGGCATTGCGACGTCACCGACGGCGCCTCCATCGACGCCGTCTTCGCGGAAGCCGGCCGCGTCTTTCCGCAGGGGATCGACTTCGTCGTCCATTGCATCGCCTTCTCCGACAAGGACGAGCTGACAGGGCGCTACGTCGAGACCTCGGAGGCGAACTTCACCAAGTCGCTGATGATCTCCTGCTACTCGTTCACGGCGGTGGCCCAGCGTGCCGAGAAGCTGATGCCCAATGGCGGCTCGCTCCTGACGCTCACCTATTACGGCGCCGAGAAATGGATGCCGCATTACAACGTCATGGGTGTCGCCAAAGCGGCGCTGGAAGCCTCCGTGCGCTATCTCGCGGCCGATCTCGGCCCCTCGAAGATCCGCGTCAACGCCATTTCGGCGGGGCCGATCAAGACGCTCGCCGCCTCCGGCATCGGCGACTTCCGCTACATCCTCAAGTGGAACGAGTACAATGCGCCCCTGCGGCGCACGGTGACCATCGAGGAGGTCGGCGAGACCGCCTCCTACCTGATATCGGACATGTCGCGCGGCATGACCGGCGAGATCCTCCATGTGGATGCCGGCTACCACGTGGTCGGCATGAAGAACCCGGAAGCCCCTGACCTGAGGCTCGACAGCAAGGAGTGAGGCGGGCCGCGTGCGGGAGCGCTCCGCGCCGGCGGGCCCCGGCGGATAAGGCGAGGGACCGACCCGCTCAGGGGCCGCTTTCCGCCGAGGCCCTGTCCCCATGAAGACCAGCCCCGCCTTCGATGACGCCGCGTCCGTCGGGATCATCACCGCCGAGCAGGCGCGCGCGCTGTCCGCCTTCTACGCCGCGCAGCCGGGACGGGGGGCGGCCTTCGATCTCGCCCACGTGCTCTGGTATGCCGGTGCCCTGGTGGTCATCGGCGCCATGGGCCTGTTCTCGACCCTCGCCTTCGGGATGATGGGTGGCCCCGCCCTCACCGCCACCGCCCTGATCTACGCGGCGGCCTTCGTCGCCGCCGGGCGGAACCTTCGCATCGCGCACGACCTGCCTGTCCCCGGCGGTCTCCTCATCGCCTGCGCCGTGGCCATGACGCCGCTCGCCGTCTACGGCCTGCAGGAGAGCTGGGGCTGGGGCGAACAGGGCCGGCCGGGCGCCTATCGCGACGTCTTCACCTGGATCAAGGGCGGCTGGGTGCCCATGGAAGCGGCGACGCTTCTGACCTCGGCCATCGCCCTGCGCGCCACACGCTTCGGCTTCATCACCCTGATCGCAGCGGTATCCCTGTGGTTCCTGTCCATGGATATCGGCCTCTGGGTCAGGGGGCCGGATCTCGATGGGGAGACCCGCCGGACGATCTCGCTCTGGTTCGGCCTCGGCCTCATCGCCTTCGCCTGGGCGGTGGATCTGCGCCAGAAGCGGACGGATTACGCGTTCTGGCTCCATCTCTCCGGCATCCTCACCTTCTGGGGCGCGGTGACCTGGCAATTCTCCGACAGCGAGGTGGCGAAGGCGCTCTACGCCTCGATGAACGTCGCGCTCATCAGCCTCGCCATCTTCCTGTCTCGGCGGATCTACGCGGTGTTCGGCTCCATTGGCGTCGCGCTCTATCTCGGCGATCTAGCGAGCCGGGTCTTCAGAGACTCGCTGCTCTTCCCCTTCGCCCTGTCGCTCATCGGTCTCGGCCTGATCGGCCTCGGCATCCTCTACCAACGCCATGCCAACAGGATCGGCGGGGCGATGATGCGGTCACTGCCGGGATCTCTCCGGCGCTGGCGGCCCGACCACGGCGACAGGGCATGACCGGCTGAGCATGAGAGCCCCCGTCAAGCGTCGTCGACTTCCGCGAACTCTCCCGACAGCTTGAGCCCGTCGATCCAGGTCGCCCCGTCCCGCTTGACCACCCGGCGGGGCGACACGCCGCCCCGCTCCCCGATCGCATCGGCCAGCCGCTCCGAATGGGTCACCAGCCAGACCTGTGTGCGACGCGACGCGGTCACGATCATCCGTGCCAGGGGATCGAGCAGGTCCGGGTGGAGGCTCGTCTCCGGCTCGTTGAGGGCGATGAAGGGCGGGAGCCGGTAGGCGAGGAGGGCCCCGGCGAGGGCGAGATAGCGAAGCGTCCCGTCCGACAGTTCGGCGGCCTCGAACACGCGCTTGGGGTAATCGGGGAAGACCATCCCGAAGCTCGCCTCGCGGCCGGGCGACGGAATGACGAGGCGCGCGCCGGGGAAGGCATCGGCCACGGCCCCGTCGAGATCGACGGTGTCCTCGCGGATGTGCCGGAGGGTGGCGAAGACGGCGGCGAGGTCGGATCCGTCCGACGACAGGGTCGGCGTAGTGACGGCGAGGCAGGGCCGGCGCAGGGCCGAGGCCGCGTCGGTGCGGAAATCGTAGTGGAAGCGCCAATCCAGCAGCGCATGCCGGACGAGATGCAGTTCGGGAAACGCGACCGCGTCCTGAAGTGCCGCGAGCGCGGTTTCCGTGGCGAGGAGACTCGTGCCGAGAGAGCGCTTGCGGCCGTCATCGCCGCGCACGAAGCCGGAAGGCCCGTCACGCTCGAGCATGACCGCCGGCCGCCGGCCCGACAGGACGGTGAGCCGCTCCCGCTTGATCTGCGGTTCGAGCCGGAAGGCGGCCCCCCTGGGGCCGTCCTCCGACTGGGGCACCAGACCGACCTCGATCTCGTATCGGTGGGCGACGGACGCAGCCTCGTCGCCGAGCTCGACGGACCACCCCACCCGCACCGGCCCCTTGCCGCTGCGTGGTCCGGCCCAGACGACCGAGTCCATCCCGCCCTCCGCCGCGAGATCACGCACCAGCGTGCCGGCGGCGGCGGCCTGCAGGCGTTCGAGCGCCCGGTAGAGGTTGGTCTTGCCGACGGCATTGGCCCCGATGAAGACCGAGAGGGCCTCCACCGGAAACCGGATGGACCGCAGGGAGCGGTATCCCGAGGCCGCCACGTCGCGGACGGTCAGCATGCGCGCATTCTCAAGCACCGGCTCCCGACGCACGAACCATCGTCGCGCGGTCGGATCAGGTCAATCCGGCACCGTCAGCTCGGCGATGCCCGGCTGAGCGTCCGGATAGCGCGGGTCCATCGCTTCCAGGGTGTTGGCGATGGTGCGGGCGACGAGGAGGTTGCGGTACCATTTGCGGTTGGCCGGCACCACGTGCCAGGGCGCGTGCGGGGTGGAGCAACGGCTCAGGGCATCGGTGAAGGCGCCCTGATAGGCGTCCCAGGATTGCCGCTCGACGAGGTCGGCCGCATCGAACTTCCAATGCTTCTCGGGATCGGCGATCCGCGCCTCCAGGCGCTCCTTCTGCTCGTCCTTCGAGATGTGCAGGAAAAACTTCAGCACGGTGACGCCCGACAGGGTCAGCATCCGCTCGAAATCGTTGATGAGGTCGTAGCGCGGTCGCCATACCCCCTCCGGCTCCAGGGACTTCACCCGCACCACGAGCACATCCTCGTAATGGCTGCGGTTGAACACGCCGATCATGCCGCGCCCCGGCACCTTGGCGTGGTAGCGCCAGAGGAAGTCGTGATCGCGCTCCTCCGCGCTCGGGACCTTGAACGACCACACCCGACACCCTTGCGGGTTCACCCCCTCGAAGACCGACCGGATGGTGCCGTCCTTGCCGCCGGTATCGATGGCCTGGAGCACCACGAGAAGGCTGCGCCGATGCTCGGCATAGAGCCGCTCCTGCAACGCCTGGATGCGGCCATGCTCCACGAGGAGCGCCTGTTTGGACGCCTCCTTGTCGAGCCCGCCATCGGCATTGGCGTCGATCGCTGCGAGATCCAACGCCTCGCCCGGCTGCACGGTGACGATGCCGGCTGCCGCGCAGGAGGCGAGGGCGGCCGTGTCGACCGGGCTTTCGCGCTTGGCATGGCGCATCGCCGAACGGGCCCAGGCGGCGGAGGAGGGCGGCTGGTCCGATTCCGGACGTGGGCTAAGCGGTTTGGGCTTGCGCGCCCTCGTGGTGTCCGATTGGCCCGAATGCCGCTTGCCGCGCTTCTTCGCCATGATCACATTTCGCCTTATACGATATTCAATCGATGCCGCGGGCACCGCACCAGCGCACCGCCGCTCCGGGAAAGCAGTGTGCCGATGCCTGTAACGCCTAGAGCAACCTTGAGCGCGACAACGATCCGCGGCCGTGCCCGTTCCGGACAAGCGCGGCGCCCCGCCACGAACGGCCGGCGCGCATGACGGTGTATTTCATCCGCCACGGCCAGACCGACTGGAACGCGGAGGGCCGCCTCCAAGGTCAGCGCGACGTGCCTCTCAACGCCACGGGCCTGGGCCAGGCCGAAAGCGTGGCCGAACGGCTGAAGGCCGTGGCGGGGGCCAGCCTCGCCGAGGCCGCGTTCGTCGCGAGCCCGCTCACGCGCACGCGACAGACGATGGAGGTGCTCCGGGCCAGCCTCGATCTCGCGCCGAGGGCCTATGCCGTCGACACTCGCCTGATGGAGATCAACTTCGGCACCTGGGAGGGTTCGACCTGGGCCGAGATCCGCCGGCGCGACAGCCGGGGCGCCCTGGCACGCGACCGGGACCGCTGGGGCTATCGTCCGCCGGGCGAGCATGGCGAGAGCTATGCCATGCTGGTGGACCGGGTCAGGCCGGCGATCGCGGACCTGCAGCGGCCGGCGGTCATCGTCGCCCATGGCGGGGTCGCCCGCGCCATCCTGGTGATCCTCGGCTATACCAGCATCCGCGAGGCCCCCCGGATGGGCATCCGCCAGGGCAGCGTCCTCGTCCTCGACCAGTCCCGCTGGCGCTGGGCCTGATCCGCTTTCTCCGCGAAGACCGGTTCTAGGCGGCTCGGCAAACGTGCTAAGCGGGCGCGACCACAGTGGGGCGCCGCGATTTCGGCACGATCCGGGCGCCTAACCCGGCCAAAAGGACGGTCTCGCAGCGGCGGGGCCGGCAGCGGAGCATCGGATGAGCAGTCTCGCCGAGACGACCCGGCCTCGGGCGGAGTCGCTTGTGGACAAGGCCGAACGGGGCGAGATCGGGTCGCATAGCGGCGCCGGAGCGCCGGAGCGGAAGGCCGTGCTGCGCGGAGAGAGCCGCCCGGACCTCATCCGGGACGAGGTTCTGGGAGAGATTTTTTCCGACAGCGCCCGCCTGCGCCCCGACCATCCGGCCATCGTGGACGGCGCGAGCCGGGACGCGGCCGGCCGTCATCCGAAGTTCACCTATGCGGAGGTCGAGGCCCGCGCGCTCGCCATCGCCCGTGGCCTGAATCATCGCGGCATCGGCCCCGGCGACGTCGTCGGCCTCTGGATGGCGCGCGGCCCCGACCTGCTGATCGCCCAGATCGGCATCACGATGTCGGGAGCCGCATGGCTCCCCTTCGATGCGGAGGCTCCCGCCGACCGCGTGGCGGTCTGCCTCGACGACGCGCAAGCCAAGCTGCTCCTGGTCTCGACCGCCTTCGCGCCCCAGGCGCCCACGGGAACCCCGTCCCTCACGACGGAGGCGCTTCTCGCCGAGGTGCCGGCGGATGCGCCGCGCCCCGATCCGCGCGGCGCCGGCCTCACCCCCGCGCATCCGGCCTATCTGATCTACACCTCGGGCTCGACGGGATTGCCCAAGGGCATCGTCATCAGCCACGCCAATATCTGCCACTTCCTGCGCTCGGGGAACGCCCTCTACGGCATGCGGCCCGACGACGTGGTGTTCCAGGGCGCCTCGGTGGCGTTCGATCTCTCGATGGAGGAGATCTGGGTTCCCTACCTCGTCGGCGCGACGCTGTTCGTGGCGAGCCCGGCCATGATGGGCGATGTCGAGGCGCTGCCCGACATCCTCACGCAGAACCGCGTCACCGTTCTCGACACGGTGCCGACGCTGCTCGCCATGCTGTCTCAGACGCTGCCGAGCGTCCGCCTCGTGCTCCTGGGCGGCGAGGCCCTGCCCGAGCCCCTGGTGGCCCGCTGGGCTACGGCCTCCCGGCAATTGTTCAACACCTACGGACCGACCGAGGCCACGGTGGTGGCCACCGCCGCCGAGATGCGGCCGGGCGAGCCCGTCACCATCGGCGGCCCGATCCCGAACTACTCCGTCTATGTCGCGAGCGAGGGACTGGAACTGCTCGGGCCCGGCCAGCAGGGCGAACTTCTCATCGGCGGCCCGGGCGTCGCCAAGGGCTATCTCCAGCGTCCGGAACTGAGCGCGGAGAAATTCGTCGCCAACCCGTTCGCCTCCGATGGGACCGATCCGGTTCTCTACCGCTCGGGCGACGCGGTCTCCCTCGATGCGCAGGGGCGGATCCTCTTTCACGGCCGCATCGACGACCAGGTCAAGATCCGCGGCTTCCGAGTGGAGCTCGGCGAGATCGAATCCCGCATCCAGGCGCAGGCCGGCATCAATCAGGCGGCGGTGGTCCTGCGCCAGGACGACGGTGTCGACCGGCTCGTCGCCTTCCTGATTCCGGAACGGGGAACGGAGTTCGACAAGGCCGCCCTGCGCCACACCCTCGCCGAGCAGATGCCGCCCTACATGGTACCGGGGCATTTCGAGGTGGTGGAGGTGCTGCCCCGCCTCACCTCCGGCAAGGTCGACCGCAAGGCCCTGCGCATCGCGACCCTCACGGTCGCCGACCTGTCGGGCGAGCAGGAACTGCCCGACAACGAGACCGAGGCGGCGATGCTGGCCGCAGCCAAGCAGGTGTTCGGCAACCAGCCGATCCCGTTCGAGGCCGACTTCTTCACCGATCTCGGCGGACACTCGCTTCTGGCCGCCCGCTTCGTCGGCGCGGTGCGCGAGGCGCCCGCGCTGGCCGCCATCACCCTGCAGGACGTCTATACGAGGCGCACGCTGCGGGCGATGTCGGAGGCGCTGATCGAGCGCACCGGCGGCGTCGGTACGCAGATGGCAGTGCGCGACCTCGGATTCGTAGCGCCGCCGCTCCTGCGCCGCGTCCTCTGCGGAACCGCGCAGGCCCTCGCCCTGCCTTTCGTCATCGCGCTCGCCACCTCGCAATGGCTCGGCATCTTCGTCACCTACCTGCTGCTCACCGGCGGCTCGCTCGGCTTCTTCGGCGAGATGGCGGTGCTGCTCCTCGTCTATATCGGCATCAACGCCGTCACCGCCTCCATCGCGGTGGCTGCCAAATGGCTGATCCTAGGGCGCACCAAGCCCGGCCGTTACCCGCTCTGGGGCGTCTACTATTACCGCTGGTGGCTGACGCAGCGGTTGACCCCGCTCGTCCACGTGAAATGGCTCCAGGGCTCGCCCGCCATCGCCATCTACCTGCGCCTGCTGGGCGCGAAGATCGGCGCGGACGCCCTCATCTCGGACATCGAGGTCGGCGCGCCCGACCTCCTCACCGTCGGGGAAGGAGCCTCGCTCGGCGGCCGCCTCGTCATCGCCAATGCCGAGGTGGTGGGCAACGAACTCGTCATCGGCCCCGTCACCATCGGCGCGGACGTGGCCATCGGCACCTCCTGTGTCATCGGCCCCGAAACGACGATCGGCGATTTCGCGGAGATCGCCGATCTGACGACGATTCCCACCGGCACGGTGGTGGGACGCGCCGAGCAATGGGACGGCTCGCCCGGCCGCAAGGTCGGCATGGCCGACCCCGCGGACCTACCCGAGGCCGCCCAGGCCTCGCCCCGTAGGCGCGCCGGGTTCCTGGCCGTCTACGCCTTCCTGCTCGCGGCGATCCCTGCCGTCGGCCTGCTGCCGATCTTCCCGGCCTTCTACATCTTCGACCAGCTCAGCGATTCGCTCAGCGACATCACCGACATCGACTACCACTGGTACCTGCCGCTACTGACCTGGCCCACCGCCATGCTGATGACGGCGGGCACGGTGCTCCTCATCGCGGGCATCCGCTGGCTCGTCCTGCCGCGGGTCTCGTCGGGCACCTACTCGATCCATAGCGGCTTCTACCTGCGCAAATGGGCGGTGGCGCTCGCCGCCGAGGTGACGCTGGAGACGCTCTCCTCGCTCTTCGCCACGGTCTATATGCGGGCCTGGTACCGGCTGATGGGCGCGCGGATGGGGCAGGGGGCGGAGATCTCCACCAACCTCGCCGGGCGCTACGATCTGGCGGATGTCGGCGCGCGCAACTTCATCGCCGACGAGGTGGTGTTCGGCGAGGAGGAGATCCGCCGGGGCTGGATGCACATGCATCCCGTGAGCACCGGCGCACGCGTCTTCGTCGGCAACGACGCCGTGGTGCCGCCGGGCGCGGTGATTCCCGACGACATGCTGGTGGGCATCAAGTCGAAGCCGCCCGCCAACGAGTTGATGGCGCCGGGGGATACGTGGTTCGGCTCGCCGCCGATCAAGCTGCCCTCGCGCCAGAAGGTCGATCTCGGCTCCAGCGCTCAGACCTACGAGCCGGGTCTGGGACCGAAGCTGCGGCGTGGCATCTTCGAGGCGTTCTCGACCTCGTTCTCGCCGATGCTGTTCATCACGCTGGCGATCTCGGCCATCGATTTCTACTTCTACCCCGCGATCCTCGCCCAGGACTGGACCGGTCTGGCCATCAGCTTCGTCGTCGTCAGCGTCGCCATCGCCTTCATCCAGTCCTTCACCGTGATCGGGGTGAAATGGCTGCTGATGGGAGTCTACCAGCCCGGCATGCGGCCGATGTGGTCGTGGTGGGCCATGCGCACCGAGGCCGTGGCCGTGCTGTACTGGGGTCTCGCCGGCAAGGTGCTGCTGGAGCATCTGGTCGGGACGCCGTTCCTGCCCTGGATGCTGCGCCTGCTCGGAGTCAAGGTCGGCCGGGGCGTCTGCATGCTCACCACCGACATCACCGAGTTCGATTGCGTCACCATCGGCGACTATTCGGTGATCAACCGGACCTCGGCGCTCCAGACCCATCTCTACGAGGACCGGATCATGAAGGTCGGCCGCGTAGTGGTGGGCGAGGGCGTGTCCGTGGGGGCCTTCTCCACCGTCCTCTACGACACCAAGGTCGGCGACTACGCGCGGCTTCGCCCGCTCACCATCGTGATGAAGGGCGAATCGATCCCGAGCCATTCGGAATGGGAGGGGGCGCCGGCGGTGCCGGTGATTCACAAGGCGGCGGGTGCCTGACGCGGGGCCTGCTCTTCCCGTTGGACGGTCCGCAAAAAGCTGTAGGATGGCGCCATGAACGATATGGCACCCGTTTCACTTCCAAACCCGCAGGGCCTCGTCGGGACGTGGCGGCGGTTCGGCCAGGTCGGTCCCGTCTATGAGATCGTCAGCGTGGGCAATGCGCTTGCGGATGGCGAGTGGCTGATGCGGGTTCGCGTGCTGGAGACCGGTGAGGAGATCGATTATCGACTCGCCGACGTGCTGGACGATCCCAGAGAGCGGTGATGTTCGCTATCGCGTTCGATCTGGTGGTCGCGGAGGCACAGACCCATCATCCCAAAGGAGTGTCGCAAGCCTATAGCGACATCCGTACCACCCTCTCCGGGCATGGTTTCGACTGGGTGCAGGGCAGCCTCTACACCAGCAAGGACGAGGATCTGGCCAAGCTGTTCTCGGCCATCACGGCCCTGAAGGGGCTGAGCTGGTTCCAGCAATCGGTACGCGACGTCAAAGCCTTCCGTGTCGAGCAATGGTCGGATTTCACCGCCTTGATCAAGAGCTAGGCAGCGCTCGCGCTATCTCAGCCGATCGCCGGGCATACTTCTTCCCAATCGATGAAAGCCGGCGGAGCTTGGCGCTACGCCGGCTTTCGAAAGAGGATCGCGGACGGCAGATCGATTCCCCTCGCTGGTCTCAGCCCACCTGATCTTTCGGGCCGAGACGCTTGTCGAGATAGGTGTCGACCGTCTGGGTCAGCTCGTCGACCTTGCCGTCGAAGAAGTGGTTGGCGCCCTCGACTACCTGATGCTCGATGATGACGCCCTTCTGCACCTTCACCTTCTCGATGACCGGCATCACCTCGCGGGCCGGGGCCACGCGGTCCTCGGAGCCGTGCACGAACAGGCCGGAGGACGGGCAGGGGGCCAGGAAGGTGAAGTCGTAGCGGTTGGCCATGGCCGCGATCGAGATGAAACCCTCGATCTCGGGGCGGCGCATGAGCAGCTGCATGCCGATCCACGAACCGAACGAGACGCCGGCGATCCAGCAGGCCCGCGCCTCGGGATTGACCGACTGCACCCAGTCGAGCGCCGAGGCCGCATCGGACAATTCGCCCGTGCCATGGTCGAAATTGCCCTGGCTGCGGCCGACGCCGCGGAAATTGAAACGCAGGGCCGCGAAGCCGCGATTGGCGAAGGTGTAGAAAAGATTGTACACGATCTGATTGTTCATCGTGCCCCCGAACTGGGGGTGCGGATGCAGCACGATCGCGATCGGCGCGCCCTTCTTCTTGGGCGCCTGGTAGCGCCCCTCGAGACGGCCGGCGGGTCCGGTGAAGATGACTTCGGGCATGGTCTTTCCAAAACTCCTGGCGCCGCAGTGCGAGGGCAACCCATCCTTGTCGGCCAACGCGCCTTGACTCGCTGCGCCGCACTCTTAAAAACGCTCTTAGAATAATTCTAGGTTATTAGAATCATTCTAAACTAGATCGTTTCGAGAGATCTCGGATCGGTCGCCTCCCGAAGCTCGGCGCTTGGCGAAGACGTGTCGTTCCGGCGCCTTAGCATGATGACGGGGGGCAAAAGCAAGGAAATGTCGGTTCGGACCTTGACCAACGCATGAGTGTTTCGCGCGCCTATCTCGACCACAACGCGACATCGCCGGTTCGTCCGGAGGTGGCGACGGCGGTCGCGCGGGCGCTGGAAATGCCGGGCAATCCCTCGTCGATCCATCTCGAGGGCCGGACGGCGAAGGCCGCCCTGGAGGCTGCGCGCGAGCATGTCGCCGCCCTGGTCGGGGCCGGCCGGGGCCGCGTCGTCTTCACCAGCGGCGGCACCGAAGCGGCCAATGCGGTCCTGTCCGGCGCGCTGACCAAGGCCGGACATCCCACGCCCACGCGCCTCATGGTGGGCGCCACCGAGCATCCTTGCGTTCTGGCGGGACACCGCTTCGCGCCGGAATCGGTTGAGGTCGTGCCGGTGCTGCCGTCCGGACTGATCGACCTCACCGCCCTGGAGCGGGGCTTGGAGCGTGCGCGCGACGAGGCCGTGCTGGTCTCCATCCATGCGGCCAACAACGAGACCGGCGTGATCCAGCCCCTCGCCGAGATCGTCGCCTTGGCCAAAGCGCATGGCCGCGCCCTCGTCCATAGCGACGCGGTGCAGGCGGTGGGGAAAATCCCTCTCGATTGTGCCGGGCTCGGCCTCGATGCCCTCACTCTGTCCGGACACAAGTTCGCCGCGCCGAAGGGCACGGGCGCCATCGTGCTGGCCGAAGGTGTCACCCTGGATCGGGCCTTCATCCGGGGCGGTGGCCAGGAATCGCGCCAGCGCTGCGGAACGGAGAACCTGCCGGGTCTCGTCGGCCTCGGCGAAGCGGCGCGGATCGCTCGTGTGCATCTCGCCGGCATCGATGCCGACCTTCGGGACGGGACGGAAGCCGCCCTTCTTCGCATCGCCACGGATGCCGTCATCTTCGGCAGCGGCGCGCCAAGACTCCCCAATACCCTGTGCTTCGCCGTGCCGGGCCTCGATGCGGCGACGGCGCTGATGGCGCTGGATCTCGGCGGCATCGCGATCTCGTCCGGATCGGCCTGCTCGTCGGGCAAGGTCGCCCGCTCGAGCGTTCTGGCCGCCATGGGCGTGAGCCCCGCGCTGGCTGCGGGGGCGCTGCGCGTCAGTTTCGGCTGGAACAGCACGGAAAGCGACCGCTCACGCTTCCTCACGGCCTTCGAACGGCACGTGGGGACCCTATATCAACGGCGAGGGCAGGCGGCCTGAAGCGCCGCCCACCCAAGCCATCCTCTCGCGAAAACCCCCGGCCCTTGACGCCGGTGTAGGTCAGGAGACGTGCAATGCCTGCAGTGCAGGAAACCATCGACCGGGTCCGCTCGATCGACCTCGACCAGTACAAGTACGGGTTCGAGACCACGATCGAGATGGAGAAGTCCGCCAAGGGCATCTCCGAGGACGTGATCCGCTTCATCTCGGCCAAGAAGGACGAGCCCGAATGGATGCTGGCCTGGCGCCTCGACGCCTACAAGCGCTGGCAGACCATGAAGGAGCCCGAATGGGCGCGGGTCTCCTATGACAAGGTCGATTACAAGGACATCTACTACTACGCGGCGCCCAAGCGGCCGGCGGCGATGTCCCTCGACGAGATCGACCCCGAGATCCTGAAGACCTACGAGAAACTCGGCATTCCGCTCCGCGAGGTCGAGGTGCTGGAGGGCATCGCCCCCGAACGCCGGGTCGCCGTCGACGCGGTGTTCGATTCGGTCTCGGTGGCCACCACCTTCAAGGCCGAATTGTCGAAGGCCGGCGTGATCTTCATGCCGATCTCGGAGGCCATCCGCGAGTACCCGGAGCTGGTGCGCAAGTACCTCGGCTCGGTCGTGCCCGTGACCGACAACTTCTTCGCGACCCTGAACTCGGCGGTCTTCTCCGACGGCTCGTTCGTCTACATCCCGCCGGGCGTGCGCTGCCCGATGGAGCTTTCGACCTATTTCCGCATTAACGAGCGCGATACCGGCCAGTTCGAGCGTACTCTGATCATCGCCGACAAGGGCTCGTACGTCTCGTATCTCGAGGGCTGCACCGCCCCGAAGCGCGACGACAACCAGCTCCATGCCGCCGTGGTCGAGCTCGTCGCCCTCGATGACGCCGAGATTAAGTACTCGACGGTCCAGAACTGGTATCCGGGCGACAACGAGGGCAAGGGCGGCATCTACAACTTCGTCACCAAGCGTGGCGACTGCCGCGGCGCCAACTCGAAGATCTCGTGGACCCAGGTCGAGACCGGCTCGGCGATCACCTGGAAGTACCCGTCCTGCATCCTGCGCGGCGACAATTCCCGCGGCGAGTTCTACTCGATCGCGGTGTCGAACGGCATGCAGCAGGTCGATTCCGGCACCAAGATGATCCATCTCGGCAAGAACACGACGAGCCGGATCATCTCGAAGGGTATTTCCGCGGGGCGTTCGCAGAACACCTACCGGGGCCTCGTCTCGGCGCACCGGAAGGCGACGGGCGCACGCAACTTCACCAACTGCGATTCGCTCCTCATCGGCGACCAGTGCGGCGCTCATACCGTGCCGTACATCGAGTCCAAAAATTCGTCGGCGCAGTTCGAGCACGAGGCCACCACCTCTAAGATCTCGGAAGACCAGATGTTCTACTGCCAGCAGCGTGGCCTCTCCAACGAGGAGGCGACCGCGCTCATCGTCAACGGCTTCGTCCGCGACGTGCTGCAGCAGCTGCCGATGGAGTTCGCCGTCGAGGCCCAGAAGCTGATCTCGATCAGCCTCGAAGGCTCGGTGGGCTGAGCCGGGTTTTTCCCTTCTCCCCTCTGCGGGAGAAGGTGGCCCGCGAAGCGGGCCGGATGAGGGGAGCGCGCGAACCGGAGAGGTCGCCCCCTCTTGGGGGACTTCGTACCGACCCGCCCGCTCCGTAGGCATGCTCTTCTCCGTGGACGGGGAAGGGTTGCTCCGCGTTTCAAGTTTTAGAACGGACTTTGCTGCAATGATCGAAATCAAGAACCTGACCGTCGCCATCGAGGACAAGCAGATCCTCAACGGTCTCAACCTCACCGTGAAGGACGGCGAAGTCGCCGCCATTATGGGCCCTAACGGCTCCGGCAAGTCGACCCTGTCCTACGTCATCGCCGGCAAGGAAGACTACGAGGTCACCGACGGCGAGATCCTGCTCGACGGCGTGAACATCCTGGAGATGAGCCCTGACGAGCGCGCCGCCTCGGGCGTGTTCCTGGCCTTCCAATACCCGTTGGAAATCCCGGGCGTCGGCACCATGACCTTCCTCAAGGCGACACTGAACGCTCAGCGCCGGGCGCGCGGCGAGGGCGAGCTCTCCACCCCCGACTTCATCCGCAAGGTGAACGGCGCGGCTGAGAAGCTGGAGATCAACAAGGAGATGCTCAAGCGCGCCCTCAATGTCGGGTTCTCCGGCGGCGAGAAGAAGCGCATGGAGATCTTGCAGATGGCTCTGCTGGAGCCGAAATTCTGCGTCCTCGACGAGACCGATTCCGGCCTCGATATCGATGCCCTGCGCATCGTCTCCGGCGGCGTGAACGCACTCCGCGCACAAGGCCGCTCGTTCCTCGTCATCACCCACTACCAGCGCCTGCTCGACTACATCGTGCCGGACGTGGTCCACGTGATGTCGCAGGGCCAGATCGTGAAGTCGGGCGACAAGGACCTCGCCAAGGCGCTCGAGGCATCCGGCTACGCCGAGTACCGCACGAATGAGGCCGCCTGATATGGCCGACATCACCCCCTTGCGCACGGCGGCCGAGACCGGCCTGTCGAAGCTCTTCGAAGCCACGAAGATGAAGTACCCCACGGGCGTGTCCATCGCCCGTGAGGAGGCCTTCCGCTATTTCGAGGCGGTGGGCCTGCCGACCCGCCGCGTCGAGGCGTTCAAATACACCGACCTGCGCTCCGCGTTCCGCGATGCCGCTCACCCGGCCGAGACGCCCTCCGCCGACACCGCCAAGGCGGCGGTGGCAGAAGCGAAGGGCTTTGCCGGGATCGACGCCGTGCGCCTCACCTTCGTGAACGGTCACCTGATCGCCGACCAGTCGGATCTCGGCCGCATCCCGGCCGGCATCACCGTGACGCCGCTCAACGAAGCGCTGACCGCCGGGAACGCGCTTCTGGAGAAACTGACCCCTGTTCGTCAGGCCTCCGAGAACCCGATCTACCAGCTCAACACCGCCTTCCTGGCCGATGGTGCGCTGATCAGCGTGGAGGCCGGGGCCAAGGTCGAGACGCCCTTGCACTTGCGCTTCATCGGCACCGACACGGAAGCCTACTCGACCGCCACCCGCGTGCTGGTGACGCTGGGAGAGGGCGCGGAAGCACTGATCCTGGAGAGCCATGAGGGGCCGGACGGCATCGCCTACCAGCCCAACGATGCCATGGACGTGGTGGTGGCCGACAACGCCACCTTCCGGCATGCCCGCCTGAACGCGGAAGGCCGCGAGGCGGTGGCCTTGTCGACCCTGTCCGTGAAGCTCGGCGCCGAGGCTGCGGTGGAGACCGTGAACGTGGTGGTGGGCGCGGTGCTCTCCCGGCATCAGGTCTACCTGAACTTCGCCGGGGCCGATGCCCGTGCGGTGGTGAACGGCGCGGCCATGCTGAACGGCAAGCAACTCTCCGACACCACCTTTCTGGCCGACCATGCCGCCACGGGCGGCGTCAGCCGCGAGCTGTTCAAAACCGTGGTGGATGGCGAAGCCACGGGCGTGTTCCAGGGCAAGATCATCGTCCAGCAGGCGGCCCAGCAGACCGATGGCAAGATGATGTCGGCCTGCCTCATCCTGTCCGACGAGGGCCAGATGATGAACAAGCCCGAGCTTGAGATCTTCGCCGACGACGTCGCCTGCGGCCACGGCGCCACCTGCGGCGCACTCGACGACGACCTGCTGTTCTACCTGATGCAGCGCGGGCTGCCCAAGGCCCAGGCCGAGAGCCTGCTGGTCCAGGCCTTCCTCGGGGCGGCCATCGAGTCGGTCAGCCACGAGGGCGCCCGCGAGGCACTGATCGGCACGATCGAGGCGTGGCTCGCGGCGCGAGGGTGATGCAGAAAGGTTATTCCCCGGGTTTGGCCGCGCGGCACCTGCTGCGCGGCCCCCTGAACGCGCGGGACGCCATGCGGGAGATACTCGCGCAGGGCGGTCTCTCGGAGCTGTGGCGGCTTGCCCTGTTCGTCCTCGGCACCAGTCTCGTGGTTCTGGTGGATCTCAGCGATACTTCTCCCATCGTCCTTCTGTCTGACCATGTGGGAACCCTCGATTCGGGCAAGGCCGTCGCCCTACTATTGGCATCCTACACGACGCTGTTCCTGGGAACGGTGGGTGCGCTCTACCTCGTCATCAGCGTCGGCACCTGGGCATTTGCGCGGGCGACCTCCGAGAGGCCGAGTTTGGCGACGGTGCGCACCAGCGTCGCTCTCGCGACGTGGGTCGCGGTGCTTCCCTCGCTCGGGCTGACCCTGATTTTCGAGGCCCTGAACCAGGGTACGGCAGGCAATGTTCTGATCTTCTTCCTAGGGCTAGCCTATATCGGGTTGTGCCTCTCGGAGGCGACGGGCCTCGCCTCCGCCAAAGCCATGGCTTTCGCGATGGCCGGGTCAACCCTCATGCTCACCCTGGTTCTCATCCTGGCCGTCGGCCTTTTCGGCGATGTCCTGAGTGACTTCTTTGCAGGAGACGCGCCATGAACGCACCCGTCCCGAATACCCCCTACGACGTCCAGGCGATCAGGGCCGAGTTCCCGATCCTGGCCCAGAAGGTCTATGGCCGGCCGCTGGTCTATCTCGACAACGCGGCCTCGTCGCAGAAGCCGCGCGCGGTGATCGACGCCATGGTGAACTGCATGGAGACCGGCTACGCCAACGTCCATCGCGGGCTGCATTTCATGGCGAATGCCGCGACCGAGGGGTTCGAGGGCGCGCGCGAGACCACGCGGCAGTTCCTCAACGCCGAGTCCACCGACGAGATCATCTTCACCCGCAACGCCACCGAGGCCTACAACCTCGTGGCCTCGTCCATGGGGTTGCTCGGCCAGATCGGGGAGGGGGACGAGATCATCCTCTCGATCATGGAACACCATTCCAACATCGTGCCCTGGCACTTTCTGCGCGAGCGCAGAGGAGCCGTCATCAAATGGGCGCCGGTGGACGACGCGGGCAATTTCCTCGTCGACGAGTACGAAAAACTGTTCACGCCGCGCACCAGGATGGTGGCGATCACCCATATGTCGAACGTCCTCGGCACGGTGACACCCGCCCAGGAGATCGTCCGCATCGCCCACGCTCACGGCGTGCCGGTGCTTCTGGATGGCGCCCAGAGCGCGGTCCACCAAGAGATCGACGTGAAGGCGCTCGATTGCGACTTCTTCGTCTTCACCGGCCACAAGGTCTACGGCCCCACCGGGATCGGCGTGCTCTACGGCAAGAAGGAATGGCTTGAGCGCCTGCCCCCCTATCAGGGCGGCGGCGAAATGATCCGGACCGTCTCGCAGGACACGATCACCTATAACGACCCGCCGCACCGGTTCGAGGCCGGAACGCCGGCGATCATCGAGGCGGTGGGCCTCGGCGCGGCGCTGGAATTCATGATGACCCTCGGGCGCGAGAGAATCGCGGCGCACGAGGCCTCGCTGCTCGCCTACGCGCAGGAGCGCCTCGGAGCCATGAATTCCGTGCGGATGATCGGCACCGCCGAGGGCAAGGGCGGGGTCATCGCTTTCGAGATGAAAGGCGCGCATGCCCACGACATCGCCACCGTGATCGACCGGTACGGCGTCGCGATCCGGGCCGGCACCCATTGCGCCATGCCGCTCCTCACAAGATTTGGTGCAACCTCCACCTGTCGCGCCTCGTTCGGCCTGTATAATACCCATGCGGAAGTGGACGCCCTCGCCGAGGCACTGGCCAAGGCCGAGATGATGTTCGCCTGAGGACCCACACCATGAGCGACTCGACCATCACCGGCGGAGCCAACACTCCCGCCATCGCCAGCGATTCGGCGATCCCTCCCGAAGAGCTCGACCGGCTGACCGACGCCATCGTCGCCGCTTTGAAGAGCGTCTACGATCCCGAGATCCCGGCCGACATCTACGAGCTCGGCCTGATCTACAAGGTCGACATCGCCGATGACCGTACGGTCGCCATCGACATGACGCTGACGGCGCCCGGCTGTCCCGTGGCCGGCGAGATGCCGGGCTGGGTCGAGACGGCGGTCGCCGCCGTGCCGGGCATCCAATCCTGCAGCGTCACGATGGTATTCGATCCGCCGTGGGACCAGAGCCGGATGTCGGACGAAGCCCGCGTCGCCCTCGACATGTGGTAGCACGCCTCAGCTGATCGGTGCCTCGCGGTGCGGGGCAAACGTCATGCTGTCGTAGACATCCGTCATCCGCAGCCTTGCCCCGATGATCGGCAGATCGATGGTGTCGTCGATCGCTTCGAAGGCTTGTGTCATCCATGCCTCGCCGTCGAGCCGATACAAGGTCGCGCTGGGCCACCGGGTCTCCACGAGCAGAATATAAGCGATCGTCGGATGACGCTTGTACTCCTCCAGCTTCCGGAAGCGATCGATGGTGCTCGTCGAGGGTGACAATACCTCGACGACAAGTCTGGGTGTCCGGCTCTCGTAGCTGTCCAAGATGAGATCGCCGCATTCCACGGTCACGTCAGGCCGGCGCAAGGTCGAGATCCCCGTGCGTAGGCCGATATCGTCCGTCGTCGGCCGACACCCCGTTCCGCGAAGCTGGCCGTGGAGAGCGGCAATGATGTTCACGGTGACGCGGTCGTGCTGCGCACTGGCACCCGTCATCATTTTCACGTGCGGGACCGGCACGCCATCGACGAGTTCGTAGAGAAAATCCTGGCGTTGCTGCCAATCAAAGAATTCTTCTACGCTCATCAGGCGTCGTGCCGTCTGTGCCATGAAATCCGTCCTCGGCCGCCCGGGATGATAGCATAATCCGAAGACCGCCGGCTGGTGCCTCATGACGACAGTGGACCGCGGCCTCCGCCATCCTTATCTTAACGACGTACCATCATCCTCAACCGCCCGGGCCTTGAACCCGGCTGCCGGAGAGACCCATGCTCAAGAGTTTCAAGGTCCTGTCCCTCACCGACGCAGCGGCGGACCGGATCAAGGCCATCATCGCCGATGCGGAGAAGCCCATCGCTGGACTGAGGGTCGGTGTGAAGAACGGCGGCTGCGCCGGCATGTCCTACACGATGGAATATGCCGAAGGGCGCAACCCCGGCGAGGACATGGTGGAGGATCGCGGGGTGACGGTGTTCGTCGACCCGAAGGCGCTCCTGTTCCTCCTCGGCACGGAAATGGACTTCAAGACGACGAAGCTGTCGTCGCAGTTCGTGTTCAACAACCCGAACCAGACCTCGTCCTGCGGCTGTGGCGAGTCCGTCGCGATCACGCCTGCCAATCCCGAAGCGCTCCGCGCATCGGCCTGAAGCGAGAGCGGCCTCAGCTCGCAGAGGCGCTCACGCGACGGCCGTGAGCGTCTCCAACGCGACGCGGGAATCGTCCACGGTCCGATTGCGGCCGTCGCGCTTGGCCATGAACATGCACTGGTCGGCGCGTTCGAGGAGGGACACCGCGGTGTCGCCTGGGCGCGACGTGGCGACGCCGAGGGAGATCGTCACTTTGCCGAGGGACTCTCCCGTGGTCCGCTTCACCAGTTCACGGCCCATCACGCTGGCACGGACCTTCTCGCCGATGGCGACGGCCGCGGCACGGCTGGTCTCGGGCAGGAGGAT
Source organism: Methylobacterium sp. Leaf93 (assembly GCF_001422345.1). NCBI lineage: Bacteria > Pseudomonadati > Pseudomonadota > Alphaproteobacteria > Hyphomicrobiales > Methylobacteriaceae > Methylobacterium > Methylobacterium sp. Leaf93. The sequence continues at coordinate 340,337 of NZ_LMMS01000027.1, read as the reverse complement.
CCCGAATTCCTCACCGCCGAAACGGGCGAGGGTGACACGAGCCTTGAGATGCTCGCGCATGACGATGGCCACGAGCCGGAGCACCTGATCGCCCGTGAGGTGGCCGTAGACGTCGTTGAAGCGTTTGAAGAAATCGACGTCGATGACGATCAGGCTGGAGGGGATGGCCTGGGTCGCGGCACCATCGACCATCTTGCGCAAGCTTTCCTCGAAATGCTTGCGGTTGGACAGTCCGGTGAGGGGATCGGTGAGGCTCTCCAGCCGCGTCGCTTCCAAGGTCTCGCGCAGGGTCTCGATCTCGTTGCGGCTTTCCCGCATGCGCGCTTCGAGGGTCCGGTTGCTGGCGGTGATTTCCCGGGTGGTCGAGACCAGAGACGTGATGATCTCGCGGACGCGGGCGCGGTTCTGGTCGGAAACGTCGAGGTCGTGCGACAGGGCCTGAAGCGACTCGTCGTATTGCGCCGTCGACCCCAGAGAGAGGTCCATCACCTCCATGATGCCCTCGATCTCGGCAAGCATGTTCGCGTTCATCCGCTCGGTGGCGGCGACGAGGCGGCGGCTGTCGATATAGGTCTCGTAGAGGGAATCGATATCGGCATCCGAAAGGCTGCCGTTCTCTGTGGTCAGCCTCTTGATCGCATTGTTCATCAGCGGCTGCGTGCCCGACACGTAAGTGTACCAGACGGCATAGGCCTGGGGCGTCGCCGAGGAACCGTAGTCACGCATCAGGACGTTGGCGCGGTCGGCCAGAGCGAAGGTTCTCTCCCTGTCACCGTAGCTTCCGTGACTCATCGACCCCGTTCGCCCCCTGATCCGGCACCGATGGCCGAGGAGCGCACGTTAGCGGAAGGATGGTGGAGAGCCCGTTAAATTATCGGGAACAGTTTGTGGACCCGCGCGTTACTTCGCCTTTTTGATCACGACCGGACGCAGAAGGAAGGCGGGCACATGCTCGCCCAGGCCCAGGGGCGTGTCACCCTCTTCGTCGTCGCGGCGGCGGGGTGAGGGACGGCGTTCGTCGCGGCTACGGTCGGGGGCGACCCTGCGCGGGTCCGGGGTGCGCTGCTCCTGCGGAGGACGCGACGGCTCGCGCCGACGCGGGGCCTCACGCGGCGTATCGGCGACGTCCTCGTGAGCGGGGGGCTCAACGACGGCGGCCTCCGCCCGTGCGGGCTCGGAACGCCGGGCGGGCGGGCGCTCACGGGACGACGAGCGTCGTCCCTCGGGCTTGGCCGCCTCGGAGCGGCCGCCTTCGCCGCCGCGCGAGCGCCGCGCGGCATCCCCGCTGCGTCCACGATGGCGGGTCCGGGTCTCCCCCTCCTCGACGACATCCACCGACGGCTCGGCCAGGGTGCCGAGATCGCCCTCCGCCCAGGGGATCGGCTGGCCGATCAGGCTCTCGATGGCGGTCACCGAGCGCTCGTCAGAACGGGTCACCAGGGTGAAGGCATGGCCGGCACGACCCGCGCGGCCAGTGCGGCCGATGCGGTGGACGTAATCCTCCGGATGATGCGGCACGTCGAAATTGAAGACGTGGCTCACCGCCGGGATGTCCAGACCACGGGCCGCGACGTCGCTCGCCACCAGCAGCGGAACCTCGCCGGAGCGGAAGCCGTCGAGAGCGATGGTGCGGGCGCGCTGGTCCATGTCGCCGTGCAGGGCCGCGACGTTGAAGCCGTGGCTCGCCAGCGACTTCTGCAGCAGCGCGACGTCGCGCTTGCGGTTGCAGAAGATGATGCCGTTGTTGAGGTCCGCCTCCCCGCGGATGAGCCGGCGCAGGAGGTCGCGCTTCTCGTGGCCTTCCGAGCCCGCGGCGACCAGCTTCTGCACGATCGTGGTTGCGGTGGAGGCGGGGCGGGCCACCTCGATCCGCTGCGGGTTGTGCAGGAACACGTCCGCCAGCCGCTCGATCTCCGGCGGCATGGTGGCGGAGAAGAACAGGGTCTGGCGCGTGAACGGCACCATCTTCACGATGCGCTCGATGTCGGGGATGAAGCCCATGTCGAGCATCCGGTCGGCCTCGTCGATGACGAGGAGCTCGACGCCGGTGAGCAGGAGCTTGCCGCGCTCGAAATGGTCGAGCAGGCGACCGGGCGTGGCGATCAGCACGTCGGCGCCGCGCATCAGCTTGGCATCCTGCTCGGCGAAGGAGACACCGCCGATGATCAGGGCCACGTTGAGCTTGTGGTTCAGGCCGTAGCGATCGAAATTCTCCACTACCTGAGCCGCGAGTTCGCGGGTCGGCTCCAGGATCAGCGTGCGCGGCATGCGGGCGCGCGCCCGGCCGTTCTCCAGCAGGGTGAGCATCGGAAGGGTGAAGGCGGCGGTCTTGCCGGTCCCGGTCTGGGCGATGCCGAGCACGTCGCGGCGTGCCAGAACGTGCGGGATGGCTTGAGCCTGGATCGGCGTCGGGTCCGTGTAGCCCGCGGCCGTGACGGCCTGGAGGACCTTGTCGCTCAATCCGAGGTCGGCAAAAGACATATGCTGATGTGAACCGTTGCGCGCGGGAACTCGTACGGGTCCGCGCGGAGAAGATCGTCGTGAGTCAGGCTTCGAGGTCCGTTCGAAAAAGATCGTTCGAACACTGGACCAGCCGCGCACACGCGTTGCGGGACACTTAGAGCCTTGAGGTGTCTTGTCAATCGACCACTGGCCGAGCACCCTCGCTTATCCGGTGCACATCGCACCCTACGGGATATCGGCCGAGTGAGCGGGAGTACTGCCAAGCTGGCACACGCCCTGCTTGGGCTGACGCCCATCGGACATGGGCTTCGGCCCTCTCGACGAAGGAGGACCGGGCTCATGTCACATAGCGCATCGATCACCGAACCGGCCGCGTCCGGAGGCGCCGTCCCCACATCCCATGCCGACGTGGTGATCAAGCCCGGCTACGACGACCGCCTCACCAACGAGGATCTGGCCCCCCTCCGGAAGCAGACCTGGGGCACCTACAATTTCTTTGCCTTCTGGATGTCGGACGTCCACAGCGTCGGCGGCTACATTACGGCGGGCAGCCTGTTCTCCCTCGGCCTCGTGAGCTGGCAGGTGCTGGTCTCGCTGCTCGTCGGCATTCTCATCGTGCAGTTCTTCTGCAATCTCGTGGCAAAGCCGAGCCAAATCACGGGCACGCCCTATCCGGTGATCTGCCGGGCCTCCTTCGGCGTGAAGGGCGCCAACATCCCGGCCATCATCCGGGGGCTCATCGCGGTCGCCTGGTACGGCATCCAGACCTACCTCGCCTCCAGCGCCTTCATGATCGTGGCCCTGCGCTTCTATCCGGAGCTCAAACCCTATGCCGACGTGACCCAGTTCGGCTTCGCCGGCCTGTCCAGCCTCGGCTGGGCGGCCTTCATGGCCCTTTGGGTGATCCAGGCCCTCGTGTTCTGGCGCGGCATGGAGGCGATCCGCAAGTTCATCGATTGGGCCGGCCCCGCCGTCTACGTGGTGATGATCGCCCTGGCGGTCTACCTCGTGGCCAAAGCCGGCGTATCGAATGTCGGCCTCACGCTGGGCGAGGTGAAGTACCAGGGCTGGGACGCCCTGCCGGTGATGATCAACGCGGTCGCCCTGGTCGTCTCGTACTTCTCCGGGCCGATGCTGAATTTCGGCGACTTCTCACGCTACGGAAAGTCGTTCCCGGCGGTAAAGGCCGGCAATTTCTGGGGCCTGCCGGTGAACTTCATCGGCTTCTCGCTGCTCACCGTCATCACCACCTCGTCGACACTCCCGGTCTTCGGCCATCTCATCATCGATCCGGTGGAGACGGTGAGCAAGATCGACAACACCTACGCGGTTGTGCTCGGCGCCTTCACCTTCATGACGGCGACGATCGGCATCAACATCGTGGCCAACTTCGTCTCGCCGGCCTTCGACTTCTCGAACGTGGCACCGCAGCACATCAGCTGGCGCATGGGCGGCATGATCGCGGCCGTGGCCTCGATCTTCATCACCCCGTGGAACCTCTACAACAACCCGGCCGTAATCCATTACACGCTCGACATCCTCGGCGCGTTCATAGGCCCGCTCTTCGGCATCCTGATCGCCGACTTCTTCGTGGTGCGGAAGCAGCACGTGGTGGTGGACGACCTCTACACGATGAGCCCGACGGGCACGTATTGGTACGATGGCGGCTACAACCGCGCCGCCATCTACAGCGTCATTCCCTCCGCCCTGGTGCCGGTGCTCTGCGCCGTCATCCCGGCCCTGGGGAGTCTGGCGAACTTCAGCTGGTTCATCGGCGTGGCCCTGGGCTTCTCGATCTATCTCGTCCTGATGCGTAAGACGGCGGTCACGGCTAAGGCCTGACCGGAGACCGATTCCCTTTGCGCATCCTGCTGATCAACCCCAACACGACCGACTCCGTCACCGACCTCGTCACCCGGCATGCACGGCGGGTGGCGGGCGACGCCGCCGAGTTCGTGCCGGTCACCGGGCGCTTCGGCGCCCGCTACATCACCAGCCGGGCCGCGTCGGCGATCGCGGCCCATGCCGCCCTCGACGCGCTGGCCGAGCACGCGGAGGGCTGCGACGCGGTCTATCTCGCCTGTTTCGGCGATCCGGGGCTCGGGGCGCTCCGCGAGATCTCCCCCCTTCCGGTGGTCGGCATGGCCGAGGCCTCGTGCCTCGCCGCCACCGCGCGGGGAGGGCGCTTCGCCATCGTCACCGGAGGTACCCTTTGGGGGCCGATGCTAGAGGAGTTCGTAGCGGGGATCGGCCTGTCCGACAAACTCGCCGGCATCCGCACCATCGCCCCCACGGGAGACCGCATCGCACGGGACCCCGAGGCGGCTCTGGCGGATCTGGCCGCCGCCTGCACCACCTGCGCCCTCCGCGACGGGGCGGACGTGGTGATCCTCGGCGGGGCGGCGCTCGCCGGCCTCGCCGAGCGCATCCAGCCGCAGGTGCCCGTGCCCGTCCTGTGCTCGGTGGAAGTGGGCACCCGCGCGGTCCTCGCCGCCGCGATCTGCGGCTTGCCACCGGGCCAGCCGGCACCGTCCATCGAGAGCATCGGCCTGTCGCCCACCCTGGCCGAGCGGCTGGCGCAGGATTGAAGGAAACCCGCAGCCGATGACCCCGCGTGCCGGAAGGCACTTGCGGGCGGCCATCGGATCGGCTTACTTTGCGATACAAAGTTGATCCGGGAGCATCGGATGTCCGATCTCGACAAGGCCCTGGCCGATATCGTAGCGATCCGCGCGCAGCTCTCCCGCGGCGACGCCTTCTGCGGGTTCGGCCCCTCCGCCATCGCCGCCACGGGTGTCCTCGCCCTCGGCACCGTCCTGGCGCAGCATGCCTGGCTCGACGACCCGACCGGGCAGCCGCTGCTGTTCCTCGGCGGCTGGATCGCCACCGCCCTGGCCTCCGCCGGCCTCATCGGTGCCGAGATGTCGGCTCGCTCCAGGCGAGACCATGCGGGGCTCACCGACACGGCGATCGTGAACGCGGTGGAGCAGTTCCTGCCGGCGGGAGCGGCGGGCGCCCTGCTCGCCCTGGTCCTGGTGCGGGTCTCGCCGGAAAGCCTCTGGATGCTGCCCGGCCTGTGGCAGGTGCTCGTCAGCCTCGGGCTCTTCGCCTCGGTGCGGTCCCTGCCGAAGGGCGTCGCGCTGCCCGGCGCCTGGTACATGGTGGCAGGCCTCGCCGTGCTGATGCTGGCCAGTACCGACCATGCCCTCTCGCCCTGGACCATGGGCCTGCCCTTCGCCATCGGCCAGTTCCTCATGGCCGCGATCCTCTACCGTGCCCGGGAGGAGACCGATGCCTGAGGCTCCCTTCGCGTATGACGGCCTCGACCGGGTCATTCACGAGAAGGCCCGGCTCGGTCTCCTCACCTCGCTGATGGCGGCCCCGAAGGGCCTCGCCTTCGGCGACCTGAAGCAACTCTGCGGCCTCACCGACGGCAACCTCAGCCGCCACCTCCAGGTGCTGCAGGAGGCCGGCCTCGTCGAGATCAGGAAAGGGCAGGGCAACGGTCATGGCGGCTCTCGCCCACTGACCACCTGCCACCTGACGCAGGCCGGGCGCACGCGCTTCCTCGATTACCTCGCCGTCCTCGAACAGGTCGTCCGGGACGCCGCCAAGGCCGCCGAAACCGCGAGTCTCCCCCTCGTCGCCCGACCGGCCTGACGCCCGAAATCCGTCTTTTTTTGCGAAGGAACTTTGTAATGCAAAGTGAACAGACACCTGGCCTGCATGTCGGGATCATCATGGATGGCAATGGGCGCTGGGCCTCGGCGCGCGGCCTGTCCCGCGCGCTCGGCCACAAGGAAGGTGTCGAGGCGATCCGCCGGGTCGTCGAGGCGGCCCCGAAGCAGGAAATCGGTACCCTCACCCTCTACGCCTTCTCCTGCGACAACTGGCGTCGGCCGGAAGCGGAGGTCTCCGCCCTGATGGGGCTCCTCCGTCTCTACCTCCGCAACGAGGTCTCCCGATTGGTGGAGAACGGCGTGCGGCTCAGTGTGATCGGCCGGCGCGACCGTCTGCCCGAGGGGCTCGCCGCCGCCATCGGCCGCGCGGAGGCAGCGACCTTCGCGGGGAAGGCGCTGCACCTCCGGATCGCCGTCGATTATTCCGCCCGCGACGCCATCCTCGCCGCCGCGCTCGCCAGCGATCCCGGCATCACCCGCACCGCCTTCTCGGCCCTGGTGACGGGAGATGCCTGCGTGCCCGAGGTGGATCTCGTGATCCGCACCAGCGGCGAGCAGCGGCTCTCCGATTTCCTGCTCTGGGAGAGCGCCTACGCCGAACTCCACTTCACCCGCCGCCACTGGCCCGATTTCGGAGCCGGCGACCTCGAAGACGCGCTCGCCGCTTATCGGTGCCGCGAGCGCCGCTTCGGCGGGCTCGACGCCACGTCCGCCGCCGCCTGAGAGGATCGAGACGGGAGAAAGGGAAAGCCATGCGCATCGTCCTCGTCAACGTGCCCCACCCGGCCATCGGCAGCCGCATTCCCGACGACCACCTCCCGCCGCTAGGGCTTCTCGCCATCGGCGGCCCCCTCATCGACGACGGGCACGAGGTCCGCCTGATCGATGGCGAGTTCGGCCCGATGGACCCGGACGCCATCGTCGCGGAGGCTCTGGCCTTCCGTCCCGATGCCGTCCTGTTCGGGCATTCCGGCTCGACCTCGGGCCATCCGGTCATCGCCGACATCGCATCTCGACTGGCGCGCGCCCGGCCGGGTCTCCCCATCGTCTATGGCGGTGTGTTTCCGACCTACCACTGGCGCGAAATCCTGAGGGACGAGCCCTACGTCACCGCCATCGTGCGCGGGGAGGGCGAGGAGACGGCACGCCGCCTGATGTCTGCGCTCTCGGGCCGAGCGCCCCTCGCCTCCGTGCCGGGCATCGCCTTTCGCAGCGGCGACGGCCCCCATGCCACGCAGGCCGCGCCGGTGATCCGCGACCTCGACGCCTACCGCGTCGGCTGGGAACTCATCGACCATGCCCGCTACAGCTATTGGGGCGGCCTGCGAGCCGTCGTCGTGCAGTTCTCACGCGGCTGTCCGCATCTCTGCAATTATTGCGGCCAGCGTGGCTTCTGGACCCGCTGGCGCCACCGCGACCCGGTGAAGTTCGCCAGGGAATTGGCCCGGCTCCATCGCGACCACGGGGTGCGGGTCATCAACTTCGCCGACGAGAACCCCACCGTCTCGAAGAAGGCGTGGCGGGTCTTCCTCGAAACGCTGATCGGGGAGAATGTGGACCTCATCCTGGTGGGCTCGACCCGCGCCGACGACATCGTGCGCGACGCCGACATCCTGCATCTCTACAAGCGCGCCGGCTGGACGCGCTTCCTCCTCGGACTCGAAAGCACCGACGAGGCGACGCTCGCGCGCATCAAGAAGGGCGGCGCCACCACCACGGACCGCGAGGCGATCCGCCTTCTTCGCCGCCATGGCATCCTCTCCATGGCGACCTGGGTCGTCGGGTTCGAGGAAGAGACGGACCGGGATTACTGGCGCGGCCTGCGCCAGCTCCTGTCCTACGATCCCGACCAGATCCAGATGCTCTACGTGACGCCCCATCGCTGGACGCCGTATTTCAGCATCGCCGCGAATCGGCGGGTGATCCAGACCGATCGTCGCCGCTGGGACTACAAGCATCAGGTGCTGGCGACCCGGCACATGGCGCCGTGGCGGGTGCTGCTATGGTTCAAGTTCATCGAGGTGGCGGTCCAGGCTCGCCCGCGTGCGCTCGCACGTGTCCTGTTCCATCGCGACGCGGGACTACGCCACGCCATGCGCTGGTACACGCGGATGGGGCGTCGGGTATGGCCCTATGAGATCAGGAATTTCCTGCGCGACCCGCTGGTCGAGAACGGGCCGAGCGTCGCCGAATTCTGGGGGGAGCCGCAGGAGAGCGAGGAAGAATCCATGGTTGCCGTCAGCGCGGAACGGCGTCCCGAACCCGCGAGGCCACGCGCCGATGCGGCGTGACGGTCGATCTCAGATGAAGACGAAGAAGATACCGAAGCTGGCGATGAACCCCGCCAGCGATACGGCAGAAAGGGCCAGGAACCGGGACGATGCGACTGCGCCGACATCCTGCCCATCCTCGATGTGCGAGAAGGCGTGGCCTGCCGCCTGCGACGCGCGAATGAGATCGTCGTGGCGCACCATGCTCAAAGCTGCGGACGGTGCCATGTCGCTCTCCCATCGATCGGTTCTATGTGCGCTAACACACCAACTCAGGGTTGGTTCCGGAACGCCGGCGTCATCCGCCCGCCATGTGGCGCGCCTAACTCGAACTCGATCCATTCCAAGGAACGAGTTCGCCATGACAGAGCCGCTGCGTACCCGCTCGCAGGCCGCCGAAGACGGCGAGGATGCCGGCTCGAACCCGAGCCGGAACGCCACCTTCGGCGACGTGGTCGCCACCCGGTTCGATCGGCGCGACCTGCTGCGCGGCCTTCTCGGGGTCGGCGCCATCGCGGCGGTGGTGACGCCCCGCGCGCTCGCCGCCGGCCCGGCCGCGGCGGCGCAGGGAGAGGCGACGCCGTTCCCGTTCAGGGAGATCGAAGCGGGATCGGACGCGCACCATCACGTGGCCGAGGGGCACGATGCCGACATCCTTATCCGCTGGGGCGATCCGGTCCTGCCCGGGGCGCCCGCCTTCGACCCGCTGAACCAGAACGCTGCGGCGCAGGCCCGGCAATTCGGCTACAACAACGACTTCGTCGGCTATTTCCCGATGCCCGGCGCCGCCGATCCGGCCGCGCATGGCCTTCTCGTCATCAACCACGAATACACCAACGAGGAGTTGATGTTCCCCGGCCTCGGCCGCCAGGACATCAAGACCGTGGCCTTCAAGGGCATGACCCGCGACCTCGTCGACATCGAGATGGCCGCCCATGGCGGCTCGGTGATCGAGGTAAAGCGTAACGACGGCAAATGGGCCGTGGTGCCGGGGTCGCGATACGCCCGCCGCATCACCGTCGAGACGCCGATGGCCCTCTCCGGCCCGGCGGCCGGCTCCGATCGGCTGAAGACCACCGACGACCCGTCCGGCCGCGCGGTGAAGGGCATGGTCAACAATTGCGCCGGCGGCACCACACCCTGGGGGACGTGGCTCACCTGCGAGGAGAACATCAACTACTACTTCTCCGGCGCCCTGGCCGAGGGGAGCGCCGAGGCGACCAACCACAAGCGTCTCGGCCTGCCCGGCAACGCCTATGCCTGGGGCCGCTTCCACGAGCGCTTCGACCTGTCCAAGGAACCGAACGAGCCCAACCGCTTCGGCTGGGTGGTGGAGATCGACCCGTTCGATCCCGCCTCCGTCCCGACGAAGCGCACCGCCATGGGCCGGTTCAAGCACGAGGGCGCCGCCGGCATCGTCTCGAAGAGTGGTCGGTACGTCGTCTACCAGGGCGACGACGAGCGTTTCGACTACGTCTACAAGTTCGTGACGGATGCGGCCGTGAACCTCTCCGACCGGGCGGCCAACCGCGACATCCTCGATTCCGGCACGCTGCACGTCGCCCGGTTCGATGCCGACGGGCGCGGGGCCTGGATGCCCCTGGTGTTCGGACAGGGTCCGCTCACACCCGAAAACGGGTTCACCGCCCAGGCCGACGTGCTCATCGAGGCCCGGCGCGCCAGCGACCTCCTCGGAGCCACCAAGATGGACCGTCCGGAGGATGTCGAGGCCAACCCGAAGACCGGCAAGGTCTACGTGATGCTGACCAACAACGGGAAGCGCAAGGCGGGCGACGTGAACGCCGCCAACCCGCGGCCCGACAACCGCTTCGGCCACATCGTCGAACTGACCCCGGACGACGGCGACCACGCGGCCTCGGGCTTCGCCTGGGAAATCCTCGTCAAATGCGGCGATCCCTCCATCGCGGCGGTCGGCGCCACCTTCTCCTCGGCGACGACGAAGGACGGCTGGTTCGGCATGCCGGACAATTGCTCGGTGGACGGGCAGGGACGGCTTTGGGTCGCCACCGACGGGAACTCGCCGTCGAAGACGGGGCGCAACGACGGCATCTGGGCGATGGAGACGGAAGGGCAGGGACGGGGCACGGGCAAGCATTTCTTCAGGGTTCCGAACGGCGCCGAAATGTGCGGCCCCTACTTCACCCCCGACGACACCACGTTCTTCGTCGCCGTGCAGCATCCCGGCGAGGCCGACGAGGAGGATCCAAAGGCCATGCCCGCCACCTTCGAGGCGCCCTCCACCCGCTGGCCGGATTTCATCGACGGGATGCCGCCCCGCCCCGCCATCGTCGCGATCACCAGGCGTGGAGGTGGCCGGGTCGGAAGCTGACGGGGCGACGCGATCGCCCCCTGCGGCCAAGGGGGGGGCAGGCGTGGCCGAGCCCGCCGCTTCCGGTACCCCGGCGACACAGCATTAACGGAATTGGCGCAAGCTGCGCAGGAACACCGGGAGAGCGACCGCCGACGAGGGCGGCATCGCTTCACGTTTCCGTTTCGTTCCTGTATGGTTGGCCCATGACTCAGCGCGAGACCTCACGTCAGGCCGTTCCGGCCCCCGCCGGCGGCCGGCCGAGCGACCTGTTCGCGGGTGGTCAAGCGCCCGTGCGCGGCGCGAAGGCCGCTTCGGCGGCGCGCGCTCCCCTCGACAGAGCACCGGTCGATGCGGCGGAAGCCGGCTACGACGCCTCATCGATCGAGGTGTTGGAAGGCCTGGAGCCGGTCCGGCGCCGGCCGGGCATGTATATCGGCGGTACCGACGAGCGCGCCCTGCATCACCTCTTCGCCGAGGTGATCGACAATTCCATGGACGAGGCGGTGGCGGGCCATGCCAGCTACATCGAGGTGGAGTTGGAGGAGACCGGCCACCTCGTCATCACCGACAATGGCCGCGGCATTCCGGTGGACCCGCACCCGAAATTTCCGGGCAAATCCGCCCTCGAAGTGATCATGACCACGCTGCATGCGGGCGGCAAGTTCGACTCGAAGGTCTATGAGACCTCCGGCGGCCTGCACGGTGTCGGCATCTCCGTGGTCAACGCCCTCTCCGACATCCTCGAAGTCGAGGTGGCCCGAAGCCAGGTTCTCTATCGCCAGACCTTTTCGCGGGGCCATGTCCAGGGTCCGCTGGAAACCGTCGGCCGGGTGCAGAACCGGCGCGGCACGCGGGTGCGCTTCCACCCCGATGCGCAGATCTTCGGGGCGCTGAAGTTCGATCCGCGCCGGCTGTTCAAGATGGCGCGCTCCAAGGCCTACCTGTTCGGCGGCGTCGAGATCCGCTGGCGCTGTGCCCCCGCCCTGCTGGAGGGCATCGCCGACGTGCCGGCCGAGACGGTGCACCGCTTCCCCGGCGGCCTGCGCGACTATCTCGCCCGCGACCTCGACGGCAAGGAGCTCGTCACCGACGCGGTCTTCGCCGGCAAGGTGACGAAGCCCGGCGGCCACGGCTCCCTCGAATGGGCCGTCGCCTGGATGGTGGTGGAAGACGGGGTCTCGCACTCCTACTGCAACACGATTCCCACCGCCGAGGGCGGCACCCACGAGAGCGGCCTGCGCGTGGCCCTGCTGCGCGCCCTGCGCGAGCATGCCGAGCGCGTCGGCCAAGCCAAGCGGATGACCTCGGTCACCACCGACGACGTGATGGCGACCTGCGCCTCGATGCTCTCGGTCTTCATCCGCGAGCCAGAATTCCAAGGCCAGACCAAAGACAAGCTCGCCACGGTGGAAGCCTCGCGCATCGTCGAGACGGCGATCCGTGACGCGTTCGACCACTGGCTCGCCGCCTCCCCGGCCCAGGCCAACAAGCTCCTCGACTGGGTGATCGACCGGGCCGAGGAGCGCCTGCGCCGACGCCAGGAGAAGGAGGTCGCGCGCAAATCCGCGACCCGCAAGCTGCGCCTGCCGGGCAAGCTCGCCGACTGCTCGAAGGCGGGTACGGCCGGCTCGGAAATCTTCATCGTCGAGGGCGATTCCGCCGGCGGCTCGGCCAAGCAAGCGCGCGACCGCGCCAGCCAGGCCATCCTGCCCCTGCGCGGCAAGATCCTCAACGTGGCCTCGGCCAGTCGGGACAAGATGGGCGCCAACCAGCTCATCTCCGACCTGACCCAGGCGCTCGGTTGCGGCACGGGCAACGGCTACAAGGGCGAGGACCTTCGTTACGAGAAGGTCATCATCATGACCGACGCGGATGTCGACGGCGCCCACATCGCCTCGCTGCTGATCACCTTCTTCTACCGGCAGATGCCCAAGCTCATCGACAAGGGCCATCTCTATCTCGCGATCCCGCCGCTCTACCGGCTCACCCACGGCGCCAAGACGGTCTATGCCCGTGACGACGCCGACAAGGAGCGCGTGATCAAGACCGTCTTCAAGGGCGGTAAAGTGGAGATCAGCCGCTTCAAGGGCCTAGGCGAGATGATGCCGGCGCAGTTGAAGGAGACCACGATGGACCCCAAGAAGCGCACGCTCCTGCGCGTGGCTGTCCTCGACGAGGCGCGGGATTCCACCGGCGATGCCGTGGAGCGGCTGATGGGCAACAAGCCGGAAGCCCGCTTTGCCTTCATCTCCGAGCGTGCCGCCTTCGCCGACGAGGCGACACTCGACATCTGAGGACAGGCGGGGCGCGAGTTCGGCCTATCCGAGCCGCCTCTCTTCCCGGGAGTGGAGCGCCAACGGAGTCGGAGGCGAAGAGCCGCGCGGCGCCCCCCCAGCCGCAGACGCGGCACATCCCGCGATGAACTCCAAATCACCCTTCGCTTGCGCTCCGGACGTCCGGACCAGGGTGAATTGCGAGAGAGGTCCGTCAACGCAAAAAACCCGGCCGCGAGGCCGGGTTTTTCACGTGGACGATCCCGATGCCGCGCGATCCTCAATGAGGACCGCGCGACGATCATGGACGATCCTAGTAGGTGCCGAACTTGTAGTTCAGGCCGGCGCGGACGACGGCGAACTCGTCGTCGCGACGACCGGTGCTGACCGAGCGCGCAACCGAGTTATCGGAGGTGTCGATGATGAAGGCGCCCCGATTGCGGTTGCCGCGATCGAGGTTCACGTACAGGCCTTCGACCTTCAACGTCACAGCGGAAGCGCGGAAGAAGTTGAAGAACGACTCGGTGGGAAGAGCGTATTCGATACCACCGCCCACGGCGTAGCCGGTGCGGAAGTCGTCGTTGCCGCGGAAGCCGCCGAAGTCACGATCAGCGCTGCCGGCGCCGTAGGCGAAGCCGCCGGTGCCGTACACGAGGGTGCGGTCGAAGGCGTAGCCGAGACGACCGCGGACGGTCCCGAAATAGTCGAGGCTGGAGAGACCGCGCGGATCGTTGACGGCGAAGGCGGGAGTGGTGAGAACACCCGAGTCACGACGCTTGGAGCCGAAATCGAGGTACTGGGCGTCAGCTTCGATACCGACGACGACACCCGAACCCGGGGTGAACTGGTAGTTGTAGCCGATCTGCGCGCCGCCGGTGAAACCGTCCTGGCTGTCCTTGCGGAACGTGGCGGTCTGAGCGAGGCCGTTCGCGGTGACCTGCTGACCACCAATCGAACCGGGAACGGTGAAGCTGCGGGTGCTGTCGGAACCCGTGCTGAAAGCGTAACCGGCGTTAACACCGGCGTAGAAGCCCGTCCACGTGAAGACCGGGACCGGAACGAAGACCGGCGGGGCGGCGCGACGGGGAAGGTCGGCGGCCGAAGCGACAGCAGTCAGGCCGGCGAGAACGGTCGTAGCGAGAAGCAGTCTTTTCATTGTGTGTCTGGTCCTGATGGGCATTAAGCCTAGGTGCTTGTAGGCTCGGACGGGCGTGAGGTCTGTCGCATTCCTGCAACAACATCCATCGAATACAGCGGCACCCGTCAACGAAGGGTAAAGGTTAGGCGCAAGTGAGGAACGAGAGACTGGTGACGTGCTCTGGCGCACTTCCGGTGCCCTTCCTGCTCACCTCGAGGCTGATCCAGATCACGCTGCCGTGACGACCGGTTTTCACTTCCCGCAAGCATTTATTAAGCGGAACAATTCTGCATCATTCCGGTTAGAAACAACTTTTTGTCCTCGCATGCTATGCGAAGATTGCCGGCGGGCAGGGCCACGCGAAGGCGTCGGTGCATCGGCACGGCTCGGCAAGCAAATGCAGGCAACAGAAGGTTAAGCGTGCCCGATGATCTCATGGTCGCGCGTCCGAAGCCGGCATTCGGCCCGCCGCGGCATTTGCCGGACACGTCGCGGCGGAATCCATTCTTGCAATCGGGCCGCTGGCTCGAGGCGAGAACGAAGCACTCGGTTAGCCACGCACCACCGCAATGCGACCGCTCGGTCAAGACTCGAGTTGCCCTGACTGTGATCGGTCTCGCCGTAGGTCCTTGGCCGTCGCAGGCCTTCCCCGGACCGACTGTGCTCGGAGTTTGGCGGGAGCGCCCGGTGAACCGACGGCGACGCCCATCCCTCGCGGGAGGCGGCAGGTCTTCCGTCAATGCCCAGTGGGCAACCTCGATCGAAGCCATGCCCCTGAAGGCTTCGCGGATCGTCTCCCCGACGGGGTCGTGCCGCCGCCGGGGAGGAATCGAAGGGCCTATCGCCCGGCAGTGACCCAGAGCTCACCCTTGCCGAGGGTGGCGAGATCGCCGGAATAGCGCTTGAGCGCACCGGCGGCGAGGTCGGCATGGGCGGGACTGAGGGCACGCAGGGACCGGGCGAGCAACCGCAGGAACACGAGATCGTGCGTTCCCGTCTCGACGAAGCTCGGGCTCAAAGCGCCGTGTCCGCCGGCGAGGATCGTCCCGCGCCGCATGCCGTAGCCCGGATGGTCGCCCACCGAGAGGGCCGCGATCGTACCCGCGATCATCCGCGATCCGGCATGGGCGCCTGCGACACCGACCAGGATCAGCCCGCGCCGCATGCGGTCGCCGAGATAATCGCCGGCCGATCCGCGGATCACCAGCGTGGCGCCGTCGAGCCCCGCCTTGGCGGCATAGACGGCGCCGCCCGCATGATCGCCGGCATTGCCCTCGATGGTGATCGTGCCGCCCTTGGCGCCCGATCCGGCATAAGGTCCGGCCGATCCCGTAACCGTCACCGATCCCGACGCCATACCGGCGCCGAGGCGCTGGCCGACATCGCCGACGACGCGGATCGAGCCGCCACTGAGCGAGGCACCGACACTGTCGAAGCGCGACGAACCGCCTTCGATGGTCAGGCTGTCGGAGCCGTCGAGGCTGATGGCGAAGACGTCGCCCAGCGTCAGGCCGCGTCGGCTGGTGCCGATGGGGAGCCTAGCCGCTTCGGCCTCGGAGAGGCTACTTAACGAGAGCGGAGTCACGTGGAGGAAATCGAGCCGCTCCGGCGGCTCCTGGCGCAGGGTGAGGGTGCTCATGCCGCTCCAGCCTCGCTCGCCGGCTCCTTCGAGAGCAGGTCCTTCAGGTGATAATGGTGACGGCCGAGATTGCCGCCGTAATTGCCCGCCGTCACCGCCACGAGTCCATGCGCTGCACCGGCTTCGGTGGAGGCGTGGAGCGCCGCGCGCATGGATTCGGCCACCGAGCGCGAGGTGAGCCCGTCGATGACGATCTCGAGCACCACGCCGACCTCGGCCGCGAGTTCCGAGCCGGCCCGACCCTTGAGGGTGGGGCAATAGGCGTCGTTGGTGGAGGCCATCATGCCCTTGGTGCGTGCGCCGACCTTCGAGCCGGAGCGGACGATGCCGCCGGGGAAGGGCAGGATCACGTCCGCCACCGAGCGAGCGGCATCCACCGCGATCTCGGCGACCTTGAGGGTCTCGGCATGGTTGCGCCCGAGGAACAGCAGGTTGCCGCCGCCCACCGCGCCGTCCACCGCGCGGACGAAATCCTCGCAGAGGAACTCGCCGTCCATCACGGGGACGCGCCAATAGCGCCGCGCCTTGCCGGAGACGGGATCGGTCAGGCGCTTGGCGACGGCGAAGCCGTCACCGAAATAGCGGATCGCGCCACCGAGCTTGATCTTGTGCGGCCCGTCGACGCCCGCATAGCAGGCGGTGCCGGGGCAGGTGAGGATGCACTGGCCGACGCGCTTCAGGAGTTGGTCCTTGAGGCCGTTCGGCTCGAAGCCGAACAGCAGCACCCGCACACCGGGGCGTCCGTCCGGAGTCTCCTCCGGCGAGAGTTCGCAATCGATCCCGGCCTCGGCGCCGCAGCCGATCACCGAGGTCGCGAACCCGGTCATCGTGACGGCGGCGATCATCGCCCATTTGGCGGTGTCGTTGGTGATGATCAGCGCCGTGCCGGCGACGTCGAACGCCTCGGCGAAGGTGTCGATCACCGGGATGCCGTTGAGGGTCAGGTCAGTCATGCTCGGTCACCGTACCCACGCGAGGCGTCGTCATCAGGCCCGGCTTCATTCTCAAGCTCGACATGCCACGTCCTCGAACACATCGCTCACGGGGAAGGCCTCGTCCGGCACGGTAAAGCTGTCGAGGCCAGCACCGAATCGGGCATCGAGATAGGCGTCGGTGCGCGTCTCCATCGCCTTGTCGGATTCCACCGTCAGTTCCAGGGTATGGCCGGCGCGCCAATCGACGATCTCGCCATCCTCGACAATGACGTGTCCGTCCTTGAGCACCAGTTTGGCGCGGGCGAACATCGCGGTTCGGTTCTTGTCGTCGCGGTAGATCGCGACGTCGGCGCGCGCGCCCTCGCGCAGGTGGCCGCGATCGGCGAGGCCGAGGAGCTTGGCCGGGCCGGAGCGCGTCAGCTGGGCGATCTCGGAGAAGGTATATTCCCGCTCGATCCCACAGAGGCCCGAGCGCTCGGCGATGACCTTGTGCAGGCCCGCGATCTCGCGGTCGCGCTCCTCCTTATCCATCAGCAGATGGATGATCCGCGGATATTCGGTGAAGGGGCCGCCATTAGGGTGGTCGGTGGTGAGGATGGTGCGCTCGGGGTCGCCCGAGAGCAGCATCAGTTCGAGACCGATCGCCCATTGCAGGGAACTGACGGGGCCGCGCGGCTTGTAGAGGAACGGCACGATGCCGCCGCCTTCCGCGTCGCCCGCCGTGATGATCCACTTCTTCGGGTTCGCGCCCTTGCGGCCGGCGAACTGGCGGATGACGTCGAGCGAGATCGTCACCGTCTGGCCGAAGGCGACCTGACCCACGTCGAAGGTGGCGTTGGGGTGTTTCTCCATCGCCTCCGTGATGCGCTCGGCCGCCGAACGGAAACCGCCGGTGCCGGGATTGGCCGGATCGACCGCGCCGTAGGCATAAAACTGCGCATGGGCGAAGTGGATGCGCCGGCCTTCCGCCGCCTCCATGGTCGCCACGAAGGAATCGTCGGCGCCGGGAATGCCGAGGTTGTTGGCATGGACGTGCAGCGGATGCGGCACGCCGATCTCCTCCACCGCGTCGAGGAGAGAATTCATGATCTTGCGGGTGGTGAGCCCGTAGACCGGAATCTCCTCGTCGAGGCTGAGGTTGAGCATCCCGTCCTTGAAGGCCGAGGCGCCGCCCGCGTTGATGCATTTGACGCCGAGACCGCGCGAGGTGGCCACCGAGAGCGCGACGAGGTCCCGCACCGCCGCCTTGCCCTCGCGCTGGCGCAGCAGCTCGAGGAGCTGGTCGTCGTTGCCCATCACGGTGAGCGCACCGCGATCAAGCAGGGGGATGTCGGCGAGCTCGAGCTGGGTCGCCAGCGCGTTCGTCGGCGGCATCGCCGGCTCGACAGCGATGGTGTAGCCCATCCGCGCGTAGTTCGCGCCAATCCAGGCAGCCGAGCCTCCGGCATGGGCGAAGGGATGGCCCTCGGGCGCAGCCTCGCTGACATAGAGGTCGGGCAGGAGCAGGCGACTCATCACCACGTTGCCGCCGGCGATGTGCGAATGGACCTCGACGCCGCCAGCCATCACGACGCAGCCGGAGGCGTCGATGGTCTTGTCGGGCGCGCGCTCCGAGGCGGCGACGACCCGGCCGTCCTCGATCCAGAGGTCGCCGACGCCGTCGCGGCCGGCGGTAGGATCGACGACCCGGCCGCCCTGGATCAGGATCAGCATGAGGCGCCCTTCTTCTGCGTGAGGCGATTCTGGATGGCGGCGAGCACGCCGGCCGCCGTGAGGTCGGCCGGCTGGCCAACGGGAGGTGAATAGGTGATCGCCGCGCGGCGCTCGTTCCACAGTGCGCCGCCGGCCGTCTCGCCGGGCACGCCCACCGCGATGACGATCTCGGCGACGTCGCCCGTGGCGTCGGCACTGCCCTCGCCGACGATGGCGATGGTGGGCAGGCTGCCGAGCCAGTCCGGGCGCGGGGCGGGGAGGGAGGCGAGCCACAGGGCGGCATCGACCTCGCCAGCGGCCACCTGCCGCTGGCTGTCGAAGCGCCAGGGATCGTGTTCGGGCAGGTGGCGCCCGAAGCCGACGCGAGGGGGCTGACCGGTGGTCCAGGAGGCGAGCTGGGTCACGGCGCGCCCCTGGAACCCGTCCGAGACGGAAAGCGCGAAGAAGCGCGTCAGGTCGTTGAGATCGCGTACCAGCCCCTGCAGCATCTCGACACCGAGCTCGCCGAGCTCGCCGGCGTCGTAGAGGACGACGCCGTACTGGGCCGTCGTCAGGCGCCGGCCGAGATCGGCGTAGGCCGCCTCACCGGAGAGGTTGCCCTTCACGTAGGCACGCAGATGCGCCACCGAGACGGCGAGACCGCCGGCGGCGGCCGGATAGGAGACGTGCCGGGTGGCGGCGTCGCCGGGACCGCCGAGGGAGAGCAGCGTGCGCTCGGAGCCGGCGGCGCGGCCACGCGTCGGTACAGAGGCGGCGATCTCCTGCACGATCGGCCGGTCCCACGGGCGCAGGCCGACGATCAGCACTGCATCGCTCCGGCCGATCGCCTCGGCCGGCGTGGTGTTGAGATTGCCGAACTGGCTGAGGGGGCCGAGCTCCGCATAGAGGCCGTCGCCGCCGACGGGATCGACGGAGGCACCGATGAGTCCGGCCAGATGATAGGCCGCCCGCACCGCGCTCGTATCCGCACTCAATCCCATGACGATCGGAGTCTTCGCTGCGGCGAGGAGCGTGGCTGCGGCCTCCACCGCTACGCTCACGTCCGCCGCACCACCCTTTACCCAGGCAGCCATGCCTACACCTTGGAGAACGAGGGCCCGGCACGCGCTGTGTTCAGCGTCGCACACGGCGGGACTGCGCCAGTCCATTCCTAGTGGGCCGGCACGTTTGCATCGCGGAGGCGCCGCAAGCAACCCCCCAACGACCGCCGGCGGCTCCCTTCTGTCGAGCTACCACGCCGTGCCTCCCGGGCGTACGGCGGAGCCCGGCCCTGCGGAAGCCCGACGATTGATGGTATGGCGACGCTTGCGACCGATCCGCCCTCCGTGGGAGAAGCCCGCGCCGGCGAGCGCCATGCGATCGCCATTCCGGTCCGGTCTCACCGGGGGCGGATGGGCTCATAGCCCGCGCGGCGCAGGGATGAAGGCTTTTTTTTGATGAAAGGGGTCGACGTGGACCAGATCCCGGATCAACGGCCGGCCGAGACGGCGGGACAGGCCCGTGCGGTGCGGGTGCACGCACCGGCGCGGCTTCACTTCGGCTTCCTCGATCTGCACGGGGGGCTCGGCCGGCGCTTCGGCAGCATCGGGCTCGCCGTCGATGCCCCCTCCATCGACCTCACCGCGCGGGCGGCCCCCGCCCTCGACGTGATCGGGCCGGAGGCGGCGCGCGCCCGCACCTATGCGGAGGCAGCGTCACGCCATCTCGGCCTTCGGGGAGCGGCCGCCATCCGGGTGGACGAAGCGATCCCGGCCCATGCCGGCTTCGGCTCGGGCACGCAGCTCGCCCTCAGCGTGGCGGCGGCGCTCGCCGCCCTCGACGGCCGCCCCTTCTCGCCCGACGCCTTCGCCGACGCCCTCGATCGCGGCAACCGCTCGGGCGTGGGTCTGGCCGCCTTCACCCAGGGCGGCCTCATCGTGGATGGTGGCCGTGACGCCAGCAACGGCCCGCCGCCGCTGATCGCACGCCTCGCCTATCCGGAGGCGTGGCGGATCGTGCTAATCCTCGACGAGAGCATGACCGGCGTGCATGGCACCCGCGAGGTCGAGGCGTTTCGCGACCTCCCGCGCTTTCCCGAGGAGCAGGCCGCGGCGATCTGCCGGATCGTGCTGATGCAGGTTCTGCCGGCGGCGGCCACCGCCGAACCGGACGGTTTCGGCGCCGGCATCACCACCATCCAGCGTCTCATCGGCGACCACTTCGCGCCGCACCAGGGCGGGCGCTACGCCAGCCCCGCCGTGGCCGAGGCGCTCGCCGCCATCGCCGCCCACGGGATCGCCGGCTACGGCCAGAGTTCGTGGGGGCCGACCGGCTTCGCACTGGTTCCGTCCGAGGCGGAGGCACGCGCCCTCGTGGCGTCCCTCGACCGGCCCGGCCCCTTGCGTTTCGTGATCGCGCGCGGTCGCAATACCGGCGCCTCGGTCACGCCACTTTAAGACAACAAGCGCATCAGCGACGCTTGACGCAGCCGGCCCGTCCGGTTCCGACAGTACACATGCGAGAGGCGGCGCTGCGATGGCGCCGGACACTTGCGGAGGGAGAGACACGATGGCCCGCTCGATTCTTCATATGCTGACGCCCCTCAAGCACATGAGCCCGTTCGATGTGAACATGGCAGTGGACGCGGGTTTCGAGACGATCGTGACCTATACCGACGTGACCCTGCCGGACGTGACCTCCCTGGTGCAGGATTCGATCTTCTCCCGCTCCCCGCAGGATGGCGCCCGCACGACCATCTTCATCGGCGGCAAGAACGCCGAGGATGCCCTCGACATGATGGACCGGGCGAAGAAAGCCCTGGTGCCCCCCTTCGCCAACCACATCGTCGCCGATCCGGCCGGATCCTTCACCACCGGTGCCGCCATGGTCGCCGAGGTGACACGCGCCCTGAAGGCGAAGTTCGGCACCGACCTGAAGGGCAAGCGCATCGTCATCTTCGGCGGGGCCGGCGTCGTCGCCTACGTGGCGGCGGTGATCGGCGCGCTGGAAGGCGCCAAGACCGTCCTCGTCGGGCATGACGGCGAGGAGCGCGTCTCGAAGATCGCCTTCACCATGAAATGGCGCTTCGGCATCGATGTCGGCGCCGTCGACGGCTCGACACCCGAGGCGCGCCGCGCCGCCATCGCCGAGGCCGACGTGATCCTCTCGGCCGGCCCGGCCGGCATCCCGATCCTGTCGGCCGCCGATCTCGAATCCGCGCCGAAGCTCCTCGTCGCCTCCGACGTGAACGCGGTACCGCCCGCCGGCATCGCCGGGATCGACGTCAACGCCAAGGACGTCGCCCTGCCCACCGGCAAGGGCATCGGCATCGGCGCGCTGGCGGTCGGCAACGTCAAGTACCAGACCCAGTCCCGCCTGTTCCGCCAGATCCTCGCCGCCAGCGAGCCCCTCTGCCTCGACTTCCGCGACGCCTACAAGGTCGCCGTCGAGGTGGCCGGCTGACGGGCGGCGACGCCTGTCGACATCTCCCCCCTCGACCTCATCCTGAGGCGCCCGCGCAAGCGGGCCTCGAAGGAGCCCTCCAGTGATCGCAGCGCGAGCGGGAAGCCTCCTTCGAGGCCTCCGCTTCGCTGCGGCACCTCAGGATGAGGTGATCTGCTCGGAATTGCACGGTTGGCGGATAGCGCATCCAGACCGCCGCCCCGGGGCGACGCGATCCTCATCGCCGCCCAGTCCGGGCGCGCCCTGACGCAGGCCGCGCGCCGGTCGGGCCTGCGCCCCTATGTCCTCGACCTCTTCGGCGATGCCGACACGCTCGCCCTCGCCGAAGGCTATCGCCCTGCCGACGGTCGTTTCGGCGACGGGCTGGCGGGAGAGGGCGTGCTCGCCGGGCTCGATGCCCTGGCCGCCACGGCGGACAAGCCACCGATCGGGATCGTGCTCGGCAGCGGCTTCGAGAATGCGCCGGACCTGATGGCGAGGATCGGCCGGAGCCACAGGCTTCTGGGCGCCGGCCCCGATACGGTCCGGGTGCTGAAGGACCCGCTCGCCTTCGCCGCCCTCTGCCACCGCCTCGCGATCCCGCATCCGGCGGTGACGCGGGAGGCCGTGACCGATCGGTCGGGCTGGCTCCTCAAGCGCTCGGGCGGGTCCGGCGGCAGCCATATCCGTCTCGCCGGCGTGGGGAGGGCACCGGCGGGCGCCTATTTTCAGAGGCGGGTCGCCGGCACGGCGCACGCCGTCGCCTTCCTCGCCGACGGGCGCGAGGCGGCGATCGTGGCGGTCACCGAGCAATGGAGCGCGCCGTCGCCCCTGCGCCCCTTCCGCTATGCCGGGGCGCTGGAACGCGCCGCCCACGAGGCGTCGGTCCTGTCGGCCGCGACCCTCTCCCGCGTGACGGCGGCCATCGCCGGACTCGTCGCGGAGACCGGGCTCGTCGGGCTCGCCAGCGCCGACCTCCTCGTCGCGGAGACGGGGTGGTGGCTCACCGAGATCAACCCGCGCCCGGGAGCCACCCTCGACGTCCTCGACCGCCGCGCCACGCCGCTCCTGGCCGCGCATATCGACGCGAGCCTCGGCGTTTTGCCGCGAATCGAACCCGCACCGGTGGATGCGGCGGCCACGGAAATCTGTTACGCGGCAGCCGGCTACGCGCCGATGCCGCCCCTCGACTGGCCGGATTTCGTTCGCGACCGCCCACAATCCGGCACCTGCGTGCCACGCGATGCGCCCCTCTGCACCGTGTTCGCCGCAGGCCCGGACTCGGCCGCCACCCGAGACCTATTGCGCGTCCGGGCCGCCACTCTGCGGACCCTGCTCGCCACGACGGAGGAAGCCCGATGACCACCCATCCCCCCGCCACGCTCCGGACCACGCCGAGCCTGAACGCCCTCGCCAATCCCCTCGTGGAGAAGCTGGTGGCCGATGCCGAGGCCCTGCGCCTTGCCGTCACCACGGAGAACGGCGCACGCATGGTCGATGCCGGCGCCACCGTGCGCGGCTCCATCGAGGCCGGCCGGCGCATCGCCGAGATCTGCCTCGGCGGCCTCGGCACCGTGTCGATCGTCCCCACCGGGCCGATCGCGGCCTGGCCCTATTCCGTGGTGGTGCATTCCGCCGACCCGGTGCTCGCCTGCCTCGGCAGCCAGTATGCCGGCTGGTCGCTGGCCGACGAGACCGGCGATTCCGGCTTCTTCGCCCTGGGCTCCGGCCCCGGCCGCGCCGTCTCGGTGGTGGAAGACCTCTACACCGAACTCGGCTACCGCGATTCCGCCAGCCGGACAGCCCTGGTGCTCGAGGCCGCCGGCGGACCGCCCGCCTCCGTCATCGCCAAGGTCGCCGAGGCCTGCGGCCTCTCGGCCGATGCGCTGACCTTCATCTACGCGCCGACTCAGTCGCTGGCCGGCTCGACCCAGGTCGTCGCCCGCGTGCTGGAAGTCGCCCTGCACAAGGCCCACACCGTGGGATTCGACCTGCACAAGATCGTCGACGGAATCGGTTCGGCCCCGCTCTCGCCGCAGCATCCCGACTTCATCCAGGCCATGGGCCGCACCAACGACGCCATCATCTATGGCGGCCGGGTGCAGCTCTTCGTCGAGGCCGACGAGGCGGATGCCAAGCAGCTCGCCGAGCAGCTGCCCTCCACCACCTCCGCCGATCACGGCGCCCCCTTCGCCGACATCTTCGGCCGGGTGAACGGCGATTTCTACAAGATCGACGGCGCGCTATTCAGCCCGGCCGAGGTCATCGTTACCTCGGTGACCACCGGCAAGAGCTTTCGCGGCGGCCGGCTGATGCCGGAGCTGGTGGAAGCCTCCTTCAGCTGAGCTGACCGGAGAAGCCGCCGCGCCAGCCCCTCTCCCCACCGGGCGGGGAGAGGATCGCGGGCACCTTGTCGTACCTGCGATGAGCGGAGGCGAAGCCGGAGCGAGGGTGAGGGGGTCTCTCTAAACGAGGCTCCTCCGGGAACGCCCCCTCACCCTCGGCTGCCGCCTCGCCGTGCCGACGACGAGGTCGTCACGGCCCTCTCCCCGCAAGCGGGGCGAGGGGAACGCCTATCATCCCGGCCGGGCCGGGACCGGATCACCGTGTGAGACCACATCCATGCGCATCGGGCTCGCGGCCGATAACGGCAATTGGCACAAGGCCCGATTGAGGGCCGCCCTGGAACATCTCGGCGCCGAGCCGGTGCTGTTTTCGCTCGCCGACGTGGCGGTGGTCACCGGCGCGGGCGAGCCGCTTCGTGTGCCGGGCTTCGCGGACGGGTTGCCCGACGGCGTCCTCCTGCGCACCATCGCCGGGGGCACCTTCGAGGCCACCACCATGCGGCTCGGCGTGCTCCACGCCCTCATGGCCTCCGGGGTCACGGTGTGGAACTCGCCCGGGGCCATCGAGCGCTCGGTGGACAAGGCTATGACGAGCCTCCTCGTCGCCAGGGCCGGACTGCCCACCCCCGACACCTTCGTATTCTCCAGCCGCGAGGCCGCCGCCGCCTGCGTCGCCCGCGAGGCGGGGCCGGGCCGGCCGCTGGTGCTCAAGCCGCTCTTCGGCTCACAGGGCGAGGGTTTGCAACTCATCGAACGGTCGGAAGACCTGCCCGACGAGGAGGCCGTGTCGCGGGTCTATTATCTCCAGCGCTACATCGCGCGGAACGACGGCCTCTGGCGCGATTACCGGGTCTTCGTCTGCGAGGGCAGGGCCATCGCCGCCATGATCCGCGAGGGCGACGGCTGGATCACCAACGTCCATCGCGGAGGCCGGCCCTTGCCCTGGGCGATGCCGGAGAAGGCCGCGGAGCTCGCCGAGCGCGCGGCGGCCGCCATCGGCGTCGATTACACCGGCATCGACCTCGTGGAGGACGGGGAGGGCGGCTACCTCGTTCTCGAAGTCAATTCCATGCCGGCCTGGTCGGGCCTGCAGCAGGTCACCGAGGTCGACGTCGCGGCCGCCGTGGCCCGGGGCTTCCTCAACGCCGTGCGGGCGGCGAGGCCCCCTCGGCTCCTCGCAGCATCGGGATGAGCAGGCTTTCGCCGGAGGCGATCGCCGTGGCCTACAGGGCGTGCTGCCTCGCCGAGCTCGATGCCCTGAAACCCGGCAACGTCCACGTCTTCGGCGACGGCCATCGCATGGCGGTGGCGGATTTCGTCACGAGCGCGGAGGTCTCCGCGTCCCATCTGGCAGAACCCGGCGCGCGGGTCGGCCGTCGGGTGCGCACCGCCATGGAGGCGACCCTCGGCGCGGTGGGCCAGAACACCAATCTCGGCATTCTCCTCCTCTGCGCGCCCCTGGCGCTCGCCGCCGAGCGCGGTGGCCCTCTGCGCGGGGCGCTGAGCCACGTTCTCGATACCCTCAACGCCGCCGATGCGACCGACGTCTTCGCCGCGATTCGCGCCGCGAATCCCGGCGGCCTCGGCAAGGCCGAACGCCACGACGTGACCGGACCGGAAGCTCCGGCCAGCCTCCTCGCGGCCATGGCGGAAGCGGCCCCGCGCGACCGGATCGCCCGCGCCTACGTCACCGGCTTCGCCGACATCTTCGGCATCGGCATACCCGCATTGGCGGAGGCGCGCGGCAAGGGCCTCACGCCGCCCTGGAGTACGACGGCTTTGTTCCTCGGCTACCTCGCGGCCGTTTCCGACAGCCATGTCGCGCGCAAGCACGGGGTGGAGCGGGCCGACGCCCTGCGCATGGAGGCGAGGGAGCTTCTTTCCCTCGATCTCGCCACGCGCCCCGTGGCCGAGCTCCTGGCGCGAGACCACTCGTGGAAGGCCCAGAACCTCAATCCGGGCACCAGCGCGGACATGACGGTGGCCACCCTCTTCGCCGACCGATTGCTGGCGGCTGGAACCTGAACCCGATGAATCCAGCCCTCCGGCGGCGACGGGGGGGGGGCGCCATAATCGATGCAGTGGCGCGTTCAAGCCCCCGTTCGGCAAAGATTTTGCTCGAATCCGCCCCCCTTGCAGGGTTGTTCCGGCAGAGACCCCAGAGTAGGGTCCGCGCCGCGATCCGGGCAAACCGGTCCGGTCCCATTGGGGCTGGACGCCGTGAACAAGGATGGCTTTCGGCCGCGCCAAACTACGGGGCGGTCATGCTTTTTCAAGACTCCTGGGAGAAACCCCACATGGCGAAGATCAACAAAGTTCTGGTCGGCGAGGCTCTCGTCGGCGATGGCAACGAGGTCGCCCACATCGATCTCATCATCGGACCGCGCGGTTCGCCGGCCGAGACGGCTTTCTGCAACGGCCTCGTGAACAACAAGCACGGCTTCACCAGCCTGCTCGCGGTCATCGCGCCGAACCTGCCCTGCAAGCCGAACACCCTGATGTTCAACAAGGTCACCATCAACGACGCCCGTCAGGCCGTCCAGATGTTCGGCCCCGCCCAGTACGGCGTTGCCAAGGCCGTGCAGGACGCCGTTGCCGAAGGCATCATCCCCGCTGACGAAGCCGACGACCTGTTCATCCTGGTCGGCGTGTTCATTCACTGGGAAGCTGCCGACGACGCCAAGATCCAGAAGTACAACTACGACGCCGTGAAGCTGTCGATCCAGCGCGCCGTCAAGGGCGAGCCCACCGCTGCCTACGCCACCGAGCAGCGCAACTCCGCTTCGCACCCCTTCGCGTCGAACGCTTAGATCGGGGACAGTCCTGGGCAGAGCGCGCCTCCGCCCGCACCGCGGGGCCTGCTCCAGCGACTGGCTTCCATCTTCCTCGGACGATGAAACATGAAACGAGGCGGCTCCGGCCGCCTCGTTTTTTTGTGTCTCCGGCCGGCTACGCCCGTAATGTCCCGTCGTGGATCGCGGACGCCACCAGGGCACCCGTGACGCCGATCTCCTGCAGCGCGGCGACATCCGCCGGTCCGCGCACCCCGCCCGCCGCGTAGAGTCGCGTCGCGGGGCTGATCTCGCGGATCTCCGACAGGCGGCTGAGGTCCGGCCCGGTCCCGGCACCGACCCGGCTCAGGGTCATCACGATGACCTCGGAAGGCCAGTGCGCCGGCTCGTCATGAAGCTCCGCCGGTCCCATCCGCTCCGCGCCCCGGCTGTCGAGGGAGAAGACCGCGCGGTCTCCCAAGGCCCGCATCAGGGCGGCATCGTGCTGGCTCTCGCTGCCGATCACCGGGCGCCCCAACCCCTCCGCCAGGAACGCATCGACGCCGGGGCCGCCGGAGAATCCCGCATCGACCCAGAGCTGGACGCCCGGACAGGCGCGAGCGACCTGCTCGAGGCTGCCGAGATCGGGGGGCCTGCCGTCGATGATCGCATCGAGATCCGCGACGTAGAGAATGCGGGCGGCGATCGCGGCGACCAGCCCCTGCGCGACATCCCCGGGCGACGATCCCTTTGCCAAGGACGTCACGATCGGGGCATAGGAGGCGCGATCGCCGGCCCGCGCCCGCACCACCTCTCCGTGGCGCAGGTCGATCACCGGAACGATCCGAAACCCGTCCTTCATCCCCGTTCCTCCCTGTACGGACCTGCCCGTGACGCCTGCCGCATCCACGCACAACCCGGTGATCGGCTGGGATCTCGGGGGGGTCCATGTCAAGGCGGCCCTGGTTCGCGACGGCCGTGTCGAGGCGGTGGTACAGGCACCCTGCCGTCTATGGCGCGGCCTGCCCGCCCTCGACGAGACGTTTTCTCAGCTGCCCGATTGGGCGCGCGGAGAGGCCGACCATGTGGTGACCATGACCGGCGAACTCACCGACTGCTTCTCCGACCGCACCGATGGCGTGGCGCAGCTCTCCGCCTGGGCGAGCGCGAATCTCGCCGGTTCGGTGCGGATTTATGGCGGCCGGGCCGGGCTCCTCCCGCCCGGCGAGGCGACGGGCGCCGCCATCGACGTGGCCTCGGCCAATTGGCACGCCACGGCGGCCCTGGTCGGCCGCCACGCGGCGAACGCGCTCCTCGTCGATATCGGCTCCACCACCGCCGACCTGATCCCCATCGTGGACGGCCGCCCCACCGCCACCGGCTACAGCGACGCCGAGCGCCTGGAGACGGGCGAACTGGTCTATTCCGGCGTGGTGCGCACGCCCGTCCTCGCCTTCACCGCATCGGCGCCGTTCAAGGGCAGACGCACCGGCCTGATGGCCGAGACCTTCGCCACCACGGCCGACGTCTACCGCCTTACCGGCGACCTGCCCGAGGGGGCCGACCAGCAGCACAGCGCCGACATGAAGGGGAAATCGATCCCCGAGACCGAGATCCGCCTCGCCCGGATGATCGGCCGCGATCATGCGGAGGGAAGCTCGGCCGATTGGCGTGCCCTCGCGGCCCATTTCGCCGAGTGCCAGTTGCGGCCCCTCCACGACGCGGCGGCGATCCTGCTCTCGCGCCCCGACATCGCGGCGGATGCGCCCCTGATCGTCTGCGGGGCAGGGCGGTTCCTGGCCGAGCGGCTGGCCCGGCGCCTGGGACGCCCCGCCGTGGCGCTCACCGACCTCATCGCGCCGTCGCTCGCGGAGGAGGGCGCCGTCTGGGCCTCCACCTGTGGCCCGGCCGTGGCGGTGGCCCTGCTGGCCGCCGAACCTATCCAGCACTGAGCCGAACGGGAGACCCGCATGAGCGCCACGCACAAACTCGCCCGCATCCTGGCCACGCGCTCCGGCGCGGGAATCGAGCTCGCCCTCGCCACCGAGGGCGGCCAGACCCTCAAGGTACTGGCGAGCCAGGACCAGATCGACATGCTGGTGGACGAGTTGGAGGACATCCTCAATTCGCCGGTCGAGCCCGGCGACGACGAGCCGCCGGCGGCGGCGTGAGGCGCCGCTCCCCTCAATACGCGTCGCGCTCCTCGCGCTCTTCGTCCCCCAGCAGACCCCGGATCTGGTCGAGGCATCCCTGGAGGATGTAGGCCGCCGCCAGCATGTCGACGACCTCGCCGCGCTTGGCCCGCGAGGCGTCCGCCGCGATCAGCGCCCGCGTCACCGCCGCCGTGGACAGGCGCTCGTCGCAGAACAGCACCGGCAGGTCGAGCAGGGGCTTCATGTTGCGCACAAAGGAACGCGTGGCCTGGACGCGCGGCCCTTCGCTGCCATCCATGTTGAGGGGCAGGCCCATGACGAGGCCGCCGACCTGGTGAGTCTCGCACAGGAGGCGGAGGCGGGCGACGTCGGGCGTGAATTTCACCCGGCGGATGGTCTCGAGGGGCGAGGCGATCTGCCGGCCCACATCCGACAGGGCGAGCCCGATCGTCTTGGTGCCGAGATCGATCCCGATGAGGCGCCGGCCGCCCGCGGACGCCGCGACGAACGCCCGGACCTCGTCTTCCGTCACGAGACCTGACCCAGGAAACTGGAAGACAAGGGCTCGGCGCCCATGCCGAGAATGCCGCGCACTGCGGGCCCTTGAAGCCGGCGCATGAGATCGGGGAGGTCGGCGCCCCCGAACCGCACCGATTCGAGATCGGCGGCCATCACCCAGATCTCGTATTCCCGGCGCTCCGTCTGGTCCGCGCCGACGACCACATCCCAGAACAGGAACTCGCCTGCTTCGGTCTCACCGAAGAAACAGGCGCGTTCGACCACGCTCGGATCGTCACCCTCCACCTCGAAGCGATGCCCCTCCCGCGTCTCCAGCACGGAGGCGATGCTGTGCGCGATTAGTTCCGAACGGGTGACGAGGTCCGCGCTCTCGGTGGGGCTCGGGATCGCGATGCGAACGGAGCCGGAAGCGAGGCCGATTCCGCAATCGAGGCAAAAGCTGCGGTAGCTCTCCGGCAGCGGGAACCCCAGCTCCGTCTCCGCGCGGTCGAGATCGGCCGGATCGGATTTCGGTCCTGCGGTGAATTCGGCGAACACCGTCTGCCACATGATGTCTATCCCCAACGCGACCCGATCCTACGTCCGAAGGGGAATAGCCGCACCGGGAGCGAATGCGCCATAAGCTCGTTAAGGATTTGCTAACGATACGGAGACAGCATGAATCGGCTCGGCCGCCTCTCCCAGGTTTTCGGCGCGCTACGGTCTCCCGGCAAAGGTGGCAGAGCCTGGAACGTCGACACGGCGCGCGAGATGCCGTTCCGGCACAAGCTCATGCTCGCTTTGGCGCTCGAGATCCTCGTCCTCGGCTTCCGGCAGTCGGAAACGCTCCGCCAGGACAAGGGGATTGTGGTCGAAGCCCCCTCTCATCCCGGGAACGCCATCGTCTGAGACGACGCTTCCGCACGCCCCGGCGTTGCGGCGCCGCGAAGCGCGGTGCTATAGCCCGGCCCCTGACGCGCGTTCCGGCGCAGGTCCCGAGGTCCGAAGGCAGCATGTCGGTCGACGCAACCACAGTGAGGCGCATCGCGCATCTGGCGCGTATCGCGGTGAGCGACGAGGAGGTCGCGCCGCTCCAGGGTGAGCTCAACGCCATCCTCGCCTTCGTCGAGCAACTCTCCGAAGTCGATGTCGAGGGCGTCGAGCCGATGACCTCGGTCACGCCGATGGCGATGAAGAAGCGCACCGACGTGGTGACCGACGGCGGTCACGCTCGCGACATCGTCTTCAACGCCCCCGAGACCGAGGACCATTACTTCCTCGTCCCGAAGGTGGTCGAGTAGCACGCTCGATTTCGTGATGCGTGCCCGGCTCGGACCGCGCGGCGCCTGAGAATGGCGACGGGGTCCGGCGGGCTTTGAGGACAGTAGGCGGCATGACCCATCTCAACGAACTCACCCTGGCCGAGGCTCGCGACGGGCTGAAGGCCAAGGATTTCTCGGCGACCGACCTCGCCAAGGCCCATCTCTCGGCGATCGAGACGGCGCGCGGCCTCAACGCCTATCTGCTGGAGACGCCCGAGCGCGCCCTGCAGATGGCGGAGGTCTCCGATGCCAAGATCGCCTCTGGCGAGGCCCGGCCCCTCGAAGGCCTGCCGCTGGGCGTCAAGGACCTGTTCTGCACCCACGGGGTCGCCACCACGGCCGGCTCCAAGATTCTCGAAGGGTTCCAGCCGCATTACGAATCGGCCGTGACCCACAATCTGTGGCGTGACGGCGCGGTGATGCTGGGCAAGCTCAACCTCGACGAGTTCGCCATGGGCTCCTCCAACGAGACCTCGGCCTATGGCGACGTGGTCTCGCCCTGGCGGCGGCAGGAAAACGGAACGCTCTCTGACACGAAGTTGGTGCCGGGCGGCTCCTCCGGCGGTTCGGCCGCTGCCGTGGCCGCGCATCTGTGCCTGGGCGCCACCGCCACCGATACCGGCGGCTCGATCCGCCAGCCCGCCGCCTTCACCGGCACGGTGGGCATCAAGCCGACCTACGGGCGCTGCTCGCGCTGGGGCACGGTGGCCTATGCCTCTTCCCTCGACCAGGCCGGCCCCATCGCCCGCACGGTGCGCGACTGCGCCATCCTGCTCGGCTCCATGTCCGGGGCGGATGCCCGCGACACCACCTGCGCCGACCTGGCCGTGCCGGATTTTGA
This sequence comes from Methylobacterium sp. Leaf93, assembly GCF_001422345.1. Taxonomy (NCBI): domain Bacteria; kingdom Pseudomonadati; phylum Pseudomonadota; class Alphaproteobacteria; order Hyphomicrobiales; family Methylobacteriaceae; genus Methylobacterium; species Methylobacterium sp. Leaf93. The sequence goes on along the minus strand of NZ_LMMS01000027.1, from coordinate 308,544 downwards.
GGCGGCCGTGGCGCGGGGCGTGAAGGGCCTCACCATCGGCATCCCGAAGGAATACCGGGTCGAGGGCATGTCCGCCGAGATCCAGGCGCTCTGGGACAAGGGCGCCGCGATGCTCAAGGATGCCGGCGCCACGATTCGCGAAATCTCGCTGCCGCATACGCGCTACGCGCTGCCGGCCTATTACATCGTCGCCCCGGCCGAGGCCTCCTCGAATCTGGCCCGCTACGACGGCGTGCGCTACGGCCTGCGCGTGCCCGGCAAAGACATCGCCGGGATGTACGAGAACACCCGCGCCGCGGGCTTCGGCCGCGAGGTGAAGCGCCGCATCATGATCGGCACCTACGTGCTCTCGGCAGGTTATTACGATGCCTATTACGTCCGCGCGCAGAAGATCCGCACCTTGATCAAGCGCGACTTCGAGGAGGCCTACGCCTCCGGCATCGACGCAATCCTGACCCCCGCCACCCCGTCCGCCGCCTTCGGCATCGGCGAGAAGGGCTCGGGCGATCCCGTGGAGATGTATCTCCAGGACGTGTTCACCATCACGGTGAACATGGCGGGCCTGCCCGGCATCTCGGTGCCCGCCGGCCTCGACGCGCAGGGGCTGCCCCTCGGGCTCCAGCTCATCGGGCGCCCGTTCGACGAGGAGACGCTGTTCGCCGCTGCCCAGGTGATCGAAACGGCGGCCGGACGGACCAAGCTGCCCGCCGCGTGGTGGGCATGAAAGCGCGGCCATGACCGTTCCGGTCTATCCTTTCGACGTCTGGATCTGGGCCGCGTTCGATCCCGTCCTGATCGCCATCGCCCTGGTCATGGGCTGGAAGTCGGATCAGTTCGTGAAGGTCATCCTGGTCTCGCTGATGGCTTTCGCCATCTCGGTGCTGGTGTCCTGGGCCGTCACGGCCATCGGCATTCCCTGGCCGGCGCCGATCAGCCATGACGGGCCGACCTTCTTCCCCATTCGCTGGATGGCGGGCTTCCTGTGGGGCACCCTGGGCTTCCTCGCCCACCAGCTCTATCGCCTGCGCGCTTGACCGCGCCGGCCGGTCCTTCCACCTTTCCGGTGCGGTTTCGCGCCGCGCAACACTGAATCCGGGCCATCATGACCGCTGCCGTGAACCCAAAGAAACTCATCAAGGGCGGCCTGCACGACTGGGAGGTCGTGATCGGCATGGAGATTCATGCCCAGGTCACGAGCCGCTCGAAGCTGTTCTCCGGCGCCTCGACGGAATTCGGGGGCGAGCCCAACGACCACGTCTCCCTGGTGGACGCGGCGATGCCTGGCATGCTCCCCGTCATCAACGAGGAATGCGTGGCCCAAGCCGTGCGCACCGGCCTCGGACTGAAGGCGCGGATCAACCACCGCTCGGTGTTCGACCGGAAGAACTATTTCTATCCGGACCTGCCGCAGGGCTACCAGATCAGCCAGTTCAAGGACCCCATCGTCGGCGAGGGCGAGGTGCTGGTCGACCTGCCCGAGGGTGAGACCATCACGGTGGGAATCGAGCGCCTGCATCTCGAGCAGGATGCCGGCAAGTCCCTGCACGACCAGAACCCGACCCAGAGCTTCGTCGACCTCAACCGCTCGGGCGTCGCCCTGATGGAGATCGTCTCGCGGCCGGATCTCCGCTCGTCGGAGGAGGCGCGCGCCTACGTGACCAAGCTGCGTACCATCCTGCGGTATCTCGGCACCTGCGACGGCGACATGGAGAAGGGGTCGCTGCGGGCCGACGTGAACGTCTCGGTGCGAAAGCCCGGCGAGCCGCTCGGCACCCGGTGTGAGATCAAGAACGTCAACTCGATCCGCTTCATCGGTCAGGCCATCGAGGTCGAGGCGCGGCGCCAGATCGCGATCATCGAGGATGGCGGCACGATTTCCCAGGAGACCCGCCTGTTCGATCCGGGCAAGGGCGAGACCCGGTCCATGCGCTCGAAGGAAGAGGCGCACGATTACCGCTACTTCCCCGACCCGGACCTGCTGCCGCTGGAATTCGACCAGGCCTATGTGGATGCGCTGGCCGAGGGTTTGCCGGAACTGCCCGACGCCAAGAAGGCCCGCTTCATCGAGTCCTACGGCCTCTCTCCCTACGATGCCGGCGTGCTCATCGCCGAGCGGTCCTCCGCCGATTATTTCGAGGCGGTGGCCAAGGGTCGCGACGGCAAGGCCGCGGCGAACTGGGTGATCAACGAGCTGTTCGGCCGCCTCAACAAGGAGGGCCACAGCATTGAGACGAGCCCGGTCTCGGCCGATCAGCTCGGCGCCATCGTCGACCTCATCGGCGAGGGCGTGATCTCCGGCAAGATCGCCAAGGACCTTTTCGAAGTTGTCTGGTCCGAGGGCGGTGACCCGCGCGAGATCGTCGAATCGCGCGGCATGAAACAGGTGACCGATACAGGCGCCATTGAGGCGGCGGTGGACGAGATCATCGCCAAGAACCCCGACAAGGTTCAGCAGGCCAAGGAAAAGCCGACCCTGCTCGGCTGGTTCGTCGGCCAGACCATGAAGGCCACGGGCGGCAAGGCCAATCCGGCCGCGGTAAATGCCCTGCTGAAGGCGAAGCTCGGGATCGAGTGACCCGCGCCGCGCCGTTGTTGAGGCTCTCATTTCAACCGGTTGCTCAACCCCGACAAAGACATCCTCGACCGGCCCTGGCGCATCATGGTCAGCGGCATGCGCCGGCGGGCGCGCGGAGGCGGCTAACGAGATGTCTTAGAGGCACACGTGTCGGCCCTCGTGATGGCACCGGTGGCGGGGCGGGCGCCCGTCAGCCACACATCTCCCACTTTTATCGGGGGGCATGGCGCTCGGGCGCGCGAACGTCACAGGAGAATCCCAAATGCCCCTCAGGCTCGACCACTCCTCCGTCGAGGAACTCAACCTGGCCTTGCGCCTGTATCGGCGCCTTCTCGTTCGCCTGCCCCTGATCCTCGTCCTGGGCTTCGCCGGGGTGATCGGCCTGTCCCGTCTCAGCACGGTCCTTTCGCCGCCCTACGGCGTCTATCTCCTCGGGTGGGGCCTGGAGACTTGGGGATTGCTCGGCCTCCTCGCCCTTCTCTTCGCGGAGTTATGGTGGGAGGGCCGCCAGATCGGCAAGGCCCTGAACCATCCGGCCCTGCTGGATGCGCCGATCATGGGGCTTATGGGCGGCCTCGGCGTGATCGGTGAGCGCGCCGCCGAGATCGGGATGGAGCCCGGATTCTTCCACGGCCCGCTGCGGCCGATCCGCCAGCGCTGACGAGACCATGGCGCTCGGCAAGCCGGTCCCTCGCGGGCGAAAAGCTTCCGCGGTCGATCGCGAGAGCATCTAACACTTTCATGATCCGGCGGTATGAGGACGGCGGTTTTTTGCCCTGGGGCTAAAACCACGCTCTCTCAAAATCAGCGATCAGTCATGTGGGAAGGTCTTGCGGGCCTCAAGGCTCGGACACGTCGGGTGAAGACAATGGACAGGCGGCGGAAGCGGTCGAATTGGGGCATTCTGCGCATTCGAAGTCGTGCCGTATCGGCCGCTTCTGCGCCCCGGAGACCGCTTCCGTCCCGTGATTCGCGTTTGTGCTGCTCAACGTCCAGGCCGAATTAGTCCCGGATGATCGTCGCAGCATCCTGCTGGGGTGGAGTCATTCCCATCTCCTGCCTCTAAGTTGGCCGTGATCGACAACCGATCTACGCCTCCTCGTTGCTTGAGCTGTGCTTTGTTCAAGAGCACATGATCAAGGTGCGACTGGATCGCCCTTACGTCAAGCCCCTATCTCGTCTTTCCGGCAACTGTATTCTTTCCCATTCCGCCACATCTTAAAAAGCGCTGCCCATTCAGGTGGTTGGCCAGGTGGTCGACAAAGTGGTCGGCAAAGGATCGTCCGCGTTCCGGGGCCGGATTCAGGCGACGTTCCGGAGTGCCACGCCGCCGCGCGGAGGTGCGAGATTGGGCATCCGTCCCATCGCCTCCGCGTAATCCGCCGCCAGTTCCGCCGCGCCGCGCAAGCCTCCCGGCTCGTCCCGGTAGCCGCCCCAGCCGGCAATGGCGCCGCCCTGCCATTGCCGCTCGATCGCGGCACGCTCGGGCGTGCCGGTGAAGGCGGCGATGAAGGCATCCGCCGCCATGAGCAGGCGGCAGGCGCTCGGATGGTCGGCGACGGCGGCGGTGTAGTACCAGGGCGCGGGTGCGATGTTGCCGGGCACGATCTCGATGCGGCCGCGCCACGGGCTGTCGGCGCCGGTGCAGGCCCAGTGCATGATCGGCGCGTCCACGGCGAAGGCATCCACCACGCCCTCGGCCAGGGCATCGTGAATACGGCCCTGGTCGGTGATCGGCACGAGGCTGCCGAGGGTCGCCACCCGCCTTCCCTTCGCCTGCAGGTTCTCGGCCCAGCGCAGTCCGGCGGCCTCCAGCGTGGCGTAGGCGCTCGGATCGTTGATGACGCCGAGCGTCCGGCCGTCGAGGTCGGACAGGCTGCGGATGCGCGTGTCGCCGGTCCGGCGGGCCAGCACGTAATGGAGGTGGGTATAGGCCTGCGAATAGGCGATGGCGCCGAATCCCGGGCTCGGCGGCAGGGCCGACCAGACGATGTCGGCGGGCGCCTCGGAGGCGGTCCGGCCCGCGTCGAGCAGTTCCGTGCACTGGTCCCAGGGGCATTCGACGAAGACCGGCGTGACGCCGAGGGACCGCGCGAAGGCCGTGGCATAGGCGATGTCGAGGCCGAGCAGGGCGCCGCCGGCGGCCTTGCGGAAGGACAATCCCTTAAAATCGGGCTCCACGGCGATCCGAAGGGTACCGCGAGCCCGGATGTCGTCGAGGAGATCGAAGCCTTTCGGACGGCGGGCGAGACCGTGCCGGGCCATGTCCGGCGCGGGCAGGCCCGAGGCGGCCGCCTGCAGCGTGGCATCGGCCAGAGCCAGGGCGCGGACGGCCTTGGCCTCCGTCCGGTCGATGCTGCTCTGCATGGCACCGAGAGCCTCACCGATGGAGGCGTTGCTGGCGCTGATCGCGGACAGTTCGACGCCTACACCGCCGAGCAGGGTTTCGATCCGGTCGGCGGTGGCCCGCACGGAACCGGCGAGTCCGTCCAGGGCATGGTCCGTCGAGACGCGCAGGGCAGAGAGATCGGCGCGGACATCGGAGAAATCGATGATGCCGGCCGCGTTGCGTGCGCTCTCCCGGGTCTGGTCGGCCAGGGCGCGGACCTCGGCGGCGACCACGGCGAAGCCGCGCCCATGCTCACCGGCTCTCGCCGCCTCGATCGTCGCGTTCAACGACAGCATCCGGATCGTCGCGCCGATCCCGTCGATGGCGGCGACGATCCGGCTCGCCTCGGTGGCCTTGGTGTCGATGCGCGCGCCGATGCGGGCGATCTCGGCGTTGATCTCGCGCATGGCCTGACCGACCGCATCCACGAGCTCGCCGCGGAGGCGCTCGGCCGTTCCCGCCGCCGTGTCGCGGCCGACGCTGCCGAGCGTCGCCGCCAAAGAACGGTCGACGCCTGTCGATTGGCGACGGATCTCGCGGGTGAAGCTGGCAGCCTGTCCATTGGCGCGGGCGGCGTGGCGCATGAGTGTCGCCATGCCGGACACCGCGTCGGTGACGCCCGTGCTTTTGGGCATCGCGGTCGGGTCGTTCTCAAGGTCGTCGATGGATTTCAGCACGTGATCCGACCCAGCCGGGAAGATGCCGACAGACTCGCTCATGGCCCTTAAGCGTGGCTGAAACCTTTTCGCGATCCGTGCTCAACTTCGCGCCAATGCTGGAGAAGTTTTCACCGTGTCATCGCCGGGACATGCTTCGCCGGGGCATTCGGCGAAGCGGGACGTCTATCGGTCATCTTCACCACACGTCCGATGGGTCGGTCTTCGCGCGGGAGAAGAGCGGGCGGGGTCAGGCTTTCAGCGGGCCGCTGCCCCCGGATTGCGCTCCTGCCCGGAGACGGATGGTCCTGTGAAACGGTCGCGCAGGGTCTTCCAGAACGTGCCGCCATGGGCGCCGGGCTCCCCCACGGAGACGGTGGCGTTCATGCCGGCCACCAGGGTGATGCCGTCGGGAACCCTCTCGATGCGGATGCGCACGGGGACGCGCTGGGCGAGGCGCACCCAGGTATAGACCGGGTCGACATTGGGCAGGCCCTGCGTGCTCGGCGAGGCGTTGGCGTTGCTGATGCCGAGGGTGACGCTCTCCACCCGGCCGTCGATGAGCGCCGAGTAGCCGAGGAGTTCGGCCCTCGCCGCGTCGCCCACATGGATATGGGCCAGCTTCGTCTCCTCGAAATAGCCGTCGATCCAGAACGAATCGGTGTCGATCACCGCGACGTTGACGGTGCCGGCAGTGGCGTAGTCGCCCGCGCGCAGGAGAAGGTTGGTGACGCGCCCGTTCACTGGCGAGCGCACTTCCGTGCGTCCGCGGTTGACCCGGGCCTGATGCAGCTGCGCCTTCGCGGAGGCGAGCGCCGCCTCCGCGATCTTGGCGGTGCCCGCATATTGCTGTTTCTCCTCCACCGAGGTGGAGAGGGTGGTCAGGGCCTCGCGCCGGGCCGCCTGGGTCCGTTTGACCTGAAGGTCGGCCTCGCGGTTCTCCAGCTCGGCCTGGGCGGTGGCGATGGCAATGTCGAAATCCACCGGGTCGATGACGTAGAGCACATCGCCCTTGGCGACGTTCTGGTTGTCGGTGACGCGAAGCTCGACAATCTGGCCGGAGACCTGGGGCGCCACGCTCGCCACCTGCACGCGGACGCGCCCGTCGCGGGTCCAGGGCGCGGTGACGTAGAACTGCCAGACCAGGGCGGCGGCCAGGCAAGCGCAGGCCAGGATCACAACGGTCGCCAGGAGCCGCACCACGCGCCAACGCCGGCGCCTCGCGAGGGACGGCGCGCGCTCGCGGGACGGGCGAGCATCGGAAAGATCGTCGTCGGCCATTGTCAGGCAAGATCCATTTCGGCGAGCCACATTGCTCAGAAGAGAACGATGAGAAGCGCGAGGATGCAGACGAAGATCCCCACCTCGGCCAGCGGCGGGTTGGCGACGTAGCGGCTGAAGCGGATGCGGCTGAAGCCGAACCGCAGGAGCACCATGATGGCTAGGGCCGCCAGCACATAGGCGACGAAGGGCGAGATCAGGACGCCGCCGAGATCGATGTCATGCCGCATGGGGCGCCTCCATCAGGCCGGTCGCAGGATGCCGAGGCGGCGCAGGAGGCGGTGCTGGCTCTCCATGATGCCGCCCGCCGTCACCAGGTCGCTGACGAGGCGGGCGATGTCGAGCCGCGTCGGGGCGCTCACGGATCGGCCGTGCCGGAGGAACGCGCGAACGGACCGGGCGAGCGTGGCCGCCTCCGCCGCCTCCAGTCCCTCCCGCGCCTGCCTCGCGGCATCGTTCAGGGCGGGATCGTCGGGGAGGCGGCACAGCTGGGCATGGGCGCGGGCAGCGGCGGATTCGAGGCGGGCCAGGTCGAAGGCACGGTCCAGGCTCGCCGTGCGCACGGCGCCGCTGCCCGAACTCCATTGCGAGAATTGCAACAGCCGGTCGCTGTTGAGGCTGGTGCGGGTGGTGGCGTCGCCGCCATCGCCGGCCAGCGCGTCCAGCACCGAATCCCGGGCCGAATCGAGGGCGAAGGCGCGGCGCTGGGCGCGCGAGATCGGCAGCACGATCCGCACCGCGACGAACAGGATGCAAGCCGCCATGGTCACGAGGAAGGCGTTCGCGAGGAAGGTCTGCGCGTCGTAGGTCTGCGGATTGGACGGCGACAGGAGGACCATGAAGAACACGAGCAGGATGAAGCCGATCCCGAAGGTCGGCGGATTCAGGCTGAGAAAGCATGCCACGAAAATCACCGGCGCGATGGCGATGGCGAGGAGCGGGAAGCCCTGCTCGCCCCCCAGCACGCCGAAGAGCACGATCCCGGCGCAGAGGGCCGCGAGCGGCATACCGATGAGGACTCCGCGGGCGAAGGCCTTCGAATCCGGCGCGATGGCCGAGAGCGAACAGGTCGCCGCGACCTGCACCAGGGCAAAGGAGGTGGCGGGCCAGCCGGCGGCGATGAGGAGGAGAGCGGTGGCGCCAAAGGCGATCCCCACCCGTGCCGCTCCGCGAAGGGCCACGGGCAGGTCGCGATGCGTCGGCAGGGCGACATCGCGCTTCGGTCGGCAGCCGGTGGAGAGGGCGTTCAATCCGTCCTCGGCGAAGGAGGCGGCGCGCGCGAAATCGAGGCCGCGCTGCAGGGCCAGGATCTCCAGGGGCTCGCTCGCCCCCCCCTGGATCGCCTCATCCACCAGGGCACCGAGACGATGCGCGGCCGCGTCGGCATCGGGCTTTCCGTCGTCGGTCAGGCCCAGGCAGATCCGGCGGGCCTCGGCGACGGCCGCGCTGTCGCGGCCCAGCATCGCGGCGGCGGCCGTGAAGGCCCGACTCGCAGCCGCCATGGCGTAGAGCGCGGCGATGGCGCTGCGCGCCCCGGCGGCCCGGCGGGCGCCGTCGTCGAGCTCGCCGCCGATGGCGCTGGCATCGGCGCGCATCACCGCGATCTGCCGGATCAGGGCCGCCGCCCGCTCCGAGCCGGGATCCGCCTGGGACAGGGTCTCGCGGGCGAAGGCCCGGGTGGCCGACAGGGCCTCCGAAAGCGGCTTGCGCAGGGTGCGCCACGTGCTCGGCGAGGCCAGGGCGTCGTTGATGAAGGTGATGGCGACGATGCCGATGGTGATCGCCGCGACGCGGTCGATGGCGGCCTCGAAGACCGCCTGCGGCGTGTCGATATGGGCGACGGCGACGATGGCGACGGTGTAGCCCGCCAGCATGGCGCCATAGGCCCGCGTGTCCTGCAGGAAGTGGGCGACGAAGACGCATAGGCCGAGCCATGTCGCGACAGAGACCAGGAGGAGAACCCTGTCCTGTCCGAACGCACCGATCAGCAGGATCGATATCGCGCCCCCCGCCAGGGTGCCGAGAAAGCGGTACAGCGCCTTGGACAGGGCCTGGCCGCGTTTGGGCTGGGCCAGGATCGCCACGCAGACGGCGGCCGACGAGGCGCCGGAGAGTTGAAGCCAGAACGCGGCGTAGAGCGCCAGCACCATGGCGAGCCAGATCCGCAGGGCGAAGGCCCAGGCGGAAGGCGCGGGGACGATGCGCTCCAGGAGCGAGAGCGCACGGTCGGCCGGGGAGGGGCTTGATCCGGCGGAACCCCCACTCACGGACTGGGCCCGGCCGCCGCCGCATCCGCGGCCTTGCCGGCGACCCTCATCTGCCAGAGGCAGAGAAGGGGCGTCACCACCAGCTCCATCGCCAGGGCACCCAGCATCACCGCCGAGGGCAGACCGGTGAGATAGAGACCCAGCAACCGCGCCAATCCGCCGAGGACGACCACGAGGGTGAGGAAACGGAACAGGCGCGCTTTCGCCTCGATGGCCGGCACGCAACTCCAGAACAGGATGCCGATGCCCGTCAGCAGGCCCGACAGGTAGCGGAAATGGCTGTCGGCGGAGATCTGGGACAGGCTGTCGCCGCCGACTCCCCCTAGTCCGAACAGGATTCCGAAGAGCCCCGACGCCACCGGTATGATCGCGGCCACCGCCACCACGCGCTGCAACGCCTCGCGTTCCCGCATCCGCCCGTTTCTCCGCTCCGGCCCGGAGCAATCGCAGCTCGAGCCGGTCCCGAGTCGAACTAGTTCAGGCCTTGATCTCCTTCAAGCGCTTGACGCACTTGCTGAAATATTGCGGCCATTTCGGCCCCTGCGCGGCCTTGTCGGCAACCGAGAGGGCGCGCCACTCGGCGCCGCATTTCTTCTGCCGCTCACGGGCGGCGCTCTGCCCGACAGTCAGTTCCTTCGCGTCCTTCGCGGCGGGCTCCGGAGCAGCGGCAACGGGGTCCTTGGCGGACGCCGTCGTTGCGAAACCCAGCACCATCGACGCCGCGATCACCGCGGCTGGAAGAAAACGAAACCGCATGATCGCAACCCCAGGTCGTTGTCCTGCGCTCACGGTGAGGCGCCGGCACCGCCGTCATCACAGCCAGAAGTCGGGTAAAGGGCAAGATCCTTCGCCGTGCCGCGGCACACCGTCCACCGTTCGATGGCGGCGCGGATCCTGCAACCATCCGCCCCTCGCCCGGTTTGATCCGGCGACATGATGCGACCCTGACAGGAGCGGAACGTTTCCCATGGCCGCCGCCACCCAGAAGCCCATCGACCTCCATACCTGGGGCACGCCCAATGGTTGGAAGATCCCCATCATGCTGGAGGAGTGCGGTCTGCCCTACCGGGTGGTGCCGGTGAATATCGGCAAGGGCGACCAGTTGGCGCCAGACTTCCTTGCGATCTCGCCCAACAACAAGATCCCGGCCATCGTCGACCCGGACGGTCCGGGGGGCCAGCCCATCACGGTCTTCGAATCGGGGGCGATCCTGCAATATCTCGGGCGAAAGACCGGCTGCCTCTACCCCGCCGACGAACGCGCCCGGGTGGCCGTGGACGAATGGCTGTTCTGGCAGGTCGGGGGCTTCGGACCGATGCTCGGCCAGATGCACCATTTCCGCATCCATGCGGAGGAGAAGATCCCCTACGCCATCGAACGGTTCTCGACGGAATCCCATCGTCTCTACGGCGTGCTCGACCGGCGCTTGGCGGATCGCGACTACATCGCCGATACGTATTCCATCGCCGACATCGCGATCCTGACCTGGGCCAAGCATCACGAGAAGCAGGGTATCGATCTGGCGACCCTGCCGAATGTCCGTCGCTGGCTCGACACAGTCCTGGCGAGGCCCGCCGTGAAACGGGGCCTCGCCGCGATCTGAGCCGCTACTTCTTGGCTTCGACCTGAGGCGCGGCCGGCTTGGCCGCGGGCTTCGGCGCCGGCTTGGTGGCGGCTTCGGAAGCCGGGGTCACGGCCGCCTGCTGGTTCACGTCAGGCACGCGGGTCCAGGTCTCGGAGCCGCACAGGACCTTGAGAAGGCATCCGGACACGCTCAGCTCGGAGCCGGATTCACGCTCCAGGCTGACCTGATAGATCTTGCCCTCGTCGATGTTGTAGATGTCGCCGGAGAACTTCTCTTCGTCGGGGGCGAGACCTTCGATGAGCTGCAGGCCGATGACCGGGCGCAGGCGCTTCTTCGGGTCGGGGTTCTTGGCGTCGGTGCGCGGCGCACCCGTCTCGGTGGTCGGCGTCTTCAGCCACACGACCTTGCCGCAGATGTTCGCACTGTTCGGGCCGCAATGATCGATGCGGATCTTGGCGCGGCCATCCTTCGTGAGCCAGGTGCCGGACGGGTCCTTCGACGGGGCCGCAGCAGCGGCGACGAGTCCGGAGAGCAGGAAGGCGGAGGTCAGGGCAACGCGCATGGCTTTTGGTCTCCTGGTGCCTGTGAAGGGCCGCGGCGCATCGGCGGGAGCGTCGCGAAGGGTCGTGAGCCTGGGGTCGAAAGCTTGGTCGTGGCCGCGCCGGACGTCGAGAACGGTCCGGGCCAGCGTCTTCTGGTGTGAGAAGACACCAGCAATCGGGCGAATTTCCGGCACTGTTGCGCCGAAGCCATGACCAAGGAAATTCCGCTGTGGATGCGCCGTCTTCGTCCTTCGGGTTGAGAGGACGGGGCGTGCTCGCTATAAGCCGGCCGCCGAAGCCGTTTTCGGCCGAGCGAACATAACCGGACTGATCATGGCCACCGAGCGCACTTTCTCCATCCTGAAGCCCGACGCGACCAAGCGGAACCTCACCGGCGCCGTGAATGCCGTGATCGAGAAGGCGGGCCTGCGCATCGTCGGCCAGCGTCGCATCCAGATGACCCAGGCCCAGGCCGAAAAGTTCTACGAGATCCACAAGGAGCGCCCGTTCTTCGGCGAGCTCGTCTCCTTCATGACCTCGGGCCCCGTGGTCGTGCAGGTGCTCGAGGGCGAGAACGCCGTCGCCGCCTACCGCACCGTGATGGGCGCCACCAACCCGGCCAATGCCGACGAGGGCACCATCCGCAAGACCTTCTCCGAGTCGGTCGGCGAGAACACCGTGCACGGTTCGGACAGCGCCGAGAACGCGAAGATCGAGATCGCGCAGTTCTTCCAGGATTCCGACATCGTCGGCTGAGCCCGACCGGCTTTCGCGCCGCCAACGGGTTCGTGATCGCATCGTCGTCCGGTGAACCGGGAGCGTGGCGCGGAACGATGCCGGGTGTGGCGCGAACGCCCTTGCGCGCGAGTCCTGCCGGGCGTGAAAGGAATTCCCTTAACCGAATCCCTTTCACGGACCCCACATTCCATGCGCTCCATCGCTCCGCGCACCGGCCGGATCCTGCTCGCCGCCGGCCTCATCTCCCTGCTCGCCGCGTGTAACGCGAACAAGGGTGCGCCCACGGCCTCCCTCGAAGGCTACACGCCCGATCCGGCTCTGAAAACGGCTTCCGCCAGCAACCTCACCGGACGCGTGCGCCACGCCTGCACGGTGACGCAGTCCCGCCTGCAGAGCGTCCCCGAGGCTTCGCTCACTCGCCCCTGCGGCTGCTACGCCAAGCAGACCCTGGCGAGCCTCAATCCGGCCGAGCTCGAATCCTACCGCACCACCGGCTATTTCAACGATTCCGCCCGCGCCAAGGCGCTCTCGGCCCTCGACAGCTGCCAGCTGCCGCGCCCGGCGTAAGCCGTCATCATCGCCGATCTCGATATCTCGGGATCGGCGGCTGGGGCCTCAGCCTTGCGCGGACAGGCTGAGCAAGGCCCCCTCGGCCGGCCTGATGTCTCCGGCGAACACCACGCGGCCACTCTCCAGCCTTGCCCGCCCGCCCGCGATCAGCGCCAGGGCACGCGGGTAGAGGAGGTGTTCCTCCACGAGAATGCGCGCGGCGAGACTGTCGGCATCGTCGCCCGGCAGAACCGGGACGGCGGCCTGGGCCACGATCGGCCCGGCATCGAGTTCCGGCACCACGTAATGCACCGTGCAGCCATGCAGGCGCACGCCGGCCGCCAGGGCCTGCTCGTGGGTATGGACGCCGCGAAACAGCGGCAGCAGCGAAGGATGGATGTTGATCATCCGCCCGGCCCAGGCCTCGACGAAGCCCGCGGAGAGGATCCGCATGAAGCCGGCCAGCACGACGAGCTCGATCCCGGCCGCTTCGAGTTCCGCGTTCAGGGCGGCATCGAAGCTCGCCCGATCGGGATAGGCGCGGTGATCGAGCGCCGTCGTGGCGATCCCGGCGCTGGCGGCATGGGCGAGCCCGCCCGCCTCCGGCCGGTTGGAGGCGACGAGGACGATCTCGGCGGGATAATCCGGGGCCTTCGCAGCCTCGATCAGCGAGACCATGTTCGAGCCGCGTCCCGAGATCAGGATCGCGACCCGCATCTTGGGTCGGGGAGCCATCACAGGGCGAGCTTGCCCTGGAAGGTCACCGGATCGGGTCCGCGCTCGGTGATGAGCCCGAGGCGGATCGGCGAGGCGCCTGCGGTGTCGAGCGCCCGGGTCACCGCCGACACGCTCTCCGGCGAGACCACCGCCACCATGCCGATACCGCAATTGAAGGTGCGCAGCATTTCGGATTCCGCGACCCCACCGACCTTCGAGATCCATCCGAAGACGGGCGGCGGAATGATCGCGTCGAGGTCTATGCTGATGCCGACACCGTCGGGCAGGACGCGGGGCAGGTTGTCGGGAAAGCCGCCGCCGGTGATGTGGGCGAGCGCCTTGATCCCGTCCGTTGCCTTCAAGGCGGCCAGCAGCGGCTTCACATAGATCCGGGTCGGCTCCAGCAGGGCGTCGCCGAGCGAGCGCGACGGCTCGAACGGGGCCGGGTCGTCGTAGGAGAGGCCGCTTGCCTCGACGATTCGGCGGACCAGAGAGAAGCCGTTGGAATGTACACCGGAGGACGGCAGGCCGAGGACGACGTCGCCTGGCGCGATGCCGGGACGTGGCAGGAGCTTTCCACGCTCGGCGGCGCCGACGCTGAAGCCCGCGAGGTCATAATCCGACCCGTCGTAGAGGCCCGGCATCTCGGCGGTCTCGCCACCGATGAGCGCGCAGCCCGCGATCCGGCAGCCCGCCGCGATCCCGCGCACTATGTCGGTGCCGACGCCCGGCACCAGCTTGCCGGTGGCGTAATAATCGAGGAAGAACAGCGGCTCGGCGCCCTGGACGATGATGTCGTTCACGCACATCGCCACGAGATCGACGCCGATCGTATCGTGGCGGCCGGTCTCGATGGCGATCTTGACCTTGGTGCCGACGCCGTCATTGGCCGCCACCAGGATCGGGTCGGAGAAGCCGGCGGCCTTCAGGTCGAACAACCCGCCGAACCCGCCGATCTCGGCATCCGCGCCGGGCCGGCGGGTGGAGCGCACCAGCGGCTTGATCGTCTCGACCATGGCGTTGCCCGCATCGATATCGACGCCCGCATCCGCGTAGGTCATTCCGTTCCGGCTCTCGCCGTTCTTGCTCTCGGCCGTCATCGGCACCTCGTCTCAACGTCCTGTCCCGGCTGCTCTAACGGGTCGCGGCGGTCTCGGCGAGTCGTCGCGGACGAGTTCGGCGCCCGGTGCCGGGCGCGGAAGCAGATTTCGATCGCCTCAACCGTTCGACGAGGGCCGCACTGGGCTCGCCGATCCCCGCGCCCGCTTCGATGAACCGGACAGGCGGCGCCTTGCGCGGATCGGAGCATCGTCTTCAGGCGGCCCGAAGCTGCGCCAGAAAACGGGTGACTTCGGCATCGAGATGGTCGGCATCGTGCGAGACCGAGGAGGCGACGGAAAGCACCCTCTCGGCCGCTCCGCCGGCCCTCTGCGCCGCGTCGGCGACGCCGCCGATATGAGACGTGACCTGACCGGTGCCATTGGCGGTCTGGTGGATGTTGCGAACGATCTCCCGGGTTGCTGCCCCCTGTTCCTCCACCGCGGCCGCGATCGCGCTCGAGATCCCGCTCAAGTCGTCGATGCGCCCGGCGATGGCGCCGATCGCCGTCACCGCCTCCCGGGTGACCGACTGGATGTCGCCGATCTGGGAGGCGATCTCGTCGGTGGCCCTGGCGGTCTGGGTGGCGAGTTCCTTGACCTCGGCCGCCACCACCGCGAAGCCGCGTCCCGCCTCGCCGGCACGCGCGGCCTCGATGGTGGCATTGAGGGCGAGCAGGTTGGTCTGGCTGGCGATGCCGTTGATCATCGCCACCACGTCGCCGACACGGGTCGCCGCCCGGCTCAGATCCTGAACCAGCCCCGCGGTGCGCCCGGCCTCCGTCGCGCTCGCCTGCGTCAGCGCCGCCGAACTGTCGACCTGACGGCCAACCTCCGACACCGAGGCACTGAGTTGCTCCGCCGCCGCCGCTACGGCGGCGACGTTGGTCGAGGCCTCCTCCGCGGCACGGATCACCGCGCCGGAACGGTCGGCGGTGTCGCCGGCCATCTGCGACATCGCCTGCGCAGTGTCCTGCAGTTCACCAACGGAAGTCGCCACGGCGCGGACGATGCCGCCGAAAGCCGCTTCGAAGGCCTGCGCCAGGGTCTCGGTCTGAGCCCGGCGCTCGATCTCGCGCTGTCGGGTTTCCCCGGCATGACGCTCCGCCACGTCCCGGGCGAGGTTGGCCTTGAACGCTTCGAGGCCCCGGGCGAGGCTGCCGACCTCGTCCCGGCGTTCCAGGCAGGGCACCGCGGCGGCGTAATCGCCCTCAGCGATCCGGCCCATGGCCAGGCCGACCGCGCCGTAGCCGCGGACCAGCGCCTCGTGGGCGAACCAGCCGAGGGCCAGGAACGTGGCGACGGTGGCGACCAGCGTGCCGACGACGACGGCGAAATAGAAGTGTGCCTGGGCTTCGTCCGCCGCGACGGCCGCGTCGGTGCGGGACTGCATCAGCCCGTAGAACGCGTCGAGCGGCTTCATGATCTGCGCCTTGAAACCGTGATATGCCTCCGAATGGACGAGCCCGATCGCCCGATCGCGGTCTCGGGCGGGGTTCGGTTGTGCCAGGGGCTGGCCATCCTTGTCCTTGCCCTCGACGAGATTCATCGCCTCGACCTCAAGATGAACCAGCCCGTCAGAATTCCGGACCGATTCCGCCAGCATGTCGGTTTCCTGCCGGCTGAAGCCGAGACGCTTCATCAGGTCGTGCACCGACACGGTCTCGCCGTCGGGGCGCGGCTTCGCCACGCCGGCTGCGACGAAATCCCAGTAGATGCGATGATACTCCTCCGGGCGCGGCTTGCGGCCGGAGCGGATGTCGAGGATGTCCAAATATTGCTGCTTGTACGACGCTTGGCCGGTGACGACGTAGGTGCGGCCGAGCCGGGTGAGATCGTCCGAAGACTGCCGGATCTCGTCGGCGAGGAGGATCGATTGCTGGCGGGTCGCGTAGGCCGCGCTCACCTGGTCGACAGCCCGTCCATAGAGGATGATGGACCCGGCCAGCAGCAAGCTGGATACCAGCATAGCCGTGATCAGACCAATAAACCTGTTAGATAGACTCATTTTATTCCCCCGCCGTTGAGGGAAATTACAGTCTAGCTCGTTAAAAATCCGCTTTCCCGAGGATGAAAGTCGTTCGCGCTCGTTCCCCTGCCACGGGCCGTGCGGGGCCTCCGCGGCCGAGCCTTGACCCCGCCGCACCGCCTTCCCACTCTTGTGCGCGGGCGACAGACGAGACGGAGGAGGGCCGATGCGCGGCAGGGCGGTGATCGGACTGGTGGGGCTCGGCATCGTCGCGCTGCTGCTTTACCTGCTTTCGGGGGTGATGCTGCCCTTCGTGGCAGGGCTGGCCCTCGCCTATCTTCTCGACCCCATGGCCGACAGGCTCCAGCGCCTGGGTCTCGGGCGGCTCTCCGCCTCGCTCCTGATCCTCGCCATGTTCGTCGTCGGGCTCGTAGTGATCCTGCTGATCGTGGTGCCCCTGGCCGCCAATCAGATCTCGGCGCTTGTGACGACGTTCCCCGGCATGGTTTCACGGCTGCAGGGTATCATTGTCGAGCGGGTCGGGCCAATCTTGACGCGGGTCGGCGGGGCGGACGTTCTCAACGACCTGCAATCGTCCGTCGGGGCCCTGGTGGGGCAGGGCGGCACGTGGTTCCTGGCTTTCCTGAAGTCGCTGTGGTCGGGCAGCCAGGCGCTGGTCTCCATCGCCTCGCTCCTCGTCGTGACCCCCGTCGTGGCTTTCTACCTTCTCGTCGACTGGGACCGGATGGTCGCCACCGTCGACGGATGGACCCCTCCGCGCCACCGCACCACCGTGCGGCGCCTGGCCGGCGAGATCGACCGGGCGATCATCGGCTTCGTACGAGGGCAGACCCTGGTCTGCCTGATCCTGGGGACGTTCTATGCCGTCGGCCTGTTCTTCGTCGGCGTGAATTTCGGCGTGCTGATCGGGATGATCGCGGGCTTCCTCACCTTCATCCCCTATGTCGGCACCCTCGTCGGGTTCCTGCTCTCGGTGGGCGTCGCCCTGGTCCAGTTCTGGCCGACCTCCGACTGGCTCCATATCGGACTGACTGTCGCCGTGTTCGTGGTCGGCCAGTTCTTCGAAGGCAACGTCATCTCGCCCAAGCTCGTGGGCGATTCGGTCGGCCTGCACCCGGTCTGGCTGATGTTCGCGCTCCTGGCCTTCGGCTCGCTGTTCGGGTTCCTCGGTCTGCTGCTGGCCGTCCCCGTCGCGGCCTCTATCGGCGTCATCGTGCGCTTCGCGATCTCGCGTTATCTCCAGAGTCCGCTCTACTATGCCGAAGAACCGATCCTGATTCAGAAGCGCGAGGGATGAAATCGCCGATGCGCGAGGCCGCGCCCCCGAAGCAGCTCGCCTTCGACCTGCCCCTCGACCCGCGCTATGGCCGCGAGGACTTCCTGGTGGGGCCGGCCAACGAGGCGGCCTACGGGCTGATCGAGGCCTGGCCGCGCTGGCCCGATACGGTCTGCCTCATCACCGGGCCGTCGGGCAGCGGCAAGAGCCACCTGGCCTCGATCTGGGCGACCCGCTCCCATGCCTGGACCGTCCCGGCCTCCGAGGTCACCGCCGATTCGGTCACGCATCTCGTCTCTAACGGCGCCCTGGTCATCGAGGATATCGACCGCCCCGAGGGCCGCGAGGAGGCGGCCCTGTTCCACCTCCTCAACCTCGCCCGCGAGAACGGCAGCCCCATCCTCATCACGGCGGCCGCACCGGTGGAGGCGCTCGGCCTCGTCACCGCCGATCTGCGCTCGCGCCTGAGGCTGGCACCGGGCGCCACCATCCTTCCCCCCGACGACGCGCTGATGCGGGCGGTGCTGGTCAAGCTCTTCGTCGACCGCCAGCTCGTGGTCGATCTCAGCGTCGTCGAGGCCATCGCCCTGCGGATCGACCGCTCCCTCGCCAGGGCCAGGGCCGTGGTGGCCGAACTCGACCGCGACGCCTTGAGGCGCGGCCGCCGCATCACGAGGCCGCTGGCCATGTCTGTCCTGGCCGATCTGGGAGTACCGGACGACGAGACCGACGAGGACGACGCGCCGGCTTGATCGCCCGCCCATCCCGATTGTCATGGAATTGTCAGACGCGACGGCCCGGCCGCATGCTACGAGGCCGTTCGTTCGAGCAGAGTGAGGAGAAGACCCGTTGCCGGAAGTGGATTCGGACTCGATCGCCAAGGAGTCGGACATCAAGGGATGGGATACGGAGGGAACGGCTGTCGAGGAGCGGAAGATCGCTCCAGCGGCCGACGCCTCGCCAGACGAGCCCCGCTCCGGTGACGACGGCCGCGGCTCCGCGGCACCCGAATCCCTGGCGCCCAAACGCCCCGCCGCCCGGCGCCGGCCGGCGGAGGCCGGTCCGGTTCGCCCCGCGACCGTCCGGATACGGACGACGAAGCCCGGCCCTGGAGCGCCTCTCCCGGCAGAATCGGCCTCGTTCGACGAGGCCCCCGAGGCACAGACGGAATCAGGCTCGATTCTGGCGGAGACGATCATGGCCGACACGGCGACAGAACGAGCGACAGTCGAACCCGTGGCGCGGGAGACCGTGCTCGCCGCCGGCCGCGCCCTGCGCCATTCGCCCGAGCGCTTCGTGAACCGGGAACTGTCCTGGCTGCAGTTCAACCGCCGGGTGCTGGAAGAGGCCTCCAACGCCAGCCATCCGCTGCTGGAGCAGCTGCGCTTCCTCTCGATCTCGGCCAACAACCTCGACGAGTTCTTCATGGTCCGCGTGGCGGGCCTGCACGACCAGGTCCGCGCCGGCCTGATCCAGCCGTCGCAGGACGGGCTCAGCCCGTCCGAGCAGCTCACCCGGATCGGTTCCGAAGTCTCGCGGCTCGCCCTCGACCAGCAGCGGCGCTGGCGCGAGTTGCGTGACGACCTGCACGGTGTCGGCGTCGACCTCGTGGAGCCCGGCAACCTTACCCCCGATCACAAGGCCTGGCTCGAGGAGTACTTCCTCAGCCACGTCTTCCCGGTGCTGACTCCCCTCGCCATCGACCCGGCCCATCCGTTCCCGTTCCTGTCGAACCTCGGCTCCAGCATCGCCCTGATGATGGTGCGGCCCCGCGACGGGCGGACCCTGCGCGCCCTGATCCGCCTGCCCGCCGTCCTCGACCGCTTCGTGCGCCTGCCGGAGGTCGCGGGGGAATCCACCGCCCGCTTCATCGCCATCGAGCAGGTCATCGTCCTGTTCACGGGCCGCCTGTTCCCGGGCTACTTCGTGAAAGGGCAGGGGGCGTTCCGGGTGATCCGCGATTCCGACCTCGAGATCGAGGAAGAGGCCGAAGACCTCGTCCTGCATTTCGAGAGCGCCCTGAAGCAGCGCCGCCGCGGCGTCGTCATCAGGCTCGAAGTCGAGGCGGGAATGCCGGAGGATCTGCGCGCCTTCGTCGCCGACGAGCTCGAGATCGGCTACGACGCGATCTTCGTGGTCGAGGGCATGCTCGCCCTCAACGAATTGTCGCAGATCGTCGGGATCGACCGGCCGGACCTCAAGTTCAAGTCGTACAACCCGCGCTTCCCCGAGCGCATCCGCGAGAGCGGCGGCGACGTCTTCGCCGCCATCCGGCAGAAGGACTTCATCGTCCACCACCCCTACGAATCCTTCGACGCGGTGGTGCAGTTCCTGGCCCAGGCCGCCCGCGACCCCAACGTGGTCGCGATCAAGCAGACGCTCTACCGCACCTCCTCGAACTCGCCGATCGTGGCGGCGCTGGCCGAAGCCGCCGAACTCGGCAAGTCCGTGACGGCACTGGTGGAGTTGAAAGCGCGCTTCGACGAGGAGGCCAATATCCGCTGGGCCCGCGACCTGGAGAAGGCCGGCGCGCAGGTGGTGTTCGGCTTCATCGAGCTGAAGACCCATGCCAAGCTGTCGATGGTGGTGCGGCGCGAGGGCGACAAGCTCGTGAGCTACTGCCATGTCGGCACCGGCAACTATCACCCGATCACGGCGCGGGTGTACACTGACCTGTCGTTCTTCACTGCCGACCCGGCGGTGGCCCGCGACGTCAGCCGCATGTTCAACTACATCACCGGCTATGCCGAACCGGCCGAACTCGAGCGCATGGCGGTCTCGCCGCTGACCCTCAAGCCCCGGCTCCTCGAGAACATCGCGGCCGAAGTGGCCCATGCCAAAGCCGGGCGGCCGGCGGCGATCTGGATCAAGTGCAACTCCCTGGTGGACGGGCAGATCATCGACGCGCTCTACGACGCGTCCCAGGCCGGGGTGCAGATCGACTGCATCGTGCGCGGCATCTGCTGCCTCAGGCCGGGCATTCCCGGCCTGTCGGATACGATCCGCGTGAAATCCATCGTCGGGCGCTTCCTCGAACACGAGCGGATCTACGCCTTCGGCAACGGGTTCGGCCTGCCGCACCCGAAGGCGACGGTGTCGATCTCATCGGCCGACCTGATGACCCGCAACCTCGAACGGCGCGTGGAGGCGCTGTTGCCGATCACTAACCAAACGGTGCATCAGCAGGTGCTAGACCAGATCATGCTCGCCAATCTCCTCGACAACCAGCAGAGCTGGCGTGTACTGGCGTCTGGCGCGAGTGAACGTGTCCAGCCCTCCGAGGGCGAGGAGCCGTTCAACGCGCACAAGTACTTCATGACGAACCCGAGCCTGTCCGGCCGGGGCAAGTCCTCGAAGAAGTCGAGTCCGCGCGCGCTGAGCCGTAGAGCCCAGCGTCCTTGAGCGGACGATACCGGCAGGAGCTGGTCATGGGACTTCCTCGTAGCGGCATGACAGGTACGGGCTTCACGACTCAGGGGGATCCCGGCGTGCAGGATCGCGTGCAACCGGTGGCGATCATCGACATCGGCTCGAACTCCGTGCGTCTCGTGGCCTATGACGGCCTGAACCGCGCGCCGACGCCGCTCTACAACGAGAAGGTCCTGTGCGGGCTGGGCCGCAACGTGTTCAGCACGGGCCGGCTCAACGAGGAGGCGGTTCGGCGCGCTCTCAGCGCGCTGGCGCGCTTCCGCATCCTCTGTGAGACCATGCGCGTTGGCCGCGTCTTCGTGCTGGCCACGGCCGCCGCGCGCGACGCGCAGAACGGTCCGGAATTCCTCGCCGCGGCGGAGGCCGCCTGCGGCCACCGGATCGAGCTCCTGTCGGGGCGGCGGGAAGCGGAGCTCTCCGCCCTCGGTGTGATCTCCGGTTTCCATACGCCGGATGGGGTCGTCGGTGATCTCGGCGGCGGCTCCCTCGAACTGGTGGACGTGCGCGGCGCCACGGTGGGGCAGGGGGTGACGATGCCGCTCGGCGGTCTCGCCCTCCAGGATCTCTCCGGCGGGTCGGTGAAGAAGGCCCTCAAGATCGCCCGCGAGAACCTCGCGAAGGCAGCCCCGCAGCTGGAGACCCTGCGCGGGCGCAGCTTCTACGCGGTGGGCGGTACCTGGCGGGCGCTTGCCCGCCTGCATCAGGCCGCGCGGGGCTACCCGCTACACGTCATGCACGGCTACAGCATCGAGCCTTCCGACGAACTCAGCTTCCTCGAAGTGGTGGAGCGCACCGACGCCGCCCTGCTGCAGGACGTGGAGGCCGTCTCGGAGGCGCGCCGGCCCCTCCTCGCCTATGGCGCCGTGGTGCTGGAGGAGATCATCCGCGTCGGCCGCCCCCGCGAACTCGCCATCTCGGCCTCCGGCGTGCGCGAGGGGCTGCTCTACGAGCAGCTCGACCGCGACACCCGCCTCACCGACCCGCTCCTCGCGGCGGCGGCGGAACTGAACCGCCTCCGCGCCCGCTCGCCGGGCCACGGCAGCGACCTCATCGCCTGGACCGACCGGTTCGTCGCCACCCTCGACGGGCCGGAGACCGCCGACGAGCGCCGCCTGCGCCACGCCGCCTGTCTCCTCTCGGATATCGGCTGGCGCGCACACCCCGATTACCGGGGTGAACAGAGCATCAACGTCATCACGCATGCCGCCTTCGTCGGGATCGACCACCCCGGACGGGCCTATCTCGCCCTGGCGGTCTATTTCCGCCACGAGGGCGTCGCGGCGGACAAGGCCAGCCCGATGCTGCGCAGTCTCGCCGGGCCGCGCCTGTTCGAACGGGCCCGCCTCCTCGGCGCCCTCCTGCGTGTCGCCTTCCCGATCTCGGCGGGGATGGAGGGAGCGCTGGCCCGCATGCCCCTCCTCGTCGCGGATCGACGGGTGACCCTGACCCTGCCTTCGAATCTGGCCGCGCTGCCGGGCGACCGCCTTCTCAACCGCGTCCGCGGCCTGGGCCGGGTACTGGGTCTGGAAGGGCGGATCGATACCGCCTGATACGGTCGGGGTCGCCGCCGAGATCTTCTATCTCTTCATGCTGCGAACGCACCTCATCGGCTGATCGACGACGCGGCGCGTCACGCCGGCCTGTCCGCGAAGATCGCTTTCTTGACGATGGCGTGGACGCCCCAATTGCCGTCCACCACCTGGGTGATGCCGAAATCGACGGCGATGGACATCAGCGAGATCGCCTCGTCCTCCGTCAGCCCCTTTGCCTGCATCAGAAAGGACCGCATCTTGCGGAAGGCGTCGCGCATGGCGAGGTCGATGGAGGATTTGGAGAAGATCTCGCTCTGCGCGTCGGGGCCGAGATCGGCGAGGTAGTTCGGGTAGCTGAAGCCCGAGAGCACCCAATCTTCGGACGTCTCGATCATCGGGAAATCGAGGGTCTCCAGGGCCGTGCCGGCGAGATCCGCCTTCTTGTGCAGGACGAACTGGAAGGTGCCGGTGAGCGAGCACTCGATAGCGGTGCCGCAGAGTTCGGAATCGCCCTGGCTGGCATGCGGATCGCCCACCGAGAACAGGGCGCCCGGCACCGCGACGGGATAGTACATCGTCGCGCCCTTGCCGATGCGCCAGTTGTCGATGTTGCCGCCGGTGTAACTCGGGGGAATCGAGTTCACCATGTCGGCCTCCTTGGGCGCGAGGCCCATGGTGCCGAAATGCGGGCGGATCGGCACGCGCACCCCCTTGAGCACGTCGAAATTGCGCTGCGTCTTGGTGTGGTCGACGGGGATGCCCGGATAATCGATGGTGGGATGCGCCACGCCGAACGGATCGGTGACCCCCGGCCAGCGGAAATTGTACACCGCCTTCGCCCAGTCGCGGGCGCCGCTCGCATCGACTTCGTAGATGGTGATGACCTCGCGCGCCCGGTCGCCGGTGATCATGTCCTTGTAGTGGTAGCCCCACCAGGCGGCGGCGTTGCTGCCGAAGCTGCGGCCCTTGAAGGCGGGGTTGGCGCAGGGGCGGGGCGCCACATCGAGGATGCGCACCTCCAGCACGTCGCCGGGCTCCGCGCCGCGGATCGCCACCGGGCCGGTACAGATGTGGACGCCGAGCCCCCCGCCCGGTCCGAGGGGGCCGGTCTCCGGCCCGGCGCCGCGGCGGGCGACGCCCTTCTTGTCCTTGGTCCAGAGGAACACGCTCTCGGCGCCGGGATCCCCCGTCACCATGCGCTCGGCATCGTCATTGGCGTGGTGGGTCAGGGTCTCGATGGTGACGTAGTCGCCGGATGCGATCTCGACCTGGGGCTTCAGCAGTTTCGAGAAATAGCCCCAATGGACGGTCTCGGCGGTGGCCGGCAGATGATAATGCGCCGTCTGCCGGATGCCCTTGGCGCTCGTCTGCGCCAGCGCGGGGCCGACGAGGGACAGGCCGCCGGCCGCCATTGCCGCCGCGCCCCCGGTAGCGACGAAGCCGCTCTTGAGGAAGGCCCGCCGCTCGGGCGCGAGGTCGCCGAGGAAACGGCGGCGATGCTCGGCGAAATGGGTGCAGTTCGGATCGTCACCACGGCACATTGGAATCTCCCGACCGGCCCTTGATCCGAATCCTGTATGCAATCCGGTGGCCAGTTTTCCACGCGCCGGGTCTCAAGGGAAAGTCCCGGCGGGATCCGATGGCCGGCGGGCGAGGACAGACGGGAGAATGGATGGATTTCCGCCAAATCGAGCGAACATTCCCCGACGACGCACGTTGACCGGCGCTGATTTCCAGAATCCCCGAGCGTGTCGGGGAGGTTGGAACGCGTCCTTGGATATCGGAGACACGAACGGCTTCACGCTCCCGGCAGGATTCCGCCGGGGCGATGGGGTCCGTGCGCGTGGTCCTCATCCTTCACATCTGTTCTCAGGAGCTCCTCCTTGGCTCAATCCCCCACTCTGAAGCCTGTCGTCGCAACGCCACCGGCCCTCGACGCTCGCCCGGCCGTGTACAATCAGGTCTCCTGGGGCGCGATCTTCGCCGGGGCCGTGGCGGCCCTCGTGGCGCAGATGATCCTCAACATGATCGGCCTCGGCATCGGCTTGTCGACCCTGGACCCCGCCGGTAGCGACACCCCGACCGCCGCAAGCTTGTCCACGGGCGCCGGCCTGTGGTGGGTCGTCTCCGGCATCGTCGCCTCCCTCGCCGGCGGCTTCCTCGCCGGGCGCCTCTCGGGCAAGCCGCTGGCGAGCACCAGCGGTTATCATGGCCTCGTCTCCTGGGCCGTCACCACCCTGGTCATCGTCTACCTGCTCACCTCAGCGGCCGGCGGCCTCATCGGCGGCGCGTTCGGCGGGATTTCGAGCGTGATCGGCGGCGCGGGATCGGCCATCGGCGGCGCCACCCAGACGGCGGCCCAGGCCGCGGCCCCCTCGCTCACCAAGCTGAGCAATCCCCTCGACGGCGTCGAGAACCAAGTCCGTCAGTCCACGGGCGGCCAGGATCCCGCAACCCTGCGTGACGCCGCGTCCCAGGCCGTGCGTGCCTACCTGACAGGCGATGCCGCTCAGCAGGCCCAGGCCGAGACCAAAGCCGCCGATGCCCTGGCCAAGGCGCAGGGAATCTCGCCGGATCAGGCCAAGGCCCAGATCCAGGAGTACCGCAAGCAGTACGAGCAGACAGTGGCCGACGCCAAACAGAAGGCCAAGGTTGCCGCCGAAGCGACCCGCAGCGCCGCTGCGCAGGGCGCCCTCTACGCCGCCCTTGCCCTGATCCTCGGCGGCCTAGCCGCCTTCCTCGGCGGCCGCTTCGGCACGGTGACTCCGGCCGCCGCCTACGGCGACCGCCGCGTCTGATCCCACCGCTTCCGGGCACACGAACGAAAAAGGCCCCCGAGCGATCGGGGGCCTTTTTCATGGCATCGGCCGTGAGGACGAACGACGTCCCGGCTGTTTTTCCTATTCGGAGAGGGGCGTCAGACCCGGCTCGACCGACGCGGTCGTCGGCTGGACGGCGCCCGCCTGTGCCTCCACCACCGCCGCGGCGGTGACGTTGACGATCCCGCGCGCCGTCACCGACGGCGACAGGATGTGGGCGGGCCGGGCCGGGCCGATCAGCAGCGGCCCCACGGGCAGGGCGTCGGCCAGGACCTTGGAGAACTGGAAGGCGATGTTGGCCGCGTCGAGATTGGGAAAGATCAGGACGTTGGCGGAGCCCTTGAGGGGCGAGCCCGGCAGCACCCGGTCGCGGATCAGGCCCGACAGGGCGGTATCCGCCTGCATCTCGCCATCCACCTGGAGGTCCGGCCGGCGACCCTGGATCAGCCCCAGCGCCGCGCGCATCTTCTGGGCCGAGCGGGAATCGGACTGGCCGAAATCCGAATGGCTGAGGAGGGCGATCTTTGGAGTGAGGCCGAAGCGCGCCACGTGGCCGGCGCAGGCCACCGCCACGTCGGCGATCTCCTCGGCGCTGGGATCGGGCCGGACATGGGTGTCTGCGAGGAAGTAGGCGCCCTCCTTTGTGACGATGAGGCTCATGGCGGCGAAATCGAGCACGCCCGGCGCGAGGCCGATCACGTCGCGGATCACCCTCAGGCGCGTCTCGAACCGGCCCTCCAGGCCGCAGATCAGTGCGTCCGCCTCGCCCCGGCGCACGGCGATGGCGCCGATCACCGTGTTGTTGGTGCGCACCAGGGTGCGCGCGGCATCCGGCGTGATCCCGCGACGGCCGGCGACTTCGAGATAGGTCGCGACATAGTCGCGGTAGCGCGGATCGTCCTCGGGATCGATCAGGTCGAAATCGGTGCCCTGCCGGATCGACAGGCCGAAGCGCTTGATCCGGGTCTCGATCACCCGCGGGCGCCCCACCAGGATGGGTCGGGCCACATGATCCTCGACGATGGCCTGGGCGGCGCGCAGCACGCGCTCGTCCTCACCCTCCGCGTAGAGGACGCGCTTGGGGTTCTCCTTCGCCTTGGTGAAGATCGGCTTCATAATGAAACCGGAGCGGTGGACGAAGCGGTCGAGACTGTCGGCGTAGGCCTGGATGTTCTCCAGCGGCCGGCCGGCGACGCCCGAATCCATCGCGGCCTGCGCCACGGCGGGGGCGATCCGCAGGATCAGACGCGGATCGAAAGGGCTCGGAATCAGCGAATGCGGGCCGAAGGGCCGTGCCTCGCCGCCATAGGCGCGGGCGACCACGTCGGACGGAGTCTCGCGGGCCAGCGCGGCGATCGCCTTCACGGCGGCCTTCTTCATCTCCTCGTTGATCGAGGTGGCGCCGACATCGAGGGCACCGCGGAAGATGTAGGGGAAGCACAGGACGTTGTTGACCTGGTTCGGGAAATCCGAACGCCCGGTACAGATCATCGCGTCGGGGCGCTTCGCCTGCGCCAGATCCGGCATGATCTCCGGATAGGGGTTGGCGAGCGCCATGATCAGCGGCTTCTCGGCCATCTTCTCCAGGTATTCCGGCTTCAGGACGCCGCCGGCCGAGAGGCCGATGAACACGTCGGCGCCCGGAATGACCTCGGCCAGCGTCCGGGCCTCAGTCTCCTTGGCATAGACGTCCTTCCAGCGGTCCATCAGTTCGGCGCGGCCCTTGTAGACGACGCCCTTGATGTCGGTGACGGTGATGTTCTCGACCCGGGCGCCGAGCGACACCAGCAGGTTGAGGCAGGCGAGCGCCGCTGCGCCCGCGCCCGAGGTGACGATGCGGACGTCGGAAAGCTGCTTGCCGGCGAATTCCAGGGCGTTGAGGACGGCCGCCGCCACAATGATCGCGGTGCCGTGCTGGTCGTCGTGGAAGACCGGAATGTTCATCCGTGCCCGGCACTGCTCCTCGACCTCGAAGCACTCGGGTGCCTTGATGTCCTCGAGATTGATGCCGCCGAAGGTCGGCTCCAGGGAGCAGACCACGTCCACCAGCTTGCCGACGTCGTTCTGGTCCACCTCGATGTCGAACACGTCGATCCCGGCGAACTTCTTGAACAGGACCGCCTTGCCCTCCATCACCGGCTTCGAGGCGAGGGGGCCGATATTGCCGAGACCGAGCACGGCGGTGCCGTTGGTGAGCACCGCCACGAGGTTCTGGCGAATGGTGAGGGTGGCTGCCTCCTGCGGGTCGTCGTAGATCGCCATGCAGGCTGCGGCGACGCCGGGGGAATAGGCCAGCGCCAGGTCGCGCTGGTTTCCCAACGGCTTCGTCGCCTGGATCTCGAGCTTTCCGGGCCGGGGTAGGCGGTGGTAGACGAGGGCTCCGGATTTGAGATCGTCGGACATGTTGTCGCCCATGAGCCTCACTCCCTTCATCGCGGGCTCTGACGGCGCCGCGGAGCTTTCCCGCCGGTCTTCGGGATGCATTGATTGAAAACTCTGTTGCACCGCTTGCGGAGTGGGCGCAACCCGCACAACGAAACCCGCCTGCACCTCGCCAAAATGGTGAAAACCCATGGTTTCTCCATCGGCTCGTACTCCTATGGCCGTCCGAAAGTGCGGTTCCCGGAAGCTGGGCGGCACCTTACGATCGGCCGGTATTGTTCCATCGCCGACAGGGTCGAGATCCTCCTCGGCGGCGGCCACCGACTCGACTGGGCCACCACCTATCCCTTCGCGGCCATGCCAGGACTCTGGCCGGGGGTGGAGGCGCCAGCAGATTATCATGCCTCGCGCGGCGACGTGACCATCGGCAGTGACGTCTGGCTCGGCTCGGGCTGCATGATCCTGTCCGGCGTCACCATCGGGCACGGCGCCGTGGTGGGGGCCCATGCCGTCGTCAGCCGGGATGTGCCGCCCTACGCGATCGTCGCCGGTAACCCCGCGCGGGTGGTCCGCCACCGCTTCGATCCGGATCATGTGGCGGCCCTGCTGGAGACGGCGTGGTGGGACCTGCCCCCCGAGGCGGTGCGCGCCCTGGTGCCCTTGCTTCAGAGCGACCGTATCGGCGATCTCATCGCGGCAGCGCGGGCGGCCAGGGCCGGCGGCGTTGCGGGCGGGGCATGAATCGCTTACCCGGACCCTTCTTCCCGACGCGTCAACGATCGCTCGACTCCGATCATCGATTCCCAAGGCAACGCCGATGTCCGACACGCCTCCCGACCGCCTCGCGGTGAACCCGACCAGCCCGTTCTACAACGAGGCCATCCTGGAACGCGGCATCGGCATCCGCTTCAAGGGCGTCGAAAAGACCAATGTCGAGGAATACTGCGTCAGCGAAGGATGGGTCCGCCTGTCGGCCGGCAAGACCCTCGACCGCGCCGGTAACCCGATGACGGTGAAGCTGAAGGGCCCGGTAGAGCCGTACTTTCGCGATGCGGCCGAGGGCGATTCGGCCTCCGCCTGATCCTCGGCCCGCCCGGTCACGGAACGGCCGGCTCGTCGTTCTTCCCGCCCCTGTCTCCCTCGCGCTTGCGCCGCTCCCCGGCGAAATTGCGCAGGGCGGTCTCGACCAGGGCGTCGACCTGAGCCGGGCCGGTGGAGGCCCGGATCACCAGGCTGGTGATCGCGTCGGGATGGTTCTTGCGCTGCTTGGGCGTCCGGGCGTGGTTCGAGATACGAAGCGCGTAGGTGCAGCCGTCCGGCTTGAGATAGACGCTGTCGCCGCGCGTGTTGCGGGCAACGACGACGAAGCCCTGCGCCGCGACGCCAGCGACGGCGCGGGCCAGGGCGGCCGTCGGATTGAGCAGGCTCATGCGAGCCCTTCCCGAGCGAGGGCGGTGCGCCCACGGATGGCGGCGAGGGCGCCGGCCGCCGAACCGGCATAGCGCTCGATCAGGGGTCGGCGGAATCCCAGGGATGCCAAGGCCGCCTTCGGAGCATTGACCGCGAGCATGGCGGGGCTCGGGTCCGGCAGGCCGTACTTGCGCGAGACATAGGCCCGCGACCAGGCCTGATGCCAGCGGGTGCGGAAGACCCGGCCAGGCTCCGGCGCCGACGAGCGCCCGCGCCCATGCAGGGCGACCGCGCCGTGGACATGGACTAGGGAGCGGCCGGAATCGGCGACCCGGCGGCACAAGTCGTCATCCTCGTAGAACAGGAAGATGTTCGGATCGAACCCGCCGAGGGCGAGGAACAGGTCCCGCCGGATCATCAGGCAGGCACCGGAGAGGAACGGCGCGCAGGCATCGCCGTCGGGCAGGACACGGTTGCCGGGCGGGTTGGTGAGGTAGGGTGCGAGCAGCGAGCGTGGCTGGTAGAAGAACCGCCCGTCCGGCTCCATCAGGCGCGGCGCGAGCAGGCCAGCATCCGGATAGGCGACAGCCGCGCGCAGGAGCGCATCGACCGCGCCGGCCCGCAGCACGATGTCCGGGTTGAGGATGAGCACGCGCTCCGCACGGTCGGCGGCGCGGATACCGATGGTGTTGGCCCGGCCGTAGCCCTCGTTGCGAAGATTGCGGATCACCCTGGCCCCGGCCGCCTCGGCGACGCCCGCCGACCCGTCGCGGCTCGCATTGTCCACGACGATGGCCGGCACGTGCTCGGCTGCGAGCGCCGTGAGACAGGTCGGCAGCGCATGCGCACTGTCATGGCTGACGACGATGGCGACGAGGGAGGGCATGTCGGCCCTGTCAATGTTGGAGGGATCGGGCGCTGCAAACCCTC
The DNA here is from genome assembly GCF_001422345.1 of Methylobacterium sp. Leaf93. Classification (NCBI taxonomy): domain Bacteria; kingdom Pseudomonadati; phylum Pseudomonadota; class Alphaproteobacteria; order Hyphomicrobiales; family Methylobacteriaceae; genus Methylobacterium; species Methylobacterium sp. Leaf93. Next base: position 278,380 of record NZ_LMMS01000027.1, on the reverse strand, counting down.
CCCCTCTGCGGGGGAGGGTGGCCCTCGCGTCAGCGAGGGTCGGGAGAGGGGAGCGCGCAATCCGGAGAGGTCGCCCCCTCTCCCGCCTGCTCCGTAGGTACCCTCCCCCGCAGAGGGGAGGGGGTGTGTCGCGGCTCAGCCCTGCTTCTCGGGCAGATTCAACCGGATATGGAGCTCGCGCAGCTGCTTCGGCGTCGCCTCGGCGGGGGCGCCCATCATCAGGTCCTCGGCGCGCTGGTTCATGGGGAACAGCACCACCTCGCGCAGGTTCTGCTCGCCGCAGAGCAGCATGACGATGCGGTCGATTCCCGGCGCGATGCCGCCGTGCGGCGGGGCGCCGAGCTTCAGCGCGTTGAGCATGCCGCCGAATTTTTCTTCGAGCACCTCCTGGCCGTAGCCGGCCAGACCGAAGGCCTTCTCCATCACCTCGGGGCGGTGGTTACGGATCGCGCCGGAGGACAGTTCCGTGCCGTTGCAGACGATGTCGTACTGGAACGCCTTAATGCCGAGGATCTTCTCGGCCTCGCTCGGATCGAGGGCGAGGAATTCCTCGCGGTCGAAATTCGGCATCGAGAACGGGTTGTGGGAGAAGTCGATCCGCTTCTCGTCCTCGTTCCACTCGTACATCGGGAAGTCGGTGATCCAACAGAACGCGTACTGGTCCTTGTCGGAGAGGTTCAGCTCGTCCGCGATGCGGATGCGGGCCTTGCCGGCCAGAGCCGCGGCCTTGGCCTCGGTGCCGGCGGAGAAAAACACGGCGTCGCCGGCCTTCGTGCCGGTCTTCTCACGGATGAGGGCCTGGATCTCCGAAGGGATGAACTTGGCGATCGGGCCCTTGCCGGTGACCGTGCCGTTGTCGTCCTCGAAGATGATGTAGCCGAGGCCCGGCGCGCCCTCGGCGCGGGCGAAGTCGTTGAGCTTGTCGAAGAACGAGCGCGGCTGGGTGGCAGCCCCCGTGGCCGGGATGGCGCGGACCACGCCGCCGGACTTGATCACCCCCTTGAACGCCTTGAACTCGACCTCGTCGCGGGCGAACTCGTCCGTCACATCGGCGATGATCAGCGGGTTGCGCAGGTCCGGCTTGTCGACGCCGTATTTCAGCATCGCCTCGGCATAGGGGATGCGCGGGAAGGTCTCGGTGACGCGCTTGCCCTCGGCGAATTCCTTGAAGACGTCGCGCAGGACCGGCTCCACCGACTGGAACACGTCCTCCTGGGTGACGAAGCTCATCTCGATGTCGAGCTGGTAGAATTCGCCCGGCGAGCGGTCGGCGCGGGCATCTTCATCGCGAAAACACGGCGCGATCTGGAAGTAACGGTCGAAGCCGGCGATCATCGTCAGCTGCTTGAACTGCTGCGGCGCCTGCGGCAGCGCGTAGAACTTGCCGGGGTGCACGCGGGACGGCACCAGGTAGTCACGCGCGCCTTCCGGGCTGGAGGCGGTGAGGATCGGCGTCTGGAACTCGAAGAAGCCGCCCTCGCGCATGCGGCGGCGGAGCGAATCGATGATCGCGCCGCGCTTCATGATGTTGGCGTGCAACTTGTCACGGCGCAGGTCGAGGAAGCGGTACTTGAGCCGCGTCTCCTCCGGGTAGTCCTGGTCGCCGAAGACCGGCACCGGCAACTCGCCGGCGGGGCCGAGAACCTCGATGTCGTCGATATAGACCTCCACCGTGCCGGTGGGCAGGTCGGCATTCTCGGTACCGGCAGGGCGCGTGCGCACGCGCCCGTCGATGCGGATCACCCATTCCGAGCGGGCGAGGTTGGCGGTCTTGAACGCCTTCGAATCGGAATCGACCACGCATTGGGTGCGACCATAATGGTCGCGCAGATCGATGAAGAGCACGCCGCCATGATCGCGGATGCGATGGCACCAGCCGGAAAGACGAACGGTCTCGCCGACGTCGGACGGGCGGAGCGCCCCGCAGGTATGGGTACGATAACGGTGCATGACGGGCTCTTCAGATTGAGCGGCGCACCATTCACGCGAGGGCGGGCAAGTCAAGGCGAAGGCGACCCCACGCCACGCGGCGGAGCCCGTAGGCAGGAGCGGGGACGAGCCCGGAACGGGCATCGTCGAGGCCCCGGAGATGGGGTCGGGACCTTTCGGAAACGAGGGTGAACCCCCATATCAGGTCCATGAATGCAAACGCATTTTTCGATATTCTGAACGAGGCCGCCGCCGCTCCTGCCGAACGCCGGAAGACTGCCGAACAGGGCGAACACAAGTCCGGCGCGTGGCAGGTCCTGCCGCTCGAAGGCCGCTACGAGATCGTCTACGAGGATTCCCGTGGTCTCTGGAGCACGCGTGCCCTCGCTGCGCGCGAGTTGAAGCTCGGCCCTGGCCGGACGCTGCTCGGCGGCATCGACCGCGCACGCGGCGGTTATCGCGGCTTCCGGGTGGACCGCATCCGGCGCCTGACCGAGGAGGGCGGGCCTCGGATGAATGCCGGCATCCTCGACTGGCTTCTCGTCCGTGCCGAGGCCCAGAGGCGCGAGCGTGTCGAACTGGTGCGCAGCCTCGCGCGCCGGAACCAGTCCCGCAAGCGCGCCGCCTGACGAGGGACGTGCAGCACGGGATGTCGGGGATAGGCGCGCGCGGTGCGAGATACGATCTCGCCTCGCGCGTCAACCTCCGATATAGCCGGCTCTCATGGATCTCATCGCCACCACGCCGGCTCTCGCCGAGGCCTGCAGCCGTTTCGCCGGACAGCCGTTCGTCACCGTCGACACGGAGTTCATGCGGGAGACGACCTACTACCCCAAGCTCTGCCTCATCCAGATGGCGGGGCCGGACGGGTCGGGCGTGCTCGTCGACCCGTTGTCCCCCGACATCGACCTCGCGCCGTTCTTCGCGCTGATGGCCGACGAAGGCGTGGTCAAGGTATTCCACTCGGCGCGCCAGGATCTCGAGATCATCTGGCTGCTCGGTGGGCTTCTGCCGCAGCCGTTCTTCGATACGCAGGTCGCTGCCATGGTCTGCGGTTACGGCGATTCGGTCTCCTACGAGCAGCTCGTCAACGACGTGGCCAAGGCCAAGATCGACAAATCCTCCCGCTTCACCGACTGGTCGCGCCGTCCGCTCTCCGACGCCCAGTCCAGCTACGCCCTCTCCGACGTGACCCACCTGGTGAAGGTCTACGAGGTGCTGGCGGGGCAGCTCCTCTCCACCGATCGCGGCGAATGGCTCGACGAGGAAATGAGCGTCCTCACCTCGCCGGAGACCTACAAGGCCGACCCGGCCCAGGCCTGGCGCCGGTTGTCCGGTCGCATGCGCAAGCCGCGCGAGATCGCGGTCCTGGCCGAGGTCGCCGCATGGCGCGAGCGCGAGGCGCAGACCCGCAACGTCCCGCGCGGGCGCATCCTCAAGGACGAGGCGGTGATCGACATCGCCACCTCCGCTCCGCGCAGCGTCGAGGCCCTTGGGCGCCTGCGCTCGATCCCGGCGGGCTTCGAGCGTTCGCGGACCGGAGCCGACATCCTCGCCGCCGTGGAGCGCGGCTTCCAGCGCGACCTGTCCGACATCGTCCTGCCCGAGCGCAGCCGGGGTCGGGGCGGCAACGGCGCCGTGGTGGAATTGCTGAAGGTGCTGCTCAAGGCGGTCTGCGAGGCGGAGGACGTGGCGCCCAAGATCGTCGCCACGATGGATGACCTCGAAGCCATCGCCGAAGACGACGAGGCCGACATCGCCGTCCTGCACGGCTGGCGCCGGACGCTGTTCGGCGAGAAGGCGCTCGCCCTCAAGGCCGGCCGCCTCGCCCTCTCGGCCGAAAATGGCCGCATCGTGGTGCGCGAACTGAATTGAACCCGGCCCCAAACGCTCTGCCCCCTCCTGTAGGGAGCGAGCGACGCGGGCGTCGTCCCGGGTCGCTTAATTCGCCTTCGCGCTCACATCCAGCCTGTCGAGGACGGCGCCCGGTGTCGGGGCCGCGCTGAATTCGAGCATGCCGATGCCGCCGGCGTTCTTCGCCTTGGCGCTGAGCAAGAACGTGCCCGGCTTTGTCACGAACTGGCCCAGGGCCGCGCCGATGGCCTTGGCGCCGGCCGAATTGCCGAGGATGGCCGGCACGCCGAACGTGGTGGCGGTGACGTATTCCTGTGTCAGTTCCTCCGGCTTGAGGCTCAGGCTCTTCGACTGCGAGGCGATGAAGCGCTCGAACAGGCCGGTATTCTCGATCCGCAGGTCGAGGGCCTTGGCGGTGGCGCCCAGCATGGCGAAGGTCGAGACGCTCGGATCGGGGTCGAACACCGCAGGTCCGATACCACCGAGGGTGCCGTTGATCGTCACGCTGCCCATGTCCTTGCCCGACACCGATACCTCGCTGAAGGAAAGCTCCTTGGCGGCTTCGTTCCAGGCCGTGTCGGCGACGACGTTCAGGTCGAGGTCGCGGTAGCCGTAGGCGCCGAGGGAGCCGAGCCCCGGGATTCCGGCCACCGCAGAGGCGGGGAGGGTAAGGCCCGAAAGGTTGGCCCGGCCGGTGGTTGGCACCCCGTCGCGCAGCGGGCCGAAGGTGAGGGCGCCGTCGCGCAGGCCGATATGCGTAGGCGCTGTTGCGGCCGAGGGGAGCGCGGGCGACGCGGCGCCAGGAGGCTTCGCGGGGGGCTTGGGCGAAGCGGGCACCTCGTCCGGCGGCAGGTCGAGGCTCAGGTCCTTGAATGCCAGGGTGCCGAGCACCGGCGTCATCTGCCGTAAATCCGCTTCGGTAGGCTCCCCGGCCTGCGTCGAAAGCTTGCGCATGGCCACCACGGTCGGGGCGAAGGAGAAGCCCGCGAAGGACAGGCGCGAGAGCTTGCCGCGGGCCTCGCCCACCGTGAAGCCGAGATCCTCGAAGGTCAGGTTGCCCGAGGTGAAGGCCATGCGTCCCATGGTCATCGCCACGGGCTCACCGTCATGGATCTGATTGATCGCGAGCCCGCTGGCCTGGAACGAGCCGACGGAGAACCCGTCGAGGAGATCGGCCGCGGTTCCCAGGATACGTGCCTTGTCGGCGGAGGCGGGCTGGCTGGGGTCTACGCGGGCCATCGCGTCCAGAGCGCCGGTCCATGTCGCTGGGACTTGGCGGCCGCTGACGTCGGTGCCCTCGAGACGGGCGATCTTCACCACCGTGCCCTCGGCCTCCATCACAATGTCGGTGGCCGAGAAACCGCCATAGATCCGCAGCATCGGGCTCTTGGCGTCGCCGGCCTCACCGTAGAGACGCGCCATCGCCGTGAGATCGACGTCCCGCATCTCCATGCGACCGTAACTGGCGCTGTGTTTCGCCACGCCCCCGGCCTCCGCGGCCGTCAACCCGGCCGCACTGGCCTGAGCGATGCGGCCGCCGCGCACATCCCTGGCCGTCACGTCGCGATAGGTCGCGGTCTGGGTCTTGGTGCCGATCCGGGTCTCTGAGCGAAGCTCCGGGATCACGACGCTCGCGGCGTCGAACTTCGCGAGACGCGCGGCCAGGGGCTCGGGGCCGGATCTGAGCAGGGCGAGGAGGTCGTCCTTGGTCAGGCGCGTCCCGCTGACGATGACCTGCGGCGCGGTGAGGACCGTGCCGCCGAAGGTCATCGTCACGTTCTGGAGCGTGACGTCCTGCACGGCGGAGGCGGCTTCCTGGGCCGAGACCGGCAAGGGGCCGATCGGGCCGCCGCCGCCGAAGACGAGGAGGGCGCAGACCGAAAGGCCAGCCGTCCGCATGAGAAAGGGACGACCTTGTGGGACGATCATGAGCGGATCCGGGGCGCTGCGAAAAAAGGCGCTTCGTGCAACGGTGCCGCGCCGAACCGCATCCGTGCCGCTTTTTCCACGGCGAGGCAATCGCGCTGCCTCACGCCGTGCTGTGACGGAATGACGAAGCCTCAGAGCGAGAACGAGGTGCCGCAGCCGCAGGAGGAGGTGACCTGCGGATTCTCGATCTTGAAGGCCTGGCCAATCAGGTCGTTGGCGAAATCGATGGTCGATCCGCTCATGTATTCGAGGGAAACCGGATCGACGAGGACGGTGGCGCCGTCCCGCTCGATCACCACGTCGTCCTCGGCCCGCGCCCGCTCGATGTCGAAGGCGTAGGAGAAGCCCGAGCATCCGCCGCCGTTCACGCTGATCCGCAGGGACGCGCCGGGAGGCTCGGCTCCCATGATCTCGTTGATGCGCTTGGCCGCGCGGGGGGTCAGGGTGATGTCGGCCATCGTGATGCTCTTGGGTTCTCGTCGATTGCCAGAAGCGCTAGCCCACACAAGATATGCGCCGTAGAGACGCGCTGCAACGCGGGATGATCGTTGCGCGCGATAGCGCATTCAGGAGGTGACGTGCGGCACAGGGGCGAACGCTGGCGGGCGCGCTACGCCACCGATCCGGCGGCCACGCGCGGGCGGCTGATCCCGGAGGCGATCTCGCCCACGCGCAGCGACTTCCAGCGCGACCGCGACCGGATCATCCATTCGGCCGCCTTCCGCCGCCTCAAGCACAAGACCCAGGTCTTCGTCCACCACGAGGGCGACCATTACCGAACCCGTCTGACCCACACCCTCGAAGTCAGCCAGATCGCCCGTGCACTGGCCCGCGCGCTCGGCCTCGACGAGGATCTCGCGGAGGCGCTGGCGCTCTCCCACGACCTCGGCCACACCTGTTTCGGCCATACCGGCGAGGACGCGCTCGATGCCCTCATGGCCGCTCACGGCGGGTTCGACCACAATGCCCAGGCCCTGCGGATCGTCACCCGGCTCGAGCGGCGTTATGCCGGGTTCGACGGGCTCAACCTCGCCTGGGAGACCCTGGAGGGCCTCGTCAAGCACAATGGCCCGCTCCTCACGAAAGAGGGCGCCCCGACCCCGCGCTGGGCGGCACGGGGCATTCCCGCCGCCATCCTCGAATACAACGCGCAGAACGACCTCGCCCTCGCCCGTTTCGCCGGGCCGGAGGCGCAGGCGGCGGCTCTGGCCGACGACATCGCCTATGACAGCCACGACCTCGACGACGGTCTGCGGGCGGGCCTGTTCGAACTGTCGGATCTCGACGGCGTCCCCTTCCTCCGGGACATCCTCGACGAGATCGACGCGCTGCATCCGAATCTCGAGGAATCTCGAAAGATCCACGAACTGGCGCGGCGCGTAATCACCCGCTTCGTGGAGGACGTGATCGCCGAGAGCACCCGGCGGATCGAGGCCCTGGCACCGGCTTCCGTCGCCGATATCCGCGCGGCCGACGAGGCGGTCGTCTCCTTCTCGCCGGCCCTGGAGGAGGCGGATGCCGCGATCAAGCGCTTCCTCTACGCGCGGATGTACCGCCACCCGAGCGTGCTGGCGGTGCGGGCGCAGGCGGACATCATCGTCGCGGACCTGTTCGATGCCTTCAGCACGAACCCTGCCTGCATGCCCGAGGAATGGCGGGCCGGGCTCGAGGCGGCGGGGGAGGGGCGCATCGCCCGCCGGGTGGCCGACTACATCGCCGGCATGACCGACACCTACGCGGTGCTCGCCCACAAGCGCCTGTTTCCCACGACGCCGGACCTGCACTGGAGTCCCGAGAGCCGGGGCCTGCCGCTGGCGGAGGGGTAGGGCCGGGATGTCGGGACGATCCATGCGCATCTGCTTCATCGGCGACAGTTTCGTGAACGGGGTCGGTGACGACACCTGTCTCGGATGGACGGGCCGTCTCTGTGCCGAGGCCCGTCGCGCGGGCTGGGACGTCACGCATTACAATCTGGGCATTCGCCGCGACACCAGCCTCGACATTCAGGGCCGCTGGCGCGGCGAGGCCGAAGCCCGCCTGCCCGAGGTGCTGGACGGCCGGCTCGTTTTCGCGTTCGGCGCAAACGATTGCACCCTCATGGATGGCCGAACCCGCGTCGCCCATGACAGCTCCCTCGATGCAACACGGGCAATTCTCGCAGACGCCGCCGGTTGGCGAAAAACCCTGATGATCGGCCCGCTTCCCGTCTGCGACGATCCCTCGACGGATGCACGAATCCTGGCTCTGTCGCGCGACATCGCTCCCCTCTGCGCCCGACTGGGTGTTCCGTTCCTGCCGGTCTTCGGCGTGGCCACGGGATCCGATGCATGGACCAGCGAGGCCGCGGCGGGGGACGGAACCCACCCCAATGCCGGCGGCTACGCGGCCCTGGCCGGCGCCGTGGCCGAGTGGGAGGCTTGGCGCGCCTGGTTCTGAAGCGCCGGGCTGATGGGGGCAGCAAAGGGCGATGGGCGGCCTCCCGTGACACCTGCCCCCCGCATTGGTATGCCGCCGCATTGAGGCGCAGGCCGTCGTGACGATGCGGCTTGGCGCGAGCGGAATAGATATCCCATGAACATCTTCGCCACCTTCGAGACGCGCGTACGCAAGGCGCTCGAGAGCCTGATCCGGTCCGGGACGCTGCCCGAGGGGCTCGATCTCTCCCGCGTGGTGGTCGAGCCGCCGCGCGATGCCACTCATGGCGACCTCGCCACCAATGCCGCCCTGGTCCTCGCCAAGGAGGCCCGGACCAATCCGAAGGCGCTGGGCGAAGCGCTGGCGGCGGAGCTCCGGCAAGATCCCCGCGTGATCGAGGCGAGCGTGGCCGGACCGGGCTTCATCAACCTGCGCCTGACGCCCCAGACCTATCACGAGGTCGTGCGTGCCGCGCTCGGCGAGGGCACCGAGTACGGCCGAGCCCACCTGCCCGGCGGCAAGGTCAACATCGAATACGTCTCGGCCAACCCCACCGGGCCGATGCATGTGGGCCATGGCCGCGGGGCGGTGTTCGGCGATGCGCTGGCCAACCTGCTCGTGGCGGCCGGCCGCCACGTGACGCGCGAGTACTACATCAACGATGCCGGTGCGCAGGTGGACGTGCTCGCCCGCTCCGCGTTCCTGCGTTACCGCGAGGCGCTGGGCGAAGAGGTCGGCCCTGTGCCCGAAGGCCTCTATCCCGGTGACTACCTCGTGCCGGTGGGCAAGGCCCTCGCCGAGACGCACGGACGCGCACTCCTCGACACGCCGGAATCCGACTGGCTGCCGCAGGTGCGGGCGGATGCCATCGCCGCGATGATGGACCTGATCCGGGGCGATCTCGCCCGGCTCGGCATCCACCATGACGTGTTCTTCTCGGAAGCCACCCTGAAGGAGGCGGTGCCCGCTCTTCTGGCGGAGCTTCGTGAAAAGGGCCTCGTCTACGAAGGCCGGCTGCCGCCGCCGAAGGGCCAGCTGCCCGAGGATTGGGAGGACCGCGAGCAGACCCTGTTCCGCACCGTGGAGTTCGGCGACGACGTCGACCGGCCGCTGCTGAAGTCGGACGGCTCGTTCACCTACTTCGCCTCGGACATCGCCTATCATCGCGACAAGATCAGGCGCGGCGCCACCGACCTCATCGACGTCCTCGGCGCGGATCACGGCGGCTACGTCAAGCGCATGCAGGCGGCGGTGAAGGCGGTGAGCGACGGGAACGCCACCCTCGACGTGAAGCTTTGCCAATTGGTGCGGCTCCTTCGGGCCGGCGAGCCGGTGAAGATGTCCAAGCGCGCCGGCGAGTTCATCACCCTCGCCGAGGTGGTCGACGAAGTCGGCCGCGACGCGATCCGCTTCATGATGCTCTACCGCAAGAACGACGCGACCCTGGACTTCGACCTCGCCAAGGTGGTGGAGCAATCCAAGGACAACCCGGTCTTCTACGTCCAGTACGCCCATGCCCGCTGCGCCTCGGTGTTCCGGCAGGCGCGCGAGGCCATGCCCGGCGAGGACTTTTCCGTCGCCGGCCTCGCAGATGCGGATCTGACGCTGCTGGCCGATTCCGCGGAAATCGAGATCATGCGGCTCATCGCCCAATACCCGCGGGTGATCGAAGCGGCGGCGGCGGCACACGAGCCACACCGTGTGGCATTCTACCTCTACGAGCTGGCAAGTTCCCTGCATGGTTTCTGGAACAAAGGCAAAGACTTGCCGCAATTACGGTTTATTAATCCAAACGACCGAAACTCGACACGGGCAAGACTGGCCCTCGTGGAGGCTTTGAGAGGCGTCGTCGCCTCCGGCCTCGCGGTCTTGGGTGTCACCGCGCCGGATGAAATGCGGTGAGGTGATCTCGGCGTGAAGAGGAATGCTGCCATGACGACGAACGCTTCGCGAGCGCCTGTCGATTTCGACGCCTTCGCGCGTGACTTGCAGCCCACGACGCCGCCCCAGCCGCAGGCCCAGCCTGCGACCAAGCCCGACCCGCTGGCGGAACTCGCCCGCATCGTCGGCCAGGACGACCCCTTCCGCGCCCTCCTCGAGGCCCGCGATTCCCGTACCGCCCCCCAGCCGCAAGGCCAGGGCGGGCGGAGGGAGCCGATATTCCACGACGAGGCACCGGCAGCCGTCCCGTCGGCCCATTCCGGGGCGCCTGCGGCCTATGCACCTGCGCCTGCGGCCTATGCACAGCATCCCCAGTACCAGACGGCGTCCGAATCGGAGGCCTCGCTCTCGGCTCATCCGGCCGATGCGTTCGACCAGTATCTCGCCTCCGTCGATCACAGCGCCTATGTCGACGGGGTCCACGATTCCCGCGGATCGGAGGCCTATGCGCCGGAGCAGGACGACCGCCTCAACCGCGCGGCCGAACGGCCCCGCCAGCGCAGCCGCCTCGTCTCCGTGGGTGCCGGCCTCGGCGTGCTGGTGGTCTGCGTCACCGGCGCGCTCACTTGGCGCGGCCTGCATTCGAGCCAGGGCGACGGCACCGTGCCGACGATCCTGGCCGACAAGGCTCCGCTGAAGATCGCCCCGCAGAAGGCGGACGGCGTCGAGATTCCCGACCAGAACAAGCAGATCTACGACCGCAACGCCAAGGACGGCCAGATCCGCATCGTCAACCGCGAAGAACAACCGGTCGACGTCGCGCAGGCCGCCCGTTCCGCCCAGCGCGCCGGGGAGGGCGGAGCCACGCCCTCGACCGGGCAGGGCGGCAATACCGCCCCCCTCACCGAAACCCTCGGCGAGCCCCGCCGGGTGCGGACCGTGTCGGTCAAGCCGGATACGCCTCCGCCGCCGCCCCAGCGCGAGGCGTCCGCTGCCCAATCCGTGATCCCCACGATGACCCTTCCGGGCGATAACGGCGGCGCCACCAGCGGGTCGATGCATCCGCGTGTCGGAAAGCTGCCGACGGCGACGCCCGCAGTGGACGTCGAAGCTGCGGTACCCGAGCAGGCCGCCCCCGCTCCCCGCGTGAAGGCCCCGCAGCGCGTTAGCGCCGTCGCTCCCGATGCGACGTCCGCCCTGCCGACGCCCGCCCCCGTTCCGACGGCTTCGACCGCTCCGGTCAGCGGGTATTCGGTCCAGCTCGGGGTGCGCACCAGCGAGGCCGAGGCTCAGGCCGCCTTCAAGCAGATGCAGGGCAAGTTCAGCCAGCTCTCCGGCAAGCCCGCCCTGATCCGTCAGGCCGAGGTCAGCGGCAAGACGATCTACCGCGTCCGCGTCGGCCCCCTGGCCAAGGCGGAGGCGACCACCCTCTGCACCGAACTGCAGGGTGCCGGCGGCCAGTGCTTCGTCGCCAAGAACTGAGCCACCGGAACCGGGCGTCGAAGCTGAGTTCCGAGAACCGGGCCTGAGAATTCCGGGCTCACGGAGCCGAAGCGAAGACCTCGAAGGCGATCGTCGACGCCTCGCATCCCGGCAGCGCTTCGTACGAGCCCCGACCGGGCGAGGGCCGCCGCGAGCGGAAAGAGCAGGGACGGACGTCCCTCGGATCGTCTGTCCATTCAAGCCGAGCAGCACACCCCATGACCACTCGTGCCCTGATCCTCGGCTGTGCCGGCCTGACCCTCTCGGACGAGGAGGCCGCGTTCTTCCGCGATGCGCAGCCCTGGGGCTTCATCCTGTTCAAGCGCAACATCGGCTCGCCGGACGAAGTAAGGGCGCTGACCGATGCGCTGCGGGCCACATCCGGCCGGGCCGACACGCCGATCCTGATCGACCAGGAGGGCGGACGGGTGCAGCGGATGGGGCCGCCGCACTGGCCGTCCTACCCGCCCGGCGCCGGTTTCGGCCGGCTCAACGGGTCGGGCATCGCCATGGCACGCCTCGGCGCGCGGCTGATGGCGCACGATCTCGCCTCGGTGGGGATCAACGTCGATTGCGCGCCCGTCCTCGACGTACCGGTGGCCGGCGCCCACGACATCATCGGCGACCGCGCCTACGGCACCGATCCGCACACCGTCATCGCCCTGGGGCGCGCGGTGGCCGAGGGGCTGATGGAGGGGGGCGTTCTCCCCGTGATCAAGCACATCCCCGGTCACGGCCGCGCCGCCTGCGACAGCCACAAGGATCTGCCCGTGGTGGAGGCCGAGGGCGTGAGCCTCGCCGCCCACGATTTCGTTCCCTTCCGCGCCCTGGCGGACCTGCCGATGGCGATGAGCGCCCACGTGGTCTACGCCGCCCTCGACCCGCACCATCCTGCCACGCAGTCCAGCGTGGTGATTGGACAGGTGATCCGCGGCCTGATCGGTTTCGACGGCCTGCTCATGACCGACGACCTCTCGATGAAGGCGCTGGACGGCACTTTTCGCGAGAAGGCCGAAAAGGCTTTCGCCGCCGGAATCGACGTCGCTCTCCATTGCAACGGCGATCGGCAAGAGATGCAGGCCGTTCTCGAAGGCACGCCGATCCTGTCCGGCGACGCCCTGCGCCGCGCCGAGGCCGCCCTGGCCCGGCTCGCACCGCATGGAGAGTTCGACGTCGCCGAGGCGCGCGCGCGCTTCGAGGCTGGCCTTTCCGCCCAGGCATGAGCGCGACGCTCCCGACGCGTTTATGCCGCGCCGCACAATTGCCTCAGGTGCCGCGAATGCCGTGTCCAGAGACCCCGTGGTTCTTGTGTTCGCTTCCTCCCATCCCTAGTTTCCCGACAATCCGTCGTGAGAGGGCGTCGCTGGGCAGGCGACCGCATGGGCGCAGGAGTTTGCCATGGGCAGCATGAGTATCTGGCACTGGATCATCGTCGCGGGCATCGTGATGCTGCTGTTCGGGCGCGGCAAGATCTCCGACCTGATGGGCGACGTCGCCAAGGGCATCAAGGCCTTCAAGAAGGGCATGGCCGAGGACGAGACGCCTGCCGGACAGGCGCCGGCCGTGCCGCCGCCGAGCAACGGCGAGCCCGTTCGTACCCTGCCTCACCAGGGCGAGCCGGCCACCGCCAGCCACGTCTCGGCCGACCGCAAGGTCGTCTGAGACTGTTGAGGCGCATCGGCGGTCCTGGACGGGATCGCCCAAAGTTCGTGTGAGCGAAATCGCCCGGACGGAGATCGGTCTTGCGTGAACTATGCTAGGCCGTCGGTCGTGACGAGGCATAGGCCATCGGCCGCGGGACGAGCGACACCATGTTCGACATGAGTTGGGGCGAGGTGATGCTGATCGGCGGCGTCGCCCTCATCGTCATCGGGCCCAAGGATCTTCCCAAAGCCCTGCGCACCGTGGGCCAAGTGACGGGCAAGATGCGTCGCATGGCCGGCGAGTTCCACGCCCAGTTCAACGAGGCGATCCGCGAGGCCGAGTTCGACGAGGTCCGCCGCGAGGTCGACGGCATCAAGCGTTCCGCGAGCACGATGGGGCCGAGCTTCAATCCGGTCCAGACCATCCGCGACGAGATCCGAGGCGCCGTGGACGGACGCTCGCAATCGAGCACGCAGCCCCTCGCCAACGTGGCCGCCAAGCTCGCCGAGAACGACCCGCCCGTGCCCTCCGAGCCGTCGATCCAGACTCCCGCATCGGCCGAGCCGGCACAGGTCGAGCCACCGCCCCCGCCGGACTACGCGCTGCCCGATCTCCCGCCCCGGGCTGCCGTGGCCCCGACCGAACCTTCCACCAAGCCTATCGAGCCCGGCGCCACCTCATGATCGATCCGGTCGACGAATCCGAGGTCGAGGCGTCACGCGCGCCGCTCCTCGACCACCTGATCGAGTTGCGCTCGCGGCTGATCAAGTCGCTGGCGGCGTTCGTCGTGATGTTCTTCGCGTGCTTCTTCGTCTCGCGGCACATCTACAACATTCTGCTCCACCCCTACGTTTCCATCGTCGGGCCGGAGAAGGCGCAGCTCATCGCGACGCACTTCCTCGAACAGGTGTTCACCAACATCAAGCTCAGTGTGTTCGGCGCGGGCTTCCTCGCCTTCCCGGTCATCGCCACGCAGATCTACGCCTTCGTGGCGCCCGGCCTCTACCGCAACGAGCGCCAGGCCTTCCTGCCCTACCTCGTCGCCACGCCGATCTTCTTCGTGCTCGGGTCGTTGGTGGTGTTCTTCCTCGCGATGCCGCTGCTGATCCAGTTCTCGGTGAGCCTGCAGCAGGTCGGCCAACCGGGCGAAGCGACGATCTCGCTTCTGCCGAAGGTGGACGAGTATCTCTCGCTCATCATGACCCTGATCTTTGCCTTCGGTTTGGCCTTCCAGTTGCCGGTGATCCTCACCCTGCTCGGCCAGATCGGCGTCATCGACACCGTCTTCCTGCGCGAGAAGCGCCGCTACGCCATCGTCCTCGTCTTCGTGGCGGCCGCGATCCTGACGCCGCCCGACGTGATCTCGCAGCTGTCGCTGGCCCTGCCGATGCTCCTCCTCTACGAGGCTTCGATCCTCTCGGTGGCCCGCGTCGAGCGCCGCCGTAAGGCCAAGCGGGTCGCGGAAGGGCTGGAGCCGTAGGAGGGCTTCTCCTCCTCGTACGTTGCCGGTATCGTCCTTCGCAAATGACGCTCTCGATGCGGGCCGTTCGATGCGATGAACAAGACGCTGGTCTTCACGTCAGGCGCCGGGCGTGCCTTCTGGAAGCTTCCGGCGGAGGTACAGGAGACGTTGAACCAAAAGCTCTTTCTCTACGGGCTGACCGGCGAAGGTGATGTGAAACGGTTGGTTGGTGTCAATGCCTTGCGACTGCGCGACGGCGAGTACCGGATCGTGTTCGAGGAATCGGCGACGGCTTTGACGATCGTCGCCGTCGGCCATCGGCGTTCGATCTATCGTTGAGAGGAGGCGATGCGTGAAACCGCAAATCCTGACGACTGCGGCGGGCGAGGAACTCGTCGTTCTGGCACGACACGACTACGACGTGCTGCTCGCCCGCCTCGGTGACGAGGAGGCGGAGGATCGCCTTTCGGCCGAGATTGCGATGACGGTGAAAGCGGCGATCGCCGAAGGGACAGAGATTCTGCTGCCCACTTGGCTCACGGATCGGATGGCAGCCGATGGCAGTCCGGTCAGGATCGTGCGCGAGCATTTTGGGCTCTCATCGAGCCGGATGGCGTCCAAGGCCGGCATGACCACAGACCACCTCGCGGATATCGAAGACGGTGGACAAACTCCGTCGCCTGCTATGCTCGATGCGATCTCGCTGGCCGTCGCGCTCGACCCACGCGTACTAAGGGGCCTGTACCACCCTCCGGGTGAAGCAGCTTGAGGCGAAGCTTTCGCGCGGCCGAAAAGACTGGAATTGTAGCAGTACCACTACTCTCGCCCCCGACTTGATTTTGAGGCGCCGCGAAGCGGCCTCGGAAGAGACCTCCAGTTCGCGCCGTGGTGTCTGAAGTCCTTCGCTGGCGCTTCGACGCCTCGCGGTGAGGTCGTGGGATAGGCGGGGGCTACACCAGCCCGGCCTTGTCGGGGTCGCCCCGATGCTGCAAAGCGTCGGCGACTGACAGCGAACCGAGCCGCCCATGCACGACATCCGCGCCATCCGCGAGAATCCGCAAGCGTTCGACGAAGCCCTGCGCCGTCGCGGCCTCGACGCGCTCTCGTCCGAGCTGATCGCCCTCGACGACGCGCGCAAATCCGCCACCTCGGCGGCGCAGGCCAATCAGGAGCGGCGCAACGCGCTGGCCAAGGAGATCGGTGGCGCAAAGAAGGCGAAGGACGAGGCGCGCGCCGCCGAACTCATGGCCGAGGTGGCGCGGCTGAAGGAGGAGGGACCTGCCCTGGAGGCGGCCCAGACGGAAGCCGGCAGGATTCTCGATGACCGTCTCGCGGCGATCCCGAACCGCCCGAATCCGGACGTGCCGGAAGGCGCCGACGAGCACGGCAATGTCGAACACCGCGCCTTCTCCGGCAGCGGCACCAAGCTCGCCACCGGCCGCCAGCATTTCGAACTCGGTGAGGCCTTCGGCCTGATGGATTTTGAGGCGGCCTCACGTATGTCCGGCGCCCGCTTCGTGGTGCTGAAAGGTCAGCTCGCGCGGCTGGAGCGAGCGCTCGGCCAGTTCATGCTCGATCTTCACACCGGCGAGCACGGCTACACCGAAGTGGCGCCGCCGATCCTGGTGCGCGACGAGGCGATGTTCGGCACCGCGCAGTTGCCGAAGTTCCGGGACGACCAGTTCCGGGCCGGAGAGGAGCACTGGCTCATCCCCACGGCCGAAGTTCCCCTCACCAACCTCGTGCGTGAATCGATCCTCTCCGAGGACGAGCTACCCTTACGCTTCACCGCGCTGACCCCGTGCTTCCGCGCCGAGGCCGGCTCGGCCGGGCGCGACACGCGCGGCATGCTGCGCCAGCACCAGTTCAACAAGGTTGAGCTCGTCTCGATCACCACGCCCGATCAATCCGCCAACGAGCACGAGCGGATGCTCGGCTCGGCCGAGGCGATCCTGAAGAAGCTCGACCTGACCTACCGGGTGATGACGCTCTGCACCGGTGACATGGGCTTTGCCAGCCAGAAGACCTACGACATCGAGGTCTGGATGCCAGGGCAGGAGACGTTTCGCGAGATCTCGTCCTGCTCGGTCTGCGGCGACTTCCAGGCGCGGCGGATGAACGCGCGCTACCGCCCGAAGGAGGGCAAGGGCGCACAATTCGTGCATACCCTCAACGGATCGGGCGTCGCGGTCGGCCGCGCCCTCATCGCCGTGATGGAAAATTACCAGAACCCGGACGGCAGCGTCACCATCCCGTCGGTTCTCAAGCCCTACATGGGCGGCATCGAGAAGATCGAAGGGCTCAAGAGCTGATGCGCATCCTGGTGACCAACGACGACGGCATCCACGCGCCGGGCCTCGAAACCCTGGAGGGCATCGCCCGGACACTGTCCGACGATGTCTGGGTCGTGGCACCCGAGAGCGACCAGTCCGGCGTCTCGCACTCCCTGTCGCTCAACGATCCCCTGCGCCTGCGCCAGGTCTCCGAGAAGCGCTTCGCCGTAAAGGGCACGCCCTCCGATTGCGTGATCATGGGCGTGCGCCACATCCTCAAGGACCACGGGCCGGACCTCATCCTGTCCGGGGTCAATCGCGGCCAGAACGTCGCCGAGGACGTGACCTATTCGGGCACCATCGCGGCGGCCATGGAGGGCACCATCCTCAACGTGCGCTCCATCGCTCTGAGCCAGGCCTATGGCGCCGGCGGGCGCGGGGCGATCAAATGGGCCTGCGCCGCCCATCACGGGCCAGGCGTCGTCAAGAAGATCCTGGAGGTTGGAATCGAGCCCGGCATCGTCGTCAACGTCAACTTCCCCGATTGCGAGCCCGAAGAGGTCGTCGGTACCGCCGTGGCCGCGCAGGGGATGCGCAATCAGGCGCTGCTCGCCATCGATGCGCGCCATGACGGACGCGGCAACCCGTATTTCTGGCTCGCCTTCGCCAAGGCGCGGTTCGAGCCCGGCCACGGCACCGACCTGAAGGCCATCGCCGAGAATCGCATCTCGGTGACGCCGCTCCGCCTCGATCTCACCGACGAGCCGACTCTGACGCGCTTCGCCCAGGCCTTCGCCGAGTGAGACGCCTCGGCCTTCGCGCAGCGCAAGCGCGACCGCGCGAAGGCGCCCCTATGCCGGATCGCGGACGTTCCGGGAATCGGACCATCCGCACACAGCCGTGAGACGACGTCCATGACGATGGAAGGCTCGGTCGAAGATGCCGCCTTCGTCATGGCCCTGCGCGGCCTCGGCGTGCGCGACACCGATACCCTGCGGGCAATGGAGCGGGTGCCCCGTGCTCGTTTCGCGCCCCGCGAGCACCGCGATCTCGCCCGGCGGGACGTGGCCCTGCCGCTCGCCTGCGGACAGACCATGTCGGCACCCACCGTTGTCGCCGCGATGCTCACCGCCCTGAAGGTGAAGCCCGGCGCCCGCATCCTCGAGATCGGCACCGGCTCGGGCTACGTCACCGCCCTGCTCATCCGCCTCGGCGCCGCCTCCATCCTGAGCATAGAGCGCTACGCCACCCTGGCGGAGGATGCGGTCTCGGCCCTCGACCCGGAGGATCGGGTGATCGCCCGTGTGGAGGTCGGCGACGGCCTCGATCCCGGCGTTGCGGGGGAGGGGGCGTTCGACCGCATCCTGATCAACGGTACCCTGCCGGCAATGCCCGCCCATCTCGACTCCCTCCTGGCGCCCGGCGGCAGGCTGGTGGGCGCTCTCGCGCAGGCGGGCGGGGCGCGCCTCGTCCTCGCCGAACGGGGCGGGGAGGGCGCCGTCGTTAAAAATCTCGGCGTCCGATTAAGGCTGGCACCCCTCACACCCGGCAGAGCCTTCGTTCTCTAGGCAACAGGCACAGGCCCGGCTCCAGGGGCCCAAATCCTTGATCCATCACGATCTTCTCGCCGGACACAACCGCGGTCGATTTGGAGGGAGCCGGGACGGCCCTGCCAGGAAAGTTCCTTGCACGCCGAAAACGTGGTGAACGGGAACGGTTGTTTAACCTGAATCCCGTTTGAATGACGTCATCAAGTTGCGTCAGGCAAACAGGTGCGTCGATGCGGGTTCGCGGGACTGGTCTAGGGTTGAGGACGCTGTCGCGTTTCGCGCTCATCGGTGTGATCGGCGGCAGTGCCGCCGGATGCTCAACCGATGCGTCACGGTTGGGCGACCCCTTCGGGAACCCCTTCGCCTCCAATGTTTCGAGTGAGCCGAGCGCCACGGGCAGCCTGCCCGATGACGGCGAGATGGCTCCGGCTCCGGCGGTGCGGACCCCCAGGATCCAGTCGCAAGCCCTCGGTGCGCCGATGTCGCCGCGTCCGCTGGCCGCGACGCCGCCCATGGCCACGGGCCGCGTCGCCTCCACGGCGCCGTCCTCCGGGATGGTCTCCGGCATGAATCCCTCGGGGATGAATCCTGCGGGCATGAATCCGGATGCCGGCCGCGGCATGGTCGCGACCCCGCGCACCGTTCCTGCGGCGCCCCCGCCGCGCGTCCCGTTCAATGCGGGGGCCAAGGCCGCGGAGGCCAGGGCCGCCGAGGCGAAGGCCGCGGAAGCGAAGGCTCGTGCCGAGGCTGCCCGCGCCGAGGCCGCGCGCCAGGAGAGCGTCCGTTTGGAAGCCGCCCGCAAGGAATCCGAAGCCCGGACGCTGGCCGCGGCCAAGACCGCCGCCGAGGCCAGGAAGATCGCCGAAGCGAACAAGGCGTCGGAGGCCAAGCGCGCCGCGGAAACCAAGAAGCTGGCGGAGGCCAAGCTCGCGGCCGATGCCAAGCATGCGGCCGAAGCCAGGAAACTCGCGGAGGCCAAGAAGGTCGCTGACGTGAAGAAGGCCGCCGAGGCCAAGAAGCCCGTCGAGGTCGCCAAGGCCGAGGCGCCGAAGGTCGATCCCGCAAAGGCGAAGGCGGAAGCCGCCCGCAAGGCAGCAGACGCCGAGGCCAAGCTCGCCAAGGCCGAAGCCGCCAAGGATGCGGCCAAGAAGGTCGCCGAGGCCAAGGCCGCCGAATTGGCGGCCGCCAAGGCCAAGGCCGCGCCGGTCAAGGTCGCCTCGCTGACGCCCGTGCCCGAGAAGGCCGAGCCCGCCAGCACCGGCTCCGTCGCCCCCACGGCTCCCGCCGCCGAGCCCGACCAGTCGTTCCGCTGGCCCGCCAAGGGCCGGGTGATCTCGGGCTACGGTACCAGCGGCAACGAGGGCATCAACATCTCGGTGCCCGAGGGTACGGCGGTGAAGGCCGCCGAGGACGGCACGGTCGCCTATGCCGGCTCGGACGTGAAGGGCTACGGCAAGCTGGTGCTGGTTCGCCACACCAACGGCTACGTCTCGGCCTACGCCCATAACGGCGAACTCGACGTCCGCCCCGGCGAGAAGGTCAAGCGCGGCCAGACCATCGCCAAGTCCGGCGCCTCGGGCAACGTGACCTCGCCCCAGCTCCACTTCGAGATCCGCAAGGGCGCGACCCCGGTCGACCCGATGCCGCACCTCGCCAGCAATTGAGCGGATTTACCATCCACACGACCAACGGCGGCTCTCAGGAGCCGCCGTTTTCGTTTGTGCGGATCCACCTGATCCCTAACCATCCACCTCAGGACGGGGTCGTGGATGGGAAAAAGGAGCGATCCGCCGTTTCGGCTGGGAGTGCGCGAGACCTCAATCGAGCCGCTGCCCCAGCCGCCCCGCCAGGTCCTGGATGAACTGGAAGGCGGTGCGGCCCGAGCGCGAGCCGCGGGTGGTGGCCCATTCCAGCGCCTCGGCCCGCACCGTATCCGGGTCGGCCTTCAGCCCGTGGCGCTCCACATAGGCGCGGATCATGGCGAGGTACTCGTCCTGGCTGCATTTGTGGAAGCCGAGCCAGAGGCCGAACCGGTCGGAGAGCGAAACCTTCTCCTCCACAGCCTCGCCGGGATTGATCGCGGTAGAGCGCTCGTTCTCCACCATGTCGCGGGCGAGCAGGTGGCGGCGGTTGGAGGTGGCGTAGAACAGCACGTTGTCGGGTCGGCCTTCGATGCCGCCATCGAGGGCCGTCTTGAGCGACTTGTACGATGTGTCGTCGCCATCGAAGGACAGGTCGTCGCAGAACACGATCCAGCGGTGCGCATCGCCGCGCAGGGTCGCCATCAGGTCGGGCAGGGCCTCGATGTCCTCGCGGTGGATCTCCACCAGCTTCATCGGTAACTCGCCCTCCGCCCGCTCCGCGTTGATCCGGGCATGGGCCGCTTTCACCAGGGACGACTTGCCCATGCCGCGCGCGCCCCAGAGCAAGGCGTTGTTGGCGGGCAGGCCTTTGGCGAAGCGCGTGGTGTTGTCCACGAGGATGTCGCGGGCCCGGTCGATGCCGGTCAGCAGATCGATCTCGACCCGGTTGACCTTCGGCACCGGGATCAGACGGCGGTCCGATCCCCAGAGGAAGGCATCCGCCGAATTCAGGTCCAGGGCGGGCTTGGCGGCCGGGGCGGAACGCTCCAGGGCGGCGGCGATCCGCTCGAGGACGGGTAGGATCGCGTCGAGCATCGCCCGGTCGGCAGGTGGGGTCGAGGTCATGGCGTCTCGAAACTCCTTGGATGTGCTGTCGAGCGCGTCCATACGGACAATGCGGCGGAAAATCACGGGTGCGGCATCGGGTGCGGGCCATCCGATCCGCGCATCCTGCGGACGCGCCGTTGCTTTCACCAAGTGCATGGCTATAGTCCGCGCGCTTTTCGACCTGTCCTGACGCGCCCATACCCGCCTGCGCGCGGCTCCCCAGGACCGGCTCAGCCCAAGGAGTCACCCGCTTGATTACCCCCGCCTTCGCGCAAGGGGCCACCGCGGCCGCTGGCGGAGCGGACATCGCCTTGCAGGTGGTGCCGTTCGTCCTCATCTTCGTCATCATGTACTTCCTGATCCTCCGCCCGCAGCAGCGCCGCGTGAAGGAGCATCAGGCCCTCGTGAAGAACGTGCGCCGGGACGACACCATCGTCACCACCGGCGGGCTGGTCGGCCGCGTCACCAAGGTGGCCGACGAGGCCTCCGAGATCGAGGTCGAGATCGCCCCGAACGTCAGGGTGAAGATCGTCCGCACCATGATTTCGGAAGTCCGCGTCAAGGGCGGTCCGGTCAAGGCGGCCTGAGATCCCGGGGCCGTCACACGCGGCGGCCTTGTGCACCGCTTGAAGATGCCGGTGCAAACACCGGCATCGTAAGAAGAAACGGAACGGGCGGATGCTGCGCTTTTCGAGAACCAAGATCGTCGCGACGCTGGCCGTCATCCTCATCGGCCTGAGCCTCGCCGTGCCGAGCTTCTTCTCGGCCGAGCAGCGCAAGGGCTTCATGGCCTCTCTGCCGGGCTGGTTCCCGAGCTGGATCGTGCCCCAGCGTGCCATCGTACTGGGGCTCGATCTCCAGGGCGGCTCGCAGATCCTTCTCGAGATCGACCGGAACGACCTGATCCGCTCCCAGACCACGGGTCTGCGCGACGACGTGCGCCGCACCCTGCGCGAGGCCGGCATCACCCCCGAGGGCGGCATCCAGCTGATTCCGCGGGGCGTCCAGATCCGCATCTCCGATCCGGCCAACCGCGCCAAGGCCCTGCCGAAGCTGCGCGAACTCTCGCAGCCGATCTCCAACGCCATGGTG
Source organism: Methylobacterium sp. Leaf93 (assembly GCF_001422345.1). Classification (NCBI taxonomy): domain Bacteria; kingdom Pseudomonadati; phylum Pseudomonadota; class Alphaproteobacteria; order Hyphomicrobiales; family Methylobacteriaceae; genus Methylobacterium; species Methylobacterium sp. Leaf93. Next base: position 256,179 of record NZ_LMMS01000027.1, on the reverse strand, counting down.
GCCCAGGCCGGGGGCCAGACCCTCGACGTCGTCGACCGGCCAGACGGCACGATCCAGCTCCTGCTCACCGATGCCGGCCTCACCGACCGCACCCGCCGGGCCGTGACCCAGGCCATCGAGGTCATCCGCCGCCGCATCGATTTCGGCGGCACCAAGGAGCCCTCGATTCAGCAGCAGGGCGCCGACCGCGTCCTCGTCCAGGTCCCCGGCCTGCAGGACCCGCAGCAGCTCGAGGATCAGCTCGGCAAGACCGCCAAGCTCGAATTCCGCATGCTGGCCGATTCGCCCTCCGGCGATGTCGACATGCTCACCAACAAGGACGAAGGCGGCGGCAAGGTACCGGTGGAGCGCCGGGTCATGGCCGATGGCGGCGATCTCACCGACGCGCAGCCGGCTTTCGACCAGCAGAGCCACGAGCCCATGGTGAGCTTCAAGTTCAACCTGAAGGGCGCCCAGCGCTTCGGTCAGGCGACCTCGGAGAATGTCGGCCGCCGCATGGCCATCGTGCTGGATAACGAGGTCGTCTCGGCGCCGCGCATCAACACGCCGATCACCGGCGGCTCGGGCCAGATCACCGGCAACTTCACCGTCAAGCAGGCCAACGACCTCTCGATCCTGCTGCGCGCCGGCGCCCTGCCGGCCAAGCTCACCGTGGTCGAGCGCCGCGTGGTCGGCCCCGGCCTCGGCCGTGACTCGATCAAGGCCGGTCAGAACGCCACCTTAGTCGCCGGCGCCCTCGTCATCATCTTCATGTTCGCGACCTACGGCGTGTTCGGTTTCTTCGCCAACATCGCGCTCCTCGTCCATGTGGGCCTCATCCTCGGCCTGATGTCAGTGCTGGAGGCGACCATGACCTTGCCGGGCATCGCCGGCATCGTGCTCACCATCGGCACGGCGGTGGATTCCAACGTGCTGATCTATGAGCGCGTGCGGGAAGAGGTAAGGGCGGGGCGCTCCATCGTCTCGGCTCTGCAGGCCGGCTTCGACAAGGCCTTCGCCACCATCATCGATTCGAACTCGACCATGGCCATCGCCGCCCTGATCCTGTTCTTCCTCGGCTCCGGCCCGGTGAAGGGCTTCGCCGTGGTGTTCATCCTCGGCATCCTCACCACCGTCATCACGGCGGTGACGCTGACCCGCATGATGATCGCCCTGTGGTACAACTACGCCCGACCCAAGGCCCTGCCGTTCTGACAACCCCTGTCGTTCTGATCCGAACCCCGTTTCCCTGAGTTCAAGACAAGGACGCTTCGCTTCTCATACGATCGGTTGGTCCACCACCCCGTCATCCCGGGGCCGCGCAGCGGAGCCCGGGATCCAGACGCCCAGGTGGTGATCCAGCGTCACGCCGGCGGCGGTTCTGGATTCCGGGCTCGCCTGCGGCGCCCCGGAATGACGGGATGGCGGCGGCACCGATCCGATCGTCCGAGACCGGGTATCGTCCACGAAAGACCGAGACCGAACATGCGTCTGCTCCGCCTCTGGCCCGATGAGTCGCACGTCGACTTCATGCGCTTCCGGCGCTTCACCTTCCCGCTCTCGGCCTTGCTGTCGGTGGGGACGGTGATCCTGTTCCTGACGGTCGGCCTCAATTTCGGCATCGACTTCAAGGGCGGCACCCTGGTGGAGCTGCAGGCGAAATCGAAGACGGCCGACGTGGCCGCCGTGCGCCACACCGCCAACAGCTTCGGCTTCGGCGAGACCGAGGTGCAGGAGCTCGGCGGCGACGGGCAGATCCTCGTCCGCTTCCCGCTCCAGCCCGGGGAGCAGGGCCAGACGGCGGTGATGCAGAAGGCGCACGGCGCCTTCGACGCGGAATACGAATTCCGCCGCACCGAGACGGTGGGGCCGCGCGTCTCCGGCGAACTCGTTCAGTCGGGCACGCTCGGCGTGGTACTGTCGGTGCTCGCGGTGCTCCTCTACCTCTGGTTCCGCTTCGAGCGGGAACTGGCGCTCGGCGCCATCGTCGGCACCCTGCACGACATCGTGCTCACCATCGGCATCTTCGTCATCAGCCGGATCGAGTTCAACATGACCTCGATCGCCGCCATCCTCACCATCGTCGGCTACTCGCTCAACGAGACGGTGGTGGTGTTCGACCGGACCCGCGAGCTGATGCGGCGCTACAAGACCATCCCCACGGTGGAGCTGCTCAACCTGTCGATCAATTCCACCATGTCGCGCACGGTGATGACGGCGACCTCCGCCTTCCTGTCTCTGCTCGCCCTGGTGCTGTTCGGCGGAGAAGCGATTCAGGGCTTCGCCGTGGTAATGCTCGCAGGCGTGGTGATCTGCACCTATTCGGCGATCTTCGTGTCGACCCCGGTCCTGATCTATCTCGGCCTGATGCTGTCGGGCGTGAAGTCGCAGAGCCGTCCCACCGGCGGCCGCGTGCCCCAGGCGGCGGAGTAGAGATGGCGGAGGGCAGCCTGCATGACGGGTTCGTTCCCGGGCGCCACCTCATCGACGCCTATGGCAATAGCGGCTTTCGCTTCGCCGACATGTCGCATCGCGGCTCGATCCTGGTGACGCCGGGGGGCATCAGGGCCTGGGATGTCGTGGAGGCCAAGGCCATCGACCGCAACGCCCTGCGCCCGGTCGTGGCCGAGGCGGGGGCAGTCGAGCTCCTCCTCATCGGCACCGGCCTCGACATCGCGCCGTTTCCGGACAATCTGCGGCGCTGGCTCAAGGACAACGGAATCGGCCTGGACGTGATGCAGACGGGGGCCGCCGCGCGGACCTACAACATCCTCATGGCGGAGAACCGCAAGGTCGCCGCCGCGATGATCGCGGTCGCGTGACGAAGACCGAGACCAGCCCCGGAACGGCCGAACCCCTCGCCTTCGCCTTCTCGCATTGTGAGGCCCTTGTCCGCGAGGGAGACCCGGACCGCTACTTCGCCACTCTCTTCGCGCCGGCAGCCTTCCGGCCGCATCTCTTCGCGCTTGCCGCCTTCAGCCTCACCATCGCCCGCGTGCGCGACGCCGTCACCAACCCGATGGCGGGCGAGATCCGTCTGCAATGGTGGCGCGACGCGCTGCAGGGCGAGGCGAGGGGGGACGTGAAGGCCAACCCGGTAGCCGCCGCGCTGGACGACGCCATCGTCAAGCGCAAGCTCGGGCGCCAGCCCTTCGTCGATCTGATCGATGCCCACGTCTTCGACCTCTACGACGATCCGATGCCACGGGTGAACGATCTCGAAGGTTATTGCGGAGAGACCGCCTCCTCGCTCATCCGCCTCGGCGGCCTTGTGCTCTGCGACGGCGCGGAGCCGGGAGGCGCCGCAGCCGCCGGCCATGCCGGTGTCGCCTATGGCGTCGTCGGATTGCTGAGGGCGCTGCCGTGGCACGCCCGCAACGGGCAGGTCTACCTGCCGGCCGATATCCTCAAGGATCATGGCGTCACCCGCGAAGACATCGTCACGGGACGCGGCGGCCCCGGTCTCCTCGGGGCGACGTCCGATCTGCGGGCCCTGGCCCGGCGCCATCTGAAGGCCTTCGAGGATGCGCGAGCCACCATCGCGCCGGCCGCTCTACCCGCCTTCCTGCCCACCGCCCTGGTGGAACAGAGCCTCGCGATGATGGAGCGGTCGGGCTACGACCCGTTGAACACCGTCATCACCCTCCCGCGCTGGCGGCGGCTGTGGCGGCTCTGGCGCGGATCGCGGAAAGCCTGAAGCTCCTTCTACCCATTCGTCTGAGGCGTCGGGCAAGCGCCCCGCAGGAGCCATCCAGGGATTTCAAAGCTGGCTAGAGAGCTCCTGCGAGGCCCGCTGACGTGGGCACCCCAGTCTGCAATCTTGCCTACGGAATGAAAGAAAAGCCCCCCGACAGTACTCCGTCGGGAGGCCAAGGCTTCAGCGTGCCTTCTTCGTCAGCTTCTCCGCGATCTCGAACATCTCCTGCGGGGCGTAATCCGGGGTGAAGGCCGAAGGGACGCCGGTGAGCTGGTGGATCTTGCCGCCGTCGGGCATGCCCTCGACCACCGACAATTCGCCCGGCGGATCACCCGGCAGAGCCATCTCGCCATTGCCCCAGATGCCGGCCATCTCCGTGTAGTCACCGGGGCTGAAGGTATAGAGCCGGCGGTGCGAGCCCTCCTGCAGGTACTTCTGGCATTCGGGGATCTTGTCGAGGTTGATGTTCGGCGTCGGCAGGAACTTCTCGATCTCGACGCCTGTGATCTTCTTCAGTGCCAGGGCGTAGGCATGGGCGTGGACCGAACCGCGCACGAGAAGGTAGCCGCAGACCTCGCGCCCGGTCGGGTCGGTCAGGGTCTCGTAGACGCGCAGCTTGTGCAGGCGGGCGCCGCATTCGAGATGGAAGTTGTGGAGCAGGTCGACGACCACGTTGCCGGTGGTGGTGATGAAATCGTTGTTCCAGGACGCGCCGTTGCTGTTCACCGGGGTGACGCCACCGCCATTCGACAGGAACGCGGCTGCAAGGCGAATGTCCTTCATGTCCTCGAAGGGCGCACCCGAAATGTCGCCGCCATCTTTCTCGTCGCCATCATTGTCGGGGCCGTTGTTGAGCATGGCGACGCCATTGCTCACCAGCTCCACATGGCCCAGCTCCTCGGCTGTGATCGCGGCAACGAGGCTATAGAACGGGCGTAGTTTAGACTTGCTGCGGAAATTGAAGCTCTGGAACATGTAATTCCCAAGAGTCGACATCTCCCCATATTTACCACCCAGCAGTTCCTGCAGGGCAGCGGCAGCGTTCGGATCTTTCCTTTTGGGTGCGGGCAGTTCGGCTTGCAGCTTATCGACGCGCATGAACATAGGTTGATCTCCGTATCGCTGGCATGGAGGATACCAAGGGGAACGGTCTCCCGACTCTCATGTTCCGAGGCTGCGACAGGTCGCACAGCCGCCTCGCTTCCGTTTCGGAACGGCTCCGCTTGTGTTTCGAAGGAGATGCCTTGCCGTTTCCGGGCGTCTGCGGTCTCGGCGGACAGAAAGCGAAGCACGCGCGCAACATGATCTGAATACAAGATTCTTCGCGTTGAGCCCGCTCCACTGCTCTGCTAGCTACGATGTCAAGGGCCCGGCGAGAGATCGGGCTCACCGAGGAGCGCGACGCCCGTGAATACGTGGAACCAGGTCTACGATCCCTTTGGGAGCCCATGGCTCTCGACGCTTGCGGCATCCCTGCCGGTCATCGCCCTGCTCGGCATGATCGCCAGCGGCAAGGTCAAGGCTCACATCGCCGCCGTCCTCTCTCTGGTCCTGGCGTTCTGCGTCGCCGTCTTCCTGTTCGGCATGCCGGCGGATCTGGCCACCCGCGCCTCCGGCTACGGCATCGCCCTCGGGCTTTTCCCCATCGGCTGGATCATCCTCAACGTCATCTTCCTCTACCGGCTCACGGTGGAGAAGGGTTGGTTCGCCACTCTGCAGCAGTCGGTAGCCGGCATCACCACCGACAGGCGGCTCCAGCTGCTGCTGGTCGCCTTCGCCTTCGGCGCGTTCTTCGAAGGCGCGGGCGGTTTCGGCACCCCCGTGGCGGTCACCGGCGCCATCCTGATCGGCCTCGGCTTCTCGCCGCTGGCCGCCTCGGGCCTGTCGCTCATCGCCAACACCGCCCCGGTGGCCTATGGCGCGCTCGGAGCGCCCATCGCCGGCCTCGCCTCGGTGACCGGCTATGACCCCTACGTTCTCGGCGCCATGATCGGCCGGCAGCTGCCGTTCTTCTCGGTGCTGGTGCCGTTCTGGCTGATCTGCGTGTTCGCGGGTTTCCGCGGGATGCTGCAGATCTGGCCCGCCATCCTCGTCTGCGGCGGTTCGTTCGCGCTTGCCCAGTTCGGCATCTCGAACTACGTCAACCCGTGGATCGTCGACATCGGCGCCGCGCTCGTCTCCATGGGCGCCCTGGTGCTGTTCCTGCGCTTCTGGCGCCCGGCAGTGATCTGGACCTCGCCGGCCCTGCGCGGCAACGATCCGTCCATCGGCTACGTCACCACCGTCGACGGCCCCAAGGCCGCCGCCGCCACCCGCACCGCCACCTCTTCCGAGATCCTGCTGGCCTGGGTGCCGTGGATCATCCTTTCGGTGATCGTGGCGATCTGGGGCACCAAGTTCTTCAAGGACATCGTCGACCCGATCTTCATCTGGAACTATCCGGTGCCGGGCCTGCACAACGTCATCATGAAGGTGCCCCCCGTGGTGGCCACCGCCCATCCGGAGCCTGCCGTCTTCAAGTTCGCCTACATGTCCTACACCGGCACCGGCGTCCTGTTCGCGGCCATCATCTCCGGCCTCCTGATGCGGTTCTCGCCCTGGCGCCTCGTGACCGCCTACATCGAGACCATCTGGGTGCTGCGCTACTCGCTCATCACCATCTCGGCGATGCTGGCGCTCGGCGTGCTCACCCGTTACGCGGGCGTCGATGCCACGTTGGGTCTCGCCTTTGCGGGCACGGGCATCCTCTACCCGTTCTTCGGCACCCTCCTGGGCTGGCTCGGCGTCGCGCTCACGGGCTCCGACACCGCGTCGAACGTCCTGTTCGGCGGCTTGCAGAAAATCACCTCGGAGCAGCTCGGCCTGTCGGGCATCCTCATGGCCTCGGCGAACTCGTCGGGCGGCGTCATGGGCAAGATGATCGACGCCCAGTCAATCGTCGTCGCCTCCACCGCCACCGGCTATTTCGGCCAGGAGAGCAAGATCCTGCGCTTCGTGTTCTGGCACTCGATCGTGCTGGCCTGCCTCGTCGGCGTGCTCGTGATGCTCCAGGCCTACGTCTATCCGTTCAGCGCGATGGTCATCCATCCGTAAGGGTGAACCGATAGGCTGAATCCATGACCCGTCCCGGCGATGCCGGGGCGGGTTTCATTTTTGTCGCGTCGCTCGAGGAAGGAGCGTTCCGGCGAAGAGGGATCTTGCCCTCGTGGCCGCGTGGCTCCACCACGGAATCCATGTTCTTCCGCACGCTCGCCTCGCGCTACTCCCTGTCGAACCTGCCCGCGCAGGCGACAGCACGCCTGCGTCTCGCGCCGCTGGTCCAGGCGGATGCGGAGGCGGTCCAGGCCCTCACCGACGATCAGGCGATCACGGGAGCGGTGGATTTCCTACCCGATCCCTTCACCCTCGATCATGCCCGCCGCCTGATCGGCAGGGGGAAGCCGACGAAGGATTGCTTCCTCGGGGCCAAGGCCGACGGCGTTCTCGTGGCGGTGGTCGGTCTCCACCTGCGCGGCGAGCACGCGGTGGAGCTCGGCTACTGGGTCGGCGGCGCCGCCCGCGGCCAGGGCTACGGCAGCGAGGCGGTGACGGGGGCCATCGCGATCCTGCGCAAGCGCTTCCCCCACCGCTTCATCGTTGCCGAGTGCCGGCCCCAGAACGAAGCCTCGCGCGGCCTCCTTCTCAAGACCGGTTTTCGCGACACCGGCGACGAGGGCCACCGGCCGGGCCGGCGCATCTTCTCGCTGGATCCGGTCTGATTGGATCCACGGCCGCTCGCCGACCGCGCCGGACCAGAGATTCAGCGGCTCCGGCAATCCTTGCCGTACCAGTACCCCGTCCGACCATCGAGCCCGCCGCCAGAGGCCGCGCCGCAAACAGGCAGGCTCTTGTCGCCGATGCGCTGCTGGCTGAGGGACCGGTAGAGGTCAGCCTGCGCCTCGCGTTGGCGATTCTGGACGGCGAGGTCAGCCTGGAGTTGAAGGCTCCTTTCCGCACGGATGCGCTCGCGATTCTGATCGATGTCCATCATGCAGGTCGCGAACCCCTCGGAGCCCGGCGCATATCCGTAGCCGGAGCATCGACCGAGATCAGCTTTCCGCTGCTCCTCGGCCGACATGCAGCCGGAAAGGCCGATCGTACAGACGGCAAACAGGGCCGCGCGACGGCCGAGCCGACTCAAGCGACGCGTGATCGCCCGGGGGCGGCCGGTATCGGGTCGCGGGTCCGTTCGATCCGTTGCGTGAACCGGCGTGACGGGACGGAGTAAGGCTTGGTGAGACATGGCATCCGGAAACGAAAGATGGATTGGCCACGTATGATTGCAGCAGGACGGGCTAACACTGACTTTATCGTTATGATGGACAAGGAATGAAAGCACCGTCCCGGCCCATTCTCGGACAAACCAAGCTGACGTTGCTTTAAGAACGATCCCCCCTGCGAGACTCGCACCGCATCGAAGGACGAGGTTCGTCCACCATGACGAGCATGACCGGCGACGCCGTCGTGCGATCCGGCGTGTTCGTCACTCCGCCGCGATCGGCACCGCCTCGCCTCCCATCCACGCCGCCAGATCCGCCCGCGCCCGGTCGGTATAGGCGCGCTTCTTCGCAACCGCCTTTTCCGGCCCCTTCAGGCGCTTGCCGCCCTCGCCCTTCGGGGAATGGGCAAGGGGCGGAAACAGGCCGAAATTCACGTTCATCGGCTGGAACGAGCGGGGGCTCCCGGCCTCCTCGGCCGCGATGTGGCCGCCGGTGATGTGACCGATGAGGGCACCGAGCGCCGTGGTGGCGGGGAGCGGCGCCAGGGTCTCGCCGCGTGCCTCGGCAACGGCAAAGCGACCCGCCATGAGGCCGATGGCGGCGCTCTCGACATAGCCCTCGCAGCCGGTGATCTGTCCGGCGAAACGCAGGCTCGGCCGGGCCTTCAGACGCAGGGTCGCGTCGAGGAGGCGGGGTGAATCCAGATAGGTGTTGCGGTGGAGGCCGCCGAGACGCGCGAATTCGGCGTTTTCCAGGCCGGGAATCGTGCGGAACACCCGCACCTGTTCGGAATAGGTCAGCTTCGTCTGGAAGCCGACCATGTTGTAGAGGGTGCCCAGCGCATTGTCCTGGCGCAGCTGGACGATGGCGCAGGCCTTCACGGTGGGATCGTGCGGGTTGGTGAGACCGACGGGCTTCATCGGACCGTGACGCAGGGTCTCGGGCCCTCGCTCGGCCATCACCTCGATCGGCAGGCAGCCGTCGAAATAGGGGGTGGTCGCCTCCCATTCCTTGAACCCGATCTTGTCGCCCGCGATCAGCGCCTGGATGAAGGCGTCGTACTGCTCACGGTTCATCGGGCAGTTGATGTAATCGGCCCCCGTCCCGCCCGGCCCGACCTTGTCGTAGCGCGACTGGAACCAGGCCTTGTCCATGTCGATGGAGTCGCGGTGGACGATGGGCGCGATGGCATCGAAGAAGGCCAGCGCCTCGGCCCCGGTCAGGCCGCGGATCGCTTCCGCCAGGGCGGGCGAGGTGAGGGGGCCGGTGGCGATGATGGTCCGGCCCCATTCCTCCGGCGGCAGGCCCTCGACCTCCTCGCGGGCGATCGTGACGAGGGGATGCGCCTCCAGCGCGGCGGTGACGGCGGCGGCGAACCCGTTCCGGTCCACGGCGAGCGCACCGCCGGCCGGCACCTGGTTGGCGTCGGCCGCGCGCAGGATCAGCGAACCGAGCGTCCGCATTTCCTGATGCAGCAAGCCGACGGCGTTGCCGTTGGCATCGTCCGAGCGGAACGAATTCGAGCAGACGAGTTCGGCCAGGTCCTGACCGTGATGCGCCTCGGTGGCACGCACCGGCCGCATCTCGTGGAGCACCACCGCATGGCCGCTCTCGGCGATCTGCCAGGCAGCCTCCGACCCGGCGAGGCCGCCGCCGACGATGTGGATGGGGGAGGTGTCTGCACGGTCCGTCATGGGCATGGGATAGACCCGCGCCCCGTCCCGATCAATGCAGCTGCGGCGAGACCAGGAAACGCTCGCGGTCGCTCGACGTCACGACGAGCTTGATCGGACGCCCGTCGCGCTCGATCGTGAGCGGCACCCGCACGCCGGCCTCGCCCAGCGCCCAGACCTGCCGGAAGAACCCGGCGAGATCCTCCACCGGCTCGCCCGCCACCGCCGCGAGCACGTCGCCCACGCGCAGATCCGCGCTCTCGGCGGGGCCGTCATCGGCGAGCCCCATCACCACCACCGCGCCGTCGCTGTCGCTGGCATAGAGCCCGAGCCAGGGCCGGGTCGGACGGTCCGCCCGCCCGCGGGTGGTCAGATCTTCGAGGATCGGCGGCAGGAGGTCGATGGGCACCACGAGGTTGATCGCCTTCGGGCCTTCCGCGCCGCCCTGCTGCAGCTGCAGGGAGCCGATGCCGAGGAGGTCGCCGGCCGGGCCGATCAGGGCCGTGCCGCCCCAATGCGGATGCGAGGGCGCGGTGAACAGGGCCTCGTCGAGGACGTATTCCCAATAGCCCGCGAATTCCTGCCGCGCGATCAGTTCTGCGGCGACGCAGCGGGTGCGTCCGCCGGCTCCGGCCACCACCGCCTTGTCGCCGATCTTGAGGCTGGCCGAGCGCCCGATGGGAAGCGGCGGCAGCGCCAGGTCGCCCAGGGCCTGGACGAGGCCGAACCCGGTCACGGCGTCGAAGCCGACCACGTGGCCGGGGACCGAGCGTCCGTCATGCGTCGTCATCCAGACGCTGTCCGCCTCGGTGACGAGGTAACCGATGGTGAGGACGAGGCCGTCTTCGCGGATCACCACGCCGTTGCCGGCCCGCTCCGTGCCCAGGGTCTCGGCGGTGAACGCCTCTGGCGGGATGCGCGTCGAGAGTGACACGATCGCCGACAGAGCCTTGTCGAGGTCGTACGCGTAATCGCCAGCCTTGGGCTGCACGGCGGCGGGAATTTTCCAGTCTCCGTGCGACGTCATGAATCCCGTATCCTTGTCCTGCGCCTGGGAGTTCCGCGGCTCCGCATCCTCGAAGGATCGGCGGCCTTCTGCTGGAGATAGGTCGCCGGCTCGCCGTCGAACACCCACGCCCGGCCGCACGCAGACCAGCATTGAGAGAGGGATGCCGATCCCCATCGATCGCGCGCCGCGCAGTAGCCGGCGCGCATCCGCTCCATTAAGACTCGTTTGCAACGTTCCCGCCAGATCGAACGGTCGTATCATGTCGTGCCGAGAGGATGCCCCGACCCTTGCGTGACGACGCGGCACTGGCGCGCCTGATCGCGGCCGTGGCATCCGGCAACGAGCAGGCCCTTCGGGCTCTCTACGATCTCACCGCTCCGAAACTTTTCGGCATCGTGCTCCGTATCCAACGGGATCGCGGTATGGCGGAAGACGTGCTCCAGGACGTCTACCTGCGCATCTGGCAGAATGCCGGTTCGTTCTCTCCGGAAGCGGGCCGCCCGTTGCCGTGGCTCTGTACCATCGCCCGCAACCGGGCGATCGACGGGGTTCGGCGCAAGGGCGAGGTCCAGGGGCCGGTGAGCGAGGACGGAGAGGATTGGGTGGAACGGTTGGCCGATCCGCATGACAGCGAAGGTGCGATTCTCGGGCGCGACGCCCTTCGCACCTGCCTGTCCCGCCTGGAGGCGACGCAGCGCGACTGCATCGTGCTCGCCTATTGCGAGGGCCATTCGCGGGAAGAACTGGCCGAGCGGTTCGCGCGTCCCGTCAACACTATCAAGACCTGGCTGCATCGCGGGCTCGCGGCCCTGCGTGGCTGCCTGGAGGGGCCGGCATGACCGAGGACCCCGCCGAGCGAGACCTGCGCGCCGCCGAATACGTCATCGGCACGCTCGACGCCACCGAGCGCGCCGCCATGGATCTCGAACTCGCCGTCGATCCCGCCGCGCGCGCCGCCGTGCGGGAGTGGGAGCGCCGGCTGGCGCCCCTCGCCGCCGCCATCCCCGAGATCGAGCCGGGCGAGGGCGTGTGGCTGGCGATCCTGCGCGCGCTGCCCCACCGCTCCTCCGCGTCTCCGGCGGCGAACGACAACCGCGTGGCCGCCCTGTCGCGCAAGCTCGGCCTGTGGCGGGCGGCAGCGGCGGGTGCCGGAGCCCTGGCCGCCGGACTCGCCCTGTTCATCGCCGTCGGCCCCCGTCCCGGCGGGGAGGGCGAGACACGCTACGTCGCCGTGGTCAGCAGCGGCGGCGAGGCGCCGGCGCTCATCGTCAGCATCGATACGGCGGCGGGAACCGCGCGGGTACGCCCGGTGGGCGCCGAGGCGCCGGCGGGAAGCAGCCTGGAATTGTGGTATGTTGGAGCCGACAAGACGCCGAAATCCCTTGGGCTGATCGGCAAGGACGCCGCACGTTTGGCCCTGCCCGCCGGGTCCGAGGCCGCGCGGCGCGGAGAGGGTGTCTTCGCCGTCTCGGTGGAGCCGCCGAACGGCTCGGCTACCGGCCTGCCCACCGGCCCCGTCGTCTATACGGGCAAGCTCATCCGCGATTGAGGGCGGCCCAGACGGGAACCCGCCACCATGGAGCCCTCCCATGCCGCGCTTTGCCGCCAACCTGACGCTGCTCTTCACGGAACACGCCTTCCTCGACCGGTTCGAGGCCGCGTCCCGTTCCGGGTTCACGGCGGTGGAGTTCCTGTTCCCCTACGAGCATTCGCCGGAGGCGATCGCCGCGCGCCTCGCCGCGCACGGGCTCGACCTCGTCCTGTTCAACATGCCACCCGGCGATTGGATGGCCGGTGAGCGCGGTCTCGCCGCACTGCCAGACCGCTTCGATGAGACCAGCGCCGGGGTCGAAACCGCGCTCGCCTATGCGCTGGCAACCGGCTGCCCGCGCCTGCACATGATGGCGGGCCTGGCCGATGGGCGCGACAGCCGCGCCGGGCAAGCTTATCGCCGGTCCCTGCGCCACGCCGCCGGGCGCCTTGCCGAGCATGGCATCGACCTCCTGATCGAGCCCATCAACCGCCGCTCCATGCCGGGCTATTTCCTCGACGATGTCGATGCCGCCGCCGATCTCGTGGCGGAGCTGCGCGCGGAGGGGCTCGCCAACCTCAAGCTCCAGTTCGACATCTTCCACTGCCAGATCCTGCACGGTGACGTCACCACGCGGCTGGCCCGCCTCCTGCCGCTCATCGGCCATGTCCAGGTCGCGAGCGTACCGGCGCGCCACGAGCCCGGCACGGGGGAGGTGAACGACGCCTTCGTCTTCGCCGAACTGGACCGGCTCGGATATTCGGGATCGGTCGGGTGCGAGTACAATCCGCGTGGCCGAACCGAGGATGGGCTCGGCTGGCTGAGCGCCTGTGCGAGCGCACGAGCCCGAATTTAGCGCGGTGAGGCCGGTTCCCCTTCGGACCCGATGAAGCATGGCGCTTCCACCTAGCACGGTTCGCCACGGAGGGGCGGAATCATCAATTGTTTATGACGCGGCATCGTGGTTAGGGACTGCCCCGGCCGGCTCGGACGGCCAAGCTTCGAAAAGCTTTTCCCCAAGGGACAGATCAAGCGATGGCCGACCTCTTCAAACCCGTCGCCCTGACGGGGAACGCCGTCGTGGACAGCCTCATCCTCGGCGGCGCCTGGAACGCCACGACCCTGACCTACGGGTTCAAGGCGCAGGACATCGATGCGAACGGGATCGACGATTTCTCCGAGGGCGACTGGAAGGCGTTCTACAGGGAGATCTACGACACCGTCAGCAGCGTCGCGAATGTCGATTTCGTCGAAGGCAGCGTGGCGCGGGCCCAGTTGATCCAGCGGCTCGATGTCGGCGGAGGCGGCGAATCCGGCACGCCCGCCCCGGGCACCACCTCGCTGGAAACGGCGGTGGGCATCGACCCGACGAGCGTGAAAGGGGCCGCGGACGTGGTCCGCCTCGGCACCTATTCCGAAACCTGGATCCACGAGATCGGCCACAGCCTGGGGCTCGGCCACCCCCATGACGGGGAGAACGGCAAGCTGCCGGGCGTCGTCGAGCCGGGCGATTTCGGCACCGGCAACCTTAATTCCCAGATCTACACGGTGATGGGATACACCTTCCCGTTCTGGGGCGAGGACAACCCGTTCACGCCCGAGCACGACGAGAATACGCCGCTCAACGCCCAGCCGGGCTCCTTCGGTGCCATCGACATCGCGGCCCTGCAGCATCTCTATGGAGCCCGCGCCCACAACACCGGCAACGACGTCTATCGCTTCAGCGACGATGTCGACGCCAATCGCGGCTACACCACGATCTGGGATACGGACGGCACCGATACGATCGTCTATCAGGGATCGAGCGCGGCCAAGATCGACCTGCGCGCCGCGACCCTGAAGGCCGAGATCGGCGGAGGCGGCTGGCTCTCCACCTCGGAAACCCTGACCGGCGGCGTGACCATTGCCAACGGCGTCTCCATCGAGAAGGCGAAGGGCGGGGCGGGCGACGACATCCTCATCGGCAACGACGGGGCCAACTGGCTCGATGGCGGACGGGGAGCCGACCGCATGAGCGGGGGGCTCGGGAACGACATCTACGTCACGGACGGCCTCGACAGGATCGAGGAGGCGGCCAGGAGCGGTACGGACCATGTGCTGAGCTCGGCCAGCTATCGCCTCGGCACGAATCTCGAAGCGCTCAGGCTCTTCGGCTCGGAGGCGATCGATGGGATCGGCAACGCCGTCGCCAATACGATCGTCGGCAACGGCGCCGCCAACATGCTGACGGGCGGTGCCGGAAACGACGTCCTCACCGGCGGAGAGGGGGCGGATACCTTCCTGTTCCGCACACGGCCCGGCCCCGACAACACCGATCACATCCGCGACTTCTCCGTCGCCGACGATGTCGTCGCCCTCTCGAGCAAGGTGTTCTCCGCCCTCGGCGCGGGCCCCCTGTCGGAAGACGCGTTCAAGGACGTCGCATCGGGATCGCTCGATGCGGATGACCGCGTTCTCTACGACCAAACCACGGGCCTCCTCTCCTACGATGCCGATGGAAGCGGAGCGGGCAATGCCCTTGCCGTCGCGGTGATCGACACGAAAGCGGCGCTGACCTTCGCGGATGTGCTCGTCGTCTAAGCGGGTTCGCGTTGGCAAGCCAACGCATCGCCTCGCTTAGGTCTCTAGAATGACGCAGGTTTTTTCCCGCAAAGCTGGTGACCACTTTTGCGGAACCTGCTTAGACACCCGTTCGACGGGCCGTTCCGATGGGCGACCTGTCGACGACGAGCGGAATGGCCGATCCCCTCCCGTGACCTCATCCCGAGGCACCTTCCGGAAGACGGGGGGATTGTCCCTGCCTTGTACGTGGCGGAAGGAGCCTGAAACTTTCCGTCCATCGTGGCCGTAGCAGTCCGAAAACGGGGAATGCCTTCTGCGATTTCGGAGGCACGCATGCGATTGGTGTTGCGAATACTAATAGGCCTGAGCGTCGTTTCTTCGCCCTGCATCGCTCAGCCGGGGCAGAACCAGCCCACCGTCACGGCCCGGCAACGGGAGGCCGTCAGCGAGGAGCGGGCGGCCGAGGTCAGGGCCGCCATCGCCGAGGCGCGAAAGCGCCAGGACAAGATCGACAGGGAGAACACCAGTCTCTGGCTGCGCTGGACTTACGCGGTCTGTATCGGTTGCGGCCCGATGCCCAGGACGTTTCGCCCGGTCCACACGCATCCGTTGCGTGTGCTCAGCGGCGTTCCGGCGGCTTTCGACGACGAGCGCGACAGGCGGAAGAGCCGCCGCGCCTGACGCCGCACGGGGCGGACCTCACTTCTTGGCGGGATCGGTCCGCTTCAGGATCGCCTCCATCTGCGCGATCTCGGCTTCCTGTGCCTTGAGGATGGCCTCGGCCAGGGTGCGAACCTCCGGATCCTTGGAATACTGAAGCGCGACCTTGGCCATTGCGAGGGCGCCCTTGTGGTGCGGGATCATGCCGGCGGCGAAATCACGGTCGACGTCTCCGGAATAGCGGATCTCCATGTCGCCGTGCATGCGCATGCTCGCCTCCTTGAAGGCGCGGGTCGCCGGGGTGTCGGCGGCCTTGCCCTTCGCGGGGGTCTTCGGGCCGTGATCGTGGCCGTCCGTATGGACGGTGCCGTCCTCGTGGCGGTGCTCGCCGGCCGCGAGAACCGGGGAGGCGAGGGGCAGAGCCAGGATCGCGGCCAGGATCGCGGGGAGGGCTGTCTTCGTCATGGGCGTTCCCTGTCGTCAGAAGGTTGCGGGCGGGGAGGGCAGTGCCCCCGCCACCGGGGAGGGGGTTTCGTCGCCCTGCGCCTCGCGCAGTCGGGCGAAGGCGGGTCCGCCGAAGCGCAGCATCAGGACCGGCGTCAACATGGCGTCGAGGAGCGTCGCACTGATGAGGCCGCCGAAGATCGTCACCGCGACGGGGTGCAGGATCTCCTTGCCCGGCGCGGTCCCGTCTAGGAGCAGCGGCACCAGGGCGATGCCTGCGGCGAGCGCCGTCATCAACACCGGCACGAGGCGCTCGTTGCTCGCCCGCAGCACCAGGGCCGGGCCGAAGGGCAGCCCCTCGTTCAACCCGAGATTCAACACGTGGCTGATCTTCAGGATGCCGTTGCGGGCGACGATGCCGGTGAGCGTCACGAAGCCGATCATCGAGGCCACCGAGAGCGGCAGACCGGCGATGGTGAGGGCGACGACGCTGCCGATGAGGGCGAGCGGAACGTTGCCCATGACGATGAGGGCCAGCACGCCGGAGCGGTAGCGACTCCCCAGCAGCGCGAAGACAAGGGCGAAGGAGACGAGTCCGAGGAGGCCGATCCGGCGGGTCGCCTCCCCTTGTGCCTCGAACGCGCCTTCGAGGCGCGCGCTGATCCCCTCCGGCAGCGTCGTGCGTGCCAGGGCCTGCGCGATGTCGGCGGCGACCTTCGAGCCGTCCGAGCCCGGCACGGTGTTGGCCTGGACCACGATACGGCGGCGGCCGTTCTCGCGCAGGATCTGGTTGGGCCCGTCCCGCTCGGCGATGTCGGCCAGGGCATGGGCGGGTACCCAGCCCGAGGGCGTCTCGATGAGGAGGTCGCGCAGGGCGGCCATGGACCGGCCACTCTCGGGCAGGCGCAGGACCACGTCGAAGCGGCGCAGTCCCTCGACCAGGGTCGAGACCACGCGTCCGTTGGCGAGGTTCCCCACCGTCTCCACCACCGTCGCGGGGGAGACACCGTAGAGGGCGGTCTTGGCCGGATCGACCCGTATCTCGATCTGGGGAACGCGCACCTGCCGCTCCACCTGGAGGTCGGCGACGCCCGGAATGCCGGATAAGGTCTCGCGCAGGGATTCGGCGGTGCGGCGCAGCGCGTCGAGATCCTCGCCGAACAGCTTGAGGGCGATTTCGGCCCGGACGCCGGAGAGCATGTGGTCGAGCCGGTGGGAGATCGGCTGGCCGACATTCACTGTGACCGGCAGGGCGGCGAGCCGCCCCCGGATCTCGGCGGTGATGGCGTCGCGTTCGCGTCCGCCGGGCTTCAGGCGGATCTCCAGATCGGTGGAATGGACCCCCTCGGCATGCTCGTCGAGCTCGGCGCGTCCGGTGCGGCGGCCGACCTTGTCCACCTCGGGGATCTCCATCAGCAGGCGCTCGGCGATGGCGCCGACGCGGGCGGATTCGGCGAGGGAGATGCCGGGGGTGAAAGTGGTGGTGACCGTGAACGAGCCTTCGTTGAAAGTCGGCAGGAAGGCGCGGGGCAAGCGTCCCGTGCCGTAGCCGGCGGCGACCACCGCGACGATCGCGCAGACGATGGCGAGGCGCTGATGGGCGAAGGCCGTCTCCACGAGGCGCCCGTTGGCGCGCTTGAGGCCGCGGATCAGACGGTTCTCGGGATGGTCGAGGCTCTTCAGGCCGGGGAGCAGCCAGGAGGAAAGGACAGGCGTCAGGGTCAGCGAGACCACGAGGCTCGACAGGATGGCGATGATGTAAGCTTGGCCCAGCGGCGCGAAGAGCCGGCCCTCGATACCCGACAGGGCGAAGAGCGGGACGAAGACGAGGCAGATGATGATGGTGGCGTAGACGATGCCGGAGCGCACCTCGTTGGACGCCTCGACGATCACCGCGAAAGTGCTGCGAGGCGAGCCCTCCGCCCGGTTGTCGCGCAGGCGCCGCAGGATGTTCTCCACATCGACGACGGCGTCGTCCACCAGCTCTCCGATGGCGATGGCGAGGCCGCCGAGCGTCATCGTGTTGATGGAGAGTCCGAGCAGCGAAAACACCGTGGCGGTGGCGAGGATCGAGACGGGAATGGCGGCGAGCGAGATCAGCGTGGTCCGTACGTTCATCAGGAAGGCGAACAGCACCACGGCCACCACGGCCACGGCCTCGATCAGCACCGTGATCACGTTGCGAAGCGACGTCTCGATGAAGTCCGCCTGTCGGAACAGGACGTTGCCGGCCTCGATTCCGTGCGGCAGGGAGGGGCCGATCTCCTTGAGCGCCGCCTCGACCTCGCGGGTCAGGCGCACGGTGTCGATGCCGGGCTGCTTCTCGATGGAGACCACCACGGCGGGATTACCCATGAAGCCGCCGTCGCCGCGCTTGGGCCGCGCTCCGAAGGCGATCTCGGCGACCTGCCGCAGGTAGACCGGACCGCCCGGCGTCGTGACGACGAGATTGCGAAGGTCGTCGAGATCGGTGGTGCGGCCGAGCGCGCGGATCAGGACCTCGCGGCCGCCGGCCTCGGAATAGCCGCCGCCGGCATTGCCGCCGTAATTCTGGAGGGCGCGGGCGAGGGCCTCGTCGGTGACGCCAAGCGCCCGCATGGCGGCGGGGTTGGGCGCGACCCGGAACTGGCGCACCTCGCCGCCGATGGGGATCACCTGTGCCACGCCCGGGATCGAGAGCAGGCGCGGGCGCAAGGTGAAGTCGGCGGTCTCGCGCACCTGCATCGGGGTCGCGGTCTTCGAGGTGACGGCGACGAGAAGGATGCCGCCCATGATCGAGGAGACCGGCCCCATCTGCGGGACCACGTTGGGCGGCAGTTCCGAGCGCGCGAGCGCCAGCCTCTCGTTGACGAACTGCCGGTCCCGGAACAGGTCGGTGTCCCACTCGAACTCCACCGTGACGATGGACAGGCCGATGCCGGAGACCGAGCGCACCCGGCTGACGCCGGGCAGGCCGTTCATGCGGGTCTCGATCGGGTAGGTCACCCGCTGCTCCACCTCCGTGGGGGCGAAGCCCTCGGCTTCGGTCAGGATCGTGACCGTGGGCCGGTTGAGGTCGGGGAGCACGTCGACGGGCAGGCGCGCGAGGGAGAGCGCGCCGGTCAGGACCAGGGCGAAAGCGAGCGCGACGACGAGGAGGCGGTTGCGCAGGGATTGCGCGACGATGAGGCCGAACATCTTCGCGGTTCCTCAGCGGATCTGGTCGAGGAGTTCGGCGCCCTGGACGACGACGCGCCGTCCCGGCTCCAGACCCTCGGCGATGAGCGTGCGGTCGGCGTCGAGGGGATCGGTGCGGACGCTGCGCGCCACGAAGCGCTCGGCGCCGACATGCTCGTAGACCACGCTGCCGCCCTCCGCCCGCAGGATGCCGGAGCGCGGCACGGCGAGGCCGGTCCGCTCCCCCGTCAAGGGGGCGTGGACGGTGACGAACTGGCCGAGCCGCAGGCCGGTGGACTCGCCCGCCACCGCGAATTGCACCGGGACCGCCTGATTGCGGTCGGCGAGGCCGGCTCCGCGATAGGTCAGGGCAAGACTGCGCCCGTCCCCGAGGCGGGCCGTCGCCGAGCCTTCCGGCGACAGAGCCTCGAAGCTCAGCGCCTCGATCCAGAGTTTGCCCGGATCGACGATGCGGAAGACGACGGTGCCGGGGGCTGCCATGGCGCCCGCCGTGGCGCTCGCCTCGGCGATGACGCCGTCCACCGGCGCGACCAGGGCCTCGGGCGAGCCGCGGACCGCGTCGAGGGCGGCGCGGCGGTCCTTCAGCCCGTCGCGCTCGGAGCGGGCATCGTCGAGCTGGGTCTGGGCCACGGCGCCGGTCCCCGCCAGACGCTCGAACCGGACCACGCGCCGGTCGAGGATCGCGATCTGCTGATCGAGCTCGCCCTGGCGCTGGCGCATATCGGAGACGTCCACGGCCTGGACCGGTGGGGTGACGGTGGCGAGGACCTCGCCACGCGTCACGCGGGTCCCGAGGCGCGGGAAGCCATTCGCCGGAGGGGCCAGGCGGCCGCCCACGGAGGATTGCACCACGCCGCTGGCATTGGGGTCGGCGATGACCCGGCCGGGCAGGGCCACGGTGCGGGCCACGCTCTGCGTCGCCGTCACGGCGGTGCGCAGGACGAGGAGCCGCTGCAGGGATTTGGGCACGAAGATGGAACCGTCGCCCAGGCGTTTGGCCCGGTCGGCGCCGCCGGAGGGCGGGCTCGCCATCATCCCGCCCTCGGCCGGCGCGGCATCGTGGCCTTCATGGGCGAGGGCGGCGCTGCCCAACACGATCGTCGCCGTGACCGCCAGGACGACGACGATGGGAATCGTGCGCCGACGGCGGATCAGGACGACGGCGCCGAGGCCGAGGAGAAAGCCTCCGGCGGCGGTGACGGAGGGCGGCTGGTGCGTCAGGCGCTCGACCAGGGAGGCGGCGGTCGCCGACCCGGACGTCGTCGCCGCGGCTTTGGCGGCCGGCAGGTCGAGATCGAGGGAAAGGATGTCGGTGCTGCCCTCCGCCGTCACCGCGACGAGGAGGTCGTGGTGCTCGGATTCCTCCAGCCAGGGGGCCGAAAGCCGGTAGGTGCCGTCGGCCTGGAGTTCGGCCTTCCTGCGGCCTTCCGGCGTCGAGAGGGCGAGGGTGGCGTCGGTGACCGGCACGTTGGTCTCGAACGCGTCGAGATAGAAGACGAGATCGTGGCCGTGCACGGTGGCGACGAGTTCGTAGCGCTCCGACTTCGCCTCTGCCCGGGGTGCCGCCGCGGTGACGGGCAGGGCAGGGGCCTCGTCTCCGTGGGAATGGCCCTCATGGGACAGGACCGCGCCGGACAGGGCTGCCCAGGCGATGGCGCACGCCGCGACGAGGCGCAGGGCTGCCGGGAAAACGATGGACATGATGGAAAGAACCTCGACGCCGATGAAGCAGGGACGGCTTTCCGCGCGGCGCCGTCAGGCGGCCGGGCGCGGAACGCCGTCGTTACGTCAGGCGAAGGGTCTTGGTGGTTCGGACGGAGAATCCGGAGCGACGTCCGTACGGGCGGACATGGCACCCACGGGAACGGGACCGGTCAAGCCGGGTGCGGACGTGATATCGCCATCGGCCGGTGCCAGGCCGATGGCGCAGCAGCAGGCGGCTCCGCAGGGGCCGGTGCAGCAGGGGCCGGCACAGCCGAGATGGGGCTCCGCCCGCAGGACGGACACGATCTCATGCACGCCGGGGGTGACGGCATCCGCCCGGACGGCTAGCGCGTCGAGGGAGTCCGGAGCCTGGACCCATGCCACAGGGGCGCCGCCATCGTGCCCGTGGCCCGTATGGGCGCTCGCGGGCGACGACAGGCCGAAGCCGGCGATCGCGAGGATCACCGTCATCAGCCAGAGCGCGAGGCTCCGGTCCAGATTGCGCCGGATGGGTTTCATGTCGGCGCGGAGCGTAGCATAGGGCATGCGCCCGCGACAGGGCCGATCGCAACTCGGAAGGCTAGACGCGTGAGACAGATCCTCGTGATCGGCATCGGCACCGGCAATCCGGAGCACGTCACGATCCAGGCGATCCGGGCCTTGAATACGGTGGATGTGGTCTTCGTCCTCGACAAGGGAGGGGAGAAAGCCGACCTCGTCGCCCTGCGCCGGGAGATCTGCGAGCGCTACATCGAGGACCGCCCCTACCGCATCGTCGAGGCGCAGGACCCGGAGCGGGACCGGAATCCGGCCGATTACGGCGTCGCCGTGGAGGATTGGCACGGTGCCCGCGCGGCTCTCTACGAGGCGATGATCGCGCGCGAGCTTCCCGAGGACGGCACCGGCGCCTTCCTGGTCTGGGGCGATCCCTCGCTCTACGACAGCACCCTCCGGATCATCGACCGGATCGTGGCGCGGGGGCGCCTCGCCTTCGACCATCGGGTGATTCCCGGCATCACCAGCGTTCAGGCCCTGGCGGCGAGCCACCGCATCGCCCTCAACCGCATCGGCGCGCCGGTGCAGATCACCACCGGGCGCCAGATCGCCGGAGGATTGTCCGCCGAGGCCGACACCACCGTGGTGATGCTCGACGGCGACCCGACCTTCGCCCATCTCGACCCGAACCTGACGATCTATTGGGGCGCTTATCTCGGGAGCGACGACGAGGTGATCCTGTCGGGCCGCCTCGGCGACCTCGCCGGCGAGATCCGGCGGGTCCGGGCGGAGGCGAGGGCGCGCCACGGCTGGATCATGGACATCTACCTCCTGCGCAGACCTACGGATTGAGCCGGATCCTCGCCCTCAATGTTCGCGCGGACGCCGTGCTCCTTCGAGGTGGCCGGCCAGGGTGAAGGCGATCTCCCGCATGAGGGAGTCGAGAACCGCGGCCAGTCTCGGCTGGTGGAGGTCGGCCGCGAGGTCGTGCAGGGCGATGGCGTGTTCCGCCATGCGGTTGGCCGCAGCCTCCGCGTGCAGGCCGGGTTGGTGAAGGCTTGCCCCGTCTTGGCTGCGATCGATGGCGATGCCGAGGCCTCTCGCCCGCCCGGTGGCTTCGCCCCGGTCGATCCGTCCGCGCAAGCCGAGACGGCGTTCGCCTCGAACCGTCCGGAACGCGATCTCGAACGGGCCGCCCGCCTCGACGGCGGCATGCAGGGCGTTCTCCACGCGAAGCCGGTCCTCGGCGAGAATCGTCGTGAGGAACGCGTCGAGACTCACGCCCGCCGCTTCCCGAACGAGACCGAGCACGTCCGCGAGGGAGTCCGAGACGACGATCCGGCCGGCCCAGACGTCGTGCGACCAGACGCCCACGACGCCCGACGCGTCGAGTGCCGCCAGGATTCCGTCCGTGTCGCTGGTGAGAAGGCTCGTACGCGCAGGCATGGATCTCTTGGGCCGCCGGGGCGGATCGCTGAGGACGAAACGTGTGACCGCGGATCGACACGAGGCAGGGATCGCCCTCGCATTGAATTTACCTGAAGTTGATAAATCCCCGTCGATCCGCGATGTCAGCGGCAACCTAAGCGCCGAGTCCCGCAAATGAAAGGGATGAGACACGCCCTACGGGAATTTTTAGCAACCTGAGATTGATCGAAGGCCCCGGGGTCGAACGCGGGCGGCATCGTTCGTCGCGGTCTCGATCCCCGGTTCACGGCACGCGCCGATCCCCGGCCCCGCCCTTAACCACTGGTTAACCATGACGGGCCAAAACCGGGATCAGGGCATCCTGGTGTCACGGGACGACGGCTGCGAGCCCGACCGGTGACCATCCGAGGCAGGGGATTCGATCGGCTTTTGGGCCGAGGGATCGTCCCGGCACGGCAGGAGGCGACATCTCAGGACGCGAGAAGGGCTCCCGTATGAAAGCCATCACCTTCGTCACCCAGAAGGGGGGGAGTGGGAAGAGCACGCTGTGCATCTCACTGGCCGTCGCGGCGCAGGAGCGCGGTTTGTCGGTCTGCATCCTCGAAATGGATCGTCAGGCGACGATCAGCGACTGGCTCGACCACCGCACGGTGGATGGACCGGAAGTCGCGCAGATCGATGCGTCACAGATCGAGGCCGTCATGGCCCAGCTGCGCGACTCCTCCTACGATTACGTTTTCATCGATACGCCGGGCGTCGATTCCACCGGCACGCTCTCGGCGATCCGCGCGGCCGATCTCTGCATCATCCCCTGCCGCCCCACCCCGGCGGACCTGCGCGCGTTCAAGCCGACCCTGGCCGCGGTCTACCGCCTGGAGAAGAAGTTCGCCTTCGTGCTGAACCAGACCCCGCCGCGCTCCTACCGGATCCGCGACGCGGCCGATGGCCTGGCCGTGCTGGGCATCCTGCCGGACGTCAACATCGTCGCGCGCACCGATCATCAGGACGCGATCGGCGTCGGTCAGGGCGTCACCGAATTCAACCCCAAGGGCCAGGCCGCCGGCGAAGTGCGCAGGCTCTGGACGTGGATCGAGAAGCGGATGCAGGTCGCCAAGCATGCCAAAGCCGCCTAGGCCGAGCCTCGCCTCCATCGTCGCGGGAACCGTTCCCCCGGCCAGGAGCGCCGACATCGTCCAGCTCGATACGGGCCACGTCCCCGTCCGCAAGGCCCCGAGCACCTTGAAGGAGCGTGCACGACAGATGTCGGTCTATCTGGAGCCACCGGTCTACGACCAGCTCCGCGACCTTGCCCATACCGAGCGCACCAAGATGCACGCGCTCATGCTCGAAGCCCTCGACCTCCTGTTCAAACAGCGGGGGACCATGCCGATCGAGCGGCTGAACGAGACCAACCACCGCTAACGGCCCTCTCCTGTCGATATCGACAATCGACAGGAGAAAATCGTTTTTTTTCAGATCCTTGCACCTGAACTCTCACGTTCCGCATCAGCCCACGACATCTCTTCCCGATGGGTCGGGAGGAGGGATCCGGAGCATGATATCCACATCCTCGGAACCGCAACTTCTTTCGATCCCGCATAACAATAGGGCTAAACCCTCGTTCGACGGATCAGCCATGGGCAACGGATCGGAGCCCTATCCGCAGCGTTCAGGTTTCCTTTACGTCAACCCGACAATTGTCTGTGCAATCGAAGACCGTTCCTTCCGGGCAGACTTCGATGGCCGGACCGGACCGCTCTTCCGTTCCTGAGGCCCGTGTGGCGTTTCGAGAGCGTAGAGTGCTGGGCGGTTCGGTATGGTGCGTTCGACGAAGGCCGGATCGGCTCAAACGGCGGGCATACCGCTGTTGCGCCTCCTCGCCGTGTCCGTGGTGGCATTGACCACCGCGAATTGCGCGCAGAACACCCAGAAGCTCGCCGGCCCGGCCGGCTCTTCCGGATCGTCCTACGACCCGAAATACGGCGTGAAGGCCAGCCCACGTCTTTACAATGAGGGTGACACGATCCCGAAGGGCGGCGGCCGCCGCTTCTCGGGAAAGCCCTACGTGGTGGCCGGCCGCACCTACGTGCCCCGCGACGATGCCAAGGGCTATGTCCGCGAGGGCTTGGCATCCTGGTACGGCAGCGCCTTCCACGGCCGGATGACCGCCAATGGCGAGGTGTTCGACCGCCATTCCATCGCGGCCGCCCACCCGACCCTGCCGCTGCCGAGCTACGTCCGGGTGACCAACCTCGCCAACCGCCACTCGATGATCGTGCGCGTCAACGATCGCGGCCCCTATCACGCCAATCGCCT
The DNA here is from genome assembly GCF_001422345.1 of Methylobacterium sp. Leaf93. Lineage (NCBI taxonomy): Bacteria > Pseudomonadati > Pseudomonadota > Alphaproteobacteria > Hyphomicrobiales > Methylobacteriaceae > Methylobacterium > Methylobacterium sp. Leaf93. Next base: position 231,245 of record NZ_LMMS01000027.1, on the reverse strand, counting down.
TATGGACGTGTCGGAGGAGGTGGCCCAGGCCCTGGAATTCCATCGCAGCGGCACCGCCAAGGTGAGGGTGGAGTATGTCGGCAAGGCCTCCACCGCCGGCAGCGACGACCGCAAGCTGATGGCGACCCTGCGCACCGATGGCGCGCCCGCTCGCGTCGGCGGCGGCTCGCCGGTGATGATGGCCGATCTCGGACCCGATGCCGAACCGGAGCGTCTGACGCGCGCGCAGCGTCCCGCCCTGGCCTTCAAGCCTGCGGCCGACGAGGACGATGCCGCTCCCGCGCCGCGTCCCGTCCGGCCCGCGCCGGTCCTGGTGGCGGGCGGCTCCAGCGTCGCCGTGCCGGCGGCCCTGCAGCCCACCGCGTCCCGGTCACACGGGTTCCGGCCGACCATGCCGGATCGCACGGCTCCCGCTCTCCAGGTTCCCGCCATGCAGATGGCCCATGCGGGGCCGAAGGCGAAGGGGTCCGTACCGCCGCCCCCGGCACCGGTGCGCCTCGCCTCGAGCGCCGGCCCTGCCCATGCCCCGGCATCGAAGCACGGCGCCGGGACGCCCAAGGACGCGAAGTCGCTTCAGGCCAAAGTGGAGACCTCCGCTCCGAAGACGAAACTCGCCCTGTCGCCGGTGCCGGCGGCACCGCAGCGGATGGCCGCCGCTTCGGCCCCCGCACGCGGCACGGTCGTGAAGACGGCGAGCATCGCGACCCCGGCACGCTCCGCGACGGGCCATGCCGCAGTGGCGAACATGCGTCCGGTTCCGCCTCCCTCGGGTCCTCTGGGAACGGCCAAGGCCAGCGTCGCCAAGCTGTCCGTGCCTCCGGCCGGCTCCCAGCCCGCCGGCGCCCAGGCCGGGCGCGGCAAGTCGACCGCCCCGGCGGTCGCCACCGCCGCGGCAAAGCCGGCCCAGCCACGCCGCTCGCGCATCGCCGAGGTCAACTGACCGTCGAACGACCGGGACCGACGCGCGGGGCGGCATCGTCCCGTCCACCGTGTCGCGACCTCATCGGCAAAGTTGCGTTCGATTTCGCGGGCGATCCGCTATACCATCTCGCAAGGGCGAGAACGGACCGGGCTTATCAGCCAAGCCTCGGAGCCGACGGGCATGAGGCGAACGATGCGTGCGACGACGAACCGGACGAATCTGGCCGCCGGCTTTCGGGCCGGACTGGCCGGCTTGAGCCTGTCGGCGATCGGCTGGTTCGCCGCCCTTCCCGCCCTCGCCCAGAGCTTCCAGACGGCCGCGCCCCACGCCATCCTCATCGATGCGGATTCGGGCTCCGTGCTGTTCGAGAAGGGGGCCGACGAGCCGTTCTCACCGGCCAGCATGGCCAAGCTGATGACCACGGAGATCGTCTTCAACGAGATCCGGCAGGGCCGGCTCAGCATGGACAGCGAATTCCAGATCACCGAGGACGCTTGGCGCCGGGGCGGCGCCGGGGGAGGCGGCTCCTCGATGTTCGCCCAGCTCAACAGCCGCATCAAGCTCTCTGATCTGCTGCGCGGCCTGATCGTGCAATCGGGCAACGACGCGGCCATCGCCATCGGCGAGGGCATCGCCGGATCGGAGGAAAATTTCGGTCGGATGATGACCGCGCGGGCTAAGGAAATCGGCCTGACGCGCTCCACCTTCCGCAACGCCACCGGCTATTCCGCGCCGGACCAGAAAGTCACCGCACGCGACCTCGCCAAGCTGGCGATCCACATCATCGACACCTATCCCGACCTCTACAAGATCTTCGCCGAGCGCGAGTTCACCTGGAACAAGATCAAGCAGCAGAACCGCAACCCGCTCCTGACCCTCGATATCGGCGCCGACGGGCTCAAGACCGGATTTCTCGAGGAATCGGGCTACGGCCTCACGGGCTCGGCAATTCAGAACGGCCAGCGCCTCATCATGGTGGTGAGCGGCCTCAAGACAGCGCGCGACCGCGCCGCTGAATCCCGCAAGCTGGTGGAATGGGGGTTCCGCGCCTTCGAGCCGCGTCAGATCTTCGCCAGCGGCGAGACCGTGGCCGATGCCTCGGTCTTCGGCGGGGCGCAGGGGAGCGTCCCGCTGGTGGCCAAGAAGCCGGTCCGGGTGCTCCTGCCGCGCGGCAACGGCGACCGTATCAGCGCCCGCGTCGTCTATCAGGGCCCGCTGACCGCGCCGGTGGAACAGGGCAAGGAGGTGGGCCGCCTGCGCATCACCCGCGGCGACACCCAGGCCCTCGACCTGCCGGTCTATGCCGGAGAGGACGTGCCGGCCGGCACGATCCCGCAGCGCGCCCTCGACGGAGCCTGGGAACTTGGAACCGGCCTGTTCCGGCGCGCCTTCGACAAGGCCGGTGCCGGTGACAAGGCCGGTGCGACCGACAAGGCCGGCGCCAAATCGTGACCGACCGAAGCCGTGGGCGGGGAGGGGTCTTCATCACCTTCGAGGGTGGGGAGGGGGCCGGGAAATCGACCCAGATCGCCCGCCTCGCGACACGCCTGCGTGGTGCCTCCTCCGTCCCGGTCGTGACGACGCGCGAGCCCGGCGGCTCGGTCAAGGCCGAGGCGATCCGCGAGGCGTTGCTGGCCGGCACGGTGAAGCGGCACGGTCCCTTCGCCGAGGCGCTGCTGTTCTCCGCTGCCCGCATCGACCATCTCGACACGCTGATCCGCCCGGCCCTCGCCCGCGGCGAGACCGTGCTGTGCGACCGCTTCTCGGATTCGACCCGTGCCTATCAGGGAGCGGCGGGAGGCCTCGACCCCGCCCTGCTCTCGGCCCTGGAGCGGGTCGTCGTCGGGGACATGACGCCCGACCTCACCCTGATCCTCGACCTCGACCCCGCCATCGGCCTCGCCAGGGCGAAGGCCCGTGCCGGGGCAGGGGAGGCGGCCGACCGGTTCGAGGCGGAGGCGCTGGGCTTCCACACCCGCCTGCGGCAGGCGTTCCTCGCCATCGCGGCAATGGAGCCGGAGCGCTGCGTCGTCATCGATGCCGGCCTCCCCCCCGATGCGGTGGAAGAGGCGATCGCGGCCGCCCTCGCCGCCCGCCTGCCCAGCCTTCTCTCCCGCCCGGAGGCTGCCGACGATGCGGCCTGAACGCGCGCCCGAGGACGTCGAGCCCGGCGATCTCGCCGACATCCCCCGCCCGCGCGAGCAGGCCGGTCTCGTCGGCCATGCGGAGGCGGAGGGCGCCTTCATCGAGGGGATCGCCTCCGGCCGCCTGCACCATGCCTGGCTCATCGGCGGCCCGCGCGGCATCGGCAAGGCGACCCTGGCCTATCGCGTGGCGCGCTGGCTGATCGCCAACCCGCGCCCCGGCCACGTCCCGGACACCCTCGCGGTCGATCCCTCGCATCCGGCGGCGCGGCAGGTGGCGGCGCTGTCGCACCCCAACCTCGTGGCCCTGCGCCGGACCCGGCCGCACAATGCCAAGACGCTCGCGACCAAGATCTCGGTCGATGCCGCGCGCCATGCCCTCGACCTGTTCGGCTCGACGGCAGGCAATGACGGCTACCGCATCTGCATCGTCGACAGCGCCGAGGATCTCAACGCCAACAGCGCCAATGCCCTGCTCAAGATGGTGGAGGAGCCGCCGCCCCGCTGCCTGTTCCTGATCGTCAGCCACGCGCCGGGCCGGCTGCTGCCGACGATCCGCTCGCGCTGCCGGGCGCTCAACCTGCGCCCCCTGGGGGAGGGTGAGGTGGCTCGGGTGCTGGAGAGCTTCCCTCCCCCCTTCGTGCGGCCGGACCCGGAAGCCCTGGCCCGCGCCGCCGCCCTGTCCGAGGGCTCGGTGGCGCAGGGCTTCGCCATGCTCGATCCGGCGACATCCAACCTCGTCGGCGAAATGGAGACCCTGCTGTCGCGCCTCGACCATCCCGATTGGCGCCGCATCCTGGCACTGGCCGAGAAGCTCTCCGGCCGGGACGCGGACGAGCATTTCGCAGCGAGCCTCGACACGGTGTTCCGCTTCGTCTCATCGGAACTCGACCGCCGCCGCCACGAGCCCCCCGCTCGCCTTGCGGCCCTGGTGGAGGTGTGTGACAAGATCGCCCGCGCCGCCCGGGAGGCCGCGACCTACAATCTCGACCGCCGGCCGCTGATCCTCTCGCTGTTCGGCGACCTCGCGGGGGCCGTGCGCGCCGGGACATGAGCAGGCTCGTCCTGTGATCCGATGAACCGCGTATCCGAGGGTATTTCGACGCGATGGCCAACGAGTCAGGGCCCAGCCCATCCATTGCCGAGACGTCCGGTTTCGACGCTAAGACCTTCGGCATCAGCACGGCGATCTCCTATCCCAACGGCGCGCCGCATATCGGCCACGCCTACGAGGTGATCGCCACCGACGCGATCGCGCGGTTCAAGCGCCTCGACGGCTACGACGTGCTGTTCGCCACCGGCACCGACGAGCACGGGCTCAAGATCCAGCAGACCGCCTCCAAGGCCGGGATCAGCCCGAAGGCCCTGGTCGACGACATGGCCGCGCGCTTCAAGGCCATGGCCGAGGCGCTGAACTGCAGCCACGACCGCTTCATCCGCACCACGGAGCCGGACCATTATGCCGCCGCCCAGGAACTCTGGCGGCGCATGGAGGCCAAGGGCGACATCTACCTGTCGAAATATGCCGGCTGGTACTCGGTTCGCGACGAGGCCTATTACAACGAGGACGAGACCGAGACCGCCCCCGACGGGACGCGCCGCGCGCGGGAGACCGGCACGGCCGTGACCTGGATGGAGGAGGAGAACTTCCTGTTCCGCCTCTCCGCCTACCAGGATCGCCTGCTCGCCCTCTACGAGGCCCAGCCCGATTTCATCGGCCCCGAGACACGGCGCAACGAGGTGGCGAGCTTCGTCCGTTCCGGCCTCAAGGACCTTTCAGTCAGCCGAACCAACTTCGACTGGGGCGTGCCGGTGCCGGGGCACCCGGACCACGTGATGTACGTCTGGGTCGATGCACTCACCAACTATCTCACGGTGACGGGCTTCCCCGACGAGGCCGACTCCCGCAAAAAATTCTGGCCGATGGACCTGCACGTCATCGGCAAGGACATCGTGCGCTTCCACGCGGTCTACTGGCCGGCCTTCCTGATGTCGGCGGGCCTGCCGCTGCCGAAGCGCGTCTTCGGCCACGGCTTCCTGCTCTCCAAGGGCGAGAAGATGTCGAAGTCCCTCGGCAACGTGGTGGATCCGATGGACCTCATCGCGACCTACGGGGTCGATGCGCTGCGCCAGTTCGTCCTGCGCGAGGTGCCCTTCGGCGGCGACGGCAATTACAGCCACGAGGCCATCATCACCCGCTACACGGCGGACCTGTCGAACGGGCTCGGCAACCTCGCCCAGCGCTCTCTTTCGATGATCGCGAAGAATTGCGGCGGCCAGATCCCCGAGCATGGCGCGTTCACGGAGGACGACCGGGCGCTCCTGGCGCTGGCGGACGCCCTGCCGGGCTCCGTGCGCGTGGCGATGGACAAGCTCGCCCTGCACACGGCGCTCGCCGACATCTGGGCCGTGGTGACGGCGTCCGACCGCTATTTCGACGCGCAGAAGCCCTGGGTCCTGCGCAAGACCGACCCGGCCCGCATGGCCGCCTCCCTCTACGTGGTGGCCGAGACCCTGCGCGCCATCGGCATCCTGGTGCAGCCCTTCATGCCGGATTCGGGAGCCAAGCTCCTCGACCTCCTGGCCGTGCCCGCGGGCAGGCGGCAGCTCTCCGATATCGGGGAGGGGGGTCGGCTGGCGCCGGGCACGGCGCTCCCCGCGCCGAGCGGGCTGTTCCCGCGCTTCGTCGAGCCGGAGGCTCCCGCCGTCTGAGGCGGGATCCGCAGCGTCACCGAGAATCCCGAGTTTTGTCCATGCTGGTCGACAGCCACTGCCATCTCGACTTTCCGAACTTCGCCGAGGATCTTCCCGGCGTGATCGCCCGCGCCGAGGCGGCGGGCGTGACGGGGATGCTCACGATCTCGACGCGAGTCGCCAAGGCGCGGGTCTACGAGGCCCTGTCCGAGGCTCATCCGCAGATCTGGCACACCGTAGGCACCCATCCCAACGGGGCAGGGGACGAGCCTGACGTGCCGACGGAAGAGATCGTCGCCCTCACCCACCATCCGCGCTGTGTCGGCATCGGCGAGGCGGGGCTCGACTACCATTACGAGGACGCCGCGCCGGAGTCGGTGCAGGAGCGGGTGTTCCGCCGGCATATCGCGGCCTCCCGCGAGACCGGCCTCCCCCTCGTCATCCATGCCCGCGATGCCGACGAGCACATGGAATCGGTGCTCGTCGACGAGATGAAGCGCGGGGCCTTCAAGGCGGTGCTGCACTGTTTCTCCTCGGGCCGACGCCTGGCGGAAGTCGGGGTCGAACTCGGCCTGTCCATCTCGTTCTCGGGCATCGTCACTTTCCGGCGCTCGCACGAGCTGCGCGACATCGCCCTGGCCGTGCCCCGCGACCGCATCCTGGTGGAGACCGACGCGCCGTTCCTGGCGCCCGAGCCGCATCGCGGGCGCAGCAACGAGCCGGCCTATACCGCCGACACCGCCCGCTCCCTGGCCAAGACCCTGGACATGGAGTTCGAGGCCTTCGCGAGCCTGACGACGGCGAATTTCCACCGCCTGTTCGACAAGGCGACCCCGTCCGGCAGCCGGGCGGCATGACAGCGGCCCGCGCGCTCCGCTACCAACGGACCGGGAGGTGCGGATGGGTTCTCTGACGCTGACGATCCTCGGCTGCGGCTCGTCCGGCGGCGTTCCCCGCGTGGGCTACGGCTGGGGCGCCTGCGACCCGGCCGATGCCAGGAACCGGCGGCGGCGCTGCTCGATCCTCGTGGAGCGGCGAGGGGAGGCGGGCGCCACCAGCCTCCTCGTGGACACCTCACCCGATCTGCGCGAGCAATTGCTGTCGGCGGGGGTCAGCCGCCTCGACGCAGTGCTCTACACACATGCCCATGCCGACCACACCCACGGCATCGACGACGTGCGACCGCTGGTGATCCACATGCACCGGCGCATCCCGGTCTATGCCGATGCCGAGACGCGGGCCCTGCTGACGATGCGCTTCGGCTATTGCTTCGAGACGCCCCCCGGCAGCGCCTATCCGCCGATCCTCGACATGAACGATCTCGTGGCAGGCGAGCCGGTCACGATCCGAGGCGAGGGCGGTGCGATCGAGGCCGTGGCCTTCGGCATGGAACATGGCGCCGAGTCCGCCCACGGCTTCCGCTTCGGGCCAGCGGCTTACGCACCCGATGTGAGCCTGATGCCGGAGGCTGCCAAGGCGCGGCTGCGCGGCCTCGATCTCCTCATCATCGATGCCCTGCGCGACACCCCTCACCCGACCCATTACTCGGTCTCGGATGCGCTCGCGCTGATCGAGGAGGTGCGCCCGCGCCGCGCGATTCTCACCAACCTCCACACCGATCTCGACTACGCCACCCTCGCGGCCAAGCTGCCGCCGGGCGTGGTGCCGGCTTATGACGGGTTGTCTGTGAGCGTGGACCTCTGAAGCGCAGGCAGGCGGCGGGGAGAGGGCGCGCCTCAGTTGCGAAGGGGGTCGGCCGGGATCAGGCCGGCATTGACCAGAATCTGCGCCGTGGCGGCCTTGGCGAGGCGGTCGTAGCCCGCATCGGTCATGTGCAGCCCGTCGGGGCCTATCATCTGCGCCGGGCTCAGGAGGCCGCTGGCGGCCCAGGTCCGCATCAGGGCGTGGCGGCGGATCACCGGCACGTCGAGTTCGGCCGCGAGGCTATGCAGCGCCTCGCCATAGCGCTCGGCGCCGTTGGTCGTGCTCAGCCGGCGGCACCATTGCTGGTCCATGAGGATCACGTCCGAACCGGCGGCGCGCATCGCCGTGATGCCCTGGCGGGTCAATTCGGTGAAACGCTCCACCGTGACGCCGGTCATCGGGTCGTTGCTGCCGGTCTGCCAGATCACGAGGTCCGGCCGCTCGGCCAGCACGTCCCGGTCGAGGCGCCGGGCCATGGCCTCGGCGTCGTCGCCGCCCTTGCCGCGGTTGAGGACCGTGACGATGGGGTGCTTGGCGCCGGCGATATCGAGGCGGCCCTGCAGGTCTTCCTGCAATTGCGCGGGGTAGGCGGCGGCCGGGGAGGAGGCCCCCGACCCTTCCGTGGACGAGGAGCCGAAGGCGACGATGCGGATGTCGGATCCCGCCTTCACCAGGGCGGCCACGTGGGAGAGCTTGGCCAGCGCCCGGGCGGGAATGGCCGGCTTCGATGCCACGGGCTCCGCCCATGCCGGAGCGCCGAAGCCCAGAGCCGCGAGGGCCAGGCCGAGAATCGGGGCGGCGCAGGATTTGGGCAGGGTCAGCATTGGATCCGCTTCGAGAACGATCGGGGCGGGCGGTCGTGAAGACCGGTCCCACTCCGCCACGGGTTAGACACGCGGTTTGAGATAGGATTGTGACGATCGCGCCGGAAACTGGCGGATCGCTTAAGGAAGCTGGTGAGCGAGTCGTGAAGTCGCCATCTCTCGGCGGCACCTCATGGAATGGTGAATCCCAGCTTCCTGTCAAGCTGCGGTCGAAGCCCCCCCTCACCCCGCCTCCAGTGGCCCATAGTTCCATAATATATCTTATGCGAATGGCAGATGTGGGCTCTGAAAGGGCTTGATCCGCCGTGCCGGTTCGCCATTCCGGACGGCACCGACCGACGGCTCGCCCCGGATCTCCCTAGGATGTCCGCACCGTATCCGGCGCCCTGCCCTCGCCGGTGGTGAACAGGCCGTAGCGCAGGGCCAGGGTCGGCAGGATCAGGAGGTTCAGGACCGTCGAGGTCACGAGGCCGCCGAGGATGACGATGGCCATCGGCCCCTCGATCTCGCGGCCGGGCTCGCCGGCGCCCAGCGCCAGGGGCAGCAGGCCGAGACCGGTGACGAGGGAGGTCATCAGGATCGGCACCAGCCGGTCGGCGGCGCCCTCCACCGCCGTGTCGCTGTCCCACGCCCGGCCGTCGATGGCGACGAGATGCTCGTAATGCGAGATCATCATGATGGTGTTGCGGAGCGAGATGCCGAACAGCGTCACGAAGCCGACGATGGAGCCGAGCGACAGCACGGCCCCGGTGGCGAAGACCGCCAGTACCCCGCCGACGAAGGCGAAGGGCAGGTTGACCAGGACCAGCATGAGGTTGCGCGCGCTGCCCGTGACCATGGCCAGCAGCAGCACGATACCGAGACCGGCGAGACCGGAGAACAGCAGCAGGTCGCGCTTGGCCCGCGCCTGGGCCTCGGCCGAGCCCGAGAAGCTCACATAGACGCCGCTCGGCAGGGCCACTTCCCTGGCGATCTTGCGCCGGGCGGCTTCGACGAAGGAAGCGACGTCGCGCCCCGTGACGTTGACGGTGATGGCCTGGACGCGCTGGGCGCCCTGGTGCTGGACCTGGTAGCGTCCCGAGGTCTCGTAGATGTCCGCCACCTGGGCGAGGCGGATGAAGCGGCCGTTCGAGGAACGCAAGGGGAGGTCGCCCACAGCCGTGAGACGCCCCCTCGCCCCGGAATCGAGGATGACGAGGACGTTGAAGACCGCATTGCCCTCGTAGGTCTGGCCGACCACGTCGCCCTGATAGGCGGTGCGCACCACCTCCATCACCTCGACGGCCGAGAGCCCCCAATGGCGAAGGTCGTTGGGCCGGAGACCGACGTTGATCTGCGGCAGGCCCGCCGGGGAGGCCTGCTGGATGTCGGTGGCGCCGCGCACCTCGGCGAGCTCGCGGGCGATGTCGCGGGCGGCGGCCTCGATCCGGGCGAGGTCGTTGCCGAACACGTTGATGACGACCGGCGCGGTGTAGCCTGAGACCGTCTCCTCGATCCGCTCGGTGAGGAAGGTCTTGAGCGAGAAGGCAGCACCGGGAAACCCCGCCATCAGGGTGCGGATATCGGCCTCGGCCCTGCCCTGCCCCGCGCCGTCGAGCCCCGGTTCGAGGTCGATATGGATCTCGCTGTAATGGGTGCCGGCGGTGTCCTGCCCCGCCTCGGCGCGGCCGATCTGAGAAGCCACGGCGCGGATGCCGGGTATCTTCCGGAGTTCGGCGGTGATGCGGGTGCCGAGGCGCATGGATTCCCCGAGCGACGTACCCGGAGCCGCCGCCATGTGCAGGATCAGGTGGCCCTCCTTCAGGTCAGGCAGGAAGGTGCTGCCGAAGAAAGGTGTCGCGGCAGCGCCCGCCAGGGTCACCAGGATGCCGCAGGCGATGACGATGCGCGGCGCACGGTTGATCCGCTGGAGGAGGCGGGTGTAGCCGCCGCGCGACCAGCGCATCACCGGCGGGTCGCGCATGTCCGTCTCGTGCCGCCCGGTGAGAAGCATCATCGACAGGGCGGGAGTGACGGTGAGCGCCACGGCGAGCGAGGCCACCACCGCGAGGATGTAGGCGAGGGCGAGGGGGGCGAACAGCTTGCCGGCGATGCCGGACAGGACCAGCACCGGCAGGAACACCAGCAGCACCGCGAAGGTGGCATAGGCGACCGCGGTGCGGACTTCGAGAATGGCGTCGATGACCACCCTCCCCTCCGGGACGGGCGAAGCGAGGCGCCGGTTCTCGCGCAGGCGCCGCACCACGTTCTCGACGCCGATCACCGCGTCGTCCACCACCTCGCCGATGGCGATGGCGAGGCCGCCCAGGGTCATGGTGTTGAGGCTCTCGCCCATGGCCTGGAGCGCCACCACGGCGGCGATGAGCGAGAGCGGGATCGCCACCGACGAGATCACGCAGGTGCGCCAGTCGTACAGGAAGGCGAACAGCACCACGACCACGAGGATGCCGCCGAGCCCCAGCGCCTGGAGCACGTTGGCATTGGCGATGGTGATGAAGTTCGCCGGCCGGAACAGATCCGCCCGCAACGCCACACCTTCGCGGTCGAGGGCCGGACGCAGGTCTTCGAGAGCGGCTTCGACGCGGGCGGTGACCTCGCGGGTATTGGCGCCGTATTGCGCGCCGACCATGAGGAGCACGCCGCGCTTGCCGTCCACCAGGGCGGCGCTGATCGGCGGCTCGCCGGCGGCGACCACGGTGGCGACGTCGCCCAGCGTCACGCTGGCGCCGCCCTCGTTGATGAGGACCGTGCGGGCCAGTTCCTCCGGGGTGAGCGATTGCCCCTCGGTCTGGAGGGTGACGCGCTGGTTGATCGTGTCGACGAAGCCCGCACCGCGCACGCCGGTGGCCTTGCGGGCGGCGGCGAGCACGTCGTTCATGCCGATATTGTAGCGGATGAGGTCGGCCGGCCGGATCTGGACCTGGAGCGAGCGCACGGCGCCGCCATAGACCGAGACCTGACTGACCCCCGGCACCGCCAGCAAGCGGAGGCGCACGGTCCAGTCGGCGATGGTGCGCAGGTCGAGGTCGGAGCGCCGATCCGAGGTCAGGCCGACGAGGAGCACCGTGCTGGTGGCCGAGGTCAACGCTGTCATCGCCGGAGGCAGCACGCCCTGGGGCAGGCGGCCGGCGAGCGCCGTCAGGCGCTCGGTGACAAGCTGGCGGACGCGGTAGACGTCGCTGCCCGTGCCAAAGGTGACGGTGATGACCGACAGGCCCTGGATCGAGCTCGACCGCAGGGATTCGATCCCCGGCAAGCCGTTCACCGCCACCTCGATCGGCTGGGTGACCAGCACCTCAACCTGTTCGGGGTTGAGGCCGGGCGCCTCGGTCTGGACCACCACGGAGGGCGGCGCGAATTCGGGGAACACGTCGTACTTCGCGTCCCCGAGCACGTAGATGCCGTAGCCGGCGAGCGCGAGGCTGAGCGCCAGGACGATGCCGCGAAAGCGCACCGCGAAGGCGACGAGCGCCGCCTGGGGGCCGCTCGGGGAAGCGTTCGGAACGTCGCTCACGTCAATCGTCGTCCACGCCGCCGGAGACGGAGAGCAGGCTCTTCATCTCCTCGGACAGGAGCGCCTGCGCGCCCGTCAGCACGATCTCGGTCTCACCGGGCAGGTCCTCTACCACATAGGCATCGGCCGACATGGGCGGGTCGGCCTTGAGGGCGTGGCGGGCGAAGGCGTCGGGCGCCACCGCGCGGTAGATCCAGGTTCCGCCCTGCCAATGCACCACCGCATCCTCGGGCACGCTGATGCCGGTGACGGTCCGGTCGGAGGCGAGGAAGGCGAGCATGCTCATGCCGGGCAGGAAGCCGCTATCGCCCGGCACGGTGTAGAAGTAGCTGAGGCCCTGGATGCGCTGGTCGGTGCGGGTGGCCGGCGAGACGTAGCGCAGGGTGATCCGCGCGCTCTGCGGCGGCACCTCGGCGAAGGCGGCGGCGGGTTGGCCCTTGATGCTCTCGCCCGGCGGCAGGGTCACCTGGACCAGGAAGTCGACGCGCTCGATCAGCCGGGTGATGGCCGGCGAGCGCTCGACAATGGCCCGTCCGATCACCGGCCCCCATTCCTGCTGCGCGGTGGCGGCGAGGGTGCGGACCTGCGATTCCGCCGCCGCCAGAGCGGCCTGGTCGGTCTGGAACGTGCCCTCGGTGGTCTCGACCTGGACGGTGGTGGCGTAGGGGCCGAGATTCTTGGCACGCTGGAAGGCGTTGCGCGAGACCTCGACACGGGCCTGGGCGGTCTGCAGCTGCGCCCTGGCGCTGGCGTAGGAATTGGTGAGGTCGGTGACCCTGGCGACGTCGAGGACGCTGCCATAGGCCTGGAGTTCCTCGCGGTGAGGAGCGGAGGGCCGCACCTGCGTGGCGATGCCGAGGCGCTCGCGCTCCTCCGGCTTGAGCCGGACCACTGTGCGCCCGTCCTCGATGGCGGTGCGCTGGGCCGGAAGATGGCGCGGGGCAGGGGGACCGGGGGCGACCCGCTCCCGCAGTTCGGCGATGAGGGCCGTGCCGGCTTCGCTCACCGCGAAGGCGGCGATTCCGGCCACGATTCCCGCGAAGAGAAGACCACGCACCCACGACACCAGAACCGCCCTCCCCGGCCTCGCGATCGATGCGCCGCGCTTGATCCTTTGAACGGATACAGCGTCCCTCGCCACCCCGATACGGGGCTTGGCGGGATATCCCACCCTCCCCGGCGGTTGCGCGGCGGTTTCCCGTTGCCGCGCGGGTATGCGATGAACCGGGAGGCCGGAGCCGATCGTGACCCACACCCTCCCCCTGCCCTACAAGCCGCCCTACGACTGGCCCGCGATCCTGGCCTATCTCGGCGGCCGGGCCATTCCGGGTGTCGAGGTGGTGACGGCGGATGCCTATGCCCGGACCGTCTACCTCGGCGGCGGCCCCGGCACGATCTCCGTCATGCAGGGCCGTGGCGATACCCTCGTCGCGACGGTGGATCATCCCGATCCGGCGGTTCTGCCGGACGTTCTGGCACGGCTGAGGCCGATGTTCGATTGCGACGCCGACCCGGCTCTCATCGCGGCCGCGCTCTCTCGCCACCCCGACCTCGCACCCCTGGTGGCCGAACGGCCGGGCCTGCGGGTTCCGGGCGCCTGGGACGGGTTCGAGATCGCGGTACGCGCCATTCTCGGACAGCAGGTCTCGGTCAGTGCGGCGACCCGGCTCGCCGGCCGGCTGGTTGCCGCCTTCGGTGAAGCGATGGCGCCGGAATACGCCGGAACGGGGCTGACCCACCTGTTCCCGACGCCGGATCGTCTGCTCGATGCAGACGTGGCCGCGACGCTGGGCATGCCGGGGGCACGCGGCAGGGCGATCAGCGCCCTCGCGGCTGAGGCCCATGCGAATCCCGCTCTGTTCGCACGGGGACGCGGGCTCGATCCGGCGGTGGCCGCCCTGAGGGCGATGAGCGGGATCGGCGAGTGGACGGCGCAGTACATCGCTCTCAGGGCCTTGCGCGAACCGGATGCGCTGCCGACGAGCGACCTCGCCCTGCTCCGGTCCCTCGATACCGGGGCGGGGCGTCCGACACCGGCGCAATTGCTCATCAGGGCCGAAGCCTGGCGTCCCTGGCGGGCCTACGCCGCCGTGCATCTCTGGATGAGCGACGCCGCGCGGATCGCCGCCGCCCTGCCTATTCCCAAGCGCCGCCCTGCCCGGCCCATCTCCGGGTAGGATCCGTGATGTCAGCCCTGCTTCCGGCGGGCTTGCTCTGCCCGTCATGGACGGGACAGAAGGGGATGGCGGTACCGCCAGCGAAGAACCATCTCCGAGCAAAGCCGCCGAAGGGATCATGACCTCTCCGTCCGCCTCCCCCGGTCCGGCCGTCGAGACCCGCGCGGTCGCCGCCGCCTACCCGCTCCTCCTGTTCACGACCCTACTGTGGGGCGGCAACGTGGTTGCGGGCAAATGGGCCGTCGGGGAAGTCTCGCCCCAGGTGCTCACCTGCCTGCGCTGGGCTTTCGCCTGCCTCGCGCTGGCCTGGCCGGCCTGGCGCGGGATCGTGGCCGAGCGCCACCTGATCGCGCGCCACTGGCGCTACGTCCTGCTGATGGGAGCCTGCGGCTACACCGCCTATGCGAGCCTGTTCTACGCCGCCGGCATCTACACCACCGGGGTGAACGTCGCCCTGTTCCAGGGAGCGATTCCGGTCCTCGTCATCCTGCTGAACTACGTCGTGCACCGTGTTGCGGTCACCGGGGCGCAGATCCTCGGCGTCGTCATCACCCTCGGCGGCGCGGGCGTCGCGGCGACCCACGGCGACTGGCACATCCTGTCGACGCTCTCCTTCAACATCGGCGACATGCTGATGCTCGGCGCCTGCCTACTCTATGCCGGCTACACCGTCGCCCTCGCCGACCGGCCCAAGATGTCCGGCCTGACCTTCTTCTCGGCGATGGCGCTGGCGGCCCTCGTGACCTCCCTGCCCGCCCTCGTCCTCGAACAGGCCGCCGGACGCCTGATCTGGCCGACACCGAAGGGGTGGGCCATCGTCGCCTTCGTGGCCCTCGGCCCGTCCCTCATCGCCCAGCTCTCGTTCATGCGGGGCGTCGAACTGATCGGCCCGAACCGGGCGGGGGTGTTCGTGAACCTCGTGCCGATCTTCGGCTCGGGCCTCGCCATCCTCGTCGTCGGCGAGCCCTTTCAATGGTACCAGGCCGCGGCCCTGGCCCTCGTCCTCGGCGGCATCGTCATCGCCGAGCGCTTCGGCCGCCGCGACAGCGCCAGCGGGAGGTGAGGCCGGACGCCGCGCGCCCGTCTCAGCCGGCGGCCGCGCGCTCGAGGGCGGCGATGTCGAGCTTGATCATGTCCTGCATGGCGGAGAAGACCCGGCTCGCCACGGCCAGATCGGGGTCGGCCAGCAACCGGGGGAGGATCGTGGGTACGATCTGCCAGGGCACGCCCCATTTGTCCCGGAGCCAGCCGCACATGATCTCGGCCCCGCCATCCGCGATGAGCGCCGCCCATAACCGGTCGACTTCATCCTGGTCGGCGCAGGCCACCGAAATCGAAGCGGCGGTGCCGTAATCGGCCGTGGCGCCTCCGTTCAGGGCCTGAAAGCTCTGTCCGCCAAGGGTGAAGGCCACGAGCAGCGCATCGCCCGCCTCCCCGCCCGGCCAGGGTCCGGGCGAGCGCTGGACATGGTCGATCCGCGAATCGGGTACGAGGGAGACGTAGAGGCCGACCGCCGCCTCGATGTCCTTGCCGAACCACAGGCAGGTGCTGACCTTGGCCATCGTCGACTTCTCTCGCGAGACTGGACCCGGATGAAGATATCAACGATCCGGCCTCGAGCCCATCAGATGATGAGCCCCCGCCGCAGGGCGATGGCGACGGCCTGGGTGCGGTTGACGGTGCCGAGCTTGGCGCGGGCGGAGCGCAGGTGGAAATCGACGCCGTGGGCTGAGATCCCCATGACCTCGCCGATCTCCCAGTCGGTCTTACCTTCGGCCGCCCATTGCAGGGCCTCGCGCTCGCGCGGGGCGAGGCGCGCGGAGGCCGCCGGGCTCTGCCCGTTCAGCAGCAGCAGGTGGCCGAACGCGTAGGTGGCGATCAGCTGAAGCATCCCCCGATCCGCCGGATCGATGACGAGGCGCTCGCCCGAGACGCTGAACCCGGCGGTCTCGCCGTCGAGGGTCATCAGCGGGATCGTCAGGCCGTCGCACAGGCCGAAATCCGTCGCCTCGTCCATCACCCTGCGCGCCAGGGGATCGTCGGCTCGCTCCTCGGTGGCGTCACTCCAGGCGAAGGGCGCGGTGGAGTGGCCGAGGCGCCGCACCGTGGGGTCGTGGAAGGCATAGCCGCGCGTCAGGTAGCGCCGGCCCCATTCCATCGGGAAGGTGTTGAGGAGAACGTGGCCGCGCTGCTGTCGGACGGGCGCGCCACGGGCCGGCACGGTGGCCGCCATGATATGGGCGACGCCGAGATCCGCCAGTTCCGCCATCAGAAGCCGGGCGACGTCCTCGCCGCTCGCCGTCCGGTCGAGGGAGCGGAGGAAGCCGAGGGTCTGATCGAGGGATTTGCGCGTCACACGCGTACTGCCAGGAGAGTCCGATCACGTCTTCATGATCGAAGGGCATGTGAGCGACCTAACTCTAGATTGTCAACGCATTCCCTCGGGTAGGATCGATTTTGCGCGACCGGGTTCCGAGGGAGAATCAGCCGAACAGGTCGACGGTCCTGAAACCGGCCGCCTCCAGCCGCTCGGCCAAGACGCGGCGATGGCACCGTTCCGGATCGCGCTCGAAACAGAGGAGACAGGTGGGCGCCCGCGCGGCGAGCTCGCACAGGGCATCGAGGGCGAGGCCGCCATCGGCGGTATCGAGGACCTCCTCGCAGTAGATCCGGCGCATCAGCACCGCGTCATGGGCCCGGGCGGCTTCCCGCCCGGCCTTGGGCGTGCCGAGTTCCCGCGCATGCGCGTAGGTGAGACCCGCCTCCTCCAGGCTCGTCTTCAGGGCGTTCTTCGAAAAACCTCGCTTGCGCGAATTCGCCACCGCGCGAACGTCGGCCAGGGTCGCGACGCCGGCATCCTTCAGGGTCGCCACGAAACGCTCGGAATCGAGCCCTTCGTAGCCGATGGTGAACAAAACCTTCTGCAGTCTCCCCTCCCCTCGAAACACCAGACCGGCTCGTGACTTAGCCTCGGGCGCCGGCCTGCGGCCTAAGCGCCGGAATGCACCCTATGTGGCTCGCAGGCAACGACTTCCGGAATTCCGCCGCATTGCCGTCAAAGCTCTGTTAACCGCGCAGGGGCCATCCCTTAGCGATGAGTGTAGCGCGTGAGAACGGTGGGCCGGGCATCGATGTCGCTTAAGAACGGGATCGCCCCGACAATCATGGCCGGGATGCCACGCGGCGTCGCCATGCGCTGGGCCAAACGCTCTCTGACAGCCGCCCTGCTCGCGACTCTCGCGGCCTGCGCCGGAAACCACAGCGACTTCTACCCCACCAAGGGCGACGTGAAGCCCCATCCGGGGGTGGCGCGCGCCAAGCAGCACCCGATCCAGGGCATCGACATCTCGAAATGGCAGGGGCCGATCGATTGGGCCTCGGTGCGCGGTGCCGGCACGCAGTTCGCCTTCATCAAGGCGACGGAGGGCGGCGACCACGTGGACGAGCGGTTCCGCGCCAATTGGGACGGCGCCGCCAAGGCGGGCGTGCCCCGTGGGGCCTACCATTTCGTGTTCTGGTGCCGCTCGGCCCAGGACCAGATGGAGTGGTTCAAGAAGAACGTCCCCAACGATCCGACCGCCCTGCCCCCCGTCCTCGACGTGGAGTGGAACGGTCATTCGCAGCTCTGCCCCAAGAAGCTGCCGAAAGCCCAGGCGCTGGCGATGATGCGCTACATGCTCGACGAGATGGAGCGCTACACCGGCAAGCGTCCGATCATCTATACCGACATCACCTTCCACAAGGACGTGCTCGAGGACGAGCTGCCCGACTACCCGCACTGGGTCCGCTCCACGGCGGCCGAGCCCGAGCAGCGCTACGCCAAGCGCAAGTGGATGCTGTGGCAGTTCACCTCCACGGGCCGGGTTCCGGGCGTGCGCGGCGACGTCGACCGCAACGCGTTCTACGGCTCCACCGCGGAATGGGCCTCGTTCCTGTCAACGGATTGCGACCCCCGCGACCATAGCCGGCTCGCCGGACAGGGGCTCTGCAGCGGGAAGTAGGGGAAGAACCGAAACGTCGGGGGACGTGTCACCGAGCGCCGCTAGGGAGCGGCGCTCATCACGCTCGCGAGGACGGTGCCGTAATGGCAGGCCGTGGCGGCGAGGACGAAGGCGTGCCAGATCGCGTTCTGGTACGGCAGGCTGCGCCAGACGTGGAAGATGACCCCGGCCGAGTAGAGCACGCCGCCGATCGCCAGAAGCCAGAGGGCCTCGGGGTTCAGTGCGCCGATCACCGATTCGTAGGTGGCGACGCCGCTCCATCCGAGGAGCAGGTAGAGCCCGATGGCGGCCCGGTCGAAACGGCCGGGCAGGAGCAGCTTCAGGGCGATGCCGATCGCCGCCAGCACCCAGATGAAGGCCAGAAGCATCCAGGCCGTCGATCCGCGCCCGACCAGGGCGACGAGAGGCGTGTAGGTGCCCGCAATCATCAAGTAGATGAGGGCGTGGTCGGCCCGGCGCAGGATCCACTTGCGGCGCCCCACGGGCCACATGTTGTAGGTGGCCGAGACACCGAGCATCGACACCAGGGCGGCGGCATAGACCGCGACGCCCGCTCGCTCGGTCCAATCCAACGGCGCCATCGCCGCCAGGATGACGATGGCGATGGAGCCCGCCACACCGAACGCGATGCCGGCGATGTGCACGGCGGCATCCGCCATCAGCTCCCGGCGGGTGTAATTCCAGGTCAGTCCGATGGGTCTACCGTCCTCAGCCAGGAACATCGCTGACTCCGAACTTTCCTAACCCAAGCTTAAGCGCCGAAGGCCCAGACTCGTTCCCTGCTCGAACTGCGTAGGCGGCGAGCATCGTGAACCGCCGCCTACCTGATTGCCGCATATTTTCCCGGCGAAAATATTCCTAGAATGAGAAGGTCGAGAAGCGGCTTGCGAGGACGACGGCCCAGGCGGCGCCGAGGAGTCCCGTGAGACCGACGACGACCTTACGGGTCCGTGCATGGCGCGTCCCGTCCGTGTCGGCGCCTTCGCGTGCCGACTGGTCGCGCTCAACGAGTACCTGCTCTTCCGACACGAGGCGTTGGTCGTGCATGCTGGACGGCCTTTCGGTTGTGGCGTGACATTGCCGGACGCCGCTTTCGCGGCGCCATCGACACATCGGCTAACGGTACGAACCCAAGCTTGGTTTCGCTGCGATGCAACAAAATATGGTCGGGGCGACGCTCGCCGATGTGGACCGACACGGTGCAAGCATCCGGCCAATCCGCACCTACCATCCGGCATAGCGGCGATGCGGTCTGTGCGATGCAGCAGCCGGCGCGCCGATGAGATCCGGAAAGCGGGCCGGGACAGCCCCCCTCGCCTCCGGGCAAGAGGCCGTCTCCCCGAGCCCCCCTCGGCCTCCGCTACGATGTGTTCCCGGAGAGGGGCTAAGCGCCTCGGCCCGTCATGCCCTCGAAACCGAAGGCGGCGGAACTAGCGACGGGAGACGGCAGGGTCCGCGGGGTCGCTCCCCGGCTGAGCCGGGCATGCACCGTCGCCATCATCAGGACCGCCATGGCGAAGACCTGATGGGTGAGGCCCGCCCAGAGGGGCACCGCCAGCAGAAGCGTCACGATGCCCAACCCCGCCTGCGCCAGGGTCAGACCGGCGATGCCCATTGCGCGGCGGGCCGTGCCGCTGCCGGGAAGCCGCTTGCCCGCGTCGACGGCGTGGAACAGCGCCACCGCCAAAAGGAGATAGGCCACGAGGCGGTGGTTGAACTGCACCAGGGTGACGTTGTCGACGAAGTTCTCGATCCACGGGCTGACCGCGAACAGGTCCGACGCCCCCGGCACGAGGACGCCGTCCATGTCTGGCCAGGTGTTGTGCACGAGCCCGGCCTTCGATCCGGCGACGAGGCCGCCGAGACCGATCTGGAGCAGGACGAGGATCGGCAGCAGGGCCGCCATGATCCTCAGGCGACCGGGTGCCGGCTCGGACGGGCCGGACCTCAACCCGGCCGCCAACCAGACGAGGCCCGCCAGGATCAGGCTCGCCGTGGTCAGGTGGAGGGCGAGCTTGAGGGGCGCCACCGCCGTCATGCCCGGCTGGAGGCCGGAAGCGACCATGATCCAGCCGATGGCGCCCTGAAGACCGCCGAGGGCGCCCAGCGCGAGGAGCCCGTATCCCAGGCGCCGGTCGACGAGACCGCGCCACCAGAACACCAGGAGCGGTACGAAGAAGGCGAGCCCGAGGATGCGCCCGAGCAGGCGGTGGCCCCATTCCCAGGCATAGATGACCTTGAAGTCCGACAACCCCATGCCCTGGTTGAGGATGCGGTATTGCGGCGTGTCCTTGTACTTGTCGAACTCGGCGGCCCAGGCCTGTTCGGAGACCGGGGGGACCACGCCCGTCACCGGCCGCCATTCGGTGATCGACAATCCCGATCCCGTCAGGCGGGTGGCACCGCCGACGGCGACCATGGCCACGACGAGGATCGCCAGCGTGTAGAGCCAGATGCGCACCGGGTTCGTGGAACGGACCGGCGCGGTCGGGGTGGTTTCGCGTGAAGGCATCGCGGTGGGGAGCTCGCGTGGTGTCGGGATCGGCGCGGGTTTCCCGTGCCTTGCGCCCCTGCGTTACGCATGCGCGGCCACGGGGGCAACGTCGCCGAGGGCCGCAGAGGGTTTGGATGCGGCGCGAGCGGCAATTGCCTTGCCGGGGCGGTCGGCCTAACCCCGGCGGACCTGACGCTGGGGGAGAAGGCCCCTCGCCAAAGGCCCCTATACAGGAGAGCGCCCATGCGCCGCCGCACCCGCACGCTGCTCGGCACGATCGGCATGCTCGCCTTCGTGGCGCTCTACGCGCCCCTCGCCATGGCCTTGGCCGACAGCCGCATCTCCCAGACGCCCCCGGCCGTGCAGGCGATCCTTTACGCCTTCCTTGGTATCGCCTGGATATTCCCGTTGATGCCGCTGATCCGCTGGATGGAGCGAAAGGACGTCGACGGCGGGAGCTGAGAGCCGGGGTTTCACCCGACGCCGGGATTTCGCCGCACTCGGCCGTCACAGGCTTGGGCACGCTTCGATGTTCCCTCAGACCCAGGCCGAGATCCGCCGCTCCATGAACCGATCCTCATGAACCGATTCCTCGCGTCCTTCCTGCTCGTAGGCGTCGGCTGCGCCGCTCTCCCGGCTCTCGCCACCCGGGCCTCGGCGCAGAATGCGCCCCGCTCGATGGCGGAATGCGAGCGTCTCAAAAACGACCTCGCCTACAACCAGTGCCTCGCGATGTTCGGACCGGCCGCCAAGAATGTCGGAGGCGGGGGCAGCGATGGCGGGTCGGCCTCCTCCGTAGCGACGGCGCTCGCCGCCGTGCCGCCCGTCAGCACCGAATCCCTGCCCATGGCCGACGAGCCCGCGCAGGAGGCGGGCAGGGGCCAGCGCGGCAGGCGCGGGCGCTATACCCGCCACGGCCGCCAGAGCGCCAGCTTCACCGTCGGTGGAAGCGAGGGCCGCTCGTCCTACCGTCGCCGCCGCCGGCATTAGCCGGGTGGGCCGGGCTCATTCGACATCGAGCCGTCGCCCGCGATTCCAGGCGAGGAACGGAACCCCCGACAGCAGCGCGGAGAGCGCCGCCTTCGATTGATGCAGCCCATTCACCGAGACCCGCGGCAGGGCATGGAGATGGGCGGCATGGCCGGGGAAGAGATGGCCGGGGCGGGTCGTCACGGCCGTGACGAACCCGGCCTCGCGGGCGATGTCGAATTCCCGCCCCCCGGCCGAGGTCGGATCGCCGACCGGATAGGACAAGTGCCGCACCGGCCGTCCGATCTCCCGTTCGATCCGCGCCCTGCCCTCCCCGATCTCATGGCGTACCCGCGCCTCCCCGTGTTTCGCCAGCATGGGATGGCCGATCGTATGGGCCCCGATCGACAAGGCAGGATCGGCCGCGAGATCGCGCAACTCCCCCCAGGACAGGCAGAGTTCCTTCGCCACACGCCCGATTCCGATGCCGGCCTCGCCGCAGAGGGCGGCGATGGTGGCGAGTAGGCGCTCCTCCGATCCGGCGCGCAGGTGCCGGTAGATCACGGCGAATGCCGCCATCTTCTCCCCGGCCGTGGCGGCGGGCAGGTCGAGGGGCGGGGCCTCGTCCCGACGCACCCTCACCCGGTCGAGGCGACCGATCGCGCGTTCGAGTTCGATCCACCACAGGCGGCCCCGCCCCTCGGCGAAGTCGCTCGCGACGAACAGCGTCCAGGGAACGCGATGCCGGCTCAGGATGGGAACGGCGTGGCGGGCATTGTCCCGGTAGCCGTCGTCGAAGGTCAGGACGGCGAAGGGCCTGTCCCCGCCGGGCCGGACGAGCCGCTCTGGCACGGAATCGAGGCCGATCACGTCGAACCCCTTCGCGGCCAGCGTGACCATCACCAGGTCGAGGAAGTCCGGCGTGATCGAGAGGAGGCCGTTGGGGGCGTAGGCCCTCGCGGGGGCCGGATCGACATGATGGAAGGTCAGGATCAGGCCGCGCCCCTGCGCGACCCGCCTCAGCCAACGGTCGGCTCCCGAGGCGGCGATGGCGCGAAAGCCCGCATCGAACAGGCGGTGACGGAACTCGGGCGAGGGCATGGACGTCACCAGAGAAGGGCGGGACGGGCGGAGATTCGATCACCAACCCGCAAGGTTTCGTTACCCACATCGCGAGATGATGCCTTGCCGTTTTCCATCGTCACCGGCGCTTAAGGAGCCGGAGGTCTAGTACTGGACGATGCATGCTCGTGCGCCGCGCTTGCGGAGCCGTGCCAGGGAGCGGTGATGGCGGTTCTTGTTCACGATCTCACCGGAGCGGGTATGATTCAGGAGCGCGTCCGCGGGCAACTGGTTCCGGAGGTGTTTCGCGACCTGGCCAGTGTCGAGGCTTTGTGGCGGAGCGTCGAGAGCGATCCGGCCGCGCTGTCTACTCCCTATCAGCGATTCGACTGGGTCTCGGCCTTCGTCTCGGCCAAGCTCGGCTGCACCCCGGCGGAGCAGGACGCCTCCCTGCGGGTCATCGTCCTGCGCGATCCCGGCGGACGACCCCGCGTGATCCTGCCGCTGCAAGTGGCACGCGAGCGCGGCGTCCGCGTGGCGCGGGTGATCGGCTGCAAGCACGCGAACTACCACATGCCGATGTTCGCCTCCCGCGAGGCGGCGGCCATGCGTGCCGAGGATCTCGTTGGGCTGCTGCGCCGCGTCGGGCACGAGGCCGGGATCGATGTCTATCTGCTCGGGCATCAGCCGCGCTTCTGGGACGGCGCCGCCAATCCGTTGAGCCTCCACGCCGCGCCGGCCGTGAGCGACGCCTACGGCCTGATCCTCGGCCCCGACCCCGAGACCACCGCAAAGCGCGTCTTCAGTGCCGATGCGCGCAAGAAGATGCGCTCGAAGGAGAGGAAGCTGATCGAGGCCTTCGGCCCCGTGGAGTATCGGGTGGCCGCGAATGCCGAGGAGGTGAGAGTTTACCTCGCCGCCTTCTTCACGCAGAAGGCCTCGCGCTTCGCCGCCATGAGCATCGCCAATCCCTATGCCGACGAGGGGATCCGCCGCTTCATCGCCACGGGCGCCTGCCGGCAGGACGATCCGAACGAGGTCCGGGGCGCCGCGATCGAGGTCTCCGCCCTGGTGGCGTGCAACGATGGGCGCGTCTTCGCGACCTTCGCCGGTGCGGTCAGCGATGCGCGCTACAGCGGCATGATGACCTCCTTCGATCAGGATCCCGTGGTCGGACGGTCGAGCCCCGGCGACATCCTGCTGCAGCATCTCATCCGCGATCAGACCGAGCGCGGACGCCGCAGCTTCGATCTCGGCGTCGGGGAGGCCCGCTACAAGGCCAATATCTGCGACGAGACGATTCAGCTGGGCGAGGTCACCATCGCCGTCACCCTGCGCGGCCATCTCTTCGCCATTCCGTCCATGGCCGCCACCCGCCTCAAGCGCCGGATCAAGCGGAGCGAGCGACTGGCGCGCTGGGCGAAGGCGGTCCGGAAGGCGATCCGACGCTCGGGCCGCCATGGCCGGAGCGTCGGCGAGGCGCAAACCTGACGCGACGGCTCGCTCAGGCCGCCGAAAGTCCTCAGGCCGCCGAAAGTCTTGCGCCGGCCCCCGGCTTTCCAGCAGCGGCGTGCTCGTTCGCGGGGTACTCTCCGGCGACGAGGACGGAGCCGGATCCCTCCCGGTCGGCCAGGCCGTAGAGCGCGACGAGCTCGGGATCCTCGGGCGACGTGTCGGAGGCGATGACGATGGCGTTCATCCGGCCCGCCATGGCCGTCAGCAGGTCGCGAGCCCCCTCGGACTGGGCCTCGCCCAAGCGATAGACGACCCAATCGTAGCTCTGGGCGAGGGCATCGAGGGCGATGGCCAGGGCCTCCGGCTCGTCCGTGAGGATGTCGCACTCGACGAAGCCGCGCGGGATGGCGTGGAGCCTGCGCACCGAGGGCACCGACCGGATCACGTCGAGGAAGGCCGCCTCGCCCGCCACGAGGTCGGTGAGGCCGGCATCGTCCGAGGGTGAGGCCGGGCCGTTGACGTCTACGAGGAGGACGCGCCCGCTCGCGGCCAAGGCCTCCGCCAGGATCCCGGCGAGCTGCCGGTCGGCGTCCGTATCGGTCTCCGCCACCAGGAGGCTTCCGCCATTGCGGCCCATGCGCTCGCGCAGGCGACGGGTGAGGGCCTGGAGATCGTAGCTGGGAACGGCCGTCCGGCCCGCTTCCCCGGCGGCCTCTTCCATCTCCTCCCGCCCCGGAGACGGCGCGGATGCCGGGGCGGAGGCGGGAGCGGCGGCGACGAGGGGGACGACGACGCGGGCGATCAACGGCGCCTCGTAGAGGGCGGCGGCGGTACCGGTGCGCGACAGGGCCGCGGACGCTTCCGGGAAGGCGAAGGGGGCGGGCTCGGGAGCCCGATCGTCCGGCCCTGTCCGGCGGGTCTCGTCGGGATCGCGGAGGAGATGGCGTGCCGCCACCCCGCCGCTGGACAGCAGCAGCGCCATCACGAGGGCGAGTGCCACGATGGGCAGCTTCTTCGGGAAGGACGGTATCTGGGGCACCACGGCGCGGGAGACCACGCGGGCATCGGCGGGGGCCGCGCTCTCGGCATCGCGGGCCGAGGCCTCGCGATAGCGCGAGAGGTAGGATTCGAGCTGGTCGCGCTGGGCCTTGGCCTCGCGCTCAAGGGCGCGCAACTGGACCTCGCTGGAATTGCCCTTCGAGACGACCTCGCGCTGCGCGTCGACGGCGGCGTTCAGGCTCTCGACCCGGGCCTCGGCGATACGGGCGTCGTTCTCCATCGTCCGCACCACCCGGTCGGCGGTGGCCTTGATCTGCGCATCGAGGTCGCCGATCTGCGCGGTCAGTTCCTTGATGCGGGGATGGGCCGGCATCAGCGTCCGCGATTCGAGGGCGAGCTGCCCGCGCAGGGTGATGCGCTGCTCCACCGTGCGGCGGATGACCTCGTTGTTGGCCACATCCGGGATCTCGAAGGCGCGGCCGTCCTTGATCATCTCGCGGATGAGCTTGGCCCGGCTCGTGAGATCGGCCTTGACCGTGCGGGCCTGGGACAGCTGGGTCGACAATTCGCTGAGCTGCTGGGTGCCCAGAGGTTGGCTGGTGGCGCCGCCGCCGCCGCTGATCAGGCCGTTGCGGGCGCGGAAGGCCTCGACCTTCGCCTCGGCCTCGGACACGCGGGTGCGCAGGGTGTCGATGTTGCCGCCGAGCCAGGTCGAGGCGTAGCGGGCGGTGTCCACCTTCGCCGATTCCAGGGAGGCGATGTAGAGTTCCGCGATGGTGTTGGCGGCCTTGGCCGCGAGGTCCGGATCGCGCGAGCGGAACTCGACCGTCAGGATGCGGGACTTGCCGGCCGGGTAGACCAGGAGCCGGTCGAAATAGGTCTCCAGCACCCGGTCCTCGGGCGCCCGCTCCATCGGGTTCCTGCCGAGCCCGATCATCATCAGGACGCGCTGGACCGGACCGATGCCGTCGACCTCGGGATCGAATTCGGCATTGCCCACGAGCTTCAGGCGGCGGATCGCCTCCCGGGCGATATCCCGGGACATCACCACCTGGACCTGGCTCGCCACCGCCTGTTCGTCGATGGCCAGGGGCTGTTCGCCGCGTTCCTGGGCGGTCCGCGCGAAGCTCGCGTCGCGGCTCTCCAGCAGGATCTTGGCCTCGCCGGTATAGCGGGGCGGAACCACCTGCACGAAGACGATGGCCCCGATGCCCGCCGCCAGGGTGGGAAGGACGATCCAGCGCCAGGACCGCGCCAGCACCCCGAACAGCTGGGACAGGCCGAGCCCCTCGTCCCGCTGTGGGATCGGTTCGATCGAGGAAACGGTCTGCTGCGAGCGGGGCATGAGACGATCTTTACGCAAGGCAGGACGGCGTATCGGACGCCTCACGGAAGAGTAGAACTCGTTAAGATTGATCGTCGGTTAAGATCGACTGCAACGCAGCGCATTCCGGGCGGCGCATCAGCTTTTGTTAACCATATGAACCTACCAATAGAGGCAGAAACTTGCTCTTAGCGGCTTGGATGATGAACCGGCGCTCCCTTCTCCTCGCTCTCTCCTCCACTCTGGCACTGGGCGGATGCCTGCGTCCCGACTTCCGGACCGCGCAGCTCGACGCCACCGCCACCGGATCGATCGGCGGACGCTATACGCTCGCCACCGGCGACCGGCTGCGCGTCATCGTTTTCGGCCAGGACAATCTCTCCAACATCTACGCCATCGACGGGACGGGCGGCATCGCCATGCCGCTCATCGGGCTCGTGAAGGTGGGAGGGCAATCGACGGCCCAGGCCGCCCGGACCATCGAGGCCAAGCTGGCGGCGGGCTTCGTGCGCGAGCCGCATGTGACGGTGGAGGTGGATGCCTATCGGCCGTTCTACATCCTCGGCGAGGTCACCACCTCGGGGCAGTACCCTTACGTGAACGGTATGGCCGTGGAGACGGCGGTGGCGATCGCGGCGGGCTTCGGGCCGCGGGCGGCCCGCGACTATGCCGTCCTCACCCGCGAGGGACCGAACGGCCTCGTCTCGGGCATCGTCCCGATGACCTACCTAGTGAGGCCCGGCGACACGATCGTCATAAAGGAACGCTTCTTCTGAGGACGTCTCGTCGTCGATCGATATCGGCCCGGATCCATCCGATCCGGGCCTTCGTCGTGTCTCGCCCGATCAGACGATGTCGAGATAACTCATGCTCGCGGCACTGGCGGCATTGCTGATGACGACCACCGTGTCGAACATGTGGTCGGCGTTCTGATCGGACAGCAGGTACCCCGTCTTCGTCGAGGTGTTGTACAAGAACAGGTGTGTCATGTCGTCGTTCTTCAGGACGCCGTCATAGCGCGCATAGGCCATCTCGGCAGAGATCGTCGTGGTCCTCGTCTCGAAGTAATTGTCTCGCGTACCTGCATATTTGAGGTCGATGCTGTCGTAGGTCGGATTCCAGTCCAGGATCGTATCCGAGCGTGAGATCGCGCCGGCGGTCTTGTCCAATGCGAAGACGAAGGTATCGAGTCCCTTGCCCCCGCCGCCGGACAGAGTGTCCTTATCGGCGCCGCCATTCAGGATATCGGAGCCGGCCCCGCCGAGCAGGGCGTCCGTTCCCTTGCCGCTGGTGAGGTTGTCATCGCCATCCTGCCCGAGGAGCGTGTCGTTGCCGGAGCCGGCGTCCAGCTTGTCATTACCGTTTCCGCCTTCGAGGCGGTCGTCTCCATAGCGGCCCGCAAGTTTGTCGTTGCCGGAGCCGCCATAAAGCTTGTCGTTGCCGAGATAGTCGCTGTCGGAGCCGTTGCCGCCGTCGAGGCTGTCGTCTCCCCCGCCCCCATAAAGCCTGTCGTTGCCATCATACCCGATCAGCGAATCGTTCGCCGCGGAACCGATCAATTGATCGTTCCCACGAAAGACCAGCTGACGGTTGTCCTCGGCAGAGCGGCCCAGGATCTCGG
This sequence comes from Methylobacterium sp. Leaf93, assembly GCF_001422345.1. Taxonomy (NCBI): domain Bacteria; kingdom Pseudomonadati; phylum Pseudomonadota; class Alphaproteobacteria; order Hyphomicrobiales; family Methylobacteriaceae; genus Methylobacterium; species Methylobacterium sp. Leaf93. The sequence goes on along the minus strand of NZ_LMMS01000027.1, from coordinate 203,341 downwards.
AGAAATCGACATCGATTTTGGTCAGCTCGAAGGCGCCCTCGTAGCGAACATCGATCGAGAATTCATACCCATCCTCGTCCTCATAATATTCCTCTTCATATTGATAATAATTGTAATTAACCGATTTTATATTACCAGATATAATCTGGTCATAATATACGTATATTTCCCCCTCATCATACTCCTCATAATATTTGAAATTCGACCCTGAATATAGCATCGAGTCACCTGAATCGCCGTCGTCATATCCGAACTGATAGTGACTCTCGCTTCCGTCAATTTCGTCCCAGTATGTCGGCAATTTCGGTAGTTCGATCCAATTCATGTCTATCGAGCCGGAAACAGTCAATTTGGCCATTGGGGTCTCTTTCCGAAGGGCGGGGCGCCTATCGACCCGTTACAAGCCGCTTTGGAAGACGGCATCCCTCACTTGAAGGATGCCGGCAGGGTTCGATGACGAAATCGTCGACCGTCGCCCGATTGGCCGGCGCATTAGCGAAGGATGGACACGATCTGCCGCGCCGTGTGGTATCGGCATGCGCCACGAAACGGCGGTGATCCGATGGGCGCCCCTCACCCGCTTGGGACCGCAGCCTCGTGCAACGCGTCACCCCGACCCGGCCCATTCGATACCCGGCTCAATCCGCCGAGGACCCGTCGTCCGGATCGGAATCTCCAAATGCGAGCCCGGTCCGGGAGATGGGCAGTTCCGAGCCTGCACGCAGCCTCGCCGTCAGATAATATCCAGGTAGCTCATGCTCGAAGCCTTGCCGGCATTGGCCATAATCACCCCAGTATCGAACCTGTGGTCACCATCCTGATCCGAAAGGAGGTATCCGGTCTTCGCGGTCCCGTTGTAAAGGAAGAGGTGTTTCATGTCGGCGTTCTTCAGCCCGCCGCCATAGGGGGCGAAAGCCTCGCCGATAGACTCGGCCTTGGTGCTGGCTTCGAAGTAGTTGGTGGCCGTACCGGCATGCTTCAGATCGATGCTGTCGTAGGTCGTGCTCCAATCCAGGATCGTGTCCGCTCGTGCGATCGCACCCACAGTTTTATCGATCGCGAACACGAAGGTATCCAGCCCGCGCCCGCCGCCACCAGAGAGGGTGTCCTGGTCGAGACCGCCGATCAGCGTATCGGAGCCGGCGCCGCCGATCAGAAGATCAGCTCCCTTGCCACCGGAAAGACTATCGTCGCCGTCCTGTCCCAACAAGGTGTCATCGCCGGACCCGGCATCCAACTTATCGTCCCCCTCGCCGCCTTCGAGGCGGTCGTCTCCGTAGCGCCCCGACAGCCTGTCGTTGCCCGAACCGCCATAGAGCTTGTCGTTGCCGTAATAGTCGCTGTCGGCGCCATTGCCTCCATCGAGCGAATCGTCCCCCTCGGCGCCGTAGAGCTTGTCGCTCCCCCAGTAGCCGACCAGCGTGTCGTTCTCGTTCGATCCCGTGATGACGTCGTTGCCGTCGAAGACCAATTTTTGGCGATCCTCGTTGGACGACGCGATGAAATCGGCGAAGTCGATCTTCAGGCGATAAACCGAATAACCGCCGCTGTAATATTCCTCGCCATACTCGTACTCGCCGGTCTCTTCGTTGATGTATTTATCGTAGTCATGATAATACCACTCATGCCTAATCTGATTTATTGAACCGGATTTAATCATATCGAATTCGTCGTAAGTAAATTTCGATCCATAATACTCTGTGTAATTCCCATCCTCGATGTCGTCATACCCCAGTTTGAGAGAGGTGCTGTTCGCATCGAGATAGTCGCCCTGATAATCGATCTGTGAAAAATCGAACGCGCCCATGTTGATGGCGCTGTACGCATTGAAAATTGCCATGGTGATCTCCGTCGGATGTAGGCGGGTGCCTGATGGGAGCGCGGTCCCGTCAGCGCGGAATCGAACCTTTGTGACGCTTCGACCCCAACGGCCTGGCGCACGACGAGGCGAGGCTCAGCGATCAAGGAATGAGGCACTCGCCGCCGTAGACGGCCTCGGACCGCCGATCGTCTAGAGCGCACTGCGGCGACGTGGATGCCGGTTCGGCGACAGCGAGTGCGGCACCACAAAGGCCGGGAGAGGCGTCCCGACCCGACCTGGTCGGGCGCAACTCCAGGCCACTTTCTCGGCCGAAGCTGCCCCTGGACCTTCGAAGGAGACGGAACCGTCCCCTCCTTTCATCAATGTCGGCACATGTGCCGGCACGGATCACAGGATGAAGTCACCCGCATCGATGGTGGGCCGTCCGGCGATCCTGATCTCGAACTCGGCGGAGGCGTCCTTGTCGACGCTGCCTTCGATCACCGTATAGATGCCGTCACGGGACAGGCGGATCTGGCCGGCACCGGTGAACTGCGCACCCTCGATGTAGGTGAAGCTCTCGTTCGTTGTCGTCGACGACGCGACGGCGTCGATGATCGACAGGTCGATCAGGTCACCGTCCGCCACGCGGAAATCGAGGATGGTATCGCTGGAATAGCCGCTGGTGGTCGCGCGGTCGAAGACGAAGCTATCCGCGCCGCCGCCACCCAGGAGGATGTCCTCGCCGAGATTGCCGAACAGCCTGTCGGCGCCGTCGCCACCGCGCAGGATGTCGCTGCCGCCGCCGCCATAGAGTGTGTCGTCGCCGGCACCGCCGTAGAGCAGATCGCTCCCGCCATCTGCCTCGGTGACGGCCTTGGTCGTGGCGCCTCCGTAAAGGACGTCGTTACCGTCCTCGCCGAACAGGCGATCCCCGCCCTCCCCGCCTATGAGAGTATCGTTGCCGGCACCGCCGAAGAGATCATCCGTGCTCGTCTTGCCCGTGATGCTATTGTTCGCAGCGGATGCACTGAACACGAACGAGCTCACATCGAGTTCGTCGGGGGAAGCTCCGGCGATCACGAGGCGCTGGGCATATCCGTTGCTCGTGATCTCGATGACGGCATTGCCGTCCTCGTCGATGCTGAGGATCTCATCGAGCGCCTCGATCGACCCGATGCCGAAGGCCGACAGGTCGATCCGGTCGCCATGGGCCGTATCGGTCTCGCCATCGAAGCTCGGCGCCTCGAAGTCGAAGATCGTGTCGGTCTCCGATGCCGTCAGCTTCCGCATCACGAAGGTATCGTCGCCGGCGCCGCCATAGAGCGAGTCGTCGCCGTTCTGGCCGAAGAGCTTGTCGGCGCCGTCGCCGCCACGCAGGACGTCGTTGCCCCCGCCCCCGTAGAGGGAGTCGTCGCCGGCGCCGCCGATGAGGATGTCGTCGCCGTCATAGAACGACTTGTCCGCGACGGTCGTCCCGACGCCGCCCTGCAGGATGTCGTTGCCATCCTCACCATAGAGCCGGTCGTTGGCGTCGCCGCCGGTCAGCGTATCGTTGCCGAGGGCACCGAACAGGTCGTCGTTGTAATCCGACCCGGTGATGCGCTCGCTCTGGACGACGAGATCGAAGACGAAGTTGCTCGCCCCGAGCGTAGACCGATCGACGTTGGCCAGGATCAGGTCGGTGGAGATGCCATCGCCTTCGATGGACAGCACGGTATCGCCATCGGAATTGACGCCGAGAAGATCGTTGACCGTCGCCATCGACGAGATGTTGAACGCGCGCAGGTCGACCTTGTCGCTCGCCACGTCGAAATCCCGGACGGTATCGGTCTCGCCGTATTCGTGTGGCGCATAGACGACGGTATCGGAACCGGTACCGGTCACAAGCTTGTCGTCCTCGCTGCCGCCATCAAGGACGTCGTCACCGGAACCGCCGTTCAGACGATCGTAACCGCCATTCCCGAAGAGCCGGTCATTCCCGGCGGCACCGACCAGAAGATCGGCGGAATACGCTTCCGTGGCCTCGTCGGCATCGCCGATCAGCGTGTCGTTGCCGGCCTCGCCGAACAGGCGATCGTTGCCCTCCAGGCCCGTCAGGGTGTCGTTGCCGAGCCCGCCGAACAGATCGTCGCTCGATGAGGTGCCGTCCAGGACATCGTCGGCCGCGACCTTCGACAGCACGAAGTTCGAGGCGCTGAGCCGGAAGGGGGCGACTCCGAGGAACGTCGTCTGCTCCACGTAGGAACCGAATGTGTACGACAGCGTCGCATCGCCACTGCCGGTGGATGTCAGCAGGTGCCGAATCGTATCGAACGACGAGATATTCAGCGACGACACATCGATGAGGTCGGATGCCCGCGAGAAATCGAGCACCGTGTCGTAATTGGAGTAATAATACTCCCCATCCGCGAAACGCTCGATCACGACGACGTCGGCTCCGTCACCGGTCAACAGAGTGTCGCCGCCGTCGCCGCCGGTCAGCCTGTCGTTGCCGGCCCCACCGACGAGCAGGTCGGCACCCACTCCGCCGAACAGCTTGTCGTTGCCGTCTCCGCCATCGAGATAATCGTCACTGTCGTCGTCATCCTCGGGGGCAACGACAGTAGACGTGCCGCCATAGATGGTGTCGTTCCCACCATTTCCATAGATTTCGTCCCCGCCTCCGAACCCTTTTATCACATCCGCTGACGATTTTCCGTTCAGCAGATCAGCGTATTGCGTCCCGTTTATCGAGGCCATGATGGATCACCAACTTAATATTGCAATTATAATATTCAATATATCCATATTCGTCAATAAATTGAACAAGAATCGGGTATATTGCTCGGTTATTGTGACTATTAGGGAGCGTCTATATTGACAACCCCAATTTGAGGTATGAGGGCGCAAAAAATGGAAATCTCGGTATTTTCCGCAGGACGGCCCACGGTGGAGGCAAGGCCAAGCCGCTGGCGGGGGCGGTCGTTCGGGGAGCGGCGTGCCATCGGCGGATCTCCCCGCAAGGCGGAAGCCGGGCTTCACCCTTGACGGGGATGCCGCATCGTCGAGATTCCGTTAGGGGCCGCCTGACCGAACGAGAGGTGTTCGATCTCCCGACCGCCTGAACCGATCCTGCGGCGTACGGTCCTTGACAGTGGTAACATCTCTGGAAACCAGTCTTCGCTAAGGTCGTACCGTCGCCCGGTTCGAATGGTCGTCGCGTGGAGCTTGTCCGTCGTGAGTGCGTCCGCCTCCATCCCGTCCCTTCGCCCCTCCCCCGGCGAGGGCGGGAGCGTCTACCGCATCCTTCACGTCTTCCGCGCGCCGGTGGGAGGGCTGTTCCGCCACGTCTGCGACCTCGTCAGGATCCAGGCCGCCGCCGGACACGAGATCGGCCTCGTCTGCGATGCGTCCACCGGCGGCGAACACGCGGCGCGGGCGCTCGAGGAACTCCTGCCCCACCTCGCACTCGGCATCGTCCGGCTCCCCATGCGGCGCAACCCGCACGGATCGGACCTCGCTGCGGTACGCGCGGTCGCCGCACGGGCGCGGGAGGTCCGCGCCACGATCCTGCACGGCCACGGCGCCAAGGGGGGGGTCTATGCCCGCATCGCCCGCCTGCCCCCGGGTTCGCCCTCGCCGATCCGGGCCTACACGCCGCACGGTGGCAGCTACAATTACAAACCCGGTTCCCTGCGCCACCGGCTCTACATGGGGGTCGAGCGCCTGCTCGCGGCGCGCACCGACGTGTTCCTGTTCGAGAGCGAATACGTGGCCGGCCGGCACCTGCGCTTCGTGGGGGGCACGCCCCGCACCCTACGGATCGTCCATAACGGCATCGACGAGGCGGAGTTCGCGCCGGTGCCGCAACGGGCGGGCGCCTACGACCTCGTCTATGTGGGCGAGCTGCGCGAGGCGAAGGGGATCACGGTCCTGCTCGACGCCCTGGCCGCGCTAGGGGCCGAGGGGCGCCCCTGCCGCCTCCTCATGGTGGGATCGGGCCCGGACGCCGACCTCTTGGCGGAGCGGGCGCGACGGCTCGGCCTGTCCGCTTCCGTGGCGTTCGAGCCGCCCCAGCCGATCCGTGCCGCATTGGCGAAGGGACGGATCATGGTGGTTCCGTCGCTCGCCGAATCCCTGCCCTACGTGGTGCTGGAGGCCGCAGCGGCATGCCAGCCCCTCGTCTCGACCAATGTGGGCGGCATCCCGGAGATCTTCGGGGCGGCGGCGGACGATCTCGTGCCACCCAAAGACCCCGTCGCCCTCAAGGATGCCATCCTGCGCCTGCTCGACGAAGACCCCGCCCGGGGGCTCGCGCGAGCCAAGGCACTCAGCGAATCCGTGCGGACACGGTTCTCGATGAAACGGATGGGGGCGGATGTGCTATCCGGCTACGCCGCCGCCCTGCGGCTTCGAGGAACGTTTACCGTAGCAACAGCGCTGCCGCCGATGAAGGAACTGCCGAAGTCGCGCTAACTTACTCTTTGCCATGCTTTCGGTGGCCGGGCCTTCGTTAAATGTTCCGTGATGCCGGCTTGGCATCGTCCCCCATCTCACCGACGAAAAGTTCGAGCGAAAGCAGACGATGAGCGCCTTCGACGTTCGCGACCTTCTGAAGGCGGCGGGGAATCCCAGCCAGCCGAATGCGGTCGATACGGCTCATAACGGCCGCGCCGAATCCGCGATTCCTCCCGCCGAAATCGGGGCACCCCGCGACCATGGCGGGGTCCTGTCTCCCGTCGTGCTGTCGGGGAGCGTGCGGCTGGCGGACATGGCGCTCATCGCCATCCTCGGCTTCGCCACCCACTTCGCGCAACTCCGCGGCATCGTCGCACTGGGATGGAGCTATCCCACGGCGATCCTGTCTGTGGCCGGGCTCGCGGTGGCGTTGTTCCAGATCTTCGGCAGTTATCGGATCGCCGCCTTTCGGACCTTCTTCAAACCCGCCCTGCGCCTCACCGCCGCCTGGTCGCTGACGTTCCTCGTCGTTGCCACGGTCATGGTCTTCGCCAAGGTCGCCGACCATTATTCCCGCATCTGGCTCGCACTGTTCTACGCCCTGGGGCTGGCCCTGCTCCTCGCCGAACGCCTCGTCCTGCTCCGTTTCGTCACCGCCCGCATGCTGCGGGGACAGTTCGACCGCCGCACGGCCATCGTCGGGGGCGGGCCATTGGCGGAAGAGCTCATCCGCGCACTGGAAGCGGAATCCGATGCGGGCATCCGCATCGTCGGCGTGTTCGACGATCGCGGGGACAACCGGTCCTCCTCGGTGATCGCCGGCTACCCCAAGCTCGGCACGGTGAGCGATCTCGTCGATTACGCGCGCTCCACTCGCCTCGACCTCGTGGTCTTCACGCTGCCGATCGCGGCCGAGGATCGCCTGCTCCAGATGTTGGCCAAGCTCTGGGTGCTGCCCATCGACATCCGCCTCTCCGCCAGGGCGACGAAGCTCAAGCTGCGCCCGAGGGCCTATTCCTATCTCGGCTCCGTCCCCGTCCTCGACGTGTTCGACAAGCCGATGGCCGATTGGGACATCGTCACGAAGGCCATCTTCGATCGCGTCGTCGGCATGGCGATGCTGATCGTGCTGGCGCCGGTCATGCTCGGTCTGGCCATCGCGGTTCGCCTCACTTCGCCCGGTCCGATCCTGTTCCGGCAGAAGCGCCTCGGCTTCAACAACGAGACGATCGAGGTCTACAAGTTCCGGTCGATGTATGCCGACCAATCCGATTTCACGGCCGCGAAGCAGGTCACCCGCGGCGACCCGCGCGTCACGCCCCTCGGCCGGTTCATCCGCAGGACGTCGCTGGACGAGCTTCCGCAGCTGTTCAACGTCCTGAAGGGGGAGTTGTCCCTGGTCGGTCCGCGGCCCCACGCCGTCCAGGCCAAGACCAGCACGACCCTCTACGATCAGGTGGTCGACGGGTACTTCGCCCGCCACAAGGTCAAGCCCGGCATCACCGGCTGGGCACAGATCAATGGCTGGCGCGGCGAGACCGATACCGACGAGAAGATCCAGCGCCGCGTCGAACACGACCTCTACTACATCGAGAACTGGTCGATCCTGTTCGACGTGCAGATCATGCTGGCGACTCCGCTCTCCCTCGTCACCACCAAGAACGCCTACTAATCCGACATCCTCACGGGATGCACCCGGCAACGCAAAAAGGCCGCCCCTCGCATCGCGAAGGGCGGCCTTTGCAGTTTTTGCGCCGGAGGCCGACGCGTCAGGTTTGTTCCGTTACGGCAGGGAGCCCGCGGCCTTCTTGGCCTCGGTCATCGTGTCCTCGCAGCCCTTGGCATCCCCGGCCGCTTCCTGCTTGCGCGCTTGCTCGATCAGGTGACGGGCGTGGTCGACGCTCTTGGCATTCGGGGTGGTCGAGGGATCGGTAGGCTTGCCGCCGGGAGGTGCGTCGAGCCCCATCGACGGATTGGACGCGACCTTGCCGTCGGCCGAGGCGGTTCCAGTGACCGACACGGCGCCGGAACTGTTGAGGCGCCGCTCGATCGTGGCGATCTGGTCGGAACACGCAGAGGCGAAGGCCGGACCGGCAATGGCGGTGAAGACGAGGGCGGGCACGAGGACGCGGATCAGCGGCGAGGCCGTGGTCGGCGAATGCGCCTTGTCCGAGGACGTCCTGGTCTCGTTGAGGGCCTTGGTCATGCGATGCTTTCCGGTGATGTCGAACATGGCACGCCAACGCTCGACCCACCCAGCATGTTGCTGCGACATCGTTGAACCAGGAGCGGATCATTCCCTGTCGAGGCCATCGGCCGCACGCAGCGACCGACAAAAAGGCCGCCGCCCCGTCTCCGGAGCGGCGGCCCATCGTAGGGGCTCGAGGGGCGGCTACCAGAAGATGCGCATTCCGCCATAGGCCGCGATCGGCGCGCCGGGGGCCAGGCTCCGGTTGGAGCTGGCATTGGGCAGGGCCAGGATCGGAACCTCGCCGACCGGCGAGAAGGTGCCGAAGGTCGCGTATTTCGCGTTCAGCGCGTTCTCGACGTAGCCATAGAGCTCGATGTTCTCGTTCACCCGGTAGCTCGTGTTGAACCCGATGACCGCGTAGTTGCCGGTGGTCTTGTTGAGGTTCGATTCGTCGCCCACGAGGAACTTGCCGGTGGCGACACGGCCGAGGACGCCGACCCGCCATTCCGGCGTGACGTTGTACTGCACGCCGACCTTGACCTGATGCGGCGCGACGCCGGGGAGCTTGTCGCCGCGTCGCACGAAGATCTGGTTGGCTTCCGAGTTGTCCGGCTGGGCCGGGTTCGGATTGGCGAACGGATTGCCGCCGGAGGCCAGGGTCAGAGGCGACTGGAAGGTCGCGTCGACGAAGGCGTAGTCGATGAAGGCGTTCCAGACCGGGGTGGTGATGGCGAGGCTCGCCTCGACGCCCTGGCGGCGGGTGGAGCCGACATTCTGGAAATAGGCACGGCCGATGGTGATGTCGGAGGGCACGAAGGTGATGTCATCCTCGTTGCGGGCCCGGAACACGCCGGCCTTCCAGCTGAGTACCCCGAGCTCGATTGGCGAGGGCAGCTTGCCGCGGAAACCCGCCTCCACCGTGCGGGAGATGACCTGCTTCAGCGGCGGATCGCCGACGAAGAAGTTGGTGAGCGAGCACGGGGCGAGCGGATCGGCGCAGGAGAGTTCGGCCGGGGTGGGCGCGCGGTTCGCCTCGACATAGCCGCCATAGACGGTGAGGAGATCGGGCACGAGTTTGTAGGTCGCGCCGACGCCCGGATTGAACCGCTGGAAGTAGTGGTTGCCGTTCAAGGCCGTGCCGAGTTGATCCTCCAGCACGATCTTGGCCATGTTGAACCGGCCCTGCAGCGTCAGGGTCAGGCGATCGGTCAGGTCGGTGTTGTTCTGCAGGTAGATGCCGCCGTAATCGTTGCTCGACTTCACGCTCACCGGCGTGATCGAGTTGTCGTCGCTGCGCACGACGATGCCGGGGCCGAAGAAGCCGCGGTCGAAGGTCAGGCCGCCCACCGCGTTGTCGGCGGTGAAGGCCGTGCGGCCGCCATCGTAGGAGCCGCCCAGCACGAAGCGGTTCGGCAGCCCGAACAGCGTCTCGCGCACGTTGGTCTGGACCGAGACGCCGAAATTCTCGGTGTTGGTCCGGGTCGAGTTGAGGAAGGCGTAGGGGCCGCCCTCATCGAACCGCTCCGCGAAGGCCGGAAGCCGGGCGAAGTTGGCCGTCCTGACACTGCTCGCCTGGACGCGACGGTTCAGCCGGTCGCGCAGGAAGAACTGCTCTTCGTTGGCGCCTTCCGAGCAGAGGAACCGCTCGTTCGCCTCACAGCGCTCCACCTCGGCGGCGTCGCCATTGGCGGTGTTCTGCTCGAACCGACCGTAATAGGCGTTGCCCTGGATCGTCACGGTGGGGGTGATGTCGTAGGTGCCGGAGAGCCCGATGCGTCCGAACGCGTTCAGGGTCTTGTCGGGATAGGTGAAGACCTCGTTGCGCTTAAAGTCCAGCAGATCGACGGGCAGGGTTCCGTTGCCGGTCAGGCTGTTGATCGCGCCCATGAAGTTGAGGTGGAACTCGCCCTTCTCCGCCTGCACGCCGAGATCGCCGTAGAACTGGCGCAGGCGCGAGGGCGAATGGCTGCGCCATCCGTTCTCGGAAAGGGCCGTGCCGGCGACGTAGAGGCCGACATTGTCCGAGCGCTGCCCGTGCTGGAACGAACCGCCGAAGCGCCCGAACGAACCGCCCGAGAGGTTCAGCTCGGTGCCCTGATAGGTGAAGCCGTTCTTGAGCTGGACGCTGAGCGCGCCGCCGAGGGCATTGAGGCCGTAGGCCGGGTTCGAGCCTTCGAGCTCGATGCGGTCGACGGCGATGTCGGGGATGAGATCCCACTGCACCGTGTCGCCGAAGGAGGTGTTGAAGCGGTTGCCGTTGACGTAGACAGCCACGCCCTGGGGGCTTCCGCCCAGGGGCGAGGCTTCGAAGCCGCGATAGGTGATGGTCGGCTGGAAGGGGTTGCCCTGCGCGTTGTTGATGCTGATCGAGCCGATCCGCTCGTCGAGGGCGCGCAGCACGCTCGGGGTGCCGACCCGGTTCACGTCCGCTGAGGTCAGGACGCTGGTGTTCTGGGGAAGCTTGTCACGGTCCTGGCCGAGGAGGACGCCCTGGGCGTTGCGCAGGGTGGGCGTCGGCGTGGTGGCGACCACGTCGAGTTCCTGCAGCGTCACGGCCTGCTGGCCGCCGACGACCGTCGTTTGCGCATAGGCGACGCCCGGCAGCAGCGCTACCGAAACGAGGAGGCTGCTCCGCAGCGTCCGCTTCTTCATGTCCCGAGACCCTTCGATTCACAATGGCGTGGCCGGTTCGTCCCGGCTCGTTACCGAATGTTGCGGGGCGTATCGGGCTTCGACAATGCGGTCGCGGGGGGATTCGACGATTCTAATAAGGACACCACAGAGATGGCGTCCGCGCGTGATCTACGGGCAACACGATTTGCCAGAGAATACAAAGACTTCAGGATCAATAGGAACGACGAACGGGACGATTAGGCAATAAGCGCTGCCGGAATGTTTTCCGTGTCTTGGGGATGGGATCAGCCTATTCGGACGTGGCGGACCGTCTCGAAGGTCGGGCGAATCGATGGCGTCCAATCCTTCCGCGTCCGCGGCGAGCATCCACGGCAAGGAAAAGGCCCGCCGGAGGGTTCGGCGGGCCTGAGGACACTTCGCTTGGCGAAAGCCCGATGGTGACGTCGGGTCAGAGGCGCGCCTGGATCTTACGGGCGACCTCGCCGAGACGCTGCTCCAACAGGGTCGGCACTTCGCAGACATAGGTCAGGGACTGGCTGCGCTCCTGGAAGATGCGCCGGTCCCAGGCGAATTTCGTCTCCAGTTCCGAGGCTTCCTTGGGCATCTCGCGGGCGTCGTTGGCACTGGGGCCGTCCTTCACCGAACTGATCTGATCGGCCTCCTGGCGGATGCGCTCCGCCATCCGCCGCTGCCCCTGCGCGTAGCGCGTGATCCCCCCGATTACCCGGTTGCGCTCGTTGTTCACTACCTCGAACACGCCGGCGAAGACGCGGGTCAGGCGCTTGGCCTTGTCGTCGCCGGCCTTTTCCGCGCCGGCCTTGGCGACGAATTCGTCGAGGAGGGGATCGACCTCGCCGAGCTCGGTGCGGCGCGAGGCGATCTTCTGGGCGAGCGAGGCCGCCTCGTAATCGTCGCCCCACGGGCCGGCGGCCTCCAGATCCGGCCCCGTCCAGACGGTGCCCGGGCTCAGGGTCGAGACCTTGCGCTGGACGCAGGGCCAGTCCGGATCCGCCTTGGGCTGGGCGAGGGCCGGCCCACAGAGGAGGGCGCCGGCCGCCATGGCCAGCACGAATGTCCGCGAAAGAATCATGAATTGTCTCCGGCCGGTCCGCCCCGCCGGGCCATGATGCCGCGACCGGGATCGTAGGCGATGACGGCGAGGGTGAAGAAGGCGATGGTCGTACCCAGGACGACGGCGCAGGCCACGGGTTCGAACTGCCCGTAGAGGGCGAAGCGCACGAGCTGGACGGCATGGGTGAAGGGATTGGCCATGCAGATCAGGTAGAGCGTCTCGCTCGACTCGCGGATGCGCCAGAGCGGGTAGAGGGCCGATGAAGCAAAGAACATCGGGAAGATCACGAAGTTCATCACGCTGGCGAAATTCTCGAGCTGCTTGACCATCGAGGACAGGAGCAGGCCGATGGCGCCGAGCATCAGCCCCGAGGCGATGAAGGCCGGCAGCGCCGCCGCGTAGCCGATGAGCGGGATGTCGAGTTCCCAGAACCAGGCGATGGCGAGAAACGCGTAGGCCTGCACCACCGAGACGGTGACGCCGGCGATCAGCTTGGCCAGCAGCAGCAGCCAGCGCGGATAGGGGCTGGTCAGCAGCACCTTCATCGAGCCGACCTCGCGGTCGTAGACCATGGAGAGCGAGGATTGCATGCCGTTGAACAGCTGGATCATCACGGCCAGCCCCGGCACCACGTAGACCTCGTAGAGCACGTAGGTCTGGTAGGGCGGCTCGATCGAGACCCCGAGCGTGTTGCGAAAGCCCGCGGCGAAGATGAACAGCCAGACCAGCGGCCGCACCAGGGCTGAGAAGAACCGCTCCTTCTGATTGAAGAACCGCAGCAATTCCCGGCGCACGATGCCGCCCAAGCAAATCAGGTAGCCGACCGCGTCGAGCCGACCGAGATGGGGCACGGGTTTTTCTGTCGGGCCGGCAACCGTCGAGGCGGTGGTGGCGACGGACTTCGTCATGACGGTAACCGCTCGTTCGACCGGATCGCGAACAACCCTCCCCCCTCCGCGGGGGAGGGTGCCTGCGGAGCAGGCGGGAGAGGGGACGACCTCTCCGGACGCGGCGCTCCCCTCTCCCGACCCACTTCGTGGGCCACCCTCCCCCGCATAGGGGGGAGGGAAGCAGCGCGGCGCTCGGCCATCGTCGGGTTGAGTCCGAACTGTACGCTCATGCGGCCTGCCTCGGCGGTTCGGCGACGAGGCGCCGGAAGGCGGCTTCCAGGGTCTCGTCGCCTTGCGCGATGGACGAAGCCGTCCCGCGCGCGACGATGCGCCCTTTGTGAAGGACGACCGCGTCGTCGGCAGCGTCGATCTCCTCGAAGATATGGGTCGCCCAGAGGACCGACAGCCCCTCCTCCCGCACCAGGGCGCGGACGATGGCGACGATGTCGGCCCGCGATTCGAGATCGAGCCCCACGGTAGGCTCGTCGAGGAGGAGGAGTTTCGGCTCATGCACCAGGGAGCGGGCGATTTCGATGCGCCGCGACTGGCCGCCGGAGAGGGTGCGCACCTTGTCGTCGCGCCGGTCGCTCAGGCCCACGCGGGCGAGCAGCGCCGCGATGCGGGCCTTCGCGGCCCGGCGCGCGATGCCGTGCAGGCTGGCATGGTAGAGAAGGTTCTGTTCGACGGTGAGGTCGGTGTCGAGGGTGCGGGCCTGGAACACCACGCCGAGGCGGGCGAGCGCCCGGGACGGCTCGCGGTCGAGGCCATGGCCGAAGATCGAGACCCGCCCGTCCTGGTTGGCGTAGAGCCGGGTGATCACCGAGAACAGCGTGGTCTTGCCGGCGCCGTTGGGGCCGAGCAGGGCCATGAACCGGCCCCGCTCCACCCGGATCGAGACGTCGGACAGGGCCGCGCGCGCACCGAAGCGGTGGCTCACACCGGCCACGTCGAGGGCCGCACTCTCCCCTGCCCCGTCGCTCACGGCTTCATCGCCCGCTTGGCGTCACCGACGGCATCGAGGCACTCGTCGAACTCGCCCTCGCCCTGCTCGCGCTCAGCCACGCGCAGCGCCTTCTTCAGCTTCGGCGCGGCCGTCTCGGACGGCCCCTTGGCGAGGGCGTCCTTGATCGTGGCGATGCCCTCGGCACAGGCGGCCTTGTCGTCGGCGAGCACCGGGCCGGCGGCGAGGAGGAGGGTGAAGGTGGGGATGAGGAGACGCATGCGGAGGCCCTGCCTTACTTGACGATGAACTTGCCGGTCATGCCCTTGGACTCGAGCCCATGGATCGACCAGGGATATTCGCCCGGCTTGATCGTGACGAACTCGATGGCGATCTCGCCCGGATCGTCGAATTCGAGGTGGTCCGGCGGGCCGCTGCCGTGGATCTCGAGATGCTGGATCACGATCTGGTTGAACCAGATGTTGCGGAAGAACTCGGTGGCGTAGAACTTATATTCCTGCCGGCCCTTGGCGACGATGCGCAGGCGATAGGCCTTGCCGGATTCGAGTTCGATCTCGCGGTTCTCGACCACGAAATCGTTGCCCTCCTCGTTGCCGAGGACGAGATCGGGGAGATTCGCGCGCTTCTTGGTGAGATCGAGGGCCGAGGCCGGCCCGGTGGCGAGCAGGGCCGCCAGGGCGAGGGCTATCGTCCGTTTCATGGTTCCGTCCTCCCGTGTCGCCGCCTTCGGCGGTCGATGTTTCGTCGAATCCGCGTCCCGCCCTCCACCCTCATCCTGAGGTGACCTGCGGGCGATCATCGATCGGCTGCAGGGCCTCGAAGGAGGGCTCCAGTGAGCGCAACGCGTACTGGAGGCCTCCTTCGAGGCCTCCGCTTCGCTCCGTCACCTCAAGGATGAGGAACAGGGTGGGACGCTGAGGCCCCCTCGAGAATCAATTCGGCGACACCGTCACGCCCCAGGGCAGCAATCCCACCGGGATGCTCTTGATCACCTTGTCCGCCTCCACATCCACCACCGAGACGTCGTTGGAGGAGCCGTTGGTGGAGAACAGGTATTTCTGGTCCGGCGTGAAGGCGAGCTGCCAGACCCGCTGTCCCACAGGCAGGTACTTCTGAACCTCGTAGGTCTTAGCGTCGATCACCGCGATGCGGTTGGCGGGGCCGAGCGCCGCGAAGGCCTTGGTCCCGTCCTTGGTGATGCGGATGCCCACGGGCTGGATCGCCTCGTCGTTCACGCCCGGGATCTTGAAGGTGATCTTCTTGATCACCCGCCGCGCGGCGACGTCGATGATGCTGATCGTGCCGCCGACCTCGGCCGAAACCCAGAGGAACTTGCCGTCCGAGGTGAATTCGGCGAAGCGCGGCCGCGCATCCACCAGCACGTTGTCGATCACCTGGAACGTGGTGGTGTCGATGAAATGCGCCATGTTGGTGGTCTCGGAGGTGTTCACCAGGATCTTTCCGTCCGGCGACAGACCCATTCCCTCCGGTTCCACGCCCACGGGCACCTCGGCCAGGACCTTGTTCTTCTCGATGTCGATGACCGTGACCTGGCTGTCATCCTCGTTGGCGACGTAGAGCGGGTTGCCGCCCGGTCCCAGGATGAACTGCTCCGGGTCGGGTCCGGAGCGGAGCGAGCGCACCACCTTGCCGGTGGCGGTATCGAGCACGTCGATGCGGTCGTCGTCGCTGGCGCAGACGAACAGTTCCTTGCCGTCCTTGCTCGTCGTCACCCCGCGCGGGCGCCGACCGACCTTCCAGGTACCGGTCACGGCCATCGTCGCCGTGTCGATGACGCTGACGGTGTTGCCCTTCTCGTTGGTCACGTAGACCGTGTAGGCCTGCGCGGTGGCGGTCAGAGCCATCGTCGCACCGACGAGGGCGGCCACACACACGCCTGCCTTGAAGCCGAGGCTCATTCCGTCTTCTCCCTGGGCATCGCTTCTTTGCGCGATTGACAGTGATTATAGTGCAGTTTGTCCCGACGGGGAGCGCATGCCTGCACGCGGAACGCAAGCGCGTTGCCGCAGGACGGGCGCGAAAATTTGCAGATCCCCGAACATTCGCGGACCGTCAGAACTTGCACGCCGTCTCGGGAAGGTCGACGCCGAGGGTATCCAGCGGTGTGCGCTGGTGGGTGAAGCCCTGCTCGGGCGCCACGGTCACCATGGCCTTGGGCTGCACCACGATGATCGGCTGGCGCAGCTGGTGGTCCCAGGGACGGTAGGTCAGCGAGACGCCCTTGTAGGCAGGCAGGCTGAAGGCCGGGTCGGCGAAATAGGGTCCGAGCACCGCCGGATCGGCGGTCTTCTTCTGCGCCGCCGCCTCGCCCACCGAGCGCACCGCAGCCCAGACCTGGTAATCGAGGGGCCGCATCAGCCGGCCGGCGAGACGCCGGAAGCGGTTCTGCGCCTGCGCCGCCCCCCAGGTCTCCAGGGTCGGGTGCCAGGTGGCCGCGATGAGCCCCTGCGTTCCCGCGACCGGCCGGGGGTCCACGGTGCGGAAAGGGACGTAATCGCCCCAATCATTGGCCTCGTCGGCGACGATGGCGAGGTCGTAATCGATGCCTCGGGTGAAGACCATCGCCTCGGAGCGGGTCGGCGTGTCGCCCCGCGCCTTAGCCAGCGGCCCGAAGGTCCAGGGCTTTTCGGCGGTGATCTTCAGGGAGAACTTCTTGGCCGAGGCACGGAACGCGTCGGCATAGAGCTTGTCGGTGTCGTTGGGGCCGACGATCAGGAACATCTTGCGCCAGCGCATCAGCGTGAAGAACTGCGCCAGCGCGTCGGTCTGCATCGCCCGGCTCGGGATCACGTGGAAGACGTTCCTTCGGCAATCGGCGCCGCGCAGGCGGTCGTCGGGCGCGGCGGTGTTGAACACGGTCACGCCCTCGCCTTTGACCGCATCGGCGACCGCCAGAACCTCGTCGGCCGGCAGCGCCAGGACGAGATAGCGGATCCCCTTGCCCACGAGGTCGCGGGCGGCGTCGACAGCGCTTTTTCCCTCCGTGAGGGCGACCTCGTCGAGGGCGTAGGTCTGCTTGGTGAAGCGCCCGGTCGTATTGTTGTCCTTCACCGCCATGCGAGCGCCGGCGACGCCCTCGTCCTCCGGCGCGGCCTCGGCATCGTAGGAGGACGGCGCGATCTCGGGCCGGTAGATCAGGCCGATATGGGTGTCACCCGGAGCGGCCTCCGCCGCCTGCGCGGAGGCCGCCGGTTCCTGCGCCACCGCGAGGGACGCCGTGCCGCCGAGGCCGAGCGTGAGGACGAGGGCGGCGGATCGGGAGAGGAGCGATGCGTTCATACGGTCGGCACGCTAACAACATTGCGCGGATACGCTCAATCGCGGAAGCATAAGGAAACCCTAAGACGCGACGGAGCGTCGCTTGCGCGCCGATGGGCACGAATACACGCGAGATCGCTCGGCGCAGGCGAGCCGATTTGCACGACTTGTCAAATCCGGTCACTGCTCGACTTTGAAGGCTCGGGCGCGGTGTCCGCCGCAGGCCGCATCGATCGTGACACAGGTTCGCCATGTCCCCATTCGTCAGGTCTCGTCGCGCCACGCCCATGATGCCAAAGTCCGTGAAGTCATTGCCGCCAACCGGCCTTGGGACCGCGGTGACGCGGTCCGCCGCCCTCGCCCTGGTCGCGATCCTGGCCGGATCGGTCCTGGCAGGACCGGCCCTCGCCGCTCCCGACAAGGCGGCGATCTTCGGCATCGAGCTCAACGATCCGGGTGTGGTCGGCGGCCGCAAGGCCCGGCCGGACGAAGCCCGACGCCTCGCCCTGGTCACGGAGGAGCTCCGCAAGGCGCTCACCGCCAGCAATGCGGTGGAGGTCGTGGACGTGGCGCCCCAGGCCGCCGAGATCGCCAAGCAGGCGCCCCTCTTCAAATGCGAGGGCTGCGCCGCCACCATCGCCAAGACCCTCGGGGCCGATCTGGCCGTCAACGGTTTCGTGGAGAAGGGCTCCAACCAGATCTTCAATCTCTACGTCCTCATCTCGGACGCCGCTTCCGGCAAGGTCGTGCGGGCTGGACAGGTGGTGATCCGGGCCGATACCGACGACACATGGGCCCATGCCATGCGATGGGTGGTCAAGAACCGTCTCCTGGCCGAACCCTTGCCCAACCGATCCTGAGTCTCCCGTTGCCCCATCATTCCGTGTCGAAGCCGATATCATCCGATCTGTGCGCGCGTCCCCGCCTCCTCGTCAGCGTCCGCGACGCCGACGAGGCCGTGATGGCGGCGCGGGCGGGCGCCGACCTCGTCGATGCCAAGGACCCCGTCCGGGGCGCGCTCGGGGCGCTACCGGTCGAGACGGTCCGGGCGATCGTCGCGTCCATCGCGGACGAGGCCGTCAGCAGCGCGGTGGCCGGCGAGCCGCAGGACGCCGCTTCCCTGCCCGGATCGGTGGCGGCGATGGCCGGGACCGGCATCGGCTACGTCAAGGTCGCCGTGCGGGCCGATTTCGACGACGACGCCCTCGCCGCCGCGGCGCGGGCCGCCCCCGGCCGCCTGATCGCGGTCCTCTTCGCCGGAGCACCGATGCCGGACGACCTCGTCGGCCGCCTCGCCGGGGCGGGCTTTGCCGGGGTGATGATCGACACCGCCACCAAGGACGGCCGGCGCCTCGGCGACCTCCTGCCCGCCCCTCGCCTCTCGGCCTTCACCGCCGACGCCCGCCTCCACGGCCTGCTCTCCGGCCTCGCGGGATCGCTGACGATCGCCGACATCGCCGTCCTCGCCGCGCACCGGCCGGACTATCTCGGCTTTCGTGGCGGCCTCTGCGTCGGCAGCGACCGGACGCGCGGCCTCGACCCGGAGCGCGTGGCCCTGGCCGTGCAGACCCTCCGCGGGCTCGACCGGCGGAACGCGGCGTGACGGGCGCGCCTCCCACCATCGTGAAGCTCGGCGGCAGCCTCGTCTCGGACGCAGCGCGGCTCGGACGGCTTCTCGGCGTCCTGGCGGATGGCGGGGAGGGCCGCTGCGTCGTCGTGCCGGGCGGCGGCCCCTTCGCCGATGCGGTGCGTCAGGCCCAGGGGCAACTGGGCTTCTCGGACGCCCTCGCCCACCGCCTCGCCCTCGATGCCATGGGCCGGATGGCGGAGGTCTTTTTCGAGGTCGAGCCACGCCTGCCCATCGTGCGGAGCGCGGCCGAGGCCGGCGCCGCCGGGGCTTCGGCGATCTGGGATCCGGTCGCGCTAAAGGCCGGCGAGCCGGCGATCCCCGAATCCTGGGACGTCACGTCGGACAGCCTCGCCCTCTGGCTCGCCACCGAACTCGGGGCGCCCCGCTGCATCCTGGTGAAATCCATCGATCGCCCGGCGGGTGCGAGCCTGTCCGACCTTGTCCGGATGGGCGTGGTCGACGCGGCTTTTCCCGCCTTCGCCGCATCCTACGCTGGCGAGATCGTGATCCGGGGTCCAGGCGCGGACATTGTAAGGGCCGCCGCGTGAGCACGCCCGAACATCTCGTCTTCATCACCGGCCGGATGGCGAAGGCGCGCTTGGAGAAGGTCGCCGCGACCCTGCCGGCCGAGCGCTTCGCCTGGAGCATCGCCGATGCCGGCGTGAAGGTCGCGGCCCTGATGACCGAGGAGATCATCCGCCGCCGCGTGACGATCCCCGAGGGTGCCACCCGCATCGTCCTGCCGGGCCGCTGCCGCGCCAACCCGGAGGCGCTATCCGCCCATTTCGGGCTGCCGGTGGAGCGCGGCCCCGACGAGGTGGTCGACCTTCCGGCCTATCTCGGCCTCGCAGGACGCAACGTCGATCTCTCGCGCCACGATCTGCGCATCTTCTCCGAGATCGTCGATGCCTCGAAGATGACGCCTGAGCAGATCCTGGCCAAGGGCCTCGACCTGGCGCGACGCGGCGCGGACGTGATCGATCTCGGCGGCCTGCCCGACACCGAGTTCCCGCATCTCGAAGAGTGCGTGCGCCTGCTGAAAGGGGCGGGGCTCAAGGTCAGCGTCGATTCCTTCTCCCTCGACGAGCTGACCCGCGGGGCGAAGGCCGGGGCCGACTTTCTCCTCAGCCTCAACGAGGAGACCCTGGACCTCGCCTTCGAGACCGATGCGGTGCCGGTCCTGGTGCCGATGCGGCCCGACGACCTGCCCTCCCTCGACCGCGCCATCGAGCGCATGGAGAAGGCCGGGCGGCTCTACATGGCCGACCCGATCCTGGAGCCGATCCATTTCGGCTTCGTCGAGTCGATCACGCGCTATCACGAGACGCGCAAGCGCTGGCCCGGCATCGAGATGATGATGGGCACCGGCAACCTCACCGAACTCACCGAGGCCGACAGCCTCGGCGTCACCGCCCTCCTCGTGGGCATGTGCTCGGAACTGTCGATCCGCAACGTTCTGATCGTGCAGGTCTCTAACCATACCCGGCGCACGGTGGAGGAGCACGACGCCGCCCGCCGGGTGATGTTCGCGGCAAAGGCCGATTCCGCCCTGCCCAAGGGCTACGGCCGCCAATTGCTGGCCTTGCACGACAAGCGCCCCTTCGTGCAGAGCCCGGAGGAGATCGCGGCCCAGGCGGCGGAGGTGCGCGACCCGAACTACCGCATCGCGGTGGCCGAGGACGGCATCCACGCCTTCAACCGCGACGTCCACACGATCGGCACCGATGCGATGGCGTTCTTTCCCGACCTCGATGTCGCCGCCGACGGGGCCCACGCCTTCTATCTCGGCGGCGAGCTGACCAAGGCCGAGACCGCCTGGCGCCTCGGCAAGCGCTACGTTCAGGACGAGCCCCTGCGCTGGGGCGTCGCCGCGGACGAGGAGGTCGAGGACACCACCGCCTTCAAGAAGGCCGGACATACCAAGCATTCCGGCCCCGGCGGCGCGGAGCGCGCCACCCGCGATGCGACGCCCGTGGAGGCCGATGCCGCCAAGCCCGAATTGGTGGAATCCGGCGAGGCCAAGTCCTCAGACACCGAGGCCACGGGCGACAGGGGCGCGCGCATCGTCTGCGGCAAGCTCGTTCCCGCTGGCGAGTCCTGATCCGATGCCGCTGATCCTCGAGACCATCGTCACCACCACTTCGCCCTCCGGCGACCTGCATCTCGTGCCCTTCGGCCTCATCCGCGAGGGCGAGGAGTGGGTGCTGGCCCCGTTCCGGCCCTCCCCCACCATCCTCAACCTCGACGCCAATCCGTTCTTCGCCGCGTCGAGCCCGAGCGACGTGCGGGTGATCGCCGGGGCGGTCACCGGGCGGCGCGACTGGGCCACCCTGCCCTGCGACCGCATCCCGGGCCGGCGCCTCGCCGAGAGCTTCGGCCATGCCGAGTTCGAGGTGATCGCTGTGGAGGACGATGCGACGCGCCCGCGCTACCGTGCCCGCATGGTACACAGCGCCAGCCATATGCC
Source organism: Methylobacterium sp. Leaf93 (assembly GCF_001422345.1). NCBI lineage: Bacteria > Pseudomonadati > Pseudomonadota > Alphaproteobacteria > Hyphomicrobiales > Methylobacteriaceae > Methylobacterium > Methylobacterium sp. Leaf93. The sequence continues at coordinate 181,976 of NZ_LMMS01000027.1, read as the reverse complement.
GTTCTTCGGCTATAACCGCGCTCAAGGTGCGGTGCTGGAGGCGGCGATCCTGTCGACACGCCTGCACATGTTGGAGCCGGACAAGATCCTGACGGAGATGCGCTACCACGCCATCGCGATATCCAAGACAGCCGGGCCCGCCGAGCGCGAGGCCTGGGACTGGATCGAGGACAAGGTCGCCGCCGCCCTCGGGCGCGACGAGCCGGTTCTCGCACGAGCCCCCCAAGCACCCTAGAAGGTGCGTTCCCGAGGAGACAGGGTTGATGAGATTCAAGACGCTGGCCGCCGTGGCGGCGCTCGCCACGGTATCCTTCGCGGCGCAGGCCCATGGCCCGACCCGCCAGAAGGTCTCCCAGACCATCGAGATCAACGCCCCGGCCGACAAGGTCTGGGCGGTGCTCGGCAATTTCCAGGATGCCAGCTGGATTCCGGTCGTCGAGAAGACCGAGGGCAAGGGCGGCAACGAGGTCAAGGCCAGCCGCGTCCTGACCCTCAAGGGCGGCGCCACGGTCGAGGAAGAGCTCGCCAAGTACGACGCCGAGAAGAAGACCTACATGTACCGGATCACCAAGGTGGACGTGAAGACGCTGCCGGTGAACGACTATTCCTCGACCATCGAGGTCGAGGGCGACGGCGCCAAGTCCAAGGTCACCTGGCGCGGCGCGTTCTACCGCGGCTACATGAACAACGATCCGCCGCCCGACCTGAACGACGACGCCTCCAAGGCGGCGGTCCTCGGCCTCTACAAGGCCGGCCTGGATAACGTGAAGGCCAAGGCCGAGAAGGGCTCCTGATCGGAGCCTTTCCCGAGGCACGGCGGCGGTGCGCATCGCCTCTCCCCGTGCGCGGGGAGAGGATCGCTGGCACTTCGTCGTGCCGGCGATGAGCGTGAGCGAAGCGATGGTAACGGGGCGAATCCGAATGAGGCTGTTCCGGCTCCGCCCCCTCACCCTCGGCTGCCGCCTCGCCGCGCCGACGACGGAGTCGTCGCGGCCCTCTCCCCGCGTGCGGGGAGAGGGGATTGCCGGGATGGCGCGTGCGGGCGCTCTCGCCCTCGCACTGTTCGCATCCCCCGCCCTCGCCGACGAGGCCCTGGTCACGGCGCAGGGCGCCAACATCCTCGCGGTGGTCGATCTCGACACGCAGGTCGTCACCGCCCAGATCCCGGTGGACGGGGCGCCGGCCGGCATCGCTCTGTCGCCCGATCGCAAGACCGCCTATGTCACCCGCCCCGAGGGCCACGGCCTCGCCATCGTCGATCTCGACGCCCGCGCGGTGACGGGCACGCTCGCCCTGCCGGGCGGCCCGCTCGGCGTCGCCGTCAATCCGAAATCCGGGGCGGTCTACGTGGCCGACTGGTACGGCAGCCGCATCTTCGTGGTCTCGGCCGACGGTTCGAAGATCGAGACCGAGATCCAGGTGGGCGCCTCGCCCTCGGGCATCGCGGTGACGCCGGACGGCGCCACGATCCTGGTGGCCAACCGCGAGGGCAATTCCGTCTCCGTGGTCGATGCGGCCACCGCCACCGAGACGGTGAAGATCCCGGTGGGCGAGCACCCGTTCGGCATCACCCTCGATGAGACCGGCACCCGCGCCTATACCGCCAACGTCATGTCGAACGACGTCTCCGTCATCGACGTCGCCGAGCGGCGGGAATTCGGCCGGGTCACCACCGGCGAGCGGCCCTACGTGGTGGCGCTGACCGCCACGCGGGGCTTCGTCACCGACCAGTATTCGAACACCGTGACGGTCTTCAACCTCAAGACCCTCACCAACGTGGCGGCCATTGAGGTGGGCGACCACCCGGAAGGCATCGCCGCCTCCCGCGACGGCAGCCTTCTCTACGTGACGAACTGGGGCTCGAACACGCTGGGCGTCATCGACGCGACGACGCTCAAGGTGATCAAGGACATCCCGGTGCCGGACGGCCCACGCTCGTTCGGGGATTTTTTGCGGTAGGGGGCGCATCCCCGCCGGCGGCGCTACGGCATACGCACCTCTGCTCTCTCAGGCAGAGCGCGTCCCTCTCCCCCTTGTGGGGAGAGGTCAGGAGTGGGGGTGGTTCCGCCAGCCTCCGCAAGCTGAGGGTCGCCCCACCACCCCCACCTCCAACTCCTCCCCACAAGGGGGAGGAGGGTAGGGCGGCGCAGCCCGCGAGGTGTGTGAATCCAAGAGGCTGGCGGCAAGAGGGACGGACACCCGTCCTCCCTACGACACCAGCGACACCGCTCCGCTGCCATGCCGCTCGATCCGGCCGTCGAGTTCGAGTTCCAGCAGCGTCGTCTGGACGATGCGCACGCTGAGTCCCGCCGCGCGGGCGAGGTCGTCGGTGCCGATGGGGGTCGGACTGAGATAGGCGATGAGGCGGGCGCGGTCGTCGGCGGGTTCCGGCTCCTCGGGCTCCAGCCCATCGATCTCCTCCCCCGGCTCGGGGACCGGACCGCCGATCCCGTCGAGCTCGTCCCAGAAGATCGGCGCGTCGGCGAGGTCGGGCCGGTCGAGGGCGAGCTGTCCGCTCTCCTGCTCGAAATCCCCCCGCCCGATCAGCGGCGCGATGGCGGAGGTGACGTGGTCCACGTCCGAGACCAGGGTCGCGCCCTGGCGGATGAGGTCGTTGGTGCCCTCGGCGCGCAGGTCGAGGGGCGAGCCGGGCACGGCGAAGACCTCCCTGCCCTGTTCGAGGGCGAAGCGCGCGGTGATGAGCGAGCCCGAGCGGCGCGCGGCCTCCACCACCACGGTGCCGTAGGCGAGACCGGAGATGATGCGGTTGCGCCGGGGAAAGTCCCGGCCGCGCGGCTCCCAGCCCATGGGCATCTCGGCCAGCACCGCGCCGCCGGCATCGAGAATGCCCTCCACCAGGGCCTCGTGGTTGGCCGGATAGATCCGATCATGGCCGCCGGCGAGCACCGCCACCGTCCCTGAGCCCAGGGACGCCTTGTGCGCGCGGGCATCGATGCCGCGCGCCAGCCCCGAGACCACGACGAGGCCGGCCTCGCCGAGGCCCCGTGCCAGCCGCTCGGTGAAGCCGAGGCCGCCGCCCGAGGCGTTGCGGGAGCCGACGATGGCGATGGCGGGCCGGGAGAGGATCGGCGCCTGTCCCCGGATCGCGATCAGGGGCGGGGCCGAATCGGCGGCCTGGAGCAGTTTGGGGTAATCGTCCTCGCCCATGGCCACGAGGCGGACGCCGATCCTGGCTGCGGCCTCCAATTCGGCTTCCGCCTGCGCCCGCGTTACCGGCACGACGCGCTTGGCCCCGCGTTTCGCGAGGTCCGGCAGGGCTTCCAGCGCCGCGCCGGCTCCGCCGAAGCGGTTGATCAGGGTGCGGAAGGTGCGCGGGCCGACGCCCTCGGTGCGGATCAGCCGGAGCCAGTCGAGGCGCTGGGCGGGGTTGAGTTGCATGCCCATGCCCCGGACCTCCCTCGACGATCGATCGGGTCAGCCCTTCTGCCCGATCCGCCCCTCGGAGCCGTCGAGCAGTCGGCGGATGTTGGGAGCGTGCTTCCACCATAGCAGGATCGCGAGCACGAGGAAGAGCAGCGCAACCGCAGGCTGTCCCGCCGCCCACAAGACGATGGGTGTTGCGGCCGAGGCGGCGAGCGCGGCGAGCGACGAGTATTTCAACGTGAAGGCGAGGCCGAGCCAGATCGCCGCGAAGGCGGCGAGCCCGATGGGGCTGAAGGCGAGGAGCACGCCGAGGAAGGTGGCAACGCCCTTGCCGCCCTTGAACCCGAGCCAGACCGGAAAGAGGTGGCCGAGGAAGGCGCCGAGCCCCGCCGCCAGGGCCGCACCCTCGCCGAAGCGGGTGGCCACCAGCACGGCGAGGGTGCCCTTCAGCGCATCGCCGAGCAGGGTCGCGGCGGCGAGCCCCTTGCGGCCGGTGCGCAGCACGTTGGTGGCACCGATATTCCCCGAGCCGATGGCGCGGACGTCGCCGAGGCCGGCGAAACGCGTGACGATCAGCCCGAACGGGATCGAGCCGGCGAGATAACCACCGGCCAGACTCGCGAGCAGGAGCGGCCAGCCGGCATCGAGGAGAGGGGTCACGCCGCCGCCTCCGTACCCTGCACCGCCCGGAAGACGATGCGCCCGCCGACCATGGTCAGGATCGCCGCCCCCTGTAGCCGCGCCTCGTCGAAGGGGGAGTTCTTGGAGCGCGACTTGAGGCGCCGCTTGTCGAGCACATAGGGCAGGTCGGGATCGATCAGCACGAGATCCGCCGGCGCGCCGACGGCGAGACGTCCGGCCTCGCGTCGCAGGATCGCCGCCGGGGTGACGGTGAGGGCCTCCAGCAGGCGCGGCAGCGCCACGTCGCCGGTATGGACGAGGCGGAGCGCTGCGCCGAGCAGGGTCTCGATGCCGAGCGCCCCGTCGGCGGCCTCGGCGAAGGGCAGGCGCTTGGTCTCCACGTCCTGCGGGTTGTGGTCGGAGACGATGACGTCGATCACGCCCTCGTTCAGGGCTTCCACCAAAGCGAGGCGGTCGGTCTCGTGGCGCAGCGGCGGCGAGAGCCGGCAGAAGGTGCGGTAATGGCCGATATCGCCCTCGTTGAGGACAAGGTTGTTCACCGAGGCACCGCAGGTCACGGGCAGGCCGTCGTGCTTGGCCCGCCGCACGATCTCCACCGAATCGGCACAGGAGATCATGGCGGCGTGGTAGCGGCCGCCGGTGAGACGCACGAGGCGGATGTCGCGCTCCAGCATCACCGTCTCGGCCTCCCGCGGGATGCCGACGAGGCCCAGCCGCGAGGCCATCTCGCCCTCGTTCATTACGCCCTCGCCGACGAGGTCGGGCTCCTCCACGTGCTGCATCAGCAGGGCGCCGAAGTCGCGGGCATAGGTGAGGGCGCGGCGCATCACCTGGGCGTTCCGCACGGCCTTGAGGCCGTCGGTGAAGGCGACGGCGCCGGCCTCCTGCAGCAGGCCGAACTCGGTCATCTCCTGGCCCGCCAGCCCCTTTGTGATGGCGGCGGCGGGCAGGACGGTGACGCAGGCCGTGTCGCGGGCGCGGCGCAGGACGAAATCGACGATGGCCGGCCCGTCGATGACCGGGTTGGTGTCGGGCATGCAGACCAGGGTGGTGACACCGCCCGCCGCCGCCGCCGCGCTGGCGCTGGCCAGGGTCTCGCGGTGCTCGGCGCCCGGCTCGCCGACGAAGGCGCGGAGATCCATGAGGCCGGGGCTGAGGACATGCCCGCCGCAATCGACGATCTCGGCGCCCTCGGGAGCGGCGGGCGACGCGCCCCAGGCGATGTCGGCGATGCGGCCGTCACGGACGAGGACATGCCCCGGCCCCTCGCGACTCGTGGCCGGATCGAGGAGGCTGGCATTGGTAAGGAGGACGTGTCCGGTCATGACCATCACGCGTTCGGCAGATGCGTCGCGAGGGCTTCGAGGACCGCCATGCGGACGGCGACCCCCATCTCCACCTGCTCGCGGATCAGGGATTGCGCCCCGTCGGCGATCTCGGACGAGATCTCGACGCCGCGGTTCATGGGTCCCGGATGCATCACCAGGGCGTCGGGCGCGGCCAGCGCCAGCTTCTCGGCGTCGAGGCCGAAATAGCGGAAATACTCCTTCACCGAGGGGACGAAGGAGCCGTTCATGCGCTCGCGCTGGAGCCGCAGCATCATCACGATGTCGCAGCCCTCGAGCCCCTTGCGCATGTCGGTGAAGACCTCGACGCCGAAGCGCTCGATCCCGGTGGGGAGCAGCGTCGAGGGGCCGATGACCCGCACGCGGGCGCCCATGGCCTGGAGCAGGATGATGTTGGAGCGGGCGACGCGGCTGTGCAGGACGTCGCCGCAGATCGCGACCCTCAAGCCCTCGATCCGCCCCTTGTTGCGGCGGATGGTGAGCGCGTCGAGGAGGGCCTGGGTCGGGTGCTCGTGGGCGCCGTCGCCGGCATTGACCACCGAACAATCGACCTTGCGGGCCAGGAGATGCACGGCGCCGGCCGCGTGGTGGCGCACGACGATGATGTCGGGCCGCATGGCGTTGAGGGTGGCGGCCGTGTCGATGAGGGTCTCGCCCTTCTTCACCGAGGAGGAGGCCACCGACATGTTCATGACGTCGGCGCCGAGACGCTTGCCCGCGAGTTCGAACGAACTCTGGGTCCGGGTCGAGGGCTCGAAGAACAGGTTGATCTGGGTGCGGCCGCGCAGGGTGGTGCGCTTCTTCTCCACCTGGCGGGAGAGCGCCACGGCATCCTCCGCCCGGTCGAGGAGGGCCTCGATGTCGGGGCGCGACAGCCCCTCAATGCCGAGAAGGTGCCGATGGGGGAAGGAGGCGGGTGCGACGGTCATTCTGAGACCATGGCTATAGGGAGGCGGACGGGGAGCGGCAAGGAGCCATGGGCCGGGGACCGGTCGCTTGGTGTGTCGGCGCGACGGGGGCGTGTAACCTTTCCGCCCCGTGGCTCGTAGTCTCTTTTAGAATGCGTGCTTCCGGCGGGTCCGGATGGACGCGATTCGTGATCGAGGCCGGAGTCCGCCCCTTGGCAGCCAGCACGACGAGACGGTCCGACGAGCGGATCGAGACGATCCGCCGCCGCTGGATCTTCCGTCACCCCGCGGTGATCCGGGCCGCCCACTGGATCAATCTCGCCTGCCTCGCCGTGCTTCTGATGAGCGGGCTGCAGATCTTCAACGCCCATCCCGCCCTGTACTGGGGCTCGGCCTCGACCTTCGACGCGCCCCTCCTCGCCGTCACGAACGACGAGACGGCGGAGGGCGCGGCGCGGGGGATCGTCAGGATCGGCGATCACACGCTCGACACCACCGGCTGGCTCGGCCTCTCCACCGCGCAGGGTCAGAGTACGGGCCGGGCCTTCCCCGCCTGGATCACGCTGCCGGCGCACCAGGACCTCGCCACCGGGCGGCGCTGGCACTTCCTGTTCGCCTGGGCCTTCGTCATCAATGGGCTGGTCTACCTTATCTACGGCATCGAGAGCGGCCAGTTGCGCCGCCGGATCGTGCCTCAGAGAGACCAGTTGAAGCATTTGGGCGACTCGGTCCGCGAGCACCTCACCCTGACCTTCCCCAAGGGCGAGGAGGCCCGGCGCTACAACACCCTGCAGAAACTGAGCTACCTCGTGGTCATTGCCATCCTCCTGCCGCTGATGCTGCTCACGGGCCTCGCCATGTCGCCGGGTTTCAACGCCGTGCTGCCCCTGCCCGCTCTGTTCGGCGGGCGGCAATCGGCGCGGACCGTCCATTTCATCGTCACGAACCTGCTCGTGCTGTTCACCCTCGTCCATGTGGCGCTCGTGCTGGTCTCGGGCGCCTGGAACAACCTGCGCGGCATGGCCACCGGCTGGTTCGTGATCGAGACGACCAAGACCTCTTATCCAGGCAAGACCTCCGATCCGAGGAAGAGCCGATGACGCGCGCTCCCAACCGTCGCGGCATCCTCACCGGCGCCGCCGGCCTGCTGGGCGCCACCCTCCTCGGCGGCTGCGACCGCATCGCCGGCAGCGCGTGGGGAAGGCGCACGCTGAAGCTCGGGGAGGATGCCAACCTGTTCGTGCAGCGCCTGCTGCTGACGCCGGCCTCCCTCGCCCACGAGTTTGACGAAGGCGACATCTCGCCCTGGTTCAAGCCGAACGGCACGATCGACCCTCCGGACGACGACTACAAGGCTCTGGTGCAAACCGGGTTCGCGACCTTCAGGCTGAGAATCGACGGCCTCGTCGAGCAGCCGCAGGACCTGTCCCTCGCGGATCTGCGCGCCCTGCCCTCGCGGACCCAGATCACCCGGCACGATTGCGTCGAGGGGTGGAGCGCCATCGGCAAGTGGACGGGCGTCCCGCTCGGCGAAGTCCTGACCCGGGCAAGGCTGAAGCCGAACGCACGCTACGCCGTGTTCCATTGCGCCGACACGATGGAGATGGCCGGTGGCGGTCTCGAGGGCGGGGACGTGGCGGAGACAGAGGCCGGCGATGGCGGTCCGAACGGCCGTCCGATCCGGTACTACGAGAGCATCGACCTTACCGACGCCTTCCACCCGCAGACGATCCTGGCCTACGACATGAACGGCAAGGCCCTGCCCGTCTCGAACGGCGCACCCTTGCGCCTGCGGGTCGAGCGGCAGCTCGGCTACAAACACGCCAAATACGTCATGCGGATCGAGGTGGTGGAGAGCCTGTTCGGTATCGGCGACGGCCAGGGCGGCTATTGGGAGGATCGCGGCTACGAATGGTATGCGGGGATCTGACGGGTACCGCATCTTGCAACGGCACCGCCTCCTCCCGATTTGACAACCCCGCGCCCTTGACCCACTTGTCCCCCGCAAAGCGCCGGGCCGGCCATGGTGCCAGGCCACGTTCGAAGTCTTGCACACAATCTGTGAGTCCCGGTGGGAGAAACCCCGCCGGCTGCGAGTCCCGGCGGCAGCTCGGGCGCTGACGAGAGGCTGATCCGCACATGAAAGTCGTCGTCGTCGAGTCGCCGGCCAAGGCCAAGACGATCAACAAGTATCTCGGCCGCGACTACGAGGTGCTCGCCTCGTTCGGCCATATCCGCGACCTTCCGGCGAAAGACGGCTCCGTCGACCCGGAGGCGGATTTCCGCATGCTGTGGGAGCTCGACGACCGCGGCTCGAAGCGCGTTTCGGAGATCGTCAGGGCACTCAAGGGCGCCGACGGCCTGATCCTCGCCACCGATCCGGATCGCGAGGGCGAGGCCATCTCCTGGCACGTGGTCGAGGCCCTCAACGCCCGCAAGGCGATTAAGGGCATGCCGATCGAGCGCGTGACCTTCAACGCCATCACCAAGGCGGCGGTGGACACCGCCATGCGCAACCCGCGCCAGATCGACCAGGCCCTGGTGGACGCCTATCTGGCGCGGCGCGCCCTGGACTATCTCGTCGGCTTCAACCTCTCGCCGGTCCTGTGGCGCAAGCTGCCGGGCGCCCGTTCGGCCGGCCGCGTCCAGTCCGTGGCGCTTCGCCTCGTCTGCGAGCGCGAGCGCGAAATCGAGACGTTCAAGCCCCGCGAATACTGGTCGCTGGTGGCGACCCTGGTGACCCAGGACGGCGCCGTCTTCGAGGCGCGTCTCGTCGGTGCCGACGGCAAGCGCATCCAGCGTCTCGATGTCGGCAACGGCGAGGACGCCGCCGCGTTCAAGCGCGACCTCGAACTGGCCACGTTCCAGGTCGGCAGCGTCGAGGCCAAGCCCGCCAAGCGTCACCCCGCCCCGCCCTTCACCACCTCGACCCTGCAGCAGGAAGCCTCGCGCAAGCTCGGGATGGCGCCGGCCCAGACCATGCGGGCGGCGCAGAAACTTTACGAGGGCGTCGAGATCGGCGGTGAGACCGTGGGTCTGATCACCTACATGCGGACCGACGGCGTCGACATGGCCCCGGAGGCCATCGCCGACGCACGCCGCGTCATCGGCAAGGAATACGGCGAACGCTACCTCCCCAACGTCCCGCGCCGCTACAGCGCCAAGGCCAAGAACGCGCAGGAGGCCCACGAGGCCGTGCGGCCCACGGACATGAGCCGCCTACCGAAATCCGTAGCCCGCTACGTGGATGCCGAACAGGCCAAGCTCTACGAGCTGATCTGGACCCGCACGGTGGCGAGCCAAATGGAATCGGCCGAGCTGGAGCGCACCACCGTCGACATCGTCGCCTCCGTCGGCCCTCGCAGGATCGAGCTGCGTGCCACTGGCCAGGTGGTGAAGTTCGACGGCTTCCTCACCCTCTACCAGGAGGGCAAGGACGACGAGGAGGACGAGGACGGCAAGCGCCTGCCGTCGATGAAGGCGGGCGACGCGCTCAAGCGTGAGCGCATCGTCTCGACCCAGCATTTCACCGAGCCGCCGCCGCGCTTCTCCGAGGCCAGCCTCGTGAAGCGGATGGAGGAACTCGGCATTGGCCGGCCCTCGACCTATGCCGCCGTGTTGCAGACCCTGCGCGACCGCGAATACGTACGGATCGAGAAGAAGCGCCTGGTGGCCGAGGACAAGGGGCGCCTCGTCACGGGCTTCCTGGAGAGCTTCTTCAAGCGCTACGTCGAGTACGATTTCACTGCCGATCTCGAGACCCAGCTCGACCGGGTCTCCAACGCCGAGATCGACTGGCGCGAGGTGTTGCGCGATTTCTGGAAGGACTTCTCGGCCGCGATCTCCGGCACCAAGGAGCTCCGCGTCACCGAGGTGCTCGATGCCCTGAACGACCTCCTCGGGGCGCACATCTTCCCCGAGAAGGCGGACGGCTCGAACCCGCGCACCTGCCCGACCTGCGGCAGCGGTCAGCTCTCGCTGAAGCTCGGCAAGTTCGGTGCCTTCGTCGGCTGCTCGAACTACCCCGAGTGCAAATACACCCGCCAACTCGCGGCTAATGCCGTTGAGGGCGAGGGCGATGGCACCTCCGGCGGCGGTCAGCCCGGCACGCGGGTACTCGGCGACGATCCGGTCACCGGCATGTCCGTTACCCTGCGCGACGGGCGCTTCGGTCCCTTCGTCCAACTCGGCGAAGCCTCCACCGAAAAGGAGGCGCCCAAGCCCAAGCGTTCGTCCCTGCCGAAGGGATTGAGCCCCTCCGACGTCGATCTGGAAAAGGCGCTGCGTCTCCTCGCCCTCCCCCGCGAAGTGGCGAAGCACCCCGAGAGCGGCGAACCGATCCTGGCCAATCTCGGCCGGTTCGGTCCTTACGTGCAGCACGGGAAGATGTACGCCAATCTCGGCCGCGACGACGACGTGCTGGAGATCGGCGCCAACCGCGCCATCGATCTCATCGTCGCCAAGGAGCAGGGGGGCGGGCGCCGCGGCCCGGCCTCCGATCCCGGCCGGTCGCTCGGCAACCATCCCGAGACCGGCAAGGCCATCGTGGTGAAGTCGGGCAAGTACGGCCCCTACGTCACCGACGGCACCACCAACGCGACGCTGCCCAAGACGCTCGCCGCCGACGACATCGCCCTGCCCCAGGCGCTGGAGCTCATCGCCGCCCGCGAGGCGTCGGGCGGCGGCAAGAAGAAGGCCCCGGCCCGCAAGACGGCGACCAAGACCGCGACGAAGACGGCCGCCAAGGCGGGGGCGGCGAAGGCTCCCGCCAAGAAGGCGGCGGGGACCAAGGCAGCAGCCGGGACGGCAGCGAAGAGCACGGCGACCGCTGCCAAGACGAGCACTCCCAAGACCACCACGGCAAAGAAGCCGGCAGCAAAGACGGCCGCACGCAAGAAGGCCTGATCCGTCGACTCGTCGAGGATGGGGTCGTCACGGCTCTCTCCCCGCATGCGGGGAGAGAGGATGCGCTCCTAGCGCGTCGGCTTTTGCGAGCGGCCGGGACAAGGACCGTTGAGCGTTATGGCCCTGGACGCCGGGGCGGATTGCGCTATCGCTCGCGCCCGAGAAAACGGCGAGACACGGGCGGCCCTACGCGATGCGCTCTCTGAAGGTCCGGTTCGCGCTGCTGCTCGGCGGCGCTGCGTTGCTGGTGATCCTGGCGGCGCTCGGGGTGCTGGGCTCCATCGGCGCGGCCGAGCGCACCATCGACCGGACGCTCGCGGCGCAGGCGCGGCTCGAACTCCTGGTGGAACTGTCCGGCCGCATGACCCAGTACGGCCTCGCCGCGCTGGAGACGGTGAGCAACCCGGACGCCCAACCCGAAGGGCTGTCCATCGCCCGCACCAATGTCGACCGGGCGCTCGTCGCCGTCGACGAAGCGCTGGGCAAGAGCATTGCCGTCAGCGACGATCCCCTCGACCGGATGCAGTACGCCGCGCGCACGCGACCGCTGGCGCAGCTCCGCTCGGCCCGCGCCATCCTCGACCGGCAGGTCTCCCAGGTCCTGCGCCAATCCGAGGAGGATCAGCGGCGCAACTCCATCCGCGGCGCCCTGAACGGGTTCGGCGCCATGACCGGCCAGCCGCTCTCCTTCCTCATCGAGGTCGAGCGCCGCTCGATGATCGCGGGCTCGGACGAGGCGCGCCAGCTCTCAGCGACCCTGCGGATCGCGTCGCTCGCCGCCGTTATCCTGGCACTGGCCCTGGTCTTCGTCCTGTACCGGGCGGTGACCCGGCCGACCTTGGCGCGGATCGAGGCGGTGCGCCAGGCGGCGGGTGCCGTCGGGCGCGGTGAGCTCGACACCCGCCTCTCGGTGGCGACGCGGGACGAGCTCGGCCTGCTGGTGGCGAATTTCAACCGTATGGCCGCGCGCCTCGCCCGGCGCGAAGGGCGCCTCGCCGCCGACCGCGCCGCCCTTGAGGACACGGTGGAGGCGAGGACCACCGACCTGCGCGCCGCCAACGAGCGCCTGGAAGCGGTGGACCGCTCGCGCCGGCGCTTCTTCGCCGATGTCAGCCATGAGCTGCGCACGCCGCTCACCGTGATCCTCGGCGAATGCGACATCGCCGCCCGCTCGGCCGGCCGGGCGGGGGTCGATTACGCCCCGGTCTTCGCCACCATCCGCAAACGGGCCCTGCGCCTTCAACGCCGCGTCGAGGATCTCCTCAGGGTCGCGCGCTCCGAATCCGGCCAGATCGAGCTCGACCGGCGCGCCGCAAGCGCCCTCGCCATCCTCACCGATGCCGTGGACAGCGCCGCCTCCGAGGCGGCACGTCGGCGGGTGAACCTCATCCTCGACCCCGCCCCCCGCGACGCGACGCTTCTCGCCGACCGGGAATGGCTGCGGCAGGTGGTGGAGAGCCTGATCGACAACGCCCTGCGGCACGCCACGGGGCTGACACGGGTGGTGGTCGCCCTCGCCGTCGACGAGGCACGTTCGGCCACGATCACGGTGACGGATGACGGGGCTGGCTTTCCGGCGGTCGGTGCGGACCTGTTCGAACGCTTCCGGCGGGAAGGCCATTCGGGAGAATCGGGTTTCGGCATCGGCTTGGCACTGGCGCGCTGGGTGACGGAGCGCCATGATGGGGCGATCAGCCTCGGGGCCGGCGAGGACGGGACGGGTGCGCGCGTGACGCTCAACCTGCCCGTCCTCGACCTCGATCCCGAGGACGGACGAGAAACGAAGCGGAAGGACGGCGCCGCATGACGCGAGTGCTCATCGTCGAGGACGACAGCGACATCAGGGCCATGCTGGCCCGGGGCCTGGAGGCCGAAGGGTTCTCCGTGGGCGTGGCCGGCTGCGTCGACGACGCCCTCACCTCCGCCCGTGACGAGGCACCCGGTGCGGTCGTCCTCGACATCACCCTGCCCGACGGGTCGGGCCACGACGTCTGCCGCTCCCTGCGCGAGGGCGGCTATCCCGGCCCGATCCTGTTCCTCTCCGCCCGCGACGAGGTCCGCGACCGGGCCGAAGGCCTGGCGCTCGGGGCCGACGACTACATCGTGAAGCCCTTCGTCTTCGACGAGCTGCTGGCCAGGCTGCAGACGCATCTCCTGCGCCGCAAGGAATCGGACCAGCCGCGCACCATCGTCACCGCCGGCAAGCTCGTCCTAGATCTCAACATCCGGCAGGTCTCCCTCGGGGATGCGACGGCGCGCCTCACGCCTCGCGAATCGGAACTGCTCGCCCTGCTGATGGACAAGGCCAACCAGCCGGTGTCGCGCGGCGACATCTTCGATAAGCTCTGGGCCGGCCAGGGTGGCCTGTCGCTGAATGTCGTCGATGTCTACGTGGGTTACCTGCGTACCAAGCTCTCGGACTTCGTCCGCTTCGGCGGCCCGGTCATCGTCACCGTGCGCGGCCGGGGTTTCATGCTGGACCTGCGGGGCCAGGATTTTCGCCACTAAAGTATGAGCCGGGTTCCGGGACGATCCGGCAATTTATCGCTTGAAGAGTCCGGTGGAATTGTCGATATAGCTCCCGCGACAGAAATGACTGCGCCGTCAGTGTCTTAGGATCTTCTTAATCGAGATCCGGATGCTGCTGACGTCCAAGAAACCATTGAGGAGAACACCATGACCTGGGCTGCCCCCGTCGTTTCCGAGATCTGTGTCGGCATGGAAGTCACCAGCTACGAGTCGGCTGAGATCGACACCTTCAACTAAGACATCGTGTCGTGCTTGAGGATCGAGGCAGTGCCGGTTCAGCCATGCATGTCGTGATTCTCGGCTCGGCCGCGGGCGGCGGCCTTCCCCAGTGGAATTGCCGCTGCCCCATCTGTTCGCTCGCCCGGGAGGATTCCTCCAGGGTGCGCCCACGAACCCAGTCGAGCATCGCCGTGTCGCCCGATGGCGAGCACTGGCTCCTGGTGAACGCCTCCCCGGACATCCGGCAGCAACTCTTCGACAATCCGGCGATGCATCCGCAGGAGGGCCTGCGCCACTCGCCGATCCATGCCGTGCTCCTCACCAACGGCGATGTCGACCACGTGGCGGGGTTGCTGACCCTGCGCGAGGGCCAGCCCTACACACTCTACGCCACCTCCGGCATCCTCGATTCCGTCAACGCCAATCGCGTCTTCGACGTGATGGCGGCCGACGTGGTGACGCGCGAGAAGATCGCCCTCGACCACGCGTTCGAACCGGTCCCCGGCCTCACCGTCACGCTGTTCGCGGTGCCGGGCAAGGTGCCGCTCTGGCTCGAGGACGAGACCATGGAGATCGGCGCCGAGACCGAGACGACGGTGGGCGCGATGATCGAGGCGAATGGGCGCCGCCTCGCCTACATTCCCGGCTGCGCGCGCGTCACGGACGGGCTGAAGCAACGCATCTCGGGCGTCGATGCGCTTCTGTTCGACGGGACGGTGCTCCTCGACGACGACATGATCCGCGCCGGGGTCGGCGTGAAGACCGGATGGCGCATGGGCCACGTGCCGATGACGGGACAGGGCGGATCGATCGAGGCGCTGGCCGAGGTGGAGATCGGCCGCCGGGTCTTCGTCCATATCAACAACACCAATCCGGTGCTGGTGGAGGGCTCCGCCGAACGGAGATCGGTGGAGGCCGAGGGCTGGACAGTGGCCCATGACGGGTTGACCCTGTCACTCTAGCCGAATGCACGGCTGGCATTTTAATGCCGCCGCCTTATATTGTGTCCAATAGGATTGCGCACTCGTCGTCCGTGACCTTCACGGGGATCGTCGCCATCTGTAAGAAAAGTTCCGACCGCCGCCCTTCGTCGAAACGCCGAGCCACGCCATGACCGCGCCCTTCCCCACGCCCAAGACCGACGCGTCCCAGCGCCTGCTCAGCCCCGAGGACCTCGAGGCGGCGCTGCGCGACATCGGCGCCCGGCGCTATCACAACCTGCATCCGTTCCATCGCCTGCTGCACGATGGCAAGCTGAACAAGGATCAGGTCCGCGCCTGGGCGCTCAACCGCTATTATTACCAGGCGATGATCCCGGTGAAGGACGCCGCCGTGCTTGCCCGCATGGAGGATGCGAGCCTGCGCCGCGTGTGGCGCCAGCGCATTGTCGACCATGATGGCGACGCGCCCGGAGACGGCGGTATCGAGCGTTGGCTGAAACTCGCCGAGGGTGTCGGTTTCCGTCGCGACTACGTGGAATCGACGCAAGGGATCCTGTCGGCGACGCGCTTCTCGGTGGATGCCTACGTGCATTTCGTGAAGGAGCGCTCGCTGCTGGAGGCCATCGCCTCCTCGCTCACCGAAATGTTCTCGCCGACGATCATCTCCGAGCGCGTAGCCGGGATGCTGAAGAACTACGATTTCATCACGAAGGACACGCTGGCCTATTTCGACAAGCGCCTGACCCAGGCCCCGCGCGATGCGGAATTCGCCATCGACTACGTCAAGCAGCACGCCACAACGCCCGAACTGCAGCGTCAGGCCATGGCCGCGCTGACCTTCAAGTGTAACGTGCTCTGGACGCAGCTCGACGCACTCTACTTCTCCTATGTGGCTCCGGGCATGACCCCGCCGGATGCCTGGACGCCCGGCACCGGTCTCGTCGCCGAAGTGGCGCAGGCGGCCGGCACCGGCACGGTCCGGTCGGGCGACGTGCCACGCCTGCCCCGTGGCGTGCGCCTGCGCCACGACGAGGTCCGCGGTCAGCATGTCCTGCTGGCGCCCGAGCGCACCTTCGACCTCGACGCCAATGCCGTGGCGGTCCTGTCGCTGGTCGACGGGCAGCGCAGCGTGCGCGACATTGCGGTGAAGCTCGCCGAGACCTTTACCGCCGACCCGGACGTGATCGAGGCCGACGTCCTGGCCATGCTCAACGACCTCGCCACGAAACGGGTTCTGGAGCGATGAACGCCATCACGCCGAATACCCCTTCCCTGCCGGCTCCGGTCGGGCTCCTCGCGGAGCTGACCCATCGCTGTCCCCTGCGCTGTCCCTATTGCTCGAACCCGCTCGAACTCGACCGGCGCTCGGGCGAGCTCGACACGGCGACATGGCAGCGGGTGCTGACGGAGGCGGCGGGTCTCGGCGTGCTGCATGTCCACCTCTCCGGCGGCGAGCCCACGGCCCGCAGCGACATCGTCGAGATCACCCAGACCTGCGCCAAGCTGGGGCTGTATTCCAATCTCATCACTTCGGGCGTCGGCGGCGCTCTGGCCAAGCTCGACGCCCTCTACGACGCGGGCCTCGACCATGTGCAGCTGTCGGTGCAAGGCGTCGACGCGGCCAACGCGGAAAAAATCGGCGGCCTGAAGAACGCTCAGCCGCAGAAATTCGCCTTTGCCGAGCGCGTGACGCAGCTCGGCCTTCCGCTGACGCTGAATTCCGTGATCCACCGTGGCAACATCCATGAGGTCGAGGGCTTCATCGACTTGGCCGTCAAGCTCGGCGCCAAGCGCCTGGAGGTTGCCCATACCCAGTATTACGGCTGGGCCTATGTGAACCGCGCCGCCCTGATGCCTGACAAAGCCCAGGTCGATCAGTCGATCCGTATCGTCGAGGCGGCGCGCGAGCGGCTGAAGGGCCAGCTCGTCATCGATCTCGTCGTGCCGGATTACTACGCGAAGTACCCCAAGGCCTGCGCCGGTGGCTGGGGCCGCAAGCTGATGAACGTCACACCCGCCGGCAAGGTGCTGCCCTGCCACGCCGCCGAGACCATCAAGCATCTCGAATTCTGGTACGTCTCCGACCATTCGCTCGCCGATATCTGGGCGAACTCTCCCGCCTTCACCGCCTATCGCGGGACGGACTGGATGAAGGAGCCCTGCCGCTCCTGCGACCGGCGCGAGAAGGATTGGGGGGGCTGCCGCTGCCAGGCGCTGGCTCTGGCCGGCGATGCGGCCGCCACGGACCCGGCCTGCTCGCTCTCCCCGCTCCATTCGAAGGTGCGGGAACTCGCCAAAGAAGAGGCGGCCGAGACGCCGCCCGATTATGTCTACCGGACGATCGGCAGCAACGTGGACCGCGTTGCGCCGCCGCCCCTGAAAGAGGATGCTCCCCTGTGAAGCCCGTTCTCGTCGCGTTCGCCCTCGCGTTTGCCGGCCTGCCCGCCCTGGCGCAGGGCACGCCCCCGGCGGATGCGCCCGCCGTGACCAAAGCCAACACCGCCACCCCGCCCAACGCCTCGGACCTGCTGTTCGAAGAGCCGCAGATGAAGAACGTGGCGCCGGGATCGAGCCTGACCTACGCGTATCTCCGGCGCAGCGGCATTTCCAAGGGCCCATTCGGCCCGACCATGGACGACCAGATCAAGCTCACCATCGAGCCCGGTACGGCACCGGAGAACCGGACGATCCGGGTGCAGATGTTCTCGGGTGCGAACCGCTTCCCCGCCGGCCCGTTCACCGACATGCCTGGCAACCCGGTGATGACCCTTTTCCTGGAACATCACCTCATCGACCTCGCCAAGGTGCTCTCGGCCAACCCGCGTTACATCAAGAACGGCATCCGCAAGGCCCTACGCGACAACGCGACGGTGACCGCGACGACCGCCACCGTGAAGGGCCAGACAGTGGATGCGTGGCGCGTGGAGGTGCAGCCCTTCATCGACGACAAGATGAAGGACCGCATGCGCGGCCTAGAGAACCTGAAATACACCTTCGTGACGTCCCCCGCCGTGCCCGGCGAGTTGCTCTCCATCGAGGCGCAGTCGAAGACGGCGGATGGCGGCGAACTTCTCCAGGAGAACCTGACCTATGATCCGAACGCTGGTTAAAGGCGGCCTTCTCGCCCTCGTGCTCGGCCTCGCCGGCGCCCCCGTCCATGCGGCCGACAGCGAGAACGACTACCCCACCGAGGCGCGGGCGGATTATGTGTTCGGCTGCATGGCGGCCAACGGGCAATCGCGGGAATCGCTCTCGCGCTGCTCCTGCTCCATCGACGCTCTCGCCTCGATCCTCACCTACGACAAATACGTCCAGGCGAGCACGGTCCTGTCCATGCGTCAGGGCATCGGCGCCCGTTCGAACGAGTTCCGCTCGACCAAGGTATTCGACGACAAGGTCGCGGATCTGCGCCGCGCCCAGGCCGAAGCCGAGATCCGCTGCTATCGCGGTGGGGTGTGATCGGCGGGATCCACCCTAGATACGGTGATCCCATTCATCCACCTCATCCCGAGGCGCTACGAAGCGGCCTCGAAGGAGCCCCCAATGCTCGCGGCGAGCTGGAGGCCTCCTTCGAGGCCTTCGCTTTGCTTCGGCACCTCAGGATGAGGTGGAAGAATGGGATCATCCTGGTCTACAGCATAATCATTGATCCCTCGTCGAAGAGCCCCTGTGACGACCTCTCCCGCCTCTGCTCTGAAAACCCTCCTGCCCGGTTTCGGAGAGCGCGTGCTCGTCATGGGCATCCTCAACGTCACCCCGGATTCCTTCTCGGACGGGGGGCGTTTCGAGAATGTGGAAGCGGCGCGCTCCCAGGCCGATGCCCTCGTGTCGGAAGGAGCGGCCCTGGTCGATATCGGCGGGGAATCGACGCGCCCGGGCCATACGCCCGTGTCGGCGGAGGAGGAGCAAGCGCGCATCCTCCCCGTCATCCGGGATCTCGCCCCGCGCCTTGCGGTCCCCATCTCGGTGGACACCTACAAGGCCTCCACCGCCGATGCGGCGCTGGCTGCCGGCGCGCGCATCGTCAACGATGTCTGGGGCCTGCAGCGCGAGCCCGACATCGCCCGCGTGGCCGCAGCCCATGGTGCGCCGGTCATGGTCATGCACAATCGCGAGGCCATCGATCCCGCCATCGACATCGTGGCCGACATGTTGCGCTTCTTCGAGCGCTCCCTCGACATCGCCCGCCGCGCCGGCATTCCGGACGCGGACATCGTGCTCGATCCAGGAATCGGTTTCGGCAAGAGCTGGGCCCAGCATCTCGAAGCCCTGCGGCGCCTGCCTGAGATCAAGGCGCTGGGCTTTCCCGTCCTCGTCGGCGTCTCGCGCAAATCGATGCTCGGGCGCCTGCACGATGCCGAGACGAAGCCGGTGGACCGCCTGATCGGCTCGCTGTCGAGCCATGTCCTCGCCGCCACGCTGGGAGCCGACATCGTCCGCGTCCACGACGTGGCTCCTCATGTCGACGCCCTCCGCGTGGTCGACGCCGTGATGCGGACAGCCCCATGACCGACCGCATCCTCGTCGAACGCATCGCCGTCTTCGCCTATCACGGCCTCCTCGAGGAGGAAGCGCGGATCGGCCAGCGCTTCTACATCTCCCTCGACTGCCGGATCGACCTGCGGCCGGCGGGCCTGTCGGACGACGTGGCGAAGACCGTGAGCTATGCCGACCTCACCGAGATCGTCGTGCGCATCGCCACCACCCGGCGCTTCGCCCTCATCGAAGCTCTGGCCGAGGCCATCGCCGCCGAGATCCTCGAGCGGTTCGAGGGCGTGGACAGCATCGTCGTGCGCGTCGACAAGCCGAGCGCGCCGGTCCCGGCGGTGATCGACGGCGTCGCCATCTCGATCCTGCGCAGCCGGGCCGGACTCCCGCGATGAGTGCCGCCTATCTCGGTCTCGGCAGCAATATCGGCGACAAGGCCGCGACCATCGCCGAAGCCATCCGGCGGCTCGAAGCCAGCCCGGGCATCCGGCTCACGGCACGCTCCAGCGACTACCGCACGCCTCCCTGGGGCGATACGGACCAGGACTGGTTTCTCAACGCCGCGATCGCCATCGAGACCGACCTGACCCCGCACGACCTGCTGGAGACAGGGCTCGCCATCGAGACCGCCATGGGTCGGGTGCGCGAGCGGCGTTGGGGGCCGCGCGTCATCGACATCGATGTGCTCTCGTATGAAGGGGCGGCGATCTCCGACGAGCGTCTCGTCCTGCCGCATCGTTTCGTGCGGGAACGCGCCTTCGTCCTCGTTCCCCTCGCCGAGATCGCGCCGGATCTGGTCATCGGCCCCGAGACCGTGAGCCAAGCCCTGTCGAAGCTCGACACCGCCGGTATCGTGCGGGACTGAAATCCGCCCGCTCAGGGACGCAGTTCGATAGGCGTTCCCACATCCACCCGCGCGTAGATGGCCGCCATCTCGTCATTGGCGACGCCGACGCAGCCGCTGGTCCAGTCCGTGAGCCGGTGCAGCCGGCCGAGCCAGGAGAAGCCGTTCATGATCCCGTGGATCATGATGTCGCCGCCCGGCTCGTAGCCGCCGTCACGGGCGGCTTTCGTATCGGCCTCGTTCGGATAGGACACTTTCAGGGACAGATGGGCAACGCTGAGGGGGTTGCGATAGGCGATGGAATAGAGCCCCTCCGGCGTGCGCCCGTCGCCCTCCCGCTGCTTGTGGCCGATGGGAGAGAAGCCGAGGGAGACGGGATAGGTCGCCAGGACACGCCCTTCTCGGAACAGGGTCAGGCGCCGGGCCGACTTTTCCACGAGGACGCGGTCGGCGCGCTCGGTCTCGGCGACGAGATCGGGAGCGACGCGGCCGATCTGGGCGCGATCGGCCGCCACGATCCCCACCGCGCCGATGGCGACAAGAGCTGAGACCGCAAGGCCAATCCGCCATCGCTCCATCGCCACCCCTCCCCTCGATCTCGGAGGCTCTTAGCAAACTCCACCGATCGTGACGACCGGCCCCGGCCCGGTCTCAGGGCGCGGCCGGCTCGAGCAGCGTGTTGCCTTCGTCCTCCAGCAACGGGACGTCGTAGTCGCGCAGGACCTTCTCGATATCGGCCCGGCGCTTGCGCAGGATCGTGTTGAGGCTGCGCTTCCAATCGTTCTCCTCCATCCGCACGCCCATGGCGATGCGGAAGGTGAGAGCGGGACGATCCGGCTCCTGCAGCAGCGGTACGACCTTCATGGCGACACCGCTCTGCTTGGCGAGCCAACCCGCGGCCGGCCCCCACAGGATCGCGGCGTCGATCTTCTTCTCGGCGAGATCGCCGATGACCTCGGCGGAGACCGTCTGGTACTTGCGCGAGGGATCGAGCTGATAGGGAGCATAGGCCTTCATCGACGCGATGAGGCCGACCTCGCCCATCCGGTTCACGGGCGGGGTGCCGCCGATGACGCCGATGGCTTTGCCCTTCAGCTTCGGGTCGTCGAGCTTCGTCACGCCCTCGAGATCACCGCTGCGGGTGACCAGGGCGTAGCTGGAGCGATAGTAAGGATTGGTGTGCTGGACGAGCTCACCGCCGGCGGCCGAACCGATGATCAGGTCGCACAGGCCGGTGCCCAGCGTGTTGCGGACGAATCCAGGCCCCTGCGTCAGCCAGTAATAGCGGAGCTTGACCTTCAGTTCGTCGGCGAGGATGGCCGCGATCTTGTTCTCGAACCCATCCTCCTTGCGCTGGGAGAACGGCATGTTGCCGGGATCTCCGCAGACGCGCAGGACATCGGTGGTGACGAGATCGGGAAGCGACTGCGCAGATGCGGGGCGCACCCCTGCCGAGATCAGCAGGAGCGCGCAAACCGTCGTTGTGAAGGAGCCAAAGCGAGCCATTAGCCGCCCAGGCACTCCTTCTCGGCCTTCTTGGCGGCTTCCGGCTTGTCTTCCTTGTCGGTCGGACGCACGCGCGGCATCGCACCGGAGGCGCGGGCCTTGAGGTAAGTGTAGAGGTCGTCGGCGTAGCACATCACGTTCTTGTTATCGCCGAAGGCGGGCATCACGTTGGTGCCGCTCGAGCTGATGTCCTGCTTGCCGCCGGCGATGATGCCGACGAACTCCTCGTAGGACAGGCGCTTGAGCGAATCCTTGAGGGCGGGTGCGTAGGTCGAACCCATGGCGTCGGGACCGTGACACACGTGGCACTCGGCGTGATAGCGGCGGTAGCCGGAATAGGCGTACCAGTCGAACTTCTTGCCGTCGTTGGTGATGTGGTAGGTCGGGGCGCCGTCCTTGTCGAAATACTTGCCGTCTTCGACCTTCACCGCCTGATACTTGTCGATCAGCTTGGCGTCCTTCTCAGGCGCATTGGGATCGAGCTGGTTCGCCACGGCGGGATCGGAGGGCTTGGCGTCCTGGGCCTGAACGGCACCGGCGGAGGCGAATGCGAAAACGAGGGCGGCCACGAGCGGACGGATGGCGGCTTTGCTTTGGTACTGCAACGACGTTTCTCCCAGGAGCAACCGTCGACCCGTTCGGCCGACGTTCGAAGTGTTCTTAATAACGATCTAATCATAAAGGTGCCGGCGCGGAAACCCGCGCCGGCACCCTATCGTCTCAGGCTTCGTGCGACCGATTAGTTCGGGAGCGCGAAGACGGTCAGCTGACCACCGAGGTTGGTGTAGTTCGAGAGAGCGGCATAGCCACCCACCGCACCGAGACCGGCATTCGGGTCGGTCAGGCCGGCCGCGAGGCCGATGCCGGCCCAGCCACCGACACCCGACAGGATGCCGACGAACTGCTTGCCCTTGTGCTGGTAGGTCATCACGTTGCCGATGATGCCCGACGGGGTCTTGAACTTGTAGAGCTCCTTACCGGTCTTGGAGTCGACAGCCTTCAGGTAACCCTCGAGGGTTCCGTAGAACACGATGTCGCCAGCGGTGGCGAGAGCACCCGACCACACCGAGAACTGCTCCTGGTTCGACCACTTGATCTTACCAGCGACGCCGTCCCAGGCGATGAAGTTACCCATGCCGCCGTGGCTGTTGGGAGCCGGGTACATGGCCAGGGTCGCACCGACGTAGGGCTGACCGGGGGTGTAGGACACCCGGAACGGCTCGTAGTCCATGCAGACGTGGTTGGTGGGCACGTAGAACAGGTTGGTCTTCGGCGAGAACGCAGCAGGCTGCTGGTCCTTGGTGCCGAGGGCCGCGGGGCAGATACCCTTGGAGTTGGTATCTTCACCGTTCTGCTCGGTGGAGTACTTGGCCTGGACGAGCGGACGACCGTAGGTCTTCGAGCCCTTGTCCATGTCGACCTTGGAGGCCCAGTTCACCACCGGATCGAACTTCTCGGCGACCAGGAGCTCGCCGGTGGCGCGATCGAGGGTGTAGCCGAAGCCGTTACGGTCGAAGTGGGTCAGGAGAGGGCGCTCCTTGCCGTCGATCTTCTGATCCGTGAGGATCATCTCGTTGATGCCGTCGTAGTCCCACTCGTCGTGCGGGGTCATCTGGTAGACCCACTTGGCCGCACCCGTGTCGGGGTTACGCGCCCAGATGGTCATGGACCACTTGTTGTCGCCCGGACGCTGCTTGGGGTTCCAGGTCGAGGGGTTGCCCGAACCGTAATACATCAGGTCGAGCTTGGGGTCGTAGGAGAACCAGCCCCATGTGCAACCGCCGCCGGTCTTCCACTGATCGCCTTCCCAGGTCTTCAGCGAGGAATCCTTGCCGACCGGCTTGCCGAGAGACGTCGTCTTCTCCGGGTCCATGATCATGTCGGCATCGGGGCCCTGGGAGTGGCCGCGCCACACCTTCTTGCCCGTCTTGGAATCGTAGGCGGTGACGTGGCAGTTCACGCCGAACTCGCCGCCGGAGATGCCGACGATGATCTTGTCCTTCACGGGAAGAACGGTGGCGGTGTTGGTTTCACCCTTCTTGGGGTCGCCGTTGACGACGGACCAGTTCACCTTGCCGGACTTGGCGTCGAGCGAGACGACGGTGGTGTCGGCCTGGTGCAGGATGATGGCGCCGTCGGCATAGGCCAGACCACGGTTGACCGTGTCACAGCACATCACCGGGATGACCGACGGGTCCTGCTTGGGCTCGTACTTCCAGACGATCACGCCGTCCTTGTCGAGGTCGAGGGCGTAGACGATGTTCGGGAAGGGGGTGTGGACGTACATCATGTTGCCGACGACGAGGGGCGAACCCTCGTGGCCGCGCAGGACGCCGGTCGAGAACGTCCAGGCCACCTGCAGCTGCTTCACGTTGCTGGCGTTGATCTGGTCGAGCTTCGAATAGCGCGTGTTGGCGTAATCGACCGTCTGCAGAACCTGCTGGGCCGGATCGGCCGAGCGCTTCAGGACGTCGTCATTGGCGAAGGCGGGGGCCGAAGCCACCAGACCAGCGCCGAGTGCGAGAAGATGGACCGCTCTCATGCATTCCTCCGACAAGTCTTTGACACGCCTGGAGAGCAGCGAAACCTGCCCCCACTTGTGCGACCTGTTATTTGCGACAGGGATAGTTCACTTCGATAGAGTTTCCTAAGCGGTTGTTTCCGCGAGATTTTCGCCCAAACCACCGCTTGCTCTCCCGGTCGCCGCTACCCCTTTGCGGCGCCCCTTCGAACCGAAGCTTGAATGAACTCTAAGAAAAATCGCGGCGGCGTCAACTCGATTGAGCAAGCTTGACCTCAGGCGGCATCAAGACCTGGTGAACGAACGTCTTCGTTGACCGTGATCTGAGCGAGCGCACCCTAAAATGTTGCGCTGCAAAATCGAGAAACCGCAAGACAAAAGCATTTAAAAGACTCGGGCGCTTCTTATGCGTCACGCGCATGCAGGCCACTTGGTATGCCAGTCATCCCCTGAACTGACGAAGATTGTTCGATAAAACGGTCGCTTCGTTCGATACGAGGCCAAATTCAAACTCCATCGGCATGAATTATCATGCAATACTCACCGGCAAATCCTGCGCTGGCCGTGCATGTCTCGGGATCGGTTGGGCGCCATTCGATCGAGCGCTGCGTTGTCTCGCCGCATGACTGCGTAGACGCCACCGAGAACGGCCTAAACGCCGAGCACATGTGCATAATGTCGCGTCGGCGATATCGTGCCCTTTCCCCGCTACCGGGAAAGGCCCTTCAGGCGGCGATGACGCCCGGAAAGCGATTCGCGAGATCCGTCCGCATCGCTTCCGCCCAAGCCCTATCGCGCTCGCTTCGAGGCCGGTCGAGGGCGACGGCGGCGAGCAGGCTCGCCGGGCGCGCCGAGACGAGCAGGAGCCGGTCCGCGATCTCGATGGCCTCCGCCACATTGTGCGTAACCATGAGCACGCTCATTCCCTCGCGCGCCACGGTCGCCACCACGATCTCCCGCAGGGACGCCGCGGCCCTGTCGTCGAGGGACACGAAGGGCTCATCGAGCACCAGGATCCGGGGACGGAGGGCCAGGGCACGGGCGAGCGCCACCCGGCGCGCCATCCCCAGGGAGAGCTTTCCCGGATAGCGGCCGCGCCACGGCGTCAGGCCGAGGGACTCGAACAGGGCATCGAGATCGCGCCCCCGCTCGGAACGGGGCAGGCCGAGGCGGACGTTCTGCTCGACACTGCGCCAGGGAAGGAGGCGCGGCTCCTGGAAGACCATGGCGATGCCGGCCTCGCGTGGGTCCGGGGTCACCGCGCCGTCATAGGCGCCGTCGAGCCCGAGCAGGATGCGCAGGGTCGTGGTCTTGCCGGAGCCCGAGGGGCCGATGAGGCAGGCGATCTCCGACCGACGGACGACGAAGGAGAGATCGCGCACCGCCTCCACCGGCTCCGGCCCGCCGGCTCCGTAGACCTTGCTGCGGATGGAGACGGAGAGCACGTCCGCTCTCTCAGCGCCAGCGTCGGACATGGGCTTCGAGGCGCTGGAGGATGAGGATGTCGATGGCGATCATCACGCTCATGAAGACGACGCTGTAACCGATGATGGCCGCCACGTTCAGGCTCTGGACGAAGTAGAAGTTGATGGCGAAACCCACCCCGTTCGGACGCCCGAGCAGCTCGATCACCAGCACGATCTTCCAGGCGAGGGACAGGCCGGAGCGGGCGGCGGCCACCACGAAAGGCTGGAGCTGAGGCACCAGGACGTGGGCGATCCAGGTGCGGCGGTCGAAACGGTAGCTCCGCGCCATCTCCTCGAGCCCCGGATCGAGGCCGCGCGCGCCCTCGCGCACGATCACCGCCACGTTGGGCAACTTGTTGAGCACCACCGCCAGCACCGCCGCGCCCTCGTTGAGGCCGACCCAGATGTAGGCCAGCACCGTGATCACCAGGGCGGGCGTGTTGAGGAGGATGAGGAGCGGCGTATCGAGGACGAGGTTGAGCGCCTTCCAGCGGCCGAGCGCGATGCCGAGCAGCACCCCGAGCCCCATGGCGAAGAAGAAGGAGACGCCCACCCGCGTCAAGGTGATGCCGACGTTGCGCCAGAGGTCGCCGGTGGCGGATTCCTTCACGATGAAATCGAGGATGGCGAGGGGTGCGGGCAGGAGCCGCGATTCCGCCAGCGACGCCGCCACTTGCCAGGCCGCGAGCAGCACCAGCACGGAGACGAGTCGAGTCGCCACTCCCATGGCGTTCGCGCCGGGGCGGGCCACGATTCAGCGTACCGCGGGGGAGGGCGTGACGCGGCTCAACCGTTTCCGGCCCCGTCGAAATACAGGCCGGCGGGCAGGGTCTTGCCCGCCCCCACCAGCCGCTCGCCGCCGAGCCTGGCCAGCACGCCGAACAGGCGCTCGCCGTCCGCGCGCTCGGTGGCGAGCGGCCGGCGCGGGATGCCGGCGAGAAAATCGCGCTTGAGCACCGCGAAGGTCGGCTCGTCCTCCGCCGACATCAGCGGCCGCACCACGTCCCAGGTGGCGGGATCGTTGGCCAGCATCTCCTTGGCGGTGCGAGCGGCGCGGGCGAAGCCGGCGATGGCCTCGGCCTTGTCCGATACGGTGGCGCCCTCGAACAGGTAGCCGATGAGCGCGATGGATCCGGTGGCACCGAACGCGCGCATGATGTCGTCCGACCCGATGAGGCGGGTAAAACCCTTCGGCTCGAGACGGGCGCAATAGGTCCAGTAGAGCAGGGCTGCGTCGAGCTCGCCCTGTTCGAGCTTGAGCGCCAGGAGCGGCGGCGCGCCGTAGGCGACCTGCGCCTGCGATTCGAGATCGATCCCGGCGGCGTCCTTGGCCTGGGCCTTGAGCAGGAGCCAGTTCTTGTCCAGCGGTCCGCCGGCCACCCCGAGCCGCTTGCCGACGAGGTCCTTGAGACCGGCGATGGCGCTGCCCGCCGGCACCATCAGCGAGCCCTCGGTGGTGGAATAGGGGAGGAAGCGCATCGCCCTGCCCTCGTTGCCGAGGCGCCCGGCCCAGAGCAGATCGCCGACGATGGTGTCGACCTGTCCGCCGAGGAAGGCGATGCGGGCGGCATCGTTGCCGGCGAGCTTGACCACGTCGAGGGTGAAACCGTTGGCGGCGTCGAGCCCGCGCGCCTTGATCACCGCCGCCTCCCAGGCCACGGTGCCGAAGGGCAGGCTTCCGACACGGATCGCGGGACCGGCGGCCGCGGCCGCGGCCGTCACAGACCCGGCCAGGGGCCACAGCGCAGCCGTCGCGAGCACTCCGCGCCGTGACAGCATGAACGTCGTCTCCCTGGAACCGGCCCGCATCAAGCCCCGGCAGTCGGGGCCGACGAACTATTATTCTTTCTTAATAGGGTCTCGCCCCCTCGGCGTCCACAGATCCGATCGGCTGCCAGAGGGGGCAGGGCCACCACGTCGCAGGCGACCACGGCCTTCGCGGTTCCGGGGATCTTCGCCGCCGGCCTTGCCCGGACACGCGGCGCGTCGCAGAGTTCCTCGATCACCACCACGACAGTCAAAGGACGTGCAGCCATGGCCGGATCGCGCGAAGACGTCATCGACGACGCCACTATCTCGGAGCGTCTGGCAGCCGAATTGCCGGCCTGGACCTACGAGGACGGCTGGATCCGACGGACCTACAAGACGGCGGGCTGGAAGAGCACCCTCATGGTGATCAACACGGTGGGCCACCTCGCGGAAGCCGCCTGGCACCACCCGGACCTCACCGCCTCCTATGCCTGGGTGGAGGTGCGGCTGATGAACCACGCCGCCAAGGGCATCACCGACAAGGATTTCGCCCTGGCGAAGAAGATCGAGGAGGTCGTGGGCTGGCAGCCGGGCACCGAGGGCCAGGGTCTCGAGGGCACGCCCACCGACGCGCGCTTCGCCTACATCAAGTACGACAAATAGGGGTCACTGCGCCTCCTTCACCCGGCGGCACTCGGTCTTGAGGTAGGCGGTCTTGCCGATCTCCTCGCCGATGTCGGTGCGGGAGATGATCTCCTGCCAGCCGTTGGTGCAGCCGAGTTCGTTCGAGACGCGGACCTTGCGCACCTCGCTCGCCCTGTCGTCGGAGCAGGATTCGATCGGAATCGCGTTGGCGCAGACGAGCACGACGGCGATGAAGGTGTTCATGGGCGACTCCGATCCTGACGCGGGGCGGCGCCCCGGCACGTCCCTACGTAGGGCGGGGGGAGGAGGTTTCGCGGGACGCCGGCTCTCGGAGACGATCCGAGAGCCGAGGCCGGCCGCGCCCGCCCCTCACCCCACCTCCACGAACCGCTCGGCCGAATACGTCCCCCCCTCCACCGGGTTTGCGATCCAGCGGGTGCGGCCAATGCGCAGATCGTGGCCGGCATGGAAATGGCCGGAGACCCAGAGGTCGGGGCGGCTCGCCGCGGGCAGGTCGTCGAGGGCGGTGGTGGCGTAGAAGGCCGGCACCCACCAGGGAACGCCGGGGATGGCCCGGAACGCGTCGGCCGCCAGCGGGCTCGCCGGATGGTGGGTGACGACGATGGTGGGGCCAGGATGCGGCACGGCGAGGGCGGCGGCGAGTTCGGCCTTATGAGCCAGATGCGCCGCCATGGCGTCGGCCGGCGACCAGACGCTACCATCTCCCTTGCGGATCGAGCCGCGGAACTCGCGCGAGCCCGTCACCGGGTCGGTCATCCGCGCGGCGGCAAAGGCGACGGGATCGACCGGGCGGTCGGGCACGGTCTCGTCGAGCCAGCGGCCGGCGAGAGCCCAGTCGCTCCACAGGGTGGTGCCGACGAAGCGCACGCCGTCGAGGACGACGCATGCCCCGTGGTTGAGGAGGTGGACCGGACCGCCCTCCCCCTCGTCATTGATCCGCGCCACTTCCGTTTCGAGGGCGGCGATCAGCGCGGGCGCGGTGCGTGAATCGCCGGTCGGCGCATAATGCTCGTGGTTGCCCGGCACGAGCACGATGGGCCGTCCCTGCGCGATCCCGCGAAGCGCCGCGAGGCCGGCCTCCGGTCGACCCTCGTAGAGATCGCCCGGGCAGACCAGGACGTCGAACGGTGCGTCCGGCCGGGCGATCGTTTCCGGACGGCGGCGTTCGAGATGCAGGTCGGAGATCGGGAACAGGCGCAAGGGAGACCTCTCAGGCCGCTGGATGGGCCGCGCGCCACTCGGCGCGGGCGGCCTTGAGGATGTCCATCGCCGAATCGGCGTTGAGCACGGCGATGCCGGCGGCCACCACGAGATCGGGCCAGGGCGAGAGCGTCAGCGCCGTGACAAGGCCGGCACCGATGATGGCGAGATTGGCATAGGCGTCGTTGCGGGCGGAGAGATAGGCCGCCCGCGTCAGGCTTCCTCCCCCGTCCCGGTGGCGGGCCAGCATCACGGCGCAGGTGAGGTTGACGGCGAGCGCCCCGAGGCCGGCGAGAGTTAGCGGCAAGGGCGCTGGGGGCGCCATGTCCGCCACCTTCTCCCAGGCGGCATAGGCGGTGGCGAGGGCCGGCAGCAGCAGGATGCCGGCCAGGACCATGCCGAGGCGGGCGCGGTTGCGCAGGCTCCAGCCGATCCCGGCGAAGATCAGCAGGTTGAGGGCCGCGTCCTCCAGGAAGTCCAGGCTGTCGGCGATGAGGGCGAGGGAACCGATCGCCACGGCCACCGCGATCTCCACGCCGAAATAGGCGAGGTTCAGCCCCGCCACCCGGAGGACGACGGGACGCAGGGAGATGGGAATCGCCGGGGCGGATGCGTCGGTCATCGGCTTTCAGGATCGGCTCACGGGCAGGTCTTCGCCTCTTGGACCGGGTACGACACCCCTGTCGAGCGCCGATTTTTCGATGTCCCTGCGCTGGATTTGCAGCACCGCTTGTGCGACGCGACACGTCAGACGCGGGATCATGCCCGTGACAACGACGTGAGGCGGGGGAGACTGACCGATGATGCCAGAGCTGCGCGTGCTGTATTTCGAGGATCTCGAAGTCGGCCTGTCCGAAACCTTGAACAAGGAGATCTCCTCCTCCGACGTGGTGGGCTTCGCCGAGATCACCGGCGACCGCAACCCGATCCACCTCTCCGAGCATTTCGCGGCGCGCACGCCCTTCGGCACCCGTATCGCCCACGGCCTCTACACCGCCGGCCTGATCTCGGCGGTGCTCGGCACCCGCCTGCCCGGCCCCGGCGCCATCTACATCAGCCAGACCCTGAACTTTCGCGCTCCGGTCCGCATCGGCGATACGGTTCAGGTCACCGTCGAAGTGGCGGAACTCGTCCCCGAGCGCCGCCGCGCCCGGCTCAAATGCACCTGCTCCGTCGCCGGCGAGGTCGTACTCGACGGCGAGGCCCTGGTGAAGGTGCCCACCAGGGAAGAGGCGGACCCGCTCGCCATCCGCATGGGCGGACGTCCCGCGAGCGCGTAGCGCATCTCCGCCAGGGCATAGGATGCGGTCACCGGTGACACCCATCCCCGTCGACGACCCCGCCGATCCGCGCATCGCCGCCTATGCCGCCATGCGCGAGCGCGACCTCGTCGGACGCGAGGGCCGGTTCATCGTCGAGGGGGAGGTGACCCTGCGGGTGCTGCTCTCGGGGGCCTCGCGGTTCGCGCCAGAATCGCTGCTGCTGAGCCATGAGCGGGTGGCGCCCCTCTCCGATGCGCTCGCCGCCCTGCCCGATTCGGTGCCGGTCTATACGGCCTCGAAGGCGGTGATGAGCGCCATCGCCGGCTTCCCGATCCACCGGGGCGTGATGGCGGTGGGGGTGCGCGGAGCGGAGCCTCCCCTCGCCCTTCCGCCGCCTCCGGCCCCTGCCCTCGTGGCCGGCCTCGTCGGGCTGACCAACCACGACAATGTCGGCGGCCTGTTCCGCAACGCCGCGGCCTTCGGGGCCGACGGCGTGCTCCTCGACCCCGCAACCTGCGACCCGCTCTACCGCAAGGCCATCCGGGTCTCGGCCGGCGCGGCGCTGATCGTCCCCTTCGCCCGCCTCGACGTGGAGGCGATGCTGGACTTCGCGCGAGCCAACGCCCTCATTCCCCTCGCCTTCAGCCCGCGGGGAGACGACGTGCTCGCCGAGCTGCCGCCGCTGCCCCGCACGCTCCTGCTGCTCGGTACCGAGGGGCCGGGCCTGTCGCACGGCCTGATGGCGCGGACCCGCACCGTGCGGATTCCCATGGCTTCCGGTTTCGATTCGCTGAACGTGGCCACCGCCGGGGCACTGGCGCTCCACCATCTGGCCATGCAGCGTCCTTCATGCGGGCACGCGACAATCCGTGGCAATTGTCCCGCCCCTGCCGCCGGTCGAGATTAGGCGGCAAGCTAGACCGGTACGGGTGGCATCCCCGTCTCCGGGCTTTGAGCTTGGCACGGATGCCGATACGCCTGGCGCATGGGAGGTTTCCCATCGGGGGTCGTCGACGAGGGAGTTGATTGCGTTGCTTCAGTCACGGGATGGCCTGCGGACCCTGTCAGGACGCCGCGTCATCGTCGTCGGCGCCGGTCCTGGGGGATTGGCGACGGCACTTCTTCTCGCCCGCGCCGGCGTTCACGTCACCCTTGTCGAGAAGGACCCGGCCGTGGGAGGCCGGACGAAGACCGTGGAGGCCCCCGGCGGCTACCGGTTCGACATCGGCCCGACCTTCTTCCTTTATCCACAGATTCTCGCCGACATCTTCGAGACCTGCGGCGAGCGGCTCGAGGATCACGTCAAACTCGAACGGCTCGACCCGCAATACCACCTCGTCTTCGAGGCGGGCGGTGAGATCCGCGCCACCAACGACATGGAGCGGCTGGAGGCCGAGGTCGCCCGCATCGCCCCGGACGATGCCAAGAACGTCCGGAAGTTCTTCGCCGACAACCGGGTGAAGCTGAAATTCTTCAAGCCGGTTCTGGAACAGGCCTTCCACACCCTGCGCAGTATGGCCTCCCCGGCCATGATCGCCGCCCTGCCCCATCTCCATCCCGGCCGCAGCGTCGACAAGGACCTGCAGCGCTACTTCAAGGACCCGCGGGTCCGCCTCGCCTTCGCGTTCCAGACCAAGTACCTCGGCATGTCGCCGTTCCGCTGCCCGAGCCTGTTCACGATCCTGTCGTTCCTCGAATACGAGCACGGGGTCTACCATCCCGTCGGCGGCTGCGGCGCGGTGTCGGAAGCGATGGCCGGGCTCGCCCGCCGCATGGGCGTGGACATCCGCCTCGGCACCTCAGTGGACAGGGTGCTCTTCGAGGGCAAGAAAGCGATCGGCGTGGTCTGCGGGACCGAGACGCTGAAGGCCGATGCCGTGGTCATCAACGGCGATTTCGCCAAGGTGATCAAGGACCTGGTGCCTCAGACGCACCGCCCGCGCTGGCGCGACGCCAAGATCGACAAGGCCCGCCTCTCCTGCTCGACCTTCATGATGTATCTCGGGATCGAGGGGAAAGTGCCGGCGGGGCTCGGCCACCACACCATCTTCCTGTCGGAGGAATACGCCCGCAACATCCGGGAGATCACCGAGGGCACCCTGCCGATGCAGCCCTCGCTCTATGTCCAGCACGCGGGCTACACCGATGGCGGCATGGCCCCGGCCGGCCATACCAGCCTCTACGTCCTCGTGCCGGTGCCGAACCTGAAATCGGGGATCGACTGGCCCTCCACCCGTCAGAGCTACCGCCGCCTCGTCCTCGACCGGCTGAAGCTGCTCGGCCTCGACGATATCGAGGATCGCATCCGCTACGAGCGCATCGTCGACCCGTCGCAATGGCAGGACGATTTCTTCGTGTATGAGGGCGCCACCTTCAACCTCGCCCACGACCTGATGCAGATGTTGTATTTCCGCCCTCACAACCGCTTCGGACCGGGACTCTACCTCGTGGGCGGCGGCACTCATCCGGGTTCGGGCCTGCCGGTGATCTACGAGGGCGCGCGCATCACCGCCCGCCTCCTCATCGAGGAGCTCTCCGCCGGGCGCGTCGGCGCGGAGGCCGCCGGCATCCCCACCACCCAGCCGCTCGCCACGTCAGGCGACGCTTCGTGAGGGGCGTTTTCGCGATGGCCCTCACCGTCGCCCTGGCCTGCGGCGGTGCGCAAGCGGCCACGGTTGAGGTGCTGGTGGAGGGGATCGAGCCCGGCGCCGGCACGGTCTACGTCGCCCTGTGCCAGGGCGGCCTGTCGGAGACCGAATGCCGCAACGGGCAGGACGTCCCGGCGGACGGCCGCAGCCGGCGGGTGGTCCTCACCGGGATCGAGCCCGGTATCTACGCGGTCGCCGCCTACCAGGATCTCGACGGCAACCGCCGCCTCGACCGCACCGGCCTCGGCCTGCCGCTGGAACCCTATGGCTTCTCCGGCGAGATGGGCCGTGCCCGCCCGGATTTCAGCCGCGCGCGCTTCACCCTGCGCGAGCCCGGGGTCGCGGTACGGGTACGCCTCGTCCGCGCCCTGCCACCCCGCTGACCCCGCCGCACATGAATCCGGGACAGGAGCCCCTGGTCGTGGTCCGGGGCGCCACCCTCGCGTATCGCGGGCATCGCGTCCTGCGCGGCGTCGATTGCCGGATCGAGGCCGGAGAGACCCTCGCCCTGCTCGGCCCGAACGGTGCCGGCAAGAGCTCGCTCATGCGCATCGTGGCCGGACGATTGCCGCCGGAGAGCGGCACCGTGCGGATCGCCGGTGCCGACCCGTTCCGTGAGCGCGAGGCGCGGCGCGCCATCGGCTGGGTGCCCCAGGAGATCGCCCTTTATCCGCGCCTCACCGTGGCCGAGAACCTTTCCGTCTTCGCGCAGCTCTCGGGGATCGGCCGGCGCGAGCGCAAGGCGGCAGTCCAGGCCGCCCTGGATCTGGCCGATCTCGGCGAGGTGGCGCGGCGTCCGGTCGGCCACCTGTCCGGTGGCTACCAGCGCCGGGCCAACATCGCCGCGAGCCTGATGGCGCGGCCGCGCCTCGTCCTCCTCGACGAGCCGACACAGGGAGTGGATCTGCACGCGCGCGCCGCGATCCATGCGGTGCTCGCCCGCCTGCGGGAGCAGGGCGCCGCGATCCTCATCGCCACCCACGATTTCGCCGAGGCCGAACGCCTCGCCGACCGGGTCGCCATCCTGGCGGACGGGCGGCTCATCCATGAAGGCCGGCTCGCCATCCTCCTCGAACGCATCCGCGCGGAAGTACCCGAACACGAGGTGGCGCTCACCAATCCCGCCGGCACGGACGCCGTGGCGGCCCTGCGCCGGGCGGGATTCACCCCCATCGATACCGGACTGACCTGGAGGGCGAGCCACAGGGCTGGGCTCGACGGGACCGCCCTCCTTGTCAGCCTGCGGGCGGAAGGCGTGCCAGTGGGGGAAATCCGCATCCGCGCGCCGGGTCTGGACGCGATCTATCGCGAGGCCCTCGACCGGGCCGGGCCGGAACGGCCCATGCCCCTCCGCACGGGACACGAGGCATGATCACCGCCGCCTTCCGGGTGATGCTGATCAGCCTGCGGCGCGACCGCGCCGCCCTGGTCATGGCCTTCGTCCTGCCGACCGTGATCTTCATGATCTTCGCCGCGATCTTCTCGGGCGCCATCGGCGACCGGATCCGCATCCATCTCGGTCTCGTCGACCTCGCCCGCACGGCGACCACCGAGCGGCTGATGGCGGCCCTGGAGGCCGACACCTCCCTGCGCATCGAGCGGCTCAAGGTCACCGATCTCGCCGGGGCGACGGGCGCGGTCCGGCGCGGGGAGGTGGACGCCGCCCTGGTCCTGCGCGGCGATCTCGACGCGCCCGTGGCCGGAGCCCCGCCCGAGGCCGCCCAGCCGGTGATTCTCATCGAGAACCCCGCCCGCGCACTGGCCACGCCGATCGCGCTCGGCCAGTTGCAGCGCATCCTCAACGAGGCCCTGCCGGACGTGGTCCTCGCCCGGATCGTCGCCGACGTGGAACGGTCGGGCAAGATCGGGCCGGACGAACGCGCCTTCCTCAACTCGGCCTTCGCCGAGCAGCGCGCCCGCAAGGAGCCGTTCTCCTTCGCCTCCCTGGTGGAGCGCCAGAGCACCGCCTCGGGCCGCACCAACGAGCGGGTCAGCTATTATGCCGGCGCCATCACCGCCGTGTTCCTGCTGTTCGCGGCCATGCAGGGGGCGATGTCCCTGGTGGAGGAGCGGCAATCGGGCCTCGCCGACAGGCTCATGGCCGGGCCCGGAGGGCTCGCCGTGGTGGTGGTGGGGAAGTTCCTGTTCCTGGTGATCCAGGGCGTGGTCCAGGCCGGGCTGATCTTCGCCGCCGCCGCCCTGGTCTACGGGGTCGAGATCGGCCCGCACTGGCCGGCCTGGATCGTCACCTCGTTCCTCGTCTCGGCCATGGCGGCTGGGCTCGCGCTCGCTGCCTGCGCGGCGGCCAATACCCGCCAGCAGGCGCATCTCGCCTCCACCTTCGGCGTTCTGCTGCTCTCGGCGGTGGGCGGCAGCATGGTGCCGCGCTTCCTGATGCCGCCCTGGCTGCAGCAGGTCGGCTGGCTCACCCCCAACGCCTGGGCGATTGAGGCCTATCAGACGGCGCTTGGCGAAGGCATGGCCGCGGCCATGCCGGCCTGGGGGGTGATGATCACCGTGGCGGCCTTGGGCCTGGTGGCCGCCGTGGGGCTGGTGGCGCGCCGGGTGGTGTGAGCCAGCGGGCGTCACCTCGAACCCGAAACTGGCCGACCCGGACCTCCTATCCCCGCTCTCGGCCTTGATAAAGGGCGATAAGTCCGATGGCGCGACCGGTTAGCGCGTTGACCGCGCGGCGATCCGGTCTAGCTTCACCCGTGAGGCACGGCATCGGCCGGGCCCAGGGAGTGACGATGAACATGCGGGTCGGGTCTTCGGTCGCCGTGGTCGGCGCAGGGTTGGGCGGCCTCGCGGCGGCCTGCGTCAGCGCGGCGCGCGGCCACGCAGTCACTCTCTACGACAAGAACGATTGGCTCGGCGGCAAAGCGGCGGTGCTGCACGAGGGCGGTTTCCGCTTCGACATGGGCCCGACCATCCTCACCGTGCCGAAGGTGCTGGAGCGCATCTTCCAGGAGGCTGGCCGCAACATCCACGACTATCTCGACCTGCGCCGCCTCGATCCGCAATGGCGCTGCTTCTTCGACGACGACACCCATCTCGACCTCATGGCCGACGTGCCCACCATGGCGGCCGACATGGAGCGTTTCGCGCCCAATACCGGCGCGGGCGAGGGCTACAAGAAGTTCCTCGAAATCTCCGAGCACCTGCACGACGTCTCGAACAAGTTCTTCTTCTGGAAGCCGGTGGAGGATCTGTTCGACACGATCAACATCCGCGCCAACATGAACCCGGGCACCCTGCGGGACGTGCTCTCCCTCCGCATGGGCTCTTCGGTGGCCGGCACCATCCGCTCGAAGGTCAAGGATGCGCGCCTCGCGCAGATGCTCGACCACTTCGTGCAATATGTCGGCTCGTCCCCCTACGGCGCGCCGGCCGTACTCTGCGCCATCGCCCACATGCAGACCGCCGAGGGCGTCTGGTACCCGATGGGCGGCACCCGCGCGGTGGCGGAGGCGCTGACGAAGCTCGCCTCCGAACTCGGCGCCACCCTGCGGCCAGGCGACGAGGTCACCGGGCTCGCCATCGAGAAGGGCACGGTGAAGGGCGTGAAGACCGCCGCCGGCATCACCCCGTTCGACGCGGTGATCTCCAACATGGATTCGGTGCGGACCTACCGCGAGCTCGTCGGCGGCGATGTCGGCAAGGCCTACGAGAAGAAGAGCTTCGAGCCGGCCTGTTCGGGCGTGGTACTCTATCTCGGCCTGAACAAGCGCTACGAGCACCTGAACCACCACGATTTCGTCTTCTCCCGCGATCCGGAGGAGGAGTTCGACTACATCTACCGCAAGGGCGAGCCGGCCCCGGACCCGACCGCCTATCTCGCCGCCCCCTCCTCCACGGACCCGTCGGTGGCTCCCAAAGGCGGCGAGGCCCTCTACGTCCTCGTCCACACGCCCTACCTGAGGCCGCATCACGACTGGTCCAAGATGTTCCCGGCCTACCGCCAGGTCATCCTCGACAAGCTCAAGCGCACCGGCCACATGCCGGATCTCGAAGAGCGCATCGTCGTCGAGCGCCATCTGACGCCGCAGGACATCCACGAGCGCTACAAGGTGCTCAACGGGGCGATCTACGGCCTCGCCTCGCACGGCAAGTTCATGGGCGCGTTCAAGCCGGGCAACCGCTCGCGGCAGGTGCGCGGCCTGTATCTCGCCGGCGGCGCGGCCCATCCCGGCCCCGGCATGCCCATGGTGATGATGTCGGGTTGGATCGCCGCCGACGCGCTCGATTCCGACGCGCAGGGCGGAGACACCCGCGGCGAGGTGCG
Source organism: Methylobacterium sp. Leaf93 (assembly GCF_001422345.1). Lineage (NCBI taxonomy): Bacteria > Pseudomonadati > Pseudomonadota > Alphaproteobacteria > Hyphomicrobiales > Methylobacteriaceae > Methylobacterium > Methylobacterium sp. Leaf93. Next base: position 144,467 of record NZ_LMMS01000027.1, on the reverse strand, counting down.
GCAGAGCGCGTGAGCCCGCCGGCTCCCCCCACGCCGCGCCATTCGCCACCGATCTGGCGGTTCATGGTCTGGTACTTCGACCGGTTCCTGCGCCGCCACATGAACGCGCTCCGGCTCGCCCGCTGGGGCGCGCCGGATTGTACCGGCCATCCCGGCCCCGTCGTCGTCGTCCTCAATCACCCGTCGTGGTGGGACGCGGCCGTGGTGATCCTTCTGGCCGGCCGCCTGTTTCCCGAGCGGACGAGCCACGCCCCGTTCGATGCGGCAGCGTTGGAGAAATACGCGGTCTTCGGGCGAATCGGCGCGTTTCCGGTGGACCTCGAGTCGCTGCGCGGGGCGGCGCAGTTCCTTGCCCATTCCCGCGCGATCCTCGGCGCGCCCGGACAGATGCTCTGGATCACGGCACAGGGACGCTTCGTCGATGTCCGCGCCCGCCCGCTCGACCTGCGCGCGGGGGTGGCGAGACTCCCCGAGATCGCCCCGGACGCGCTGTTCGTGCCCCTCGCCCTGGACTACGCCTTCTGGGAAGAACGAGGCGCCGAAGCCTTCGCGGCCTTCGGCACGCCGGTGCGGGGTGCCGACCTCCTCGCCCTGCCCCGCCCGGAGCGGCTGGCCCGGATGGAGGCCGACCTGACCGCCACCCTCGACCGGCTCTCCGCGGACGTTGTCGCCCGCGAGCCCGAGCGCTTCACGACCCTGACCTCCGGCGGCAAGGGTATCGGCGGAATCTATGACGGCTGGCGCCGGATGCGGGCCGTCCTCACCGGCCGCTGCTTCGACCCGTCCCACAGTTCCGAGAAAGACAGAGCCCCGTGACCTTCGTCCTGGCGCTCGTCGCCCTCGCCTTCGCCCTCCTCCCCGCCATCCTGGCCTGCGCGAACCTCATCGCTCTGCGCACGCCGGAGCCGGAAGCGGCGCAGGACGGGCTGGTCTCGATCCTGATTCCCGCCCGCGACGAGGAAGGCACCATCGCCGAGACGGTCAGGGCCGCGCTGGCGAGCACCGGCATCGCCGTGGAGGTGCTGGTTGGGGACGACCATTCCACCGATGCCACGGCCGGCCTCGTCCGCGCCCTGGCGGAGACCGATCCCCGGCTCCGGCTCGTCCCGGTTCCCGCCCTGCCCGAGGGCTGGACGGGGAAGAACCACGCCTGCGCCGCCCTCGCGGCCGAGGCGAGGGGCGGGCACCTCCTCTTCATCGACGCCGACGTCACCCTCGCGCCCATTGCCGCCGCGGGGCTCGTCGCCCATGCCCGCGCCACGGGGGCCGCCCTGGTGAGCGCCGTGCCGCGCCAGATCATGCGCAGCCTCGGCGAGCGGCTCACCGTGCCGATGATCAACTTCCTCCTCGTCGGCTACCTCCCCGTGCCGATGATGCGCGCCTCGCTCCGTCCGGCTCTCGGCGCCGCCTGCGGCCAGCTCGTCCTCATCGACCGCTCCGTCTACGGTGAGACCGGCGGCCACGGCGCCATCCGCGGACGCCTGCATGACGGCGTGTTCCTGCCCCGGATCCTGCGCCATGCCGGGCATCGCACCGACCTCGTGGCCGGGCACGCGCTCGCCACCTGCCGGATGTACCGGAACCTCGCCGAATCCTGGGCCGGTTTCTCGAAGAACGCCCATGAGGGCATGGCCACGCCCCGCGCCCTCCCCGTCTGGACGCTGCTGCTGCTCGCGGGCCATGTTTTGCCGCTGCTGCTCGTTCTCGCCGCTGCCTTCGGCCTCGCGACTCCGACGGCCGGGCTCGTCGCGCTCGCCGCCCTCGTCGTGTCGCTCGCCACCCGCGCGGCGATCACCCTCATCACCCACGAGCCGGCCGCGACCATCCTCCTCCACCCGTTCGGGGTAGTGGTGGCCCTGGCGATCCAGTGGAACGTCCTGCTGGACCCTAAGCGCGCCGGAGCGGCGGTGTGGAAGGGGCGGAGCTATCCGGTGCGGGGGGCGTAACTCGCCCTCTTCCCGGCCGTAGGCGAGGCTGGGTTTCCGAGCGGCGGCGTCTTCCGTCCGCCTCCCCGGGTGACGGCCGCGCGCACGGTTCCCCTCCCCGCGACGCAAGGACAGTCCCGGCGTCACGACGATGAAGCGTCGACCGAACCGAGGTCCGTCGGACCGTGGAACGAAGTATACCAAGTGTTTGTTTTTTTTGACGTAAATGTCAAAAACTCTTAGTTTTATAATTTATGCAGATCGAATACTCGGGTCTACGCGGCGCGACATTGTCTACCCCGATAGGGATCCGATCATAGCCTGCCCGTGCCAGTCAAACAGCTCGGAATGCGATGGCTTCGATGGTCCCGCTTCTCGTCACCCCCGGGACCGCCCCGCCCCGATTAATTTCCCCGACTGTGGTGGATGAAACATCCTGCTCATTCGTGGGGCGTTATAGGGCAAGATTTCGCGAAATCCCAGCAAATCTCCGCCCTTACATGCATTATGGTGCTTGCCAGCACATCTGATATGCCAAATACTGAATACCAGCCGACGACTTCTGATCCCGACGATCACTTGCCGCGGCCGAGGGAGCCGATCCGCTGGGGTGCCTCGATCTCCAAGCCCTCAAGTATCCATGTCCATGATCAGGGAGAAAGCTCATGGCGACGTCCGTGACCGCGCCCATAACGGCGCAACCTTCAAAGCGATGGCTCCAACTCGTCCTCGGCGTGGCCTGTATGGTCGCGGCGGCGAACATTCAGTACGCCTGGACGCTGTTCGTCCCGGAAATTCAGAAGACCTTCGGCTGGGACCGCGCCGCGATCCAGGTCGCCTTCACGATCTTCGTCGTGGTGCAGACATGGCTGACCCCGATTGAAGGCTACTTCATCGACAAGTACGGCCCGAGCCGGGTCGTGATGTTCGGCGGTCTGATGACCGGCCTCGCCTGGGTCATCAACTCCTACGCCACCTCGCTCACGGGCTTCTATCTCGGCTCCGTGGCCGGCGGCATCGGCGTCGGTTGCGTCTACGCCACCTGCATCAACAACGCCCTGAAATGGTTCCCGGACAAGCGCGGCCTCGCGGTCGGCCTGACGGCGGGCGGCTATGGCGCCGGCTCGGCCCTCACGATCCTGCCGATCGCCAGCATGATCTCGCACGGCAGCTACGCCCAGGCCTTCTTCATCTTCGGCCTGATCCAGGGCGCGGTCATCATGCTGGCCGCCATCGGCCTGCGCTCCCCGGCCAAGGACCAGGTCATCTTCTCGACCAAGGTCCTGCAGAGCCGGCGCGACTACACCCTCGGGGAAGCCCTGCGCACGCCGGTCTTCTACGTCATGCTGCTCATGTTCACCTGCACGGTCACCGGCGGCCTGATGGCCGTGGCCCAGCTCGGCGTCATCGCGCAGGATCTCGGCGTGAAGGAGTTCCAGGTCAACCTGTACTTCTTCGCCATGGCGGCCCTGCCCTTCGCGCTGATGCTCGACCGGATCATGAACGGCATCTCGCGGCCGCTCTTCGGCTACATCTCGGACCGGATCGGCCGTGAGAAGACGATGTTCATCGCCTTCACCATGGAGGGCATCGGCATCGTCGCTCTCGGTTACTTCGGCTCGAACCCCTGGGCCTTCGTGATCCTGTCCGGCATCGTGTTCCTGGCCTGGGGCGAGGTCTACTCGCTGTTCAGCGCCACGGCCGCCGATACGTTCGGCTCCAAGCACATCGGCAAGATCTACGGCGTGCTCTACTGCGCCAAGGGTTTCGCCGCCCTGTTCGTCCCGCTCGGCAACATCCTGATGCAGGCCACGGGCACCTGGGCGACGGTGCTGTATACGGTGGCGATCATGGATCTCTTCGCCGCGTTCCTGGCCGTGGCCGTCCTCCGGCCGATGCTCAAGCGCCACCACGTCGCCAACGGCTCGGTCACTCCGGCCGGCGCCCTGGCCCACGCCTGACCGCCCCCTCGCCCCGCCCGACCGGCGGGGCGAGCCCGGCACGACCGAAGGAGCCGAGGACCGGCTCCTTCCGCGACCGGCCCCGATGGCGTCCCTCCGAGGGGCGCCATCTCCGGCCCGCCACACGGTGCGCGATCCTGTCCGCCCTCCCGTGTCGCCTCATGCGCCGTCATGTCCAACTCTGCTCGGCCATCGCCGGAGTGCCCGAGATGAACATCGCCGCCATCCTCGCCCTGCAGAGCATCCCGTTCGCGGCCCTGGTGCTCGCCACGGCCGGTGCCAACCGCGATCTCTTCGCGGTTCTGTATGTCGCGGCCCTGGGCCTGACCCTATCCATCATCATCTTCGGCGACGGGCATCACACGCTGCCGCTGATGCCCGGCATGTCCGGCGGCAACCATCGCTGAAGCCCCTACTTTCATGGCGGTGGACAAGGCGACATCCTAGCGATGCGCGTCCCTCCCGCCGAGACGACCGCGCAGCTCCGCGACGGAAACATGGCCGTCATACGGAATGTGATATACCAAGCGTCATGGTGCAGTGCGATATATGCTTCATTGCAGCTGCAAGAGAGGCTTGTTCCATGATCGCTCTGTTCATCCTCGGCCTCGCCGCCGTCGCCGTCGGCCCTGCTTTGGCCCTGCTCACGGACCACGCCGAATCGGCACCCTCGGTCACCGGCACCACCTCCGCCGGCATGTTCGTCGCCATCAACGACAACGCCCAGGCGTCCTACCGTCTGGCTGCTTGAGTCGAGACCAGTCGATCGGGCCCCTCCCCCTCGGATTCTCCCCGCCAGGCCCCGCCGCGGCGGGGTTTTTCATGGCCCGGCGGGATGGCGATCGGACGCGCCTCAGCCGCCGGTCTCCGCGAGAATCCACGAGGCGGTGTCGGCATCGGCCCCGCTCGCGGCGAGATGCAGGATGATCGGCGTCTCGTAGGGATGGCGCTGCTTCAGCGCGGCGGTGAGGGAATCGGCGAGCCCCTCCCGGGTCTTGAGGATGGCGACGACCTCCTCGCTCCGTTCCACCGCCCCCTTCCAGGCATAGACCGACCGCATTCCCGGCAGGACGTTGACGCAGGCGGCCAGACGCGCACGTACCAGTTCCTCGCCGATGGCCAGCGCCGTCTCGGCATCGGGAAAGGTGGTGTAGACGAGAAGCGGACGCTCCATGCTATGGGTCTCCGGGTCAGCGGCCTGTTTCGAGGGGAATGAGGCGCGCGGCAAAGCCCGGCGTCAACACGAGCGGACGATCATCCATGGCGCGGCGCTTCCAGAGGATCGCCTTCATCGCGAGTCCCACCGCCGATGCGCGCAGTGCAGCGGACACGCTGATGCGGCGCTACGACAGCGTCGCCCCCGAGGAGGCCGACGTGATCGTGGCTTTGGGCGGCGACGGGCTGATGCTGCAGGCGCTGCACCGCTTCATGCTGGCCGGCACGCCGATCTACGGCATGAATCGCGGCACCGTCGGCTTCCTGATGAACGAGTACCGCGAGGACAACCTCCTCGAACGGCTGGAGAGCACCAAGCGCAGCACCATCCACCCGCTCATGATGGAGGCGGTGGACGTGGAGGGGCGCCGGCACACAGCGCGCGCCATCAACGAAGTCTACATGCTGCGCCAGACGCACCAGACCGCCAAGCTGAAGATCTCGGTGGACGGACATGTGCGCCTGCCCGAGCTCATCGCCGACGGCGTGCTCTGCGCGACACCCGCCGGCTCCACCGCCTACAACCTTTCGGTGGGTGGCCCGATCCTGCCCCTGAATTCGCGGCTCCTGGCGCTGACCCCGATCTCGGCCTTCCGCCCCCGGCGCTGGCACGGCGCCCTGCTGCCGGATCACGCCCGCATCCAGGTGGAGGTGCTCGACGCGGCGCATCGCCCGGTAGCCGCGGTGGCCGACCACACCGAATTCCGCCGGGTCTGCACGGTGGAGACCTGGCTCGACCTCAAGACCGACCTCACCCTCCTCCACGATCCCGGCCACAGCCTCGACGAGCGGATTCTTCGCGAACAATTCGGCTGACGTGACGCTGCGCGACGTCTCGCGCCGGCCGCCGGATCGGGTCCCGCTGGCGCTCCAGCCGTCCGGGGAAGGGGCGCGGCTTTTCCCGCCCCCGTCAGTGCCGGCACGTTTTGCGGGCGCCCGGAGCGTCGGGGCAAGACGTGCCGCGTCAGCGGCGCAGATCCTCATCGATTGCAAGAACGGACGCCTGCAATAGACTGTAAGGACTATAGTTTCCTCGCTCACGCAGCTTGACGCAGATTCTCTCGTTTCGCCCGATACGCACCGACCGTACTGCCCACCGAGGCCGCCATGATGCAGGCGATGGCGGCACCCTGCAGGGGCGTGAGGCGCTCCCCGAGGATGAGGAAGCCGGCGAGCGCGCCGCAGACCGGCTCGAGACTGAGCAGAATGCCGAAGGTCTGGCGCGGCAGGCCCCGCAGGGCCACCATCTCCAGGGAATACGGGATCGCGCTCGACAGGATCGCCACGGCGAGGCCGGCCACGACGAGGGAGGGCGAGAGCAGCGCCATGCCCGCCTGAGCGATCCCGAAGGGCAGGATCACCAGGGCCGCGACACTCATGCCGAGGGCCACTGCCTGCCCGCCGGGCAGGTGCCCCGCCCTCTGGCCGACGAGAATGTAGAGCGCCCAGCACAGGGCCGCGCCCAGCGCGCAGGCGACGCCGACGGGATCGAGGCCGGAGCTCGCCCGATCCAGGGGCAGCAGCAGGCACAGCCCCAGCATGGCGAGCGCCACCCAGACGAGATCGACGGCGCGCCGCGACGAGGCCACCGCCACGAGGAGCGGCCCGACGAACTCGATGGCGATGGCGAGCCCCAGGGGGATCGTCCGCAGGGAGAGGTAGAACAGCAGGTTCATGCCGCCGAGCACGAGCCCGTAGAGCACCACCACACCGGCATCCCGCCGGCCGAGGGTCCGGCGCCAGGGCCGCCACACGGCGAGCAGAAGCACCGCCGCCAGGGTGACGCGGTAGGCGGAGGTGCCCTCCGCGCCGATGACCGGGAACAGCTGTTTGGCGAAGGAGGTGCCGATCACGAGGGAGAGGATCGAGCCCACCAGGGCGGCCACGGGGGCGAGGCCGGCGAGAACGGCTCTGGTATCGGTGCCTGTCATGCCGCCCTCATAGCCGGATGAGGGCGAAGGGGCGACGATCATGGCGCCGGATGGCCGCTCCGGGTCAGGCGGCGAGGCGCATCCTGTCGCGGTCGGCGCGGTAGCTGGCGATGAGGGCGTCGGGAATCGCATCCAGGACCGCATCGACCTCGCGGGTCGGCGACATGCCGACATCGATCCGTACGGGGTCGGGTACGACATCGAATTCCGGCTGGGACACGACGATGGAGGGCACGTCGATCGTCACGAGGTCGTGGCCAGTCAGATCGATCGGCGCGGCGGCGAGCGGGCGGACCTGCGCCCTCGCCTCGCGCACACTCGCGCTGAGCCCGTCGGACAAAGAATCGAGCACGGCTTCCACCGTCCTCCCCCGCTCGACGACGGTGTCGATGCGGATGGGCTGAAGCGCCAGCGGCGTGGGTTGGGCCGGCCGCTGGGAGACGAGCTGCTGCGCCAGGCGCCATTCCACATCGAGGATCTGCATCCGCGTCCGGGTCTCCTGGCTCGCCTTCGCCTCCATGGCCTTGGCGGCGACGCGGGACTCCTCGCGGGCGGCCTCGGCCTCGTAGCGGGCCAGAAGCGCGACGACGCTCTGCGCCTCGGCGAGCGGCATGGTCTCGCAGGCGGTGAGCGCGCGCTCGATCATCCGGCGCGACAGGGTGGCACTCCCGGGCTCGGCCTGGAGACCGGCGTCGCGCCAGGCCGAAAGCGCAGCCACGAAGGCGGGCAGCAGGACGGCCGGCAATCCGGCGCGGCGGTGGAGGGCGGCGAAGCCCGAGGCGGAGGGGTCGTGCATCAGCCCGGCCACGCGGTCGGCCTTCAGGCCGGTGAGATCGGACAAGGCCGCCTCCGCGAAGGCCATGCGGCCCGACAGGATCGCCCGCAGGATCAGGCCGGCATTGAGCTGTCCCCGGATGCGGAGATGGCTCACGAGGCGCGCGAGATCCGCCCCGTCGGCACCGGCGCTCACCTCCAGGGTGCTGCGCTCCAGGGCTTCGCGGCTCGCCCGCTCCCCGCGCGCCGGGGTGAGCCAGCCCGAGGCGATGGCGAAGGCCGAGAGGGATGCCGCCACGCGGGCGGTGACGGCTTGCCGCACTTCGAGGGGTAGATCGGCCCGTATCGTCAGGGCGTTCCTGAGGTCGGCATCGTCGCCGTGCCGCTCCACCATGCGCAGCAGGCTGCCGGTGGTGATACCGGCGCTCCGGTTGCGCACCAGGGCGGTGAGGGAGGGGACGCCGCCGATCTCGGCCATGGCCCCGGACACCGCGTGGGAGAGACCGAGCCGGTCGGCGATGGCGGTGCGGGTGGTCTCGCAGCCGACGGCGATGCCGTCGACGAGATCCGCATCGGTGAGGACGGACGAGCGCCGCAGGACCAGGGCGGCGATGTCGGGCTGGTCGCCGGCCAGGGCCACGACCAGCGGCCGGGGCGCGGTGGCGCAACCGGCGCAGGCCTGCGCCAGGGCGCGGCGCACGGCGGGGGCCGGGTCGTCGAGGAGCGCCAGGATCGCCGAGCGCGCGTCGCGCGCCGCCCCGGCATCGAGCCCGCCATAGAGATAGGCCCGGGTCAGCGCCGCCGCCGCCTCCGCGCGGCGGTCGATGGAAGCGTCACGGGTCCAGGACAGGAATTGGCGGATGATCATTGACCGCTCCGGGTCGCGAAGAGTGAGAGATCGAGAGGTTTGGAGGCGACGGTGCCGGCCTGCCGGGAGGCGGCGGCGGTGAATTCGGCGGGCCGGCGCGGGGGCAGCGGTGCGCCAACGAGAGCGGTGGCCGTGGCGACGGCGGGCAAGGCCGTCGCCGCGACCTTCGCCGGCTCCGCGGGGATTGCGGCCGTTGTCGAGGCCGTCTCTCCCGTCCCGTCCGAGCGCGGGAAATAGGTGGGCGCGCGGCGCGCCGGCTCCGGCGAGGAGGACGGCGGCGAAGAGGACGAGGGCGACGCGGCCCTGCCCTGCCACAGGCGGGCGACCCCCTCGGACATCGCCCCCTGGCGCTTGTCGGTCTGGAACAGGGCCCGCAATCCGCCGCCGTCGATGGCCGCATAGGCGGAGACGGGATCGGCGGTGGAGGCCGGCTCGATGGCGGCGCCCGCCAGGGCCGTGGGGGCGGGCCGCGAGGCGGATTGGCTGGCGGACAGGAGTGCGTAGAGTTCGGCGGCGCCGCGAGTGCGGCCGGTCTTGTCGTAGAACAGGCTCCGGTTGGCGGCGGCCGCCTCCGGCATGTCGAGGGCGGCGGCCCGGGCCGGGCTCGCCTGGGCGGCGGCGATCAGGGTCGCCGCCCCGCGCGCGCCGAGGACGTGGGCGGCGTAGAGGTCGCCGCCGGTGGGCTCGCGCCCGAGGGCGGCGGTGAGCGCCTCGCCGTTGCGCTGGGTCAGGGCACCCGCCATGGTGGCGGCCACGGCCGGGTCACGGCGCAGATCCAGGATGGTCTGGCGGGCCGAGGCGTCCTGCACCGTGTAGGTGCCGTCGGGTCTGGCGGTGATGGCGTCGGCATAGGCCGAGAGGCCGAGCTTGGGCCCCGCATTCTTCATCGTCCCGAGCCAGGTCTGTTCGATGAACTGGAACAGCCCGGTGGCCGAGGAGGTGGCGGCCTTGGCCGACGGGTCGAGGGAGGATTCGCGCTTGGCCGTGGCGAGGAGGTAGTCGAATTCGGTGCCGGTGCTGCGCGCGCCGCTGCGGATCGCATCGACCACGCCCGCCGAAGCCGATCCGGCGGACGTCCCCGTGGTCGCCCCGTTCCGCGTGCCCGCGTCCCGGCCGAGGCCGGTCTCGCGAGTGCTGGCGGGGGGCGTGGTGAAGAGGAACATGGCCGTCCGGCTGCAGGCGGACCTGACGATGTCGGCCTGAGTCTCAACCTGTTCCGATCATGGTAAACAAAGATTAAAGGAAGTGCCGTCCGCACCGTCCCGAACCTGCATAAGTTTCAGGACACGACAGGTTCCGCCACCCCGCGCCGCCGCCGGCGCAGGGCCACCAGCATCGCGAGGCCCGCAGCGGCCATGGCAGCGCCCGCGAGGGGGACGGCCGGGTAGCCGAGCCCCGCATCGATCACGCCTCCGCCGACGGCGGCACCGATGGCATTGCCGAAGTTGAAAGCACCGATATTCATGGCCGAGGCGAGGTTGGGCGCCCCCTGCGCCTGCTCCATCACCCGCATCTGGAGCGGGGGCACCAGGGCGAAACTGGCGACGCCCCAGAGGAAGATCAGGATGGCGGCCGGGACCTGCCAGCGCACGCCCCAGGCGAAGAGGGCCAGCACCATCACCAGTCCGCCCAGCGAGGCGAAGAGCGTACCGTCCACCGACCGGTCGGCGAAGCGCCCGCCGGCCCAGTTGCCCACGGTGAGGCCGATCCCGTAGAGCACCAGCATCGCCGTCACGAACGGCGTCGCGGCTCCCGTCTCGATCCGCAGGATCGGCACGATGTAGGTGAACACCGTGAACATCGCGCTCGACCCGAGCACGGTCAGGGCGAGGGCGGCGAGCACCGGCCCCCGCATGAGGACGCGGAGTTCGGCCCGCATGTCGCCACCGGCCTCGGCCTCGAGGGGCGGCAGGGCCAGGCGCAGCGACAGCATGGCCACGGCCCCCACTGCGGCGATGCCCCAGAAAGCCGCACGCCAGCCGAGCATCTCCCCGATCCAGGCCGCCAGCGGCACGCCGCCGATGGTGGCGATGGTGAGCCCGGAGAACATCGCGGCGACGGCGGCGGCGCGACGCTCGGGCGGCACGATGCCGGCCGCCACCACCGCGCCGACCCCGAAGAACGCGCCATGGTTCAGGGAGGTGACGAGGCGGGCGACGACCAGCATCGCGTAGCTGTCGGCCATCGCCGAGAGGAGGTTGCCAAGGGTGAAGATGCCCATCAATCCGACGAGCAGGCGGCGGCGCGGCATCCGGGCGAAGGCCAGCGTCATCAGCGGCGCGCCGAGGAGCACGCCCATTGCATAGGCGCTGACGACGAGACCCGCCGCCGGGATCGAGACGCGCAGATCGTTCGCGATCAGGGGCAGCATGCCCATCGGCGTGAACTCGGTGACGCCGATGCCGAAGGCACCGGCCGAGAGCGCCAGAAGGGGAAGGTTGAGTCTCATGATTCGTACTTTCCGTCTGTTCCAGAGGAGCACATGGCGGAAGCCGCATCTCCCTGGTAGTACCGCGACGGGACCAACATCCGTGCGCCGGAGGCATCAATGCTGCGCGACAGGGTCGACCGGGCGGGTGACATGGCTCTCTTCCTCGCCGTGGCCCAGGAGGGCAGCCTGTCGGCGGCGGCGCGCCGGTTCGGCCTCACACCCTCGGCGGTGAGCCGGGTGGTGGCGCGGATCGAAGCCCGGCTCGGCGTCCGGCTCCTCGTACGGACCACGCGCTCCCTGCACCTCACCGCCGAGGGCGAGACCTATGCCCGGGCGGCGCGGCGGATCCTGGCCGATCTCGACGAGACCGAAGCGCAGATCGCCGACCAGGGCTGCCCGCGTGGCCGGGTCCGCGTCAGCGCTTCGATGGCCCATGGCAGGCGTGTGGTGGTTCCCCTCATCGGCGATTTCGTCGCCCGCCATCCGGGGATCGTGGTGGAGATCGACCTCAGCGATGAAGTCGCAGACGTGATCGGCGGGCGGGCCGATCTGGCGATCCGGTTCGGGCCACTGGCCGACAGCCCGCTCACCGCCCGGCGCCTCGGCGAGACCGGGCGGATGATCGTGGCCTCGCCCGCCTATCTCGCCCGCGCCGGCACGCCACGGGTTCCGGGGGACCTGGCCGGCCACAACTGCCTCGACTTCAACTTTCGCCGGATCGAGCCGGGCTGGCCGTTCCGCGAGGACGGGCGCGACCACCTCCTGGCGGTGCGCGGCAACATCGCGGCGAATAACGGCGAGACCCTGGTGCAGCTCGCCCTGCAGGGCATCGGCGTCACCCGCGTCGGAACCTTCCATATCTCGGAGGATCTCGCGGCGGGCCGCCTCGTACCGCTTCTGGAGGCGTATAATCCCCAGGACCGGGAGGCGATCCATGCGGTGTTCGTCGGCGGCCCGGCCATGCCTGCCCGCATCCGGGTGCTGGTGGATTTCCTCGCCGAGCGCATGGGCCGCAGCCAGGGACCGGTTCCATGACGGTGCTCGGCGATCGGGCGTCCCGCCCCCCCCTCGGAGAGGCCGTCATGCGTGCATTCCTGATCGTCCCTGCAGATTCAGGGGCCATCGCGGCGGCGATGGCGAGCGACGCGCATGCGCTGATCGTGGACATGACGGGCCTCGCGTCGCCGGCTTTCTTCCCCGAGCGCCGGCCGGGCGTGCCGCTGTTCTACCTGCGCTCGCACGACCTGGAACGCGACCTCCCGGCGATGATGGCCGCGGCACCGCACGGAATCGTCCTGCCCCGTTGCGAGGGCGCCCGCGACGTCATGCGCCTCGGCGCGCGCCTCGCCGTCGAGGAGGCGATGCAGGGGCTGACCGATGGGGCGACGCGGATCCTCGCCTTCATCGAAACGGCAAGGGGCGCGCTGGCCCTGCACACCCTCGCGGATGCGGGGGAGCGCCTCGTCGGAATCGCCTGGGACGCCGCGGCCGTGAGGATCGAAATCGGAGCGCCCACCATCCGCGATCGCGAGGGCGTGCTGAGACCGTCCCTCGCTCAGGTCCGCGCCCTGGTTCGCCTCACCGCTGCGGCGGCGAGGGTCACGGCGATCGATACGCCATGCCTGCCCGGTGGCGACCTCGCCGGTGAGGTCGAGGCGGCACGGGATGACGGGTTCGAGGCGAAACTCATCCTCGAACCGGATCAAGCAGGATTCGTCAGGGAGTTCAGCTTTCGATCCCCGGCCTCGTCCGCGGAGAGCTGACGCGGCGGCGGACGATGCCGGGGAGGAAGCGCTTCGGAGTTAGCCTATTCGGCATCCTCGCCGTCCTCGACCGCCGACACGGCCCGAGCATCCGGCCCGCGCTGGGCCTCGGGCGAGAGGACGTCGTGGCTGACGGGGGTCGCCGTCGCGGTGGGGGTGGAACGCGGTGCCGTATCCGCCAGCATCATCGAGGCGGTCACCGAGATTAGGCCGGCGAGCGAGCGGAGATCGTCGGACTGGCGCACGTCGCGTGAGACTAGGGCTGCCTCGCGCTGGAGACGCAGGTTACAGGCTTTGGTCGGCAGCCCGCCATCCGGCGTGCAGGCGTCGTGCCGGGCGCAGGCCGCGTCGAGGGCATCGATGGGCGGGAGTGGGGCATTGTTGCCGGGCCCGCAGTAATTGCCATGGATCAGCATGGTCGGTGGGCGGTTCGTCGCTTGTGCCAGGGCGGGAGTCGCAAGACCGGCGACGATGAGGAGCGGTACAGTGAACTTGACGATCATACGATGCAGACCTCTGCGAGCGCCCCCTCAGGCGGTTCGCGGAAATGAGCTGCCCCACGGCGGCTCGGGCCATTAAGCATTCGGCCCCGACCTTGGTTCCCTTTTTGGCACGGAGCACTCCCCGGCCGCCCTTGTCCATGGCTGAGCTTGCATCTCTCGCGGGATAGAGGCTGAGACGAGGCTACTGCCCCGCTCCGGGAGGGCGCTTCAACTCGAAACGTGCCTCATCGGTGACGCTGAAATAGTCGAAATAGCCACCGCGCAGGAGCGGATGCATCGCGCCGGTATCGACCCGGCCATCCTTGACGAAGGCATCGTCGACATAGATCGACACGACCTGGCCGATCACCAGGAAGTGACTGGCCTCGCTGCCGTCGAGAGGTGTCAGGGGCACGGTCTGGAGCCAGCGACATTCCAGGGCGGCGGGGGATTCGGCGACCCGCGGCGGGCGCACCTTGCGCGAGGGCACCGGCGTCAGACCGGCCGCGACGAACTCGCTCTCGCCGCGGGCGAGGGGGGCCGAGGTGGCGTTCATGGCGTCGCGCAGCCCGTAGGTAGCGAAGTTGCAGACGAACTCTCCGCCCTCCTCCGCGAAGGTCATCGCGTCCTTGCGGCCTGCGGACGAGAACATCACCATGTCGGGGCCGGTGGCGACGGCGTTGAAGTAGGAATAGGGGGAGAGGTTGACGTGGCCCTGCTTGTTCATCGCGCTGATCCAGCCGATGGGCCGGGGCGCCACCAGGGCCTTCAGCGGGTTATGCGGCAGGGTGCGGTTCTCGGAATCGTAATGCATGGCGCCGCTCAGACTCGTGTGACGATGTCGGACAGGACGGGTCTCGGGCGGTCGCTCGGGACCTCGCGGGCGCGGCCGACATGGATGAAGCCGGCCAGTTTCTCGCGCGGGTCGAGGCCCAGCGCGTCGAGGATGCGGCGGTCGTACGCGAACCACTCGGTCAGCCAGGCGGTGGAAAAGCCCGCCGCATTGGCCGCGACGACGAGGTTCATGCAGACGGCGCCCGCCGACAGCACCTGCTCCCATTCCGGGATCTTGACGTGGGGGGCGGCGCTGGAGACGACGGCGACCACCAGGGGGGCGTGGGCGAGGCGGTGGCGCTCCAGATCGAGGCGCTTGGCATCGGCCTCGGGATGATCCGCCGCGTAGGCCTCCCCGATGGTGTCACCCACGCGCAGGCGGGCCTCACCCTCGATCACCAAGAAGCGCCAGGGGCTGAGCTTGCCATGGTCGGGCACGCGCGCGGCGATGGTGAGGATCGCATCGAGCTCCCCGGCGCTCGGACCCGGCCCGTCGAGATTGACCGGCGGAACTGAGCGGCGGACGCGCAGGAGGTCGATTGTGTCGTTCCGCGGCATGTCGGATATGGTGTCCATGGAACCTGTTCGGCGCGAATGAGGGACGTGGGGGCACCGCCGGGCGGCTGGTCCGAGGCGAGCCGCTTCGGCGATCGATAGAAAGCTTCGGCCTTGGAGCCGCCACGGTCCGGATACAAAGCGGGATGTCGCATTCGGCACGGTGACGGTCGACCAGCGAAAACATGCCGTGCGGCCCGCAGCTTGGCAATCGCCGCTATGCATGGCGGACCCGTGCGGGGCGGACCCGTGAAGGAGACAGCGGATGGGACCGGTAATGCGCGCGCTCGCGGTGACGGGAGCCATGGCGATGGCGGCGTTGCCGGTGCTGGCGCAGGAACGCGGCCCGTTCGGCGGTCGCAACGGCCCGGCCCTGCCCTCACCCTCGATCACGGGGCCGCAATTGCCGCTTCCCCCCGTCGAGGGCGAGGCGCCCCTCACCCTCACCGCCCTGTTCGCGGGCAGCAACCAGCCGGTGCGCTCCGGCCTCGCCTGGCGCATCTACGAGGACCGGTCCGACGGGGTGCGGCCGAACATCGTCGCGCGCTCCGAGGCGGCGGATCCGAGCTTCACCCTGGCGCCCGGCGCCTATGTCGCCACCGTCACCTACGGCTTCGCCAGCGCCTCGAAGCGCATCACCATGGCGGGCGCGGCACTCAGCGACCGCCTGACGATCACCGCGGGTGCGCTCAAGCTCTCGGGTGCCATCGGCGACATGAAGATCACCCCCGCCGACCTCGCCTTCTCGGTCTTCGTGCCCATCGGCACCAATTCGGAAGGGCGCCTCGTGCGCAGCGGCGTGAAGGCGGGCGAGCTGATCCGCCTGCCGGAGGGGACCTACCATGTGGTCTCGAATTACGGGGAATCGAACGCGATCCAGCGCGCCGACCTCAAGGTGGAAAACGGCAAGGTCACCGACGCCACCCTCAACCACCGGGCCGCCACCGTCACCCTCAAGCTCGTGGCCGCCCCCGGCGCCGAGGCCTTCGCCGGCACCGCCTTCAGCGTGCTGACGCCGGGCGGCGACACGATCCGCGAGGCCATCGGCGCCTTCCCGCAGGTGACCCTGGCGGAGGGCGACTACGTCCTCATCGCGCGCCACGACGGCCAGGTCTTCACGCGAGAGTTCAAGGTGGAAAGCGGCATGGACCGGGACATCGAAGTAGTGGCGAAGGCCTCCTGATGCGCGCCGTCGTCCTCGCCGTCGCCCTTCTCGCCGCCGCGCCCGCCACGGCACAGACCGTCATCGACGGGTCCGACGCCACGATCGGGGCCGAGATGTCGGCGTCCGTGATGGCGCTGGTCGGCCGGGGGCTCAAGAGCCCGGCCGAGGCGCGTTACGGCCGGCTGCGCCGGGGCAAGGCGGACGCCATCTGCGGCGAGGTCGACGTGACCAACAGGATGGGCGCCCATGTCGGCCCGCGCCCCTTCGTCGCCGATACCGGATCGGGATTTGCCGGCATTCTCCCCGACGCCGCCGAGATCCGGCACCCGTCCAGCATGGCGCAGTATCAGGGTTTCCAGCGCATTCTGGCGCTGCTCGCCGCGAATTGCGACGGGTGATCGCTTCCCGATTCACTCCTGCGAGGGTGAATCGATGCTGTTCAAGCGTCAGCCCCCCACCGCCGCTAGGCCCGCCCCCGCGACGGCCGTGAGCACGACCACGATCCAGGGCGGGGCCGCCCCGATCGTCAGGAGCAGGAACGCGCCGGCCGCCACGGCGAAGTCACGCGGGCCGAGGACGGCACCGGTCCAGAGAGGATCGTAGAGGGCGGCGGCGAGAATCCCCACCACCGCCGCGTTGGCGCCGCGCATGGCCGCCTGCGCCAGGGGTCTTTCGCGGACGGCATCCCAAAAGGGCAAAGCTCCGTAGACCAGGAGCAATCCCGGCAGGAACACCGCCACCAGGGCGATGGCGGCCCCGGCCAGACCGTTCGGCTGCGGTCCGAGGGCCACGCCGAGATAGGCCGCGAAGGTGAAGAGCGGCCCCGGCACCGCCTGCGCCGCGCCGTAACCGGCGAGGAATGCGTCCGGGCCGATCCAGCCGGTCTCGACCAGGGCCGTGCGCAGGAGCGGCAGCATCACGTGCCCGCCGCCGAAGACGAGGGCACCCGAGCGGTAGAACGCATCGAACAGAGCGAGCCCCTGCGAGGACAGGGATTTCGCGAGGAGCGGCGGGACCGCGAGGAACAGGCCGAACAGAAGGAGGGCCACCGCGCCGGCCCGGCGCGAGACCGGGATGCCGAAATGCCCGCCCGCCGGCCAGGATGCCCGGCGGCAGACCACGAGCCCGGCAACGGCTCCGAGACCGATACCGGCGACCTGACCGGTCGATCCGGCCAGTACAGTGGTCAGGGCGAGGGCTGCGAAGGCGATGGCCGCGCGGGTGGCATCGGGCGCGAGGGTGCGGCCCATGCCCCAGACCGCCTGCGCCACCACCGCCACGGCGACGAGCTTCAGCCCGTGGACGATGCCCGATCCGACCGGGCCGGCGAGGGCGTCCGCCCCATAGGCGAAGGCCACGAGGAGGAGCGCCGAGGGCAGGGTGAAGGCGGTCCAGGCCGCCAACCCACCGGCCAATCCCCCTCCCCGCATCAGGCCGAGGGAAAACCCGACCTGGCTCGAGGCCGGGCCGGGCAGGAACTGGCACAGGGCCACGAGGTCGCCATAGGCCGCCTCGTCGAGCCAGCGGCGGCGGTGCACGAACTCGTCGCGAAAGTAGCCGAGATGGGCGATCGGGCCACCGAAAGCGGTGAGGCCGAGCTTGAGGAAGGCGAGGAAGACTTCCCGCACGGAACCCTCGCGGGCGAAAAGGGGTGTCGTCACGTCGGAGGACCTCGAGGGGACGGGGGCGGGCTCGCTCCCGCGACGTCTTCCTACCCGAATTCCTCATCCCGAGATGCCGCGAAGCGGCCTCGAAGGAGGGCTCCAGCCTGACTGGCGGTCCCCGGACGCCTCCGTCGAGGGCTCCGCTGCGCTGCGCCGCCTCAGGATGAGGTGGGTTGATCGGATGATTCCGCGGAGGCAACCTATCCCAGCCCGCCGGCCTCGACGATGAAGCGGGCCACCGTGTCCGCGCCGTGTCCCTCGCGCAGGGAGGAGAACACGTAGGGCCGCGTGCCCCGCATGCGCCGGGTATCGGCCTCCATCACTCCAAGATCGGCGCCGACCATGGGAGCGAGGTCGGTCTTGTTGACGATGAGGAGATCGGACCGAGTGATGCCGGGGCCGCCCTTGCGCGGGATCTTCTCGCCGCCGGCGACGTCGATGACGTAGAGGGTGAGGTCGGCGAGCTCCGGCGAGAAGGTCGCGGCGAGGTTGTCGCCGCCGGATTCGATCAGGATCAGGTCGAGCTTGGGGAAGCGACGGCGCATCTCGGCCACCGCCGCGAGGTTGATCGAGGCGTCCTCGCGGATCGCCGTATGCGGGCAGCCGCCGGTCTCGACGCCCATGATCCGCTCCTCGGGCAAGGCGCCCGCCACGGTGAGGATGCGGGCATCCTCCTTGGTGTAGATGTCGTTGGTGATGGCGCAGATCTCGAAGCGATCGCGGAAGCGCTTGCAGAGCTGTTCCATCAGGGCGGTCTTGCCGGAGCCGACGGGGCCGCCGATGCCGACGCGCAAGGGGCCGTTCGGTGAGTGGCCGTTCAGTGAGGTCATGACGGGGTCTTTCACGAGCGGAAAATCCGGGAATACTGAGTCTCGTGCCGGGCCGAGCCGAGATCGAGGCGCAGGGTCGCGGTGCCGATCTCCTCGAGGCTCAGGGGCGGGATGGTCGCGGCCAAAGCCGCCACCCGGCGGGTGAGGGACGCGATCACCCGCGTGCCGGCGCTCTGGCCGATGGGCGCGCAGCGCAGCGCCGCCGAGACGAGGTTCTGCAGGAAGGCGAGGCCGAACCCGGCGAGCACCGGGGCGAGCGCCATGCGGTGGGCGCCGGCCGAGAGCCCCACCGCCACCGGGTAGGCCACCTCGCCGGGCAATGCCTCGCTCAACCGGTCGAGGTCAGGCAGGCCCCAGGCGGCGCGGGTGGCGTCGAGGAAGCTGCGCCCCTGCTGGGTCGTCTCGAGGTGGAGTTCGCGCGTGGGCGCCAGGGCGACGGCGAGGTCGTTGACCTCCGCCAGCGCCGCGACGTCCCCCGCCTCGGCGGCGGCATGGGCATGAGCCAGAAGAATCAGGTCGGTGCGCACCGCGCCCCGTTCGAGCACGTCGCAGAGCCAGGCCAGCAGCGAGGCCTCGCCGCCGACATCGCCGCATTCCACCGCCCATTCGAGCCCGTGCGAATAGGCATAGGCCCCGACGGGATAGCCCGGCGAGAGCCAGGCCATGAGCCGGACGGTGTCGATCATCGGGGATCATCCCTCATGGCGCCGGGCGCCCTTCCCTGGAGCCTCTGCCCGCCAACGGCTCATGGGTCGGAGGACGAGGCTCAACCGGACACCGTGTCGTGGCTGTGCGGATGAGGGTGGTCGTGACCATGACCATGACCATGATCGTGGGCATGGCCATGCCCGTGGTGGTGCCCGGCGGCCTCGCCGGCATAGGCGCCCCCCTCGGGCCGGAACGGACGCTCCACCGGCTCGGCCGTGCCGCTCAAGCCCCGCACCATCTCGGCCAGCACGTGGTCATAGGCGATGTAGACCGCGTCCGCGCCGATCTCGGCTGGGATGTGCCGGTTGCCGATGTGCCAGATCAGGCGCTTGAGGGCGAGGTCGTCGGCGGCCCGGATTTCGAGCAGGCGCTCGGGAGCGGCCTCGACCCAGACAAGGCGGCCATCCTGCAGCACCAGGGCGTCGCCGTCGTCGAGGACCGTCGGGGCGGGCAGGTCGAGCAGGAAGGACAGTCCGCCGACCCCACGCATGGCCATGCGCCGGCGGTGGCGGTCGCCATGGTCGAGGACGATGCGGTCGACGATCTCGCCGGAGAGGGCGTCTCGGCGCAGGACGCGTGTGGCGCGGATCATGGGGTCAGAAACGCTTCCTTGGGCAGCTCGATCATACCGATCCTCGGCATCAGAGAACCTCCGGATCTACCGGACCAGGGTAGAAGCCATCGTCCATGATCTGCTGCAGCGAGTAGGGACAGGCTTCAGGAAAGGCACGCTCGCTCAAGCCCGTCTCCGCTGCCGCGCGGACGCATGCCAAGCGATGAGCCTTGGCGAGCACCACCTCGGGCCATGCCTTGAGGCTGGGACTGACATCGAGAAGGCCGTCGATCTGGAGCCGTTGCTCGACGATGGAGGCACGCCAGCCGTACTTGCGCTTCTGCGGCTGAAACTCCCACTTCAGCAGATACTGAATCAGGATGGAGAGTCGGTTGCGGATCTCGGATTTCTGCGACCCACCCAAGCTCTCGATCTCCTCGGCGAGGTGATTCAGGTCGACATCCTGCCAAAGGCCCGCGCGCAGGAGCGCCGCCTGCGCCTGTGTCCAGAGATACAGATCGGTCTCGTGGAGATCCTGCCCCAGGGGCAGCCTCACAGCAGCCTTTGCCATGGCATGTCTCCTGTCAGCGCCGCCATTCTACCTCAAAACAGGAAATACCGCTGCGCCATCGGCAGCACCTCGGCCGGCTCGCAGACCAGGAGTTCGCCATCGGCGCGCACGTCGTAGGTCTCCGCGTCGATCTCGATGTTCGGCGTGGCGTCGTTGAGGATCATGCTCTTCTTCGAGATGCCGCCGCGCACGTTCTCCACGGCGACGAGCCGCTTCTGCACCCCGAGCCTCTCGCCGAGCCCGTCCTCGATGGCGGCCTTCGAGACGAAGGTGAGCGCGGTGGCGAAGGGCGAGCGGCCGATGGCCCCGAACATTGGGCGGTAATGCACCGGCTGGGGCGTGGGGATCGAGGCGTTGGGGTCGCCCATCGGTGCGGTGGCGATCATGCCGCCCTTGATGACGAGGTCGGGCTTCACCCCGAAGAAGGCCGGCGTCCACAGGACGAGATCGGCGAGCTTGCCCGCCTCCACCGAGCCGACATGGGCCGAGACCCCATGCGCGATGGCCGGGTTGATCGTGTATTTCGCGATGTAGCGGCGGGCGCGCAGGTTGTCGTTGCCGGAGGTGTCGCCCGGCAGGCTCCCGCGCTGGCGCTTCATCTTGTCCGCCGTCTGCCAGGTCCGGATGACGACCTCGCCGACCCGGCCCATGGCCTGGCTGTCCGACGACATCATCGAAAGCGCGCCGATATCGTGCAGGATGTCCTCGGCCGCGATGGTCTCCTTGCGGATGCGGCTCTCGGCGAACGCCAGATCCTCGGGGATCGCCGGATCGAGGTGGTGGCAGACCATGAGCATGTCGAGATGCTCGTCGATGGTGTTCTGCGTATAGGGGCGCGTGGGGTTCGTCGACGAGGGCAGGACGTTCATCAGCCCCGCCACCTTCATGATGTCCGGCGCATGCCCGCCCCCCGCCCCTTCCGTGTGGAAGGCATGGATGGTCCGCCCCGCGAAGGCGCGGATCGTGTCCTCGACGAAGCCGGATTCGTTGAGCGTGTCGGAATGGATCATCACCTGCACGTCGTGCAGGTCGGCCACCGTGAGGCAGGTGTCGATGGCCTGGGGCGTGGTGCCCCAATCCTCGTGGAGCTTCAGGGCGCAGGCGCCGGCGCGGACCATCTCGACGAGGCTCTCGGGCCGCGAGGCGTTGCCCTTGCCGGCGAAGGCGAGGTTCATCGGGAAGCTGTCCGCCGCCTCGATCATCCGGGCGAGATGCCAGGGGCCGGGGGTGCAGGTGGTGGCGAAAGTGCCGTGCGCCGGGCCGGTGCCGCCGCCGAGCATGGTGGTGACGCCCGAGCATAGGGCCTCCTCGATCTGTTGCGGGCAGATGTAGTGGATATGGCTGTCGAACCCGCCGGCCGTGAGGATCTTGCCCTCTCCCGCGATCACTTCGGTGCCGGGGCCGACGATGATGTCGACGCCCGGCTGGATGTCCGGGTTGCCGGCCTTGCCCAGCTTAAAGATCCGCCCCTTCACGATGCCGACATCGCATTTCACCACGCCCCAATGGTCGAGGACCACGGCGTTGGTGATGACGGTGTCCACCGCGCCATCGGCATTCGTCACCTGCGACTGCCCCATCCCGTCGCGGATGACCTTGCCGCCGCCGAACTTCACCTCCTCGCCATAGGTGGTGTGGTCGCGCTCCACCTCGATGACAAGGGAGGTGTCGGCGAGGCGGATTTTATCGCCCGTGGTGGGGCCGAACATGTCGGCATAGGCCGAGCGGGCGAGGGAGGCGGGGCGGGGTGTGTTGGACATCAGGCGGCCTCTCGTGCCTCTGCGACGGCGCGGTCGAAAAGAGCATCCAGCGCCGCGTTGACGCCGCGACAGCCGGCGACGACCTCTTTCGCCCAATCGATGTAGTTCGCCACGCGCTCCGCGCCCCAATCGTCCGGGGGGCTCGCCACGAGCGAATGCAGGTTGCTGATCTTGTCCGCGATCTTGAGGGCGCGGGCGCCGGGCGACTTGTGCGGCGCCTGCTCGACCTGGAGACGCTTGCGCTCGGCCTTGGGCAGCGATTTGTCGTCGGTGACCTCGGCCACGAGTTCGGCGACGCGCCGACCGAACAGTTGCTCGATCTCCTCGCGGCTCGTCCCGGTATCCTCCACCGTGTCGTGGAGCCAGCCCGCCGCCACCAGATTGGCATTGGGCTCCTCGGCGGTCGCGGCTAGGAGCGAGGCCACCTCGGCGAGGTGGTTCACGTAAGGCTCGCGCGCCGCGCCCTTCCGGGTCTGTCCCACGTGACGCCGCGCGGCGAACTCGGCGGCACGGGTGACGAGGAGGATGCCGTCGCGCAGACGGGACGTCTCGTCGCTCATAGGGACCCCATCACGTCGCCGCGGAACCCGTAGACCGTCCGGGCGCCGAGCAGCGGCACCAGCGAGACCTCCCGCGTGGCGCCCGGCTCGAACCGCACCGCCGTGCCCGGCGCGATGTCGAGGCGCTGGCCCCTCGCCTTCTCGCGCTCGAACGTCAGGCCCGGATTCACCTCGTAGAAATGGTAGTGCGAGCCGACCTGGATCGGCCGGTCGCCGACATTGGACACGGTGAGCAGGGTGCGCGGGGCGCCGTCGTTGAAGACGATCTCGCCCGGAAGCGTCGTCACCGTGCCGGGCACGTCCGAAGAGGGCGCGCCACGGATCGGATGATGGACGGTGACGAGCTTGGTACCGTCGGGGAACGTCGCCTCCACCTGGATGTCGTGGATCATCTCGGCGATGCCCTCCATCACCTGATCGGCGGTCAGCACATGGGCGCCCGCCTGCATCAGTTCTGAGACCGAGCGGCCGTCCCGCGCGCCCTCCACCACCGCATCGGTGATGAGCGCGATCGCTTCGGGATAGTTCAGCTTGACGCCGCGGGCGAGCCGGTTGCGGGCGACCTGGGCGGCCATGGCGACGAGGAGCTTGTCCTTTTCGCGCGGGGTCAGGAGCACGGGAAACCTCGGGTGTTGGTCGCGGGGTGCGGGACGCAGGCAAGGACCATGCGCGGGCCGTTCCTAGGGAGCCGGGACCACTGTCGTCGTCAAGCGCAGGTTGAGGGCTTTCAGGACGCGCATGGTCGTATCGAGGCTCGGATTGCCCTCGTCGGACAGGGCTCGGTACAGGCTCTCGCGGGAGAGACCCGTCTCTCTGGCGATCTGGGTCATGCCATGAGCGCGCGCGGCGACGCCAAGCGCATGTCGCAGGAGAGCGGCGTCTCCCTCCTCGAACGCAGCGGCCAGATACTCGGCCACCGCTTCATCGGTGTCGAGATAATCGGCGGAATCATAGGGCTGGGTCGTGGTCATCGCTCATTCCTTGCGGAGTTCTCGCTTTAGGAGTCTCACCTCACACAGTCCGCGCGATCGCCTTGGCCCGAGCGATGTCGCGATCCTGGCTTCCTTCGTCACCGCCGCACAGGAGAATGACGAGAGCCTCGCCCCGACGAACGAAATAGATCCGGTAGCCGGGCCCATAATCAATTCTCAGTTCGCTCACGCCCTCTCCGACGGGCTTTACATCGCCAGGATTGCCATGGGCGAGACGGTCGACGCGCAACGCGATCCGTGCCGTTGCGCGCGTGTCGCGAAGGCCCCTGAGCCAGCCGTCGAACACGTCGGTGCGGCGCATGTCCATGATTCAGGAATGTAGCTCATGGACTACGTTTCTACAATCAATGGAGCAGGCGCGATCTGGATCGAGGGGACAGGTCGTGGCAGGACTGTGCGTCGAACGTCCATATGTCCATCCGAACGGCAGGCCCCGTGACCTATCCCCGCGACCTCGTCGGCTACGGCCGCAACCCGCCCCATCCGCGCTGGCCGAACGGCGCGCGGATCGCGGTGCAGATCGTGCTCAACTACGAGGAGGGCGGCGAGAACTGCATCCTGCATGGCGATGCTGCCTCGGAGGCGTTCCTGTCGGAGATCGTCGGCGCCCAGGCGTGGCCGGGCCAGCGGCATATGAACATGGAATCGATGTTCGAATACGGCTCGCGTGCGGGCTTCTGGCGGATCTGGCGGCTGCTCCAGGCGCGGAACATTCCCGTCACCGTGTTCAGCGTCGCCACGGCACTGGCCCGTCACCCCGACATCGCCGCGGCCATGAAGGAGGCCGATTGGGAGATCGCCTGCCACGGCCTGAAATGGATCGACTACCGCGACTTCACCCGCGAGGAGGAGAAGGCGCATATGGACGAGGCGATCCGCATCCATACCGAGATCACGGGGGAACGGCCGCTGGGCTGGTACACGGGCCGTTCCTCGGTCCACACCCTCGATCTCGGGGTGGAGGCCGGCTTCACTTGGCTCGCCGATTCTTACGCCGACGACCTGCCCTACTGGATCGAGGCGCCGAGCGGGCGGGGCCTCGTGGTGCCCTACACGCTGGACGCCAACGACATGCGCTGTGTCGCGCTGCAGGGGTTCAACACCGGCGACCACTTCTTCACCTACCTGCGCGACACGTTCGATGCGCTCTACGCGGAGGGCGAGAGCGCGCCGAAGATGATGTCGGTGGGGCTGCATTGCCGCCTCGTCGGACGGCCGGGCCGGATCGGGGCGCTGGCCCGCTTCCTCGACCATATCGCCGCCCATGAGGACGTCTGGGTGGCACGACGGATCGACATCGCCCGGCACTGGATCGACCATCACCCGGCGGGGGCATGACCATGTCCGACTGGAAGAGATTCTTTCTTTTCGCCCATGCATTGGCACTGATCACAGTGCTCGCTCAACCTGCAGCCGCGAAGAAGACGAAAGCAGCCTGGGACTTGGGAGGCTGCTGGACGAAAGATATGAAGCCTCGGAATCTGGATGGCGGTGAAAGTCCAGGCAGCAAAACACTGTGCTTCGGGAAAAACGGTCGACTTGGGACAAGCATCTTTTCTCATGCCCACAAGGAATCATTTCAGAGTGAAGGCCAGTATCGCGGCTCGCAGACCGAAATCGAGCTTCTGGGTTTTCCCGGTGACGGGTGGGTCGGCAGCAAACCACTCGAAAGGTGTACCTATTCCTTCGGCACAGGCGCCGAGACGATGACCCTGAGCGACTGCAGCCTCGTGGGCGAGTGGACACGGACGTGTCGGGCGGTTTCAGCCGACCTGTCCTGCACTCCTTGAGTGTGACGATACCGGACGAACAAGCGCTTTCGAGATCGACATGCATCGTGACGGTATCGCCTCGGTCGGGGCACCAGGAGACGACCAGGTGCCGGTGATCGCAGACAAGCCCCCCGCCCGCCGCCGCCGCAAGGACGGCGAGGCGCGGCGCGAGGCGATCCTTGATGCGGGGCTCGAGATCTTTTCGGGACTCGGCCTGCACGGGGCGAGCCTGGACCGGCTCGCCGAGCGGGCCGGGCTGTCGAAGGCCAACCTGCTCTATTACTTCCCCTCGAAGGAGGAGCTGTATCTGGCGGTGCTCCGCCGCGTCCTCGACGTCTGGCTCGACCCGCTGCAGGAACTCGACGCCGACAGCGATCCGGCCGAGGCGATCCGGGCCTATATCCGCGCCAAGCTCACCCTGTCGCGGGACGCGCCGCAGGCCTCGCGGCTGTTCTGCCTGGAGATCGTCCAGGGCGCGCCGCTCCTGCGGGCCGAACTCGAAGGCCCCCTGCGAGGGTTGGTGGACAGCAAGGCGGCGATCCTGCGCGGATGGATCGACCAGGGCCGCATCGGTGCCCACGACCCCCACCACCTGATCTTCTCGATCTGGGCGATCACCCAGCACTACGCCGATTTCGCGGTCCAGGTGGATGCGGTCACGGGCCGGAGCCTCGACGAATCCGACTTCTTCGAGAGCACCGTGGCGAGTACGCAGGCCCTGATCCTCACCGGGCTCGGCCTGCGATAGGCACTGGGAAACGAGCCCCGCCGGCGGAATTCCGCTCCATCGGCGAGGCTCGCGAAATGGCCTACTTCTTCGAGGCGAGATACGCGATCACGTCGTCGATCTTCTTGTCGTCGGGATAGCCGGCGAACACCATCTTCGTCCCCGGCACCTTGGCCTTTGGGTTCTTCAGCCATTCGTGCAGGTTCGCCTCGTCCCAGGTGATGCCCGACGCCTTGAGCGGGGCCGAGTAGGAATACCCGTCGAGGGAAGCTGCCTTGCGCCCGACGACCCCGGTCAGATCCGGGCCGACACCGTTCTTGCCGAAGGCATGGCAGGCCTTGCAGGGCGCGAACGCCTTCTCGCCGGCGGCCGCATCGCCTTCGGCATGGGCCGCCATCGGAAGCAGCATCGCGACGATAGCACCGAGCATCGGGTACCGCATGGGGTTTCCTCTCCGTGGTTGTTTTGAATACCTCCAGAAAACTGACCGCGCCCTCCGCGAAGGCAATGTCCGCGAGTGAGACCTCACGAGAACGTGTCACGGCGGGGGATGAACCGGCCCGCCGACGCGAACCTGCTCGGCCCGCCCGCCGTTTCAGCAGAAACCGCCTTCCCCCCGGGCAGATCGAAGAGAGTTTGAGCAAACGGCCGAAAAGGTCGATTTCGAGTTTGACCATATGGTCCAAACAACTACCGTTCACCATCGGACGGGACGAGCAGGACACTCTTCCGTTCGCAACCTTGACCGGGATTGGATCCCATCGTCCAATCTCCGCCAGAATAGCGAGGCGGTCATGAATGTCGGCGTCTTCATTCCCATCGGCAACAACGGTTGGCTCCTGTCGGAGAACGCGCCGCAATACAGGCCGAGCTTCGAGCTCAACAAGCAGGTCGTGTTGAAGGCCGAGGGCTACGGGTTCGATTTCGCCCTGTCGATGATCAAGCTGCGGGGCTTCGGCGGCAAGACCGAGTTCTGGGACCACAACCTCGAATCCTTCACGCTGATGGCGGGCCTCGCCGCCGTGACGAGCCGGATCAAGCTCTTCGCCACCGCCGCCACCCTGTGCATGCCCCCCGCCATCACCGCGCGGATGGCCTCCACCATCGATTCCATCTCCGGCGGCCGCTTCGGCCTCAACCTCGTCACCGGATGGCAGCGGCCGGAATACTCGCAGATGGGGTTGTGGCCCGGCGATGAGTACTTTTCACGGCGCTACGAATACCTTTCCGAATACGCCCAGGTGCTTCGTGACCTGTGGGAGACGGGCTCCTGTGACCTCAAGGGCGAGTTCTTCCAGATGGACGATTGCCGGCTCTCGCCCCGGCCGCAGGCGGAGATGAAGATCATCTGCGCCGGCCAGTCGGCCGCCGGCATGGAATTCACCGCCAGATACGCCGACTACAATTTCTGCTTCGGCAAGGGCGTGAACACGCCCAAAGCCTTCGCCCCCACGGTGGAGCGGCTGGAACTCGCCAAGGCCGAGACGGGCCGGGACGTGTCGTCCTACGTGCTGTTCATGATCATCGCCGCCGAGACCGACGAGGAGGCCCGCGCCACCTGGGAGCATTACAAGGCGGGAGCGGATGCCGAAGCCATCGCCTGGCTCGGGGTCCAGGGAGCGGCCGACACCAAATCCGGCTCGGACACCAACGTGCGCCAGATGGCCGACCCGACTTCGGCGGTGAACATCAACATGGGCACCTTCGTCGGCTCTCACGCTGAGGTGGCGCGGATGCTCGACGAGGTCGCCACCGTGCCAGGCACCGAAGGCGTGCTCCTGGTCTTCGACGATTTTCTCAAAGGCCTCGACGCCTACGGCACCCGCATCCAGCCGCTGATGCGCTCGCGGGCGCATGTCACCGCCGATGCGGTGCCGATGGCGAAGGTGGCGTGATGGTCGCCGGCTATCACGATCCGGCAGGGCGCCATGGCGGCATCACCCTCCCCGCCCGGCCCGAGCCCATCGCCTTCGATGCCGAGGCCACGGCTCTCATCGTCGTCGACATGCAGAATGCCTATGCCACCAAGGGCGGCTACCTCGATCTCGCCGGGTTCGACGTCTCGGCGACCGGCCCGGTGATCGAGCGGATCGCGACGGCCGTCGCCGCCGCCCGCAAGGCCGGAATCAGGGTCGTCTGGTTCCAGAACGGCTGGGACCCCGACTATGTCGAGGCCGGCGGGCCGGGCTCACCGAACTGGCACAAGTCGAACGCCCTCAAGACCATGCGCAGCCACCCCGACATGAACGAGCGGCTGCTGGCCAAGGGCACCTGGGACTACGCCCTGGTGGATACGCTGAAGCCCGAGCCCGGCGACATCCTGCTGCCCAAACCGCGCTACAGCGGCTTCTACAGCACCCAGCTCGACAGCCTGCTGCGCTCGGCCGGCATCCGCACCCTGGTCTTCACCGGCATCGCCACCAACGTCTGCGTGGAATCGACCCTGCGCGACGGGTTCTTCCTCGAATATTTCGGCATCGTGCTGGCCGACGCAACGCACCAGGCGGGGCCGGACAGCCTGCAGGCGGGCGCGCTCGCCAATATCGAGACCTTCTTCGGCTGGGTCTCGGACGTGGCGAGCTTCAAAGCGGCGCTGGCTGAGCGGGACGCCGTGGTGGCGGAGTGACATCCTCCCTCCCGCCCTCGACCTCATCCTGAGGTGCCCGCGTCAGCGGGCCTCGAAGGAGGCCTCCAGGCCCCTGGGAGCGAGCTGAAAGCCTCCTTCGAGGCCTCCGCTACGCTGCGGCACCTCAGGATGAGGTCACGGGCGGGCAAGACGACACAGGCAACACAGACGACGAAGACGGCCATTTCGACGATCGAACGGGAGTACTGCGAACCATGCCCAAGACCGCGATCATTCCCCCCGGCACCGGCAAGCCGTTGGCCCCCTACGTGCCGGGCACCCTCGCCGACGGCGTACTCTACGTCTCCGGCACCCTGCCGCTGGATGCCGACGCCAACGTCGTCCATGTGGGCGATGCCGGCGCCCAGACCGGCCATGTGCTGGAGACGATCAAGGGCGTCGTCACGGCGGCCGGCGGCACCATGGACGACGTCACCTTCAACCACATCTTCCTGAAGGACTGGGCCGATTACGCCGCGATCAACGCGGTCTATGCCAGCTACTTCCCCGGCGAGAAGCCGGCGCGCTACTGCATCCAGTGCGGCCTGGTAAAGCCCGACGCCCTGGTGGAGATCGCCACCATCGCGCATGTGGGCAAGCCGTGAGCGCAGCCATCCACCACGAGATCCACGGGGCCGGAGCGCGCACCATCCTGCTCTCGCCGGGTCTCGGCGGCTCCTGCGGCTATTTCGCGCCGCAGATCCCGGCTCTGGCCGAGCGCTTCCGGGTGGTCGGCTACGACCATCGCGGCACCGGGCGCTCGCCCGATGCCCTGGAGGAGGGCCACGACATCGCGGCGATGGCCCGCGACGCGCTCCGGGTGCTGGACGATCTCGGCATCGCCAGTGCCGACATCGTCGGGCATGCGCTGGGCGGCCTGATCGGCCTCGAGCTCGCGCGCACCCATCCCGACCGGGTCGGGCGCCTCGTGGTCGTCAACGGCTGGGACAGGGCCGATCCGGCGACGAAGCGCTGCTTTGCCGCCCGCAAGGCGCTGCTGACCCATGCCGGACCGGATGCCTATGTGGCGGCGCAGGCCATCTTCCTCTACCCGGCGCCCTGGCTGTCCCTCAACGCCGGGCGGGTGGCGGCGGACGAGGCCCATGCCCTGGCGCATTTCCCCGGGCCTGAGAACACGTTCCGGCGGATCGCGGCACTCGAGGCCTTCGGTCTCAGCGATCGTCTCGCCGACATCCCGCACGAAACCCTGGTGATGGCGGCGGAAGACGACGTGCTGGTGCCCTATCTGTGCTCGGAGCGGCTCGCGTCGGGCCTGCCCGACGCCAGGCTGGATCTGGCCAAGGGCGGCGGCCACGCCCATAGCGTGACGCAGGCGGAGGCGTTCAACCGCGCCCTCCTCGCCTTTCTCGACCGACCCTGAGCAGGTTCGCATTGGCAAGCCAACGCGTCACCTCGCTCAGGCCTCTGAAGTGTCGCAGGTTTTGAGGCGCAAAACCGGTGATCACTTTCGCTGAACCCGCTGAGAGGAAAGCCCCCGGCCATGAGCGAGACGACGATGCCCACGGTCGAAGCCGGCGCCTTCCGCGAGGCGATGTCGCATCTGGCCAGCTCGGTCCATCTCGTCACCAGCGATGGACCGGGGGGACGGGCGGGCTTCACCGCCTCCTCCGTCTGCAGCGTCAGCGACGCGCCGCCGACCCTCCTCGTCTGCATCAACCGCACCTCCTCGGCCTACGCGGCGGTGAGCGCCAACGCGGTCCTGTGCGTGAACACCCTGTCGGGCGAGCAGGCCGGCATCGCGGGTGCGTTCGGCGGTCGCACCCCCATGGACGAGCGCTTCGCCGCGGCGGCGTGGGGCGAACTCGCCACCGGGGCGCCGGTGCTGGAGGGGGCGCTCGCCGCCTTCGATTGCCGCATCGTCGCGCGCCACGCCGTCGGCAGCCACGACGTGCTGTTCTGCGAGGTGGTGGATCTCTCGGAGCCCGGCGGTGGACAGGTCCTCGTCTATGCCGGCCGACGCTACCACACCTTGCCCGTGTCATCGCCTGCGTCACCCGCGCCCGCCCGCAAGGCGGACGGCCTGCTGGGGGCGCTCTGACGCCGCGCATCCGAACCATGCGGCCCATCAGGCCGTCGAGGCGCGCAAGCTCAATGTGCGGGAGGATGTTGATTTATCCACCGGGGCTGCTTACCGCATCACCATTGAACGACGTCGGACTTGTCATGCGCCACGGCATCGGGCCGGAGAACCGGGTTCGACCGGGCGTGCCAAGCTCTCTATTTGTATCGGGCATTCGAAATACACAGTTCGCCCTACACTGCGGGGCGAGACCATAGATTCGGTTGTGTCGTTTCAACGATCTTCACCAATGGTGCCGTAGGGTCGAGCGTGCGATTTCGTGGGGGACCTGCTTGGCTCGGCACCATACCTTCCTCGAACGCCTGTTCGATCTGAAGCCCTATGCGTCGGCCTTCAGCACTGCCCTGCTGGGCTGGCATCCCGCCCTGCGGCGGAGCACGGGTTACTTCCCGGATTTCGCCTGGCCGGCCGGCCGCGCGCGGGTGATCAGCGACGAGACCCGGAGGCATCGCCTCTGCGCGCCCGGCTACGACGCGGCGCGGGCCATCGTCATGCGCCACAACGCCGATGTGATGAACGGGCTGGAGACGGCCTGCATGGGGGACACCACCCGCACGATGATCGCCGGGATCGGCGGCGTCCTGATTCCCGGCCACACCGTGATCCCCGCCGATTACGACACGGGCCGCCAGATCTCCCTCGGCCAGCGGGGCCAGGCGCGCTGGGCCTTCTGCCACCCCGCACCGATCGGCCTGCGCAAGATCGTCCTGACGGAGCGCTGCCTCGCGATCCCGCCCGTCTTCCATTTCGGCCATCTCCTCACCGACGTGCTGATGCCGATCTGCGAGGCCGTGCGCGTCGGTGCCATCGACAAGCGGGAGGAGACGGTGTTCGTCACGGCCTCGCACCCGCCCCTCGTGACCGCCTTTCTCGATGGGCTGAAGGCGCTCGGCTACCCGATCCGGCAACTCGTGCTCAAGGCGACGGACCATGTGGTCACGGAGCGCTATGTCTATGCCCGGAGCCATTGCCCCAATATCGAACGGATCTTCGGCGTACCCCAGGCACTGGATACGGCACGGGCCATCTTCCGTGCGGCCTATCGGGGGCATCCGATCACGCCGCCGGCCTCGAAGCTCTATCTCCGGCGCCGCAACCAGCGCCTGCGCGTCGTGGAGGGCGAGGACGCGCTGGTCGAGCGGCTGGAACGCGCGGGCTTCCGCATCTTCGAGCCGGGATGGGGCAACCATGCCGAGCAGATGGCGGCGATAGCGGGTGCCGACGTCGTGGCCGCCGTACACGGCGCCGCCCTGGCCAACACGATCTTCTGCAAGCCCGGCGCCACCGTCGTCGAACTGATGGCCTCGACCTCCCGCAAGAGCACAGTGCTTCACTGGGCGAGTGAGGGCGGGGCCGACTACGTGCCGGTCCTGGGCGGCCCGGAGGGCGCCCGGCAATCCTT
This sequence comes from Methylobacterium sp. Leaf93, assembly GCF_001422345.1. Taxonomy (NCBI): domain Bacteria; kingdom Pseudomonadati; phylum Pseudomonadota; class Alphaproteobacteria; order Hyphomicrobiales; family Methylobacteriaceae; genus Methylobacterium; species Methylobacterium sp. Leaf93. The sequence goes on along the minus strand of NZ_LMMS01000027.1, from coordinate 112,297 downwards.
CGCGATCGATCCCGCGGCCACGGCGGAGGCCATCCTCCGCGCCGTGGAACCCGCACCGAGACTCCATGCCGGGGCCTGACGCATGACGACCCCGGACACCTCGGCACGCGGCCTCGCGGGGCGGAACGTCCTCTGCGTGGCCGGTTACCTGCTGCTGCTGGTCTCCGCCTATTTCATCGCCAAGAACCTCTCGGCCAAGCTGATGATCGCGGGGCTCGTCACCATCGCCGTGAGCGATCCGACGCTGCTGCGCGAACGCCTGCCGCACGCCCTGGAATGGGGGCTCGCCGCGCTCGCGGGCTTCGCCGCCTGGACGGTGCTCGGCCTTCTCGTCAATGGCATTCCCCTGGGGCCGGCGAGCGATGCGGTGGCGAATTTCGCGCTCCTGGCCGTCTCCCTCCTGGCGGGACGGCGCCTGCTCGCCTGCTGCGGCCTCCGCTTCATCCTGAGCGCGCTCTTTGCCGTGGCCAGCCTCAGCGCACTCCTGACGCTCGTTCTGCATTTCGGCGGGGGCCTCTCCTTGGCGGACAGGCTCGTGCCGCTGGGTCGGCCGTCCAACTCCATCCCGGGAGCCGGCGGCCTCTGCATCGCCCTGATCGGCATCGTCGCCCTCCTCGGTGACCGGTCACGCCCGGCCACACCCGCGACGATCGCCCTCGTCGCCCTGGCCGCGCTGCCGATCGTCGTGGCCATGGCCATGACCCAGAGCCGCGGTCCCATCCTCGCGGCGGTCGTCGCCCTGGCGGCGACGCGGCTGCCGTGGCGTCCGGATGGCTGGCGTCTCACCGGCTGGCGGCTCTTCGCGGTGGCCCTCCTGGCCTGGAGCCTCACCACGGCGCTGATCGTGATCGAGCCCTGGCTGAGAGCGATGCTCTGCGTCGACCAGTCGAATTTCTGCCGTCCCTCCAGCCGCCAGCAGATCTGGACCTGGGTGTTCGAGCATATCTCGCAGCGGCCCCTGCTCGGTTTCACGCCCGTCTTCCGCTTTGCCGATTCGCTCTTCAACCACGCCCATAACGGCCTCTTCGGCACGGCGATGTATTTCGGCGTCCCGGCCTTGGTGGCCGCCCTGGCGATGACCTTCGTCTATTGCCGTCACCTCGCGACCGTCGACGGAGGGCTCTCGACGTTCTGCGCCGCCGCGCTGATCTTCAGCTTCGGCTACATGGGATCGGACCTTCCCAACCCGTTCTCGTTCGTGAACATGCATTTCTTCTTCCTCTGGCTGCCCATCGCCTTCGCCTTGGCGGGGCGGTCGGAGGAGGCCGCGACCGGGTCGGATTAGGACATCGTCCTGAAGCGTCGCGCCGCTCCATGGGGTGCGGCTGCCACGCTCCTTGCATCACGCGATCCGCATCACGCGCCCACACCCGTCCGGAGACGACGCGATCATGGCAGCCGAACCCTATTTCCCCGTCTGGCGCGCCAGGGATGCGACGTCGGAGGCCACGGACGTCATGCCCGACGAGCGGCTGCCCGCGGGCCAGACCGTGCTCCTCGGCTTCCAGCACGTGGTGGCGATGTTCGGCGCCACCGCGCTGATGCCGATCCTGATGGGGTTCGACCCCAACCTGGCGATCTTCTTCTCCGGCATCGGTACGCTGATCTTCTTCCTCGCCACGGGCGGCCGGGTGCCGAGCTATCTCGGCTCGTCGGCGGCCTTCGTCGGTGTGGTGATCGCGGCCACGGGCTATGCCGGGGCGGGGCCGAACCCCAACATCGCCGTGGCGCTCGGAGGCATCGTCGCGGCGGGTCTGCTCTACGGCCTCGTGGGCGCTGTCATCGGGCTCGTCGGCTATGCCTGGGTGGAGCGGGTGATGCCCCCGGTGGTGACCGGCGCGGTGGTGGCCGCCATCGGCCTCAACCTCGCTCCGATCGCGACGCGGATCATCTCGGCCTCCGCCTTCGACACCTGGTTCGGCCTTCTGACGGTGGTCATCGTCAGCGTCATCACCATCTACGCGCCCGGCCTCGCCCGGCGCCTGCCGATCCTGATCGGGGCGGCCCTCGCCTACCTGCTCTATCTCCTCCTCGCCAACGGGTTGGGTCTCGCCAAGCCCATCGATTTCTCCGCCGTCATGGCCGCCCCCTGGATCGGCGTGCCGGGCTTCGTGGCGCCAATCTTCGACCCCAAGGCGATCGCCCTCATCGCCCCGGTCTTCGTGGTGCTGATCGCCGAGAATCTCGGCCATATCAAAGCCATCGGCGCGATGACGAGCCGCAACCTCGACCCCTACATCGCCCGCGCCTTCCTCGGCGACGGCCTCGCCACCATGCTGTCGGGGGGCCTCGGCGGCACGGGGGTGACGACCTATGCGGAGAATATGGGCGTCATGGCCATGACCCGGATCTACTCGACCCTGGTCTTCGTGGTCGCCGGCTTCACCGCGATCCTGTTCGGCCTGTGCCCGAAATTCGGGGCCCTGATCCTGACCCTGCCGGTGCCGGTGATCGGCGGTCTCTCGGTGGTGGTGTTCGGGCTGATCGCCGCCACGGCCGGGCGGATCTGGGTGGAGAACCGGGTGGACTTCGCCAATGCCCGCAACCTCCTCACGGTCGGCGTCGCCGTGGTGCTGGGCGCGGGCGACCTCACCCTGAAATTCGGGTCCTTCGCCTTCGGCGGCATCGGCACCGCCACCTTCGGTGCCATCCTGATCTATCATCTCCTCGACATGACGAGGATCGGACGCGCGCGGGTGTGACGGCGGCGCGCCCCTTCACAGGAGGGGCGCGGCCTATTCGGCCGCGAACAGGCCCGGCATCTCCGGCTCGACGCTTCCCGGCAGTGTCGCCTTGGGGTCGCCTGGCCCGGTCTCGCAGCCGAGCACGGGCAGGGCGATGACGCGCAGCCCGCGAAAATCCGTGCGGCAGACGATGGTGCCCCGCGTCTCCACATAGGCGAGGAGCCGCCGGGCGCGCCCCGGCGAGCGGCTGCCGATGGCCCGCGCCAGGGCCTCGTCGCCGGGGCAGGGCTCTCCGGCCAGGGCCGCGCGGGCGAGGAGCAGGAACAGGCCCTGGACCTCGTCGGGCAGGTTGGCGGCAGCGGCCTGTGCCTCGTCCCAGCGCGCGTCCCCGTCGGCCCGGGAGGCCTCACCGTCGAACCCGGCCCGCGCCACGCCGAGGCGGCGGCGGAAGGCGGCGAGGGGGAGGGATTCGCCGTCGAGCCCGCGCATGCGGCAGCGCACGAGGAAGTCCTGGTAGATCACGGCCACGGGCTGGCGCCCGGCATCGGGGTCGGCGGCGATGCCGCGCAGCACCTCGTCGAGGCCGGCGCGCAACTCCTCTTCGCTCAGGGGCTCGGGCGCCTCGACGGGCTCGGGTCGGTAGGCGCTGAGTTCGCGCAGGAGGTCGGCGGGGCTCGCACGGGGCGTCGGCGGAGTGCGCGGTGCCGGGGCCCAGGAGGCCGGGCCATCCTCGGCCGAGCGGGTGAGAATGAGGGCGCGCAGATCCGCGTCGGCGGGAGCGGGAAGCGGCACGAGCTTGGGCGAACCCGAGCGCGCCGAGGTGGAGACCGGCCCGATGCGCAGGGCCAGCGGCCGGCGGCTCAACGCGGGGCCGAGGGCCACGAACTCGCCGCGGGAGAGATCGCGGAACCGCTCGGCGCCGCGGCGGTCGAGACCCAGCAGGTCGGCGGCGCGGGCCATGTCGATGTCGAGGAAGGTGCGGCCCATCAGGAAGTTGGTGGCCTCGGCCGCCACGTTCTTGGCAAGCTTGGCGAGGCGCTGCGTGGCGATGATGCCCGCGAGCCCGCGCTTGCGGCCACGGCACATCAGGTTGGTCATGGCCCCGAGAGAGGCCTTGCGCGCCTCGTCGGAGACGTCGCCGGCGGCAGCGGGCGCGAAGATCTGCGCCTCGTCGACGACGACGAGGACGGGGTGCCAATGGCTGCGCTCGGCCTCGAACAGGCCGCCGAGGAAGGCGGCGGCGGCGCGCATCTGCGCCTCCATGTCGAGGCTCTCCAGGGTGAGGACCACGGAGACCCGATGGGCGCGCACCCGCGCCGCGATGGCCTGGAGATCGCCCTCCCCATGGGCGCCGTCCACGACCACGTGGCCGTAGGCCTCGGCCAGGGTGACGAAATCGCCCTCGGGATCGATGATCACCTGCTGGACCGAGCCCGCGCTCTGCTCGAGCAGGCGGCGCAGGAGATGCGACTTGCCGGAGCCGGAATTGCCCTGGACCAGGAGTCGGGTGGCCAAGAGTTCCTCGAGATCGAGCCGGGCGGGCTCTTCGCCCGGCCCCATGCTCAGACCCATCTCGATCCCCACCGTCATTCCCGCTCCGCTGTCCCGTATCGCGCCCGCGACGAGACCGATCCTAGCACGGATGAGCCCAGCGTGCGGAGCACGAGGGCGGCGCATCCACAGGCACGAGCCTCGCCGATTAGACATAAAGACCTAGGCTATTTGACCTAGGTTTTTAAGCAAAGGACGAACATCCTAGACACTCCATGCTCAAGGCTTTGCGAACGCGCGCATGGCCGCTCCATCGACCACAGAGCGCTGCATTTTCCTGCAGGCCGCCCTTGCCGCCCTGCCCCGCGCATCTAGATTCCGGTCTCATGAACCCAGTCCTCATCGTTGCCCTGGTCTGCGCCTCCACGGTCCAGGCCCCCGACTGCTCCCGCGAGACGGCCCTCGACGTGATCACGGGGCCTGCTCACACGCTTCAGGAATGCATGATGCAGGGGCCGGTCCTGGCGGCCAATGCCGGCCACGGCAACAATCCGGACACCTACGTGAAGACCCGCTGCGAACCGCGGCGCTGAGCCGGCCGGGCGCGAATCCCCCAGGAACGAAGCCCCATGAGTAACGACGTCAGCCCGGACCGGGCAGTGATGATCCGCCTGCGCGCCCGCCTCGCGGTGGTGGAGCGGGCGGCTTGGTTCGGCTTCGCCGAGGCAATGCGTCGGCAGCCGGAGGAAACGGAAGCCTATATCGCGGCCGAGCGCGCCAAATGCGCCGCCGGGTTCGCCGGCCCGGCCTGGGCCCGCGACCTGAGCGATGCCGAGCGAGCGATGCTCGGCGCCGAGGTGGATGCGGGGCTGGCGCAGCTGATGGAGGACGCCAAGGAGGACTGATCCTCTCGGTTCCCTTCCCCCGGACGGGTGAAGCGGGTGAGCCGCTGACGTGGCGCGTATTCGCGTGAGGTCCCAGATCACCTTGCGCTTCGCTGCAGGCGTGTAAAAGGTGCGGCCTGCGATGCCGGACTCGACGAGAGTCTGACCAATATCTTCCCCTCACCCGCCCCACAGATCCCGCCAGGCCGGCGGCATCGCCAGGCCCGGCAGGCTGGTCGCCGCGTGGATTCCGATGGCCACGGCGCGAGCGAGGGTATCGGCCGCCGCCGCGCCGATACGGGCGAGATCGGTGATGGGGTCGGAGAGGGGAATCCGTCCGGTGGAGACCGCGAAGACCATGTCGCCGTCGAGCGGCGTGTGGACGGGGTGGATCGCCCGCGACAGGCCGTCCTGCGCCATCACCGCGAGGCGGCGGCACTGAGCCTTGGTCAGCACCGCGTCGGTGGCGACGATGGCCAAGGTGGTACTGGTGCCGGGCGAGGCCTCGCGGGGCCAGGTGAAGGCGTCCGCCGGCATCGGATCGGGGAAGCCGAGGCCGCCGAACTCCCCCTCACGCTCGAACGGCGCCGCCCAGAAATGCCGCCCCTCCCCCACCGTGACCCGGCCGAAGGCGTTCACCGCCACCAGCGCGCCGACCCGCGCGGGCGTGCCGTCCACGAGGGAGGAAGCCGAGCCGAGGCCGCCCTTGAGGTTGGCCGTGCGCGCGCCGTAGCCTGCCCCCACGGTGCCGAGGGCGAAATCCTGCGCCGCCGCCGCGGCGGCCTCGTAGCCGAGGTCGCGATAGTGCGAGAAGCGGCCCCAGTTCTTGTCGCCGCCGTTGAGGAGATCGAACAGGATCGCGCCGGGGACGATGGGGACACGGATATCGGCGACGGGAAACCCCCTCCCCGCCTCGGCGAGCCAGGCCACGACGCCGGCCCCCGCGTCGAGACCGAAGGTGGAGCCACCGGACAGGACCAGGGCGTCGATGCGCTCCACCGTGCGCTCGGGGTCGAGGAGGTCGGTCTCCCGGGTGCCCGGCCCCCCGCCGCGCACGTCGACACCCGCCACCACGGCCGGGTCGAACAGGATCGCGGTGGTGCCGCTCGCCACGCGCGCATCCTGGGCGTGGCCCACGGTGATGCCGGCGATGTCGGTGATGCGGTTGCGCATCCAGAGCCTCCGAATCTCGCTCAGAACGATCGCATGCCCGGGCGGTCGGGGCCAGCGGCGGCGGGCTCGGGCGGCTCCTTGGCCCGCCGCGCCGCACGGAAGGAATCGACGGCATAAAGCGCCAGCGCCAGCCAGATCAGGACGAACAGGACCAGTCGATGCGGCTCCAGGCGTTCGCCGTAAACGAGGACGCTGAGGGCCATGAGGCAGGAAGGGGCGAGGTATTGCATCAGCCCGAGGGTGGAGAGGGTGAGGCGCTGGGCGGCGGCGGCGAACCAGATCAGCGGCAGGGCTGTGGTGGCGCCGGTGAGGAGCAGGAGGCCGAGGCGGACGGGATCGCCGTTCACCACGGCGGGGGCGGCGAGGACGAGATAGAGGCCGGCGGCGGGCAGGAGCAGGAAGGTCTCGGCGGCAAAGCCCACCATGGCGTCGACGCCCACCACCTTGCGCACCAGCCCGTAGAGCGAAAAACTCGCGGCGAGCGTCAGGGACAGCCAGGGCAGGTGCCCCGCCAGGACCACCGCCAGGATCACGCCGGCGGCGGCGAGCCCCACCGCCACAGCCTGGACCGGCCGCAGCCGCTCGCCGAGAACGAGGGCGCCGAGCGCCACGCTCATCAGCGGATTGATGAAATAGCCCAGACTCGCATCGAGCATGTGCCCGGACTGGACCGCCACGAGGTAGAGCAGCCAGTTGATCGCGATGAGCCCAGCCGAGACGACGAGGAGAAGGTGGCGGCGCCTCAGGGGAAACGGGTTGCGCACCCGCCGGCGCAGGACCGCCAGCAGGCCGACCACGAGCACGCTCGACCAGACGATGCGATGGGCGAGGATGCTGCCGGCCGGCACGGAATCGAGCAGCCGGAAATGCACCGGTACGACGATGCCCCAACTCAGGTAGGCTCCGAGCGCGTAGATCAGCCCCACGACGTTCCTCCCGTCCCGCTTCGGGGATGGGACGGGGTTTACACCAAGATCCGAAGCGGAGCGCGGGCGCGGGATGGGGGGAGGCAATGCGTCGAGGGGCCGCTTCGCCCTCCCCGTCCGCGGAAGGGGGGAGGCCGATCAGCGGCGCGGCGGGGTGATCGGGTCGCCGCGCAGGAGGGCGTTCAAACGCTCGGTGTCGAACCCGTCCGTGGCCTTCGGCTTGGCCGGCGCGGGCTTGAGCGAGGCCGTCTTCGTCACCGCGGGTTTGGCGGCGGAGGATGGGGAAGGCTTCGATCCGGTGGGCCTGGCTCCCGTCGGGCGGGGTGCGGCGGGGCCGGTGGTCGAGACGCTGGCCGTGCCGCCGAGGGGCAAGGACGGCGACGGGATCGAGCCGGTATCCTGCGGTTCGCTGGGAACGGGGGCCCGCACCATCTGTGGCGGCGACGGGGCGGGGAGATGTGCCAGCCGGTCGGCACTGACGAAGCCGATCGCCAGGACGCTCAGGCCGAAGACGCTGCCGACGACGAGGAAGCGCAAGATACGCACGCGATACGCTTTCTACAAATACTCAACACCTTGAATACCGCTTTTAAACCAAGGCCGTTAACGAACCCGAGCATCGCCGTCCGGCCCGACCGTGCCATTTTCTGACCCTTCCTGCCGTCGCAGGCGGGAGGCGGTCACAGGATCTGGCTGAGGAAGGCCTGGGTGCGGGCGTGGCGCGGCCTGTCGAAGAACTCGGCCGGCGGCGCCACCTCGATGACCTGGCCCTCGTCCATGAACACCACGCGGTCGGCGACCTCGCGGGCGAAGCCCATCTCGTGGGTGACGCAGAGCATGGTCATGCCGCCGCGCGCCAGCTCGGCCATGGTGTCGAGCACCTCCTTGACCATTTCCGGGTCCAGCGCCGAGGTCGGCTCGTCGAACAACATCACCTTTGGGCTCATGCACAAAGCGCGGGCGATCGCCACTCGCTGCTGCTGCCCGCCCGAGAGCTGGCCGGGAAATTTCCCCGCCAGCTGCGGGATGTGGACGCGCTCGAGATAGCCCATCGCGAGTTTCTCGGCCGCCGCCCGGCCCATCCGCTTCACGTGGATGGGGGCGAGCGTACAATTATCCAGCACGGTGAGATGGGCGAACAGGTTGAAGTGCTGGAACACCATGCCGACCTCGCGGCGCACGGCGTCCACGCTGGCCTGCGCCCCGGTGAGTTCGGTCCCGTCCACCCGGATCGTGCCCTGCTGGTGCGCCTCGAGTCCGTTGACGCAGCGGATCAGGGTCGATTTGCCCGAGCCCGAAGGGCCACAGATCACGATCTTCTCGGCCTTCGCCACCGTGAGGTCGACGTCGCGCAGGACGTGGTGGGCGCCGAACCACTTGTTGACGCCGGAGAGCGCGACGGCGGGGGAGGTCTGCGGTGCCTTCAAGGATTCACTCGTCATCGTCTCTCTCCCGCCGCGAGGCGGCGCTCGATGAACCCGGCATAGCGCGCCATGCCGAAGCAGACGGCGAAATAGACGAGGGCGGCGAAGATGTAGGCGGTGGCCGGGATGGTGGCGGCCGACCAGCGCGGATCGGCGCGCGAGGCTTCCAGCACGCGGATGAAATCGCTGATGCCGACGATGGAGACCAGGGTGGTGTCCTTGAACAGGCCGATCATCGTGTTGACGATGCCGGGCAGCGCCACCTTCAGGGCCTGGGGCAGGATGACGAGGCGCAGCGCCTGGCCCCGGCCGAGGCCGAGCGCCGCCGCCGCTTCGGCCTGCCCCTTCGGCACGGTCTGCAGCCCGCCGCGCACCACCTCGGCCATGTAGGCGGAGGCGAAGAGGGCGATGCCGACGAGGGGCCGCAGCAGGCGGTCCACGGTGATGTCGCCGGGCAGGAACAGGGGCAGCATCACGTTGGCCATGAACAGCACCGTGATCAGCGGCACCCCGCGCCAGAACTCGATGAAGGCGGTGGAGAGCACGCGCACCACCGGCAGGGTCGAGCGCCGCCCCAGCGCCAGCAGGATGCCGAGCGGCAAGGAGACGACGATGCCCACCGTGGCCACCACCACGGTGACGAGGAAGCCGCCCCACAGGCCCGTCGCCACCGAGGGGAGGCCGAGCGACGGCGCGCCCGAGAGGAGCAGGTAGGCGACGACCGGGAAGACCAGGAAGGCGAAGAGCGCGCCGAGATCGCGCCGGGGCGCCCCGAGCCAGAGCATCCATCCCGCGGCGAGGGCGAGCAGCGCGACGGCGAGGTTCGGGCGCCAGCGCTCCGGCGCGGGGTAAGAGCCGTAGGCGAGGTAGTTGATCTTGTCGGCGATGAAGGCCCAGCAGGCCCCCACCGGCCGCCCCGCCACCTCCGGCCGGCAGGCATCCCCCGACGCCCCGGTCCAGACCGCATCGATGACGAGGAAGCGGATCGCGATGGGCAGCAGCCAGGCGAGCAATCCCAGGATCAGCAGGGTGGTGAGCCCGTTGGCCGGGCTCGAGAACAGGTTCCGGCGCAGCCAGCCGAGCGGTCCGCCGACGGTGGCGGGCGGCGGGCGCGAGGCGACGAGATCGGCGCGGACGAATCGCCCCATCCTCAGCGCTCCACCATGGTCACGCGGCGATTGTAGAGGTTCATCAGGAAGGCCGTGGCGAGGCTGAGCGTGAGGTAGACCGCCATGGTGATCGCCACCACCTCCACCGCTTGGTTGGTCTGGTTAAGCACGGTGCCCATGAAGACGTGGACGAGATCGGGATAACCGATCAGCACGGCCAGCGACGAGTTCTTGGTGACGTTGAGATACTGGCTGGTGAGCGGCGGCACGATCGCCCGCATCGCCTGCGGAACCACCACGAGACGCAAGCTTTGGCCCCGGCTCAACCCCAAGGCGGAGGCCGCCTCCCCCTGCCCCCGCGCCACGCTGGAAAGGCCCGCCCGCACGATCTCCGCGATGAAGGCGGCGGTGTAGGTGGAGAGCCCGAGGACCAGGGCGGCGAATTCCGGCAGGATCGGCAGGCCGCCCTCGACATCGTAGGGGCCGCGCGCCGGCCAATCGACCGCGACCGGATGGCCTGCCAGCGCCAGCCCGATCCAGGCGAGACCCGGCAGGAGGACCGGCAGGGCGAGGCCCGGCAGCCAGACCCGGACCGGGGGCCGCCCGGCCTCCGCCGCGCGGCGCGCACGCCGTCGCAGGAGCGACAGGGCGGCGAGGCCGGCGAGGAAAGCGATCGGCACCAGCCAAGCGCTCCCCGAGAATTCGGGGGCGGGCAGGACGAGGCCGCGCTGCGAGACGAAGGCGCCCCCCAGGCTCGCCGGGGCCTCGGCCGAGGGCAGCGCGACCCGCACGGCCACGTACCAGACCAGGAGCTGCAGCAGCAGCGGCACGTTGCGGATTGCCTCGACATAGGCGGAGGCCAGCCCGCGCGCGAGGAGGTTCGGCGAGAGCCGGGCGATGCCCACCACGAAGCCGATCAGCGTGGCGAGCACGATGCCCAGCGCCGCAGCGAGCAGCGTGTTGCAGAGCCCCACCAGGAACGCGTCGAGATAGGTCGAGGTCGCCGCCGCGTAGGGGATCAGCCGCTGGCTGATGTCGAACCCGGCATTGCGCGACAGGAAGCCGAACCCGGCGACGATGCCCTGTTTCGCGAGCTTCTGCGCGGCATTGCCGGCAGCGAGATAGACGAGGCCGGCGACGGCGAGCGCAAGGACGATCTGGAGCGCGAGGGCGCGAAGGGAGCTCTTTCGGGATTCAGCCATGACGGCATCCTCCGCACGCGGCCCCTCTCCCCTCTGCGGGAGAGGGTGGCCTTCGCGTCAGCGAAGGTCGGGTGAGGGGAGCGCCCTCTCCGGAAAGACCTGTGCCAGCCCCTCTCCCGCCCGCTCCGCGGGCACCCTCCCCCGCGAAGGGGGGAGGGTCTTGCTCCCACACCCCCCTCACCGGATCGGAGGCCCGTATTGCAGGCCGCCCTGGTTCCAGAGGGCATTCAGGCCGCGCGGGATCTTCAGCGGTGTCTGCGCACCGACATTGCGCTCGAACGCGTCGCCGTAATTGCCCACATGACGGACGATCCGGTAGGCCCAGTCGGTGGTGAGCCCGAGGCCCTCGCCGTATTTGCCCTCGAGGCCGAGAATGCGCTTCACGTCGGGGCTGAGCGCCGACCGGCGCATCTCCTCGACATTGGCCTGCGTGATGCCCGCCTCCTCGGCGTCGATCATGGCGTAATGGGTCCAAGCGACGAGATCGCGCCACTGGTCGTCGCCCTGGCGCACGCCGGGGGCGAACGGCTCCTTCGAGATCGCCTCGTCGAGGATGACGTGCTCGTCCGGATGCGCCGTCTTCAGGCGCTCGCCGTAGAGGGAGGACTTGTCGGTGGAATAGGCGTCGCAGCGGCCGGATTCGTAGGCACCCAGCGTCTGCTCGCTATTGGCGAAGGTGACGACCTTGTAGGTCAGCCCCCACGTTCGGAACCAGTCGGCGAGGTTGAGCTCGGTGGTGGTGCCCTGCTGCAGGCAGATCGTCGCCCGGTCGAGCTGTTTCACCGACGTGAGGGCGAGGGACTTGCGCACCAGGAACCCCTGCCCGTCGTAGAAGGTGATGACCGGGAAGTTCATGGCGGCGGTGTCGCGCGACAGGGTCCAGGTGGTGTTGCGCGACAGGACGTCGATCTCGCCCGATTGCAGGGCGGTGAAGCGCGCGGCCGAGGATTGCGGGATGAACCGCACCTTGGCCGGATCGTCGAAGATCGCCGCCGCCAGCGCCCGGCAGAAATCCACGTCGAGCCCGCGCCACTGGCCCTGGCTGTCCGGAATGCTGAACCCCGCGACCCCGCCGCTGACGCCGCAGACAAGATGCCCCCGCGCCTTCACCTGGGCGAGGGTGCCTTCGGCAAGGGCAGGAGACGCGGTGAGGATGGCAAGGAGCGGGATCGAAACCAGTCGCATCCGCGCATTGCAGAGGATCGGCCGCCGTGGTCAAGCCGCCGCCTTCACCATCGTCATCCCGGGGCCGCGCAGCGGAGCCCGGGATCCAGACGCGTAGACGTTGCGAGGATGGATCGCGGTCACCTGGGTGAAGCAGTACGTGTTCCGGCATCCGCCATGGTTCCGGATTGCGCGCCGCTGGCGCGCCCCTTCGGGTCCGGGCTCGCCTTCGACAACCCGGAATGACGGTGGGCGTGGCCAGCGCGAGGTTGACGCATCGTCTCCCGCGAGGCTGAGGTTGCGGCGCAACCGCCCTCCCCGCATACGGGTTTCCATGTCGAACACCCCTCCCCGCGATCCCGCCCGCTTCGGCCCGGCCACACGCCTCGTCCATGCGGGGCGCGACCCCTCCGCGCAGCATGGCTTCGTCAACACGCCGATCTATCGCGGCTCGACGGTGCTGTTCCCGACCTATGACGACCTGCAGCACCGGCGCGGGCGCTACGATTACGGCACCAGCGGCTCGCCGACGATGGATTCGCTCACCCAAGCCTGGAGCGAGCTCGCCGGAGCGGCGGGCACGGTGCTGACGCCGTCCGGCCTCGCCGCCCTCACGGTCGCCCTGATGAGCGTGGTGAGCGCGGGCGACCATCTCCTCGTCACCGACAGCGCCTACCGCCCCACCCGCATCTTCTGCGACGGCGTGCTGAAACGCTTCGGCGTGGAGGTGACCTATTACGATCCCCTCGTCGGCGCCGGCATCGGCGAGTTGATGCGCGCGAATACGAAAGCGGTGCTGGTGGAGGCGCCGGGCTCGCAGAGCTTCGAGATGCAGGACGTGCCGGCCATCGCGGAGGTCGCCCATGCGCACGGTGCCGCCGTCATCATGGACAACACCTGGGCGACGCCACTGTTCTTCCCGCCGCATGAGCGGGGCGTCGACATCGCCGTGGAGGCGGGGACCAAATATCTCAGCGGCGGCTCGGACCTGCTCCTCGGCCTCACCTCGGCCAACGAGCGATACTGGCCGGCGCTCCACCGCACCTTCGAGCATTTCGCCATGTGCGCCGGGCCGGAGGATGCGTTCCTGGCGCTGCGCGGTCTGCGCACCATGAACCTGCGCCTGCGCGAGCACGAGCGCCAGGGCCTCGCCATGGCGCGCTGGATGCAGGCGCGGCCGGAGGTGCTGCGGGTGCTCCATCCGGCCCTGCCGGAGGATCCCGGCCACGCCATCTGGAAGCGGGACTTCTCCGGGTCGTCCGGCCTGTTCGGAGTTGTCCTCAAACCGGCTCCGGCGAACGCCGTGGCGGCGATGCTCGACGGGCTCGAATTGTTCGGGATGGGCTTTTCCTGGGGCGGCTTCGAGAGCCTCGTCATCCCGTTCGATTGCCGGACCTACCGCACCGCCACGCGCTGGGAGCCGGGCGGACCGGGCTTGCGCTTCCATATCGGCCTCGAGGAGATTTCGGATTTGCAGGCCGATCTCGATGCGGGGTTCGCACGATTGCGCGCGGCGATGGGATGAGCACCTCCCTCCTCTTTGTGGGGAGGAGGGTTTTTCACGGCGCCAGCCAGGTCCCCGCCCAGCCGTCGCCGTCCCGCTTCCAGGCGGCGCGCCGGTGTCCCCGCCGGTCGAGGAACAGGAATTCGAGCCGGGTGGCACTCACCTGAACCGCGCAGAAATTCGGCCGGCCGGCGGCGATGGCTGCGTCGGTCTCCGGCAGGGTATAGCCTTCGCCCGACGCGAGTTCGGTTCCGGGCCCCGGCGCCACGCCGTAGCAGACCCGGCTCATCGTCATCGACCCGTCCCAGGCGGCATCCGCCAGGGCATCGTCGGTATGAAGCGTGGCCGGGCCCGAGACCCGGATCTGGACCTTGCTCGCCGAATCGTAGCCGTGCAGCGCGGCCCGACCGGAGGCGGCAATCTCGGCCGCCTTGCGGGACCGGCGGTCGCAATGGAAGCGCAGGATCCCGGTCTGCCGCTCGGCCTCGCGCAGGACGATGGTGCGCACCTGCGGGCAGCCGTCGGCATCCACCGTGGCGAGAGCCGGCATGTGGAACGCGTTGCGGCGCAGCCTCGGCCCGTCCTCCAGAAGCCGCCAGAGATGGGCCAGGCTGGCGTCGAGATCGTCGAAGAAATCCGGCAGCGGAATCGTCGGGGGAGTCATACCGTGGACGTCACGGAACGGCATCCGTCCCGGGCTTCCGGCGCTTTTCTTTCAGGATCAGCGCAACGTTGCGGAGATAGATGCCCGTCGAGAGGGCCTGCCCGAAGATGATGACCGGCTCGCGCCGCACCAGCCCGTAGACCAGGGTCATCAGCCCGCCCGCGATGGAGAGGAACCAGAACGAGAGCGGCATGACGCTGCGGCCGGCCTTCTCGCTCGCCAGCCATTGCAGGATGAAGCGGGCGCCGAACACCACCTGGGCCAGGATGCCGAAGACGAGCCAGCCGTCGAACTTGGTGACGAAGATGTCATAGGCGTAGCCGCCCAGGTCTTCCGAAAGCTGCATCAGCATGAGTCAGGCCTCCCTGTCCGTGACGAGCACGACCTCCACCGCCTCGGGCGAGGGCCGCTTGCGGCGGATCAGCCACCACACCCCCGCGAGATCGAGGAGCCCGACCCAGAGCCGATCGAACAGGCCGTAATTGGAGCGCCCGGTAAAGCGCGGCCGGTCGACCACATCGGCATGGACCACGCGGTAGCCCTCGCGGGCAACGAGGGCCGGCATGAAGCGGTGCAGCGCATCGAAATAGGGCAGCGCCCGGTAGACCTCGCGCCGGAACACCTTCATGCCGCAGCCGGTATCGCGGGTGTCGTCCTTGAGGATGCGGCCGCGCACGCCGTTGGCGATGCGCGATTGCAGGCTCTTCAGGCGCCCGTCCTTGCGGCCGACGCGCTGGCCCTGGGCCAGGCCCGTGCTCCGGCCGCCCTCCTCCAGGGCCGCTACCAAGGCGGGGATGAAGGCGGGGTCGTTCTGGCCGTCGCCGTCGAGGGTGGCGATGAGGGCGCCCCGCGCCACGGCGACGCCGCTGCGGATCGCGGCCGATTGCCCGCCGCTGCGGGCATGGCGGACCACGCGCAGCCAGGGCCGGGTACGGCGCAGATCCGCGAGGATCGCCCCCGTGGCGTCGGTGGAGCCGTCATCGACATAGATCACCTCGAACGGGGACAGGGCCGAGCAGGCGCGCTCGATCTCGGTGACGAGGCTCTCGACATTGCCGGCCTCGTTCTTCACCGGGACGACGATGGACAAGCGGGTGGAGGGGGCTGTGTCGGTTTGGGTCACGGGGTCACCGCATAGGCCGAGAGGTCGATCCGCCGGCCGCTGTTGATGTTGAAGCCGGAGACCCGGCCCACCGGGGCAGCCTTAACGCTTGTTTCCGCCCGCCGGAACTCGTCCAGGAACGGCTCGGTGACGAAGACGAGGCGGCAGCCGCCCCCTGCCAGGAACTCCGCCGCCTCGGCCCCGGTATTCAGCATGGCGAGATCGGTCCCGATGAGGAAGACGAGGCTCGGCTCGCGGTAGCCGAGGCTGCCGACCTTCGGGGCGGCGCAGGGCAGCCCGTCGCGGAGGGTGGCGAGGCGCGGCGAGACCTTCAGCGCCGCGAGCACCGGCTGGGTCAGGCCGAACACCGCCGGCGAGAGAAGGGCCGAGGCCAGGATGGCGCAGGCCAGCGCCCGTTCGGGCAGGCGGCGCGCGAACAGGACGACAGCGAGGATCGCGGCGGCGCAGGAGGCCAGCAACAGCGGCAGCCCGGCGACGGGGATCACGTGGTCGAAGGTCCAGGCCACCCCGACGAGGCCGAAGGTCAGGCCGACGGGGATCAGCACCACCAGGGCGGCCACGGCCCTGGCTCCCCGCCGGCCCGGATCGAGGGCGCCGCGCGCCACGGCCAGGAGGGTGAGGATCGCCACGGCCGGCATCAGCGGCAGGACGTAGTGCGGCAGCTTGGTCGGTACGGCCTCGAACACGATCCAGGCGGGCACGATCCAGGCGAGGAGGAACGCGATTGCATCGTCGCGCCGGTTGGCGAAGGCGAAGGGCGCGCTCAGCGCCGCGAAGGCGGCCCCCGGCCAGAAGGTGGCGAAGAACACCGCCAGATAGGTGCCGGGCGGCGCGCCGTGCTTCTCGGCGGCTCCCCCCACCTTGCCGAGCATGTCGCGACCCACCGCCTCGCCAAAGAACGCGCCGCCGCTCTTCCACGCGATGGCGACGAACCAGGGGGCGACGATGGCCAGGGTCAGCCCGAGGCCGAGGCCGGGACGCAGGTCCATGAGCCAGCGGCCGGACCGCTCCTTCAGCGACAGCGCGAGCGCGGCGAGCCCGACGAAGAGGGGCACCATCGGCCCCTTGATCAGGATGCCGATCGCCATGGCCAGCCAGAACACCAGCACGGTCGTGAGATCGGGCCGGCCCCGCGTCCGTCCGGGCGTGATCCGGCCGAGCCAGACCCGCGCCAGCGCGCCCATCGCGGCGACCGAGCAGGCGGTGAGGATGGCGTCCGTCTTGGCGAGGCGCGCCTCCGCCGAGATCATGATGCAGGCCGAGAACAGAGCGGCGGCGACGAGCGCCCCCCGGCGCGGCAGGAAGGCGAGGGCCGCCCAATAGGTGAACAGGCTCGCCAGCAGCGCGCCGATCAGCGAGGGCACGCGGTAGAGCGCGATGGTGGTGCGGGCCCGGTCGACCCCCAGGGCCTCGGCCCCCTTCACCACCGCGGCCTGTGCCCAGTAGATCCCCACTGGCTTCTTGTGGCGTGCCTCGCCCTGGAATCGGATGTCGACGATGTCGCCGGTCTCGATCATCTGCTTCGACGCCTGGGCGAAGCGCGGCTCGTCGCGGTCCATCGGCTGGAGCGAGACGAAGCCCGGCAGGAAACAGACGAGGCAGAGAGCCAGGAGCAGGGCGCAGGCGCGGGCATGGCTCGCCGAGGCCGCCTCGATCAGCCTGTCGAGGAAGCCCGATTCGGCGCCGGGCGGGACGGCATGTCCGGCATCGGCAATTTTCATGAGACGGGACGCAATGGGGCGGACATGGGGCGGCTCCGGGCCGACGGGCAGCCCTTGACGATCGGTCGATGCCGCGACGGGCGGCGGTGTCGATGATGCGGCCGGGAAAGTCAAATTCGCCCGCATCGGAGGAGGGCTGCCAGGATCACGCAAAAGCAGCGAAACGACGGCGGTAATCGCCGGGCGTCGTCGCGATCCGGCGCAGGAAGACCCG
This sequence comes from Methylobacterium sp. Leaf93, assembly GCF_001422345.1. Classification (NCBI taxonomy): domain Bacteria; kingdom Pseudomonadati; phylum Pseudomonadota; class Alphaproteobacteria; order Hyphomicrobiales; family Methylobacteriaceae; genus Methylobacterium; species Methylobacterium sp. Leaf93. Next base: position 95,014 of record NZ_LMMS01000027.1, on the reverse strand, counting down.
GCGCAGGGTCTCCTCCGCACCAAAGCCACAGCGTTCGGCGATGCGCTTCAGCGGCAGGTCGGTTTCCTCCAGCAGCCGGCGGGCGGCCTCGAAGCGGATGCCCTCCATCGCCTCGGCCGGGCTGCGGCCCGTCGCGGCGCGGTAATGCCGGGCGAAGCTGCGCGGGCTCATCCCGGCCCGGTCGGCCAGGGCGGGGATCGTCAGATCGGCGGCGAGGTTCTCGCCGATCCAGGCATGGAGGCGGCCGAACCGGTCGTCGCCGGCCTGGAGCGAGAGGGCGGCGCTGAACTGGGCCTGCCCGCCGGGCCGCTTGAGGAACACGACGAGGTGACGCGCCACGGCCAGGGACATCTCCCGCCCGAGATCGGCCTCCACCAGGGCGAGCGCGAGATCGATGCCGGCGGTGACTCCGGCCGAGGTCCAGAGCCCGCCGTCACGGATGAAGATCGGGTCGGCCTCGACCCTCGCCGCCGGATAGAGAGCCCGGAGGGCATCGCAACGGGTCCAGTGGGTGACCACCCGGCGGCCGTCGAGGAGGCCCGCCGCCCCGAGGAGGAAGGCGCCGGTGCAGACCGAGGCGACGCGGCGCGACCGGGCGGCCCGCGCGCGCAGCCAGCTCCGAAGGTCGGCATTGTCGAGCTGGGCCTGAACCCCTCGCCCGCCGGCGACGATCAGCGTGTCGATGGAGCCGGTATCCGGAACCAGCCCCTCGGCCGTCAGCGCGAGGCCCGACGAGGTGGCGACGGAGCCGGCGCGCTCGGCGACGACGCTGACGCGATAAGGGGATGGCCGGCCGGCATCGACGAAAAGGTCGTTGGCGGTGGCAAAGACCTGGAGCGGACCGGCCACATCGAGGAGTTGCACCCCGGGATAGGCCAAGATCGCCACGGTGATGATCGCCCCGGCTAGGGGCGGCTCCAGAAGCGGGCGGTTTGGCAGGATAGGAGGGTTTTTGGTCATGTCGGCCGGCAACCTGCGCCGGTATCGTCGCACCTGTCCAGTCGCGGACTTTCCGTTGCCGCCCCCCCTCCCGGAGACCCTTGCCATGTCCCAGACCGAGATCCGCTTCGAGATCGGCCTCCTGACCTTCGAGGGCGTGCAGCAGCTCGACCTCACCGCGCCCTACGAGGTCTTCGCCTCGCTGCCGGGGGCGCGCGTCCATCTCGTCGGCCTCGACCGCGCCACCATCGTCAGCGCCACCGGATTGCCGCTGACGCCCACGACGGATCTTACCGCCTGCCCGCCCCTCGACCTCCTGTGCATTCCGGGCGGGATCGGCGTGAACGCCCTGATGACGCACGCGCCCGTGCTCGATTTCGTGCGCGCCCAGGCCGAGCGGCCGATCCTCGTCACCTCGGTCTGCACCGGCGCCCTCATCCTCGGGGCGGCGGGCCTGCTGCGGGGGAAGCGCGCGACGACCCATTGGGGCGCCCTCGACCTGCTGGCCGCGTTCGGGGCGATCCCGGTCGACGAGCGGATCGTGCGCGACGGACGGATCATCACCGGAGGCGGCGTCACGGCCGGCCTCGATTTCGCCCTCGCGGCGGTGGCCGAGCTCGCGGGTCGGATCGAGGCCGAGACGATCCAGCTGGCCCTCGAATACGCGCCGGCCCCGCCCTTCTCGGCGGGCCATCCCGGCACGGCCTCGCCCGAGGTGGTGGCGGCCGCCCGCGCGCGATTCGCCGCCTCGCGCGCCGCCCGCGAAGAGATCATCGCGGGGATCACCGGGAACGGGCGGTTCTGAGCCTCATGCGTCATCGGGCCCGGAGGCGAGGGCATAGACCGCGTCGCCGAGACGCTGGAACGGACCGTCGGGTCCCGAGCGCTTCCAGAGCCGGGTGTTGAGGGCGGCCACCGGGTCGATGCCGGGGACCGACAGGCCGCGCAGGGTCAGTCCCTCCAGGATCTCGGCGGCATGGAGGGGACGGCCCGCCTCCTCGAGGATCTCGGAGGCCGCCTCCATGAGGAGACGGCCCTCGCGCCGGGCCTGCGACCGGTCGCCGCCGGATTCACCGGCAGGCTCTTCGCTTACCGTATCCGGCGACGGGGCGACCGGGGCCGGATCGCGCCGCCCGTCCACTGCTCCTCGGACGGGCACGGATATCCGCCGGCCGATATCGAGGAAGAGCGTGAGGTCGGCGATGACCCGCTCGATGCGGGACCGTTCACGATAGAGGTCGGAGAGGCGCGCCTCGGCCTCGGCTTCCGTCAGGAACATGGTGGCACCTCTGGAATATTCCAATTATGGAATATCTAGCAGAAGACGCATCATAATGGAATATTCCAAACGGATATTTGGAAGATGCCTCAGCCCGCGAGAGCGCGCCGTGCCGCACCGGCCTTGGATGCGCCCGCCTTCGCCCCACCGAGCCTGGGCGGCACCAGCAGGGCGCTGGGATGGGCGGGCTGGAGCATCATGCCGGCCTCGTCGAGGGAGACGGGCAGTTTCGGGAAGACCTCCTGCATATGGGCCAGATCGGCCTTGAACGCCTGCCGGAAGCTGCGGATGCTGGCATTGTCAGCGCCGAACTGGCTGTGCAGATTGGCCCAGGTCAGCCGCAGCGGGCGCTGCAGGACGCGCAGGCGGTAGCCGAGCCAGAACAGGAGATCGAGCTTGCGGGCCGATCCGGCGAAGGCGCGGGCCGCGCGGATATCCACCGGCAGGGCGTGCTGGATCAGGTTGTCGTAGAAATCCTGGTGGAACTGGACGGTCTTCGACCAGACCTGCCCCTCCCCCGATCCGTGCGAGAGCCAGAGGTCGAGCTGGCGGAAGGGCGGCACGTTAAGGGTGCTGGCCTTGTCGCTGCCGTCCCAGAGGCCGATCTGCAGGGTGCAGGCGGCGAGCCGGTTGAGCTGTTCCTTGAACTGCCGGATCGTGCCGCGCTCGCCGCCGGTGACGGAAAATCCCATCTCCTTCATGAAGCCCGACAGGCTGTCGGCCACCGTGATGGTGGGGCTGCGCTGGCGCACCGCCTCGGTGCAGAGATGCAGCAGGACGAGGCGGGCCTTGGGGCCGTAGGGCAGGCCCTGGAACTCCATCTCGCCATTGACCGGGTTCTTGAGGCGACCGGCCAGCAGGCTGAGGGAGTTGCGGCCGTATTCCCGGAAGAACTCGCGGGCATCGCCCGGATCGCGATAAGGCAGGCCGCACAGGGCCAGCACGCTGTGGATGTGCTGCAGGTTCTCCGGCAGGGTCGGTTCGTTCTCGATGACCTCGCGCACCATGTCGCGCCGGCGCCGGTCGCGGGGCATGGCGCCGCGCATGTCGGCGGCCTCGCGCAGGATCGAGGCCTCGGCGTCGCGGGCACGCTGCCGGTGGAGGATGTGCTCGACGATGCTTCCGAACAGGAAGCTGCCGCGGCCGGCCTCGACCTCCTCCAAGAGGTCGGGATCACGGATCTGGGCGAGCTTCTCCTCGATCCCCATGGCTGTCATCGATACCGGCGGCTCTCGTCACTGAACGTCCGCCATCGCACGATTCCGAGGCCAGGAGTCGCCGGGGCCGGATCTTATCCCGACAATCCACGGGCCCGGCCACGAAAGCCGGCAACCGGGGGATGCGCCGCACCCGTTCGGCGATCCCGCCACCGGAAGAGACCGCCACCTGGCCGTTCCGGCGCCTACGCAGAGTTCGATACGGGCCGGAATTCCGTTCTATCCCCATACTTCACCGGCAAACCCCGTTCTCCCCGCAGAATTCCATACGGATCGGCGCAGAATCCCATACGGATCTGGGCCGCGACAGCGCAGAATCCGATACGGAGCCACGCAGAGTTCGATACGTCCCCGCGCAGAGTTCGATACGCGAAAGGGGCTCAACCCACGGGACGATCACGCGAATTCGCCGTCCCATATAACTTGCTGAACTGACTCTCTAAAAAGAGGTTACTGATATCTTTCCTAAGGGCCCGGTGGATCGTTCGTTTTGCCGGACGGCACGGTTTTTTGATCGATATCTTGGAATTTCCAGGATTCCTCCTCTCCCGGTCCACAGGTTCGGCACAGACGAGGATGGACCGCGCACCTTGCGACAGCGGGTTGAGGGAACCCCGCCGCGTGGCCTAACCCTGGTCCGACACTCGCTTCCGCTTCTCCCCGATCCTCCGATTTCCCAAGCGTGGTGAACCCGTGACATCCGACTCGCCGATCGAGACCCTGCTGCGATTGATGGCGGCGCTGCGCGATCCCGAACGGGGCTGCGCCTGGGACCAGGTCCAGACCCTCGAAACCCTCGCGCCTTACACGCTGGAGGAAGCCTACGAGGTGGTGGACGCCATTGAGCGCGGCGATCTCGACGAGCTGAAAGGCGAACTCGGCGACCTCCTGCTCCAGGTCGTGTTCCAGGCGCGGGTCGCCGAGGAGGCCGGGAGCTTCGCCTTCGACGACGTGGTCCGGACGATCTGCGCCAAGCTGATCCGGCGGCATCCGCATGTGTTCGAGGCGGATGGGTCGCCGCTGGCGGACGGTCCCGAGCGCCTGAGCCTGGCGCAGCTCGACGCCAATTGGACCGCCTCGAAAGCAGCGGAGCGGTCGGAGAAGACGGGACCGTCCGAACACGCCGGGGGCGACCTTCTCGGCTCCGTCGCCAAGGCCCTGCCCGCCCTCACCCGGGCCGAGAAGATCAGCCGCAACGCGGCGCGGCACGGATTCGACTGGCCCGACGCGGCCTCGGTCATCGCCAAGATCCGCGAGGAGGTGGACGAGGTCGCCGACGCGCTCGGGCGGGACGACCCGGATCACCTCGCCGAGGAGATCGGCGACCTGCTCTTCGCGGTGGTGAATCTCGCCCGGCATTCCGGAATAGACCCGGAATATTCTTTGAAAAGAGGGAATATCAAGTTCGAGCGGCGCTTCCACGCCATGGCGGCTTTGATCGCGAAGGATGGGACAAGCCTGGAAGAGGCCGATCTTCCCGCCATGGAGGCCGCCTGGCAGCGGGTGAAGCGTTCGGAAGCCTGATCGCCGGCAGGCTTCGGTCCGTTCGGCCGCCCGCGCTCTACCGCCGCCCGAACGGCCAATCGACGATCCGCGTGGCGTGGAGCGCCCACCAGACCAGAACCGGCTGCAGGGCGAGGCGGGGGCCGTGATACCACCAGCTGTCGGGTAGGCCGGGAACGGAGATCCCCTCGACCGCGTGCTTGATGTTGGCCGGGAACACGCAGATCGCGTAGGCGGCCAGGGCGTAGCCGGCGGCGCGGCGGGTGCGCGCGACGAACAGGCCCGCCACGCAGGCGAGTTCGTAGAGACCCGTCAGGATGACGACCTGCCTCGGCCAGGGCACCCAATCGGGCATGATCGGCAGGAAGCTGTCGGTGGCCGCGAGGTGGAGGAGGCCGATTCCGCCATAGAGCGCGGCGAGGCCGAGCCGCGAGAGCAAGCGGCTGTGCATTGGGGCCTCCGTCGTGATGGTCTCCGGCCTCACGCCACTTCCGGCGCGACGCCGCATTCCTCGGCGATGAGACGGCGGAGCCCGTGGCTCAACGCGGCGACGGCTTCGTGCCCGCCGGGAAACGCCGTCGTCCCGATCGCCGTGACGGGGGACAGGCCGCGCAGGGAATTGGTCATGAGCACCGCCTCGGCGGCCAGGACCTCCTCGAGGGCGAGGGAGCGTTCCGTGGTCCCGATGCCGAGGGATTGCGCCAAGCCGAGAACCTGCGCGCGGACGATGCCGGGCAGCACGCCGTCCGACAGGGGCGGGGTGACGAGGCGCCCGTCCAGGATTGCGAACAGGTTGCCGGTCCCGGCGCAGGCGAGGTGGCCTTTGGTGTTGAGGAACAGGGCCTCGTCGAATCCCCGCGCCCTCGCCTCGCGGGCGGCGAGGATGGCGTCGAGATAGCCCAGCGTCTTGATCCTCGCGGCCGGCGAGGTCTCGTTGCGGCGGATCTCGCTCGGAGACAGCGAGACCGGCGCGAACCCCGATCCCGCCCGGCGCGGCGCGGCGGTGATCCACCAGACCGGCCGGGCCGGCTCCGGCGGGGCGAGGCCGCGCGGGCCGGAGCCGCGGGTGATCGTGGTGCGGAGCGCGCCGTCGCCGATGGCAGCGGCCACGAGGCGCATCGCCTCCCCCACCGCCTCCCGGTCGATGGCAAAGCCCAGATCCCCGGCCGAGGCGGCGAGCCGGGCGAGATGCGCCTCATGGAAGGCGAGGCGGCCGCCGAGGCAGAGGGCCGTGTCGAAGAGGCCGTCCCCGAGGGTCAGGCCCCGGTCGGCGAGGTCGAAACCGTGACGGCTGCCCTCGTGGAGGGCGCCGTCAAACCACAGCATCGCGGCTCTCCCGCCACCGGCGCGCCAGATCGAGGAAGTTGCCGAACACCGCGTGGCCGTTCTCGGTCAGCACCGATTCCGGGTGGAACTGCACGCCCATCGTCGGGTGGCGCCGGTGCGACAGGGCCATCACCTCGCCCTCCCCCGACACGGCGTCGATAACGAGGGATTCGTCCATGCCGGGCTGGGGCGTGACGATGAGGGAATGGTAGCGGCCCACCTGCATCGGGTCGGGCAGGCCCGCGAACAGGCCGGACCCGCCATGCCGGATCGCCGTCGCCTGGCCGTGGAGCGGCCGCGCCGCCCGCTCGACCCGGCCGCCGAAGGCCGCGCCGATGGCCTGGTGGCCGAGGCAGACGCCGAGGATCGGGATCTCGCCGGACAGGGCCTCGATGGCGGGCAGGGTCACGCCGGCCTCGTTGGGGGTGCAGGGGCCGGGCGAGAGGATCAGCGCCTCGGGGGCGAGCGCGCGGATGCCGGCGACGTCGACGGCGTCGTTGCGCAGCACCCTCACCTCCTGGCCGAGCTCCTCCACGTAGCGCACCACGTTGAAGACGAAGGAATCGTAATTGTCGACAACGAGGATCATGGTGTCCCGCCCTCGTTCCGGTCGGGCTCGAAGGCGGCGAAGACCCGCGCCGCCTTGGTCAGGGTCTCCTCGTATTCGGCGGCCGGGTCGGAGAGGAGCGTCACCCCTCCCCCGGCCTGGAGCACGGCGCGGGCCTCGTCCATGAACACGGTGCGGATGGCGATGGAGGTGTCGAGCGACCCGTCGAACCCGATGGCACCGATGGCGCCGCAATAGAGCTCGCGGGCATCGCCCTCGATCTCCGTGATGATGTCCATGGCGCGCAGTTTCGGCGCCCCGGTGATCGAGCCGCCGGGAAAGGTGGCGGCGATCAGGTCGATGGCGTCGAGCCCATGGCGCAGGGTCCCGGTCACCACCGAGACGAGGTGATGGACCGAGGCGTAGGATTCGAGACCGCACAGGACCGGCACCTTGACGCTGTGCGGCTCGCAGATGCGCGAGAGGTCGTTGCGCAGGAGATCGACGATCATGATGTTCTCGGCCCGCTCCTTGACGTTGGCCTGGAGCGCTTCGCCCAGAGCCCGGTCCTCGGCGGGATCCTCCACCCGGCGCACGGTGCCCTTGATCGGCCGTGTCTCCACCGCCCGGCCCTGCAGCTTCATGAAGCGCTCGGGGCTGCTCGACGCGATGGTGAGGGCGTCGAAGGACAGGTAGGCGCCGAAGGTCGCCGGGTTGGTCTCGCGCAGGCGGTGATAGAGCGAGAAGGCGTCGAAGCCCGGCGGCAGTGCCGCCTCGAAGCGCTGGGCGATGTTGGCCTGGTAGATGTCACCGGCCCGAATGTAGTCGCGGACCGTCTCCACAGCGGCCTCGTAGGAGGCACTGGTGAAGTTGGAGCGCCAGGCGAGCGCCGGCGCCTCTGCCCTCGGCCGAGGGCTACCGGCGGCCAGCAGCTCCGCGAAACGGTCGAGCCGCGCCCGTGCCCTGTCGGCGCGGGCGGATTCCGTGAGTTCCGGAAAGCCGGTGGCGATGAGCCGGCAGGTGCAGCTGTCATGGTCGATGGACAGGATCGTGTCGTAGAAATTGAAGGCGATGTCGTCGGTGAGGCCGGCGCGGCGGGCCGGCGGCGTCACCCGTTCCAGGCGCGCGCCGAGATCGTAGGCGACATAGCCGATGGCCCCGCCGGGAAAGCCGGTTCCCTCGTCGCCCGCCAGCCGGTAGGGCGCGAGGCAGGCGCGCAGGGCATCCAGGCCGGACCCCTCGAGCGGGTGTCCGTCCAGAGTCGCGCGGCCGTTCGCGTAGCGGAACCGCCCGAACGGGTCTGCGGCCACGATCGAGACGCGTCCCAGGGTCTCGTGGCGCATGGCGCTGTCGAGGAAGGCCAGCCCCGGCAGGGACGAGAACGCCTCCGCCGCCGCGACGGGATCGATGAAGGGGATCTCGCGGGTCCACATGATGCTGTCGGACTTAAGAGCTTCGCGCGGGCTGGGACACGGGCCCCTCCTGCGGCATGGTTTCCTGATAACGCGCCACAGGTGACACGGGTCGCCGTTCGACGGAAGCCGCGCGGGCTGCATGGGCCGTGCAGGCTGTCGGCATGGTGCCCGGAACCGCCGCCCTCGCAACCGCGCGAGGATGGGCGTATAGGGAGACCGCAACCCGGCACCCTCCGCCACGACAATCACAGCCACCGGAATCACGGCCGGTCGAGTTTTCCTCGGCCGCGACCGACGAGCGACCATGACCGTACCTGTTCCGACCCCGGCGAAAGCCGCGCCCAAGATCTCGTTCGTCTCCCTCGGCTGCCCCAAGGCGCTGGTGGATTCCGAGCGCATCCTCACGCATCTGCGGGCGGAAGGCTACGAGCTCGCCCGCCGGCATGACGGGGCGGACGTGGTCATCGTCAACACCTGCGGCTTCCTCGATTCGGCCAAGGCCGAATCGCTTTCGGCCATCGGCGAGGCCATGGCCGAGAACGGGCGCGTCATCGTCACCGGCTGCATGGGCGCGCAGCCCGAGGAAATTCGCGAGAAATATCCGAACCTCCTCGCGGTGACCGGCCCCCAGGCCTACGAATCGGTGGTGGCCGCCGTGCACGAGGCGGTGCCCCCGGCGCACGACCCGTTCCTCGATCTGGTGCCGCCCCAGGGGGTGAAGCTCACCCCACGCCATTACGCCTATCTGAAGATCTCCGAGGGCTGCAACAACCGCTGCACCTTCTGCATCATCCCGTCTTTACGCGGCGACCTCGTCAGCCGGCCGGCGGGCGACGTGCTGCGCGAGGCCGAGAAGCTGGTCAAAGCCGGCGTCAAGGAATTGCTGGTGGTCTCGCAGGACACGAGCGCCTACGGCGTCGATATCCGCTACGCCACGAGCCCCTGGCGCGACCGCGAGGTGCGGGCGAAGTTCTACGATCTCTCCGCCGAACTCGGCGAGCTCGGTGCCTGGGTGCGGATGCATTACGTCTATCCCTACCCGCACGTGGACGACGTCATCCCGCTGATGGCCGAGGGCAAGATCCTTCCCTATCTCGACATGCCGCTGCAGCATGCCAGCCCGTCCGTGCTCAAGCGCATGCGCCGGCCGGGCAACCAGGAGAAACAGCTCGAGCGCATCCGGCGCTGGCGCGAGATCTGCCCGGATCTCGCCATCCGCTCGACCTTCATCGTCGGATTCCCAGGCGAGACCGAGGCCGAGTTCGAAGAGCTGTTGACCTGGATCCGAGAAGCCAAGCTCGAGCGCGTCGGCTGTTTCGAATACGAGCCCGTGGGCGGCGCGGTGGCCAACGGACTCGGCGATCTCGTCCCGCCGGAACTCAAGGCCGAGCGCAAGCGCCGCTTCATGGAGGCGCAGCAGGGTGTCTCGGCCCGCCTGCAGAAGGCGCGCGTGGGCAAGCGCCTGCCCGTCATCATCGACGAGGCCAATGGCGGCATCGCCAAGGGCCGCTCGAAATACGACGCGCCCGAGATCGACGGCAACGTCCACGTCACCTCGCGCCGGCCGTTGCGGGTCGGCGACATCGTCACCGTGAAGATCGAGCGGGCCGACGCCTACGACCTCTACGGGAGCGCGGTGTAGGACCGCGCACCGGCGTGTTCAGGCTCTACCCATCCCCGATCGCCCCGCTCGTGATCCGTTCGATCCCGGCCTCACGCATGGTCGCCCAGGCCCGTTCCACCGATCCGTCGATATCGATCCCCCGCACCGCATCTTCTATGACGGTGACGGCAAAGCCTGCCTTGCGGGCATCGAGCGCGCTCCAGAACACGCAGTAATCGGTGGCGAGACCGGTGAGATAGAGGTGTTCGAACCCGCGCTCGCGCAGGTATCCGTCGAGCCCCGTTCGCGTATTCCGATCGGCCTCCAAGAAGGCCGAGTAGCTGTCGGTATGGGCATGATAGCCCTTGCGCATGACCAGTTCGGCCCAATCGACGTGAAGCTCGGACGAGAAACGGGCACCGGGCGAGCCCTCGACACAATGGTCGGGCCAGAGGATCTGGGGGCCGTAGGCGAGGTCCACGGTCTCGAAGGGGGATTTCCCCGCATGGCTGGAGGCGAAGGAGACATGGCCCGGCGGATGCCAGTCCTGGGTCAGGACCACGTGCGGGAACAGGGCGGCGAGGCGGTTGATCGGGGCGATCACCGCATGGCCGTCCGGCACCGCGAGGGCTCCGCCGGGCAGGAAGTCGTTCTGGACGTCGACCACGAGGAGAAGGTCACGCTCGCCTGGGGGCATCATCCGCCTCCTCCTGTCGTCAGGTGATCCCGGGATCACGGGATCACGGGATACCCGGATCACGGGGTCATGATCGTGGCGCCCGTGGTCTGGCGTCCGGCCAGGTCCTTGTGCACCTGCACCGCGTCGGCGAGCTTCGCCCGCGCATGGACGGGGATCTTCACCGCCCCGCTCGCCACCACGCCGAACAGGTTCTCGGCCATGGAATCGAGGGTGGCCCGCGTCCCCGCATGGGTGAACAGCGTGGGCCTCGTGGCGAAGAGCGAGCCCTTCTGGGCGAGGAGGGCCAGATTGAAGTTCTCGATCGGGCCGGAGGCGGAGCCGAAGCTCACGAACATCCCCAGCGGGGCGATGCAGTCGAGGGAGGCCGGGTAGGTGTCCTTGCCGACGCCGTCATAGACGACGCGCACGCCCTTGCCGCCGGTGATCTCCTTCACCCGCGCGGCGAAATCCTCGTCGCGGTAGAGGATGACGTGGTCGCAGCCATTGGCCCGCGCCAGCTCCGCTTTCTCGGCCGAGCCCACCGTGCCGATGACGGTGGCACCGATATGCTTGGCCCATTGGCAGGCGATGAGGCCGACGCCGCCGGCGGCGGCGTGGAACAGGATCGTGTCGCCCGGCTTCACCGGGCATGTCCGGTGCAGGAGATACTCGGCGGTGAGGCCCTTCAGCATCATGGCCGCGGCGGTGGCGTCGTCGACCCCGTCGGCGAGATGCACGGCGGCGCCGGCATTGATCACCACCTCCTCCGCATAGGTGCCCTCGGCCGAACCGTAGGCCACGCGCTCACCCACCCGGAACCCGGTGACGCCCTCGCCGATGGCGGCGACCACGCCCGCACCCTCCTTGCCGGGCGTGAAGGGGAGCTGCGCCGCCTTGTAGGCACCCGAGCGGAAGTAGATGTCGATGAAGTTGACGCCGATGGCCGTCTGGCGGACGCGGATCTGGCCGGGGCCGGGCTCGCCGACCGCCACCTCCTCGTAGCGCATCACCTCGGGCTCGCCATACTCGTAGACCCGGATCGCCTTGGGCATCGTCGTCTCTCCTCGTCTGTTCGATGGACGCGACATAAGCTGCCCGCTGTGAGGGGCAAGCCCAGTGCTGCCGAGCCGAGCCCTGACGTCGGCGATCGAGGCGCCTTGCCCGAGGCGAGTGCGGGCGGCATGGCCGTTGCAGACCATCGCCCGGCTTTCGCGTGAGACAGGCCGGTCGGTATCGTTCCCCGGCAGCTGCGCAGGAGGGGGCCGCGTCCCATGGAAGAGATCGTCTGGATCAGGCCCGCCGATTACGATCCCGCCGTCGTCGCGGGGCTCGTGTTCCAGCCCGAGCCAGGCCTTCCCGCCTTCGAGGTCATGGACCGCTGCCGGGTGGTGATGATGTTCAAGGCCGGGATCGCCTGGGAAATCAGGCCGTTCACGCAACTCACCTTGAAGATCGTCGAGGAGCCGGAAGGCTGAAGCTTTTCACGGGATCCGCGACAGTTCCAGGTCGCGGCGGATCGCCAGGAGGTCGAGGACGGCGATAACCAGCCAGGGACCTGCGATCCCGATGAAGAATGCCATGGTGAGCTCTCCTCTCCCGGCGATGATCCGGCACCGCCGCATCGGACGATAGGACAGGTCCCGGCAGTCGGCAAACGGGAGTTCGGGCTGTGGCATCGCCCTGACCCCGCGAGATGCCTCAGGGCCTTCCGGCGGCGTTCAGGATCAGCGTCGCGATCGTGTCGGGCTGGGAGATCAGGGACAGGTGGCTCGCCGTCACCTCGATCGTCGTGGCGCCCATCCTCTTCGCCATGAAGCGTTCGAGATCGGGGTCGATCGTCCGATCCTCCGTCGAGACCGCGTAGAAGCTCGGCTTCGATCGCCAGGCCGCCTGGGTGGTCCTGCCCGCCAGCAGCGCCTTCGCGAAGGGCTGCTGCACCGCGTAAAGCACCTTCGCCTTCGCCTCGGGAAGGTCGCCGGCGAAATCACGCAGGAAGGCCGCTTCGCCGAGGCGCCCGTATTCTCCGTCGAAGACGATGCCGGCGCTGGCGGGGGGCGTCGGAAAGGTGCGTGCCAGGGCCGCGTAATCCTCGCCGGCATCCGGCGCCCGGGCCGCCACGTAGACGAGGGCGGATACGTTCGGATCGGTGCCGGCCTCGGAAACGATCATGCCGGCGAAGGAATGGCCGACGAGCACGGTGGGACCATCCTGCCGCGCCAGCACCCGCCGCACCGAAGCCACCGCCTCGTCGAGGGTGGTCAGCGGGTTCTGCACGGAGGTGACCGTGAGGCCCGCTCGCTGCAGTCGTGCGATGACCTCCGACCAGCATGACCCGTCGGCGAAGAGGCCGTGGACGAGGACGACGTTCCGCGCCGCCGGCGGGGCCGCCTTGGCTGATTCCGCCTTGGCCGGGTCCGTGCCAAGCGGGAATGCGGCACCGGCGGCCGCGAGTGTCAGGAAGGTTCGACGATCCATCGGAAGGCTCCCGTCGCATCGGATGTCGCGGCATTGGCCGCCCGCGCCCTGAGAAAGTCCAGGCCATCGGGAACCGCGATGCCGTTGACCGAGCCTCACACCAGCCCGGTCAGGTAAAAGATCCCGATGACGAGGAAGACCGCGCTGGTCTTGAGCACGGTGATCGCGAAGATGTCGGCATAGGCCTGCCGGTGTGTCAGCCCCGTCACCGAGAGCAGGGTGATGACAGCGCCGTTATGGGGCAGGGTGTCCATGCCGCCGCTCGCCATGGCGGCCACCCGATGCAGCACCTCCATGGGGATATGGGCCGCCTGTGCCGCTGCGATGAAGGTGGAGGACATGGCGGCGAGGGCGATGCTCAGCCCTCCGGAGGCCGAGCCGGTGATGCCGGCCAGCGCCGTCACCGTCACCGCCTCGTTCACCAGCGGGTCGGGGATGGCCGACAGGGCCTCGCGGATGACGATGAATCCCGGCAGGGCCGCGATGACCGCGCCGAACCCGTATTCGGAGGCGGTGTTCATGGCCGCCAGCAGCGAGCCGGCCACCGCCGCGCGGCTGCCCTCGGCGAAGCTCTTCGAGACCGGCTTCCAGGCGAAGACGAAGACCGTAAGGATGCCGGCCAGCAGCGCCAGCTCCACCGCCCAGATCGCGGTGACCGACGAGACCGTGGTGACGATGGGCTTGTCGAGCCCCGCCAGCATGGTCTCGGCCTTCGCCCCGTAGAGGCGCGGAATGAGCGCGGTGAAGGCGAGGTTCGAGAGGCCGACCACGACGAGCGGCAGCAGCGCCACCAGGGGATGCGCCAGGGCTTCGTCGGAGACGGGCGTCGGCTCGTTGGTGTGGCCGCTGCCGTAGCCCTCTCCCCTGGCCTTGGCCGAGGCGATGCGCCGGTCGAGATAGGCCACGCCGGCCACGAGGATGAAGGCGGCGCCGATCAGACCGAGCCAGGGGGCGGCCCAGGTGTTGGTGCCGAAGAAGGTGGTGGGAATGATGTTCTGGATCTGCGGCGTGCCGGGCAGCGCGTCCATCGTGTAGGAGAAAGCGCCGAGCGCGATGGTGCCGGGGATGAGGCGCTTGGGGATCTCGCTCAGCCGGAAAGCTTCCGCCGCGAAGGGATAGACCGCGAACACCACGACGAAGAGCGAGACGCCGCCATAGGTGAGCAGGTTGCAGACCAGCACGATGGAGAGCACGGCCCGGCGCGCGCCCACGAGATCGATGACGGCGGTGACGATGGAGCGCGAAAAACCCGAGAGTTCGATGACCTTGCCGAACACCGCGCCGAGGAGGAAGACCGGCAGGTACAGCTTCACGAAGCCGACCATCTTCTCCATGAACAGGCCGGAGAAGACCGGCAGCACGGCGGAGGGATCGGTGAGGAGCACGGCGAGGAGCGCCGCCACCGGGGCGAACAGGATGACGCTGAAGCCGCGATAGGCGACGAGCATCAGGAATCCGAGCGCCAGCAGCGCGATGGCGAGGCTCATGACGACGCTCTCATGATGGGGCAACCTCCGACACTCAGCCCCTGTCGGGGCGCGCAGCTGATGCTAGAAGCCGCAGCGTGGCAATGCCACAGCGAGGTGACCCGAGACGGACGGCACCTATTTGAAACGGCAGCGGTCCGGTCGGTGCCGCTTCGACTGGTCTGGTGAGGGTACCCCTCGCCGAGGAGCGATGCATGGATTCGTCCCCTCCCCGTTTCGACGTGGCCGTCGTCGGCGCGGGTGCCGCCGGGCTCTGTCTCGCCCTGGCCTTGGCCCGAGAGGGCATCGCCACGGCCCTCGTCGGCCGCCACGCCCCCGTCGCCGATGGACGCACGGTCGCCCTCCTCGACGGGTCGGTGCGCTTCCTCGACGCGCTGGAGGCCTGGGAGGAGGTGGCGCCGCATGCAGCGCCGCTCGCCGAACTCCATATCGTCGATGACACGGGCAGCCTGTTCCGTCCGCCACCGGCCCGGTTCGTGTCCACCGAGATCGGCCTTCCCGCCTTCGGCTGGAACGTGGAGAGCGCCCGCCTCGTGGAGACCCTGCGGGCGCAGGCCCGGTCGGCTCCCGGCCTGACCCTGTTCGAGAGCGACGCGGTGGGGCTGGAACGGGATGCCGACGAGGCCCGGATCGGTCTGGAAGAGGGTGGGTCCGTCGCCGCTCGCCTCGTCGTCGGTGCGGACGGAGCCCGCTCGCGCATGCGGGATGAGGCCGGCATCGCCACCAGGGACTGGTCCTATCCGCAGGCCGCCATCACCACCTTGCTCGCCCACGAGCGCCCGCACCGGGACGTCTCCACCGAGTTCCATACCCGGCAGGGGCCGTTCACCCTGGTCCCCCTCCCCGGCGGACACCGCTCCAGCCTCGTCTGGGTCACGGGCGCGCAAGCGGCGGAGCGCCTCGCACGATTGCCCGATGCCGATCTGGCCCGGTCCATCGAGAACCAGGCTCAGGCCATGCTCGGGGCCATGCGCATCGACGGGCCGCGCGGGCTCGTGCCTATGCGGGGCCTCTCCGTCGCCTCCCCGGTCGGGCCGCGCATCGCGCTCATCGGCGAGGCGGCCCACGCTTTCCCGCCCATCGGAGCGCAGGGGCTCAATCTCGGCCTGCGCGATGCGGCGGCGCTACGCGACAGCGTCCTTGCCGCGATCTCGGACGGGCGCGATCCCGGCTCGCGCCAGGCGCTGTCCGGCTTTGCCCGGTCCCGGTCGCTGGATGCCCGCCTGCGCACGGCGGCGGTGGACACCCTCAACCGCAGCCTGCTCACGACCCTCGTGCCCGTCGATGCCCTGCGTGGCCTGGGACTCCTGGCCATGACGACGATCGGACCCTTGCGCCGCATCGTCATGCGCGAGGGCGTGCTGCCCCGCCTTGGTGCACCCTCGCTGATGCGGTGACGATCAGCGCCGGGCGAGGCTCGTCGCCATCTCCGTCCCGCCGGTCTGCTCACCGGTCGATCCGGTGGGGATCGAGGCGGCGGGGGTTCCGCGGCTGAAGGCGGTGCCGTCGCGCCCAAGGCGTTCGCCATGGGCGAACAGGGCCTTCATGTAATCCTGGTCGAACGGCGCCGAGGTGGTGCGCGTGAACCGGTTGTCGATCTCGGCCACCTCGAGATCGAGGCCGCTGCGCTCGGCGAAACGCTCCGTGAGGGCGAGCGCCGCGCGGGTCTGCGCCTTGATCGCGGCGGACATGGCGCGGCCGAGCACGCTCAGGGTCGTGCGTGTGGCCATCTGGAAGTCCGGCGTCACCGTGTTGTTGACGACGAGGTAGATCGTGCTCGTGGGAAGCCTCACCTTGGCCTTGCCGAGGATGGCGGCTTCCGGCGCCAGGTAGAACGGCGCGGTGGTGCCGCCATCCGCATGCATTTCCTGGAAGCGCTTCCCGTCCGTACCGACCACGTCGATCATCACCGGTGGGAACACGCCCGGCACCGCCGAGGAGGCGAGGATGATCGAGCGGAACAGGTCGAGCGCCTTCGGGCTGCCCTCGGAGGCGATGGCGCCCATGTCCCACAGGACGGGGCGCTCGCTGTCCACGGCGGTGGTCGCCACCAGCAAGCGCCGTCCCTTGGCGTGCTCGGCGGCGATGTCGGCCAGAAGCTTGCCCGTCACCATCCGGTCGATCCGGCGCTTGAGCGGCCAGGTATCAGTGAGGGCCTCATTAGTGCCGCCGAACTCGAACACGTCGGCGGCGGAGATCTCGGTATAGGCCCGCGCCAGCGTCGCATCGGCGCTGGAGCCGAGGAAGGCGAAGGGCGCGATCATCGCCCCCGTGCTCACCCCGGTGATGATGCCGAAATCGGGCCGGTCGCCGGCCTTCGACCAGCCGTTGAGGAGGCCGGCGGCGAAGGCCCCGTTCTCGCCGCCGCCCGACAGGACAAGCCACGGATCGGCCGCCGCGCTCGCGCCGTCGATGAGGCTCTGGAATGCCTTGGTGTCGTCGGCCGCGATCCGTAGCTGGCCCTTCAGGCCGTCGGGCCGGGCCTCGGCGGCGTCACCGGCCGTGAACGGCACGCGCTCGGATGCTCTGGCGGGCGATGCCTTGGAGGCATCCTTGGGGGAGGCGGTTCTCGCCGGGGCGCCCGCATGGGCTGGAGCGGCTTCGCCCGGCGCGGCGACGCTCAGCATCGCGACGAGGCCGGCAGCGTAAAGGAGACCGTGTCGGGTCGATGATCCGGACATGAGAGAGTGTCCTTGAATAGTCTCGAAACGCCCGCCTCTGTTGCGAGAACCCGGCCTGTACCTGCCGGTTCCTGCCCGCTGTACGGGCGCCTGCGTCGAACATGCGCCAGCGCACGTCGTTGGGAAAGTGGTCTTCGCCTCGAACCCGCCTTTACGTGGGGGGTAACCTTGACTAACCGCTTCGAGGCTAGAGCCTCACCCCGAAAAGTCCGCCCCGAGTTTTCGGCAAAGATGATGCGCCTTGAACATCCTATGGCATCGTCCTGAATACGATATTCAGAGCGATGGCCCAATCCCACGATCGATCGACACACGGAGCCCGAGATCCCATGAAATTGCCGCGCCGCTTCTTCCAGCCCCTCGCCACTGGCGCCCCAGCCCCGTTCCGTGACCTGCCGGTGAAGCTCGAGCGGATGATCCACTTCGTGCCGCCCCACAACGACAAGGTCCGCGCCCGTGTGCCGGACCTCGCCGCCACCGTGGACGTGGTGCTCGGCAACCTCGAGGACGCCGTGCCGGTCGACCAGAAGGAAGCCGCCCGCAAGGGCTTCGTCGCGATGGCGCAGGCGACCGATTTCGCCGCGTCCGGCACCGGCCTGTGGACCCGCATCAACGCCCTCAACAGTCCCTGGATTCTCGACGACCTGTTCGAGATCGTGTCCCAGGTCGGGGACAAGCTCGACGTGGTGATGGTGCCCAAGGTCGAGGGTCCGTGGGACATCCACTACATCGACCAACTGCTGGCCCAGCTCGAGGCGAAGCACGGCGTCACCAAGCCCATCCTCGTCCACGCGATCCTGGAGACGGCCGAGGGCGTCGCCAATGTGGACGCCATCGCCTCCGCCTCCCCGCGCATGCACGGCATGAGCCTCGGCCCCGCCGATCTCGCGGCGTCCCGCGGCATGAAGACCACCCGCGTCGGCGGCGGCCACCCGGATTACCGGGTCATCGCCGATCCGACCTCGGACGGCGCCGCCCGCGCCTCCGCCCAGCAGGATCTCTGGCACTACACGATCGCGAAAATGGTCGATGCCTGCATGGCCAACGGCCTCAAGGCCTTCTACGGCCCGTTCGGCGACTTCTCGGACGGGGATGCCTGCGAGGCCCAGTTCCGCAACGCCTTCCTCATGGGCTGCGCCGGCGCCTGGACCCTGCACCCGAACCAGGTCGCCATCGCCAAGCGCGTCTTCGCCCCCGATCCGGCGGAGGTCGCCTTCGCGGTGCGGATCGTCGAGGCGATGCCGGACGGCACCGGTGCGGTGATGCTCGACGGTAAGATGCAGGACGACGCCACTTGGAAGCAGGCCAAGGTCATCGTCGACCTCGCCCGGCTGGTGGCCGAGAAGGATCCGGAGCTCGCCAAGACCTACGGCTTGAAGTGATCTGCGGCCTGACCTGAGACGGTTTCCGCTGGCTCCCCTCTCCCCGCACGCGGGAGAGAGGGGAGCCAGCGCTCCCGAAGCGATCGGCCGGATGCCGTCCGGGATCTGCAGACCGGGACGGCACCTTGCGATGCGGCGTGGCAACGCCGCCGATGACAACCTGTCCGACGCATCCTATTTTGGCGTCATGACCGATCTCTCTCCCACCGGAACCCGGACGCGCACTGCCAAATTCGGCCTCGGCGCCGTGGTGCGCCACCGGATCTACCCGTTTCGCGGCGTCGTCTTCGACGTGGACCCGATCTTCGACAACACCGAGGAATGGTGGCTGGCGATCCCCGAGGAGGTCCGGCCGCGCAAGGACCAGCCGTTCTACCACCTCCTCGCCGAGAACGCGGAGAGCGAGTACGTGGCCTACGTCTCCGAACAGAACCTCGTTCCCGATACATCCGGCGAGGCCCTGCGCCATGCCGGGATTCCGGAGGTGTTCGAGCGGGATTCGGACGGCGCCTACCGCCTCCGGAGCGCGCACGCGAACTGAGTGCCGAACGGCCCCCCACGGCG
This sequence comes from Methylobacterium sp. Leaf93, assembly GCF_001422345.1. NCBI lineage: Bacteria > Pseudomonadati > Pseudomonadota > Alphaproteobacteria > Hyphomicrobiales > Methylobacteriaceae > Methylobacterium > Methylobacterium sp. Leaf93. The sequence goes on along the minus strand of NZ_LMMS01000027.1, from coordinate 75,917 downwards.
TGAGGCGCCGTCGTCGAATGTGCGCATGAAAAAGGCCGGGCGACGAGCCCGGCCCTTTTCATGTTTGGACTGAGGCCGGGGCCCGGTCTCAGGGCTTCGGAGCGGCACTTCCGGCAGCGGCACCGGCAGCGTTCTGCTTCTCGAGGTTCTTGCGCATGTCTTCGCTGCGCTTCTCGAGCTCGGCCTGGAGCTTCTTCTGCTGCTCTTCCAGCACCTTCGGGTCCACGGCCGGGCCGTCGAAGGCCTTGCCGAAGCCGGCCAGCGGCACGGCGAAGGTCACCTCGCGCTGGGCCTGGTTCTGGACGCTGATGTTGAGGGTGGTGCCCTTCTTGAGCGCGTTCACGAGGTCGTTGCCGACATTGCCGGCCTCGGCGAAGCAGCCGTTGGGGAAGCACACGGCGAACTTACCCGGGGTCGCCTGCTGGCCATCGACGGTGAAGCGGATGCCGGGGCCGAGGAGCAGGCCGAGCGGCAGCAGGTAGCGCACCACGCGCACGCTCTGCTGGGCGTTCTTCATGTCGTAGACGGCCACGGCGAGGACGGGCTGGCCCTGGTCGGAGACGAAGTCGCGGGTGGTGTAGCAGACGTCGGTGCTGGTGTTCTGGTCCTTGCCGCAGACCTTGGTCCAGTCGGCCTGCGACGGCTCGGACTTCACGTTGACGATCTGCGGGCCGGCCGGCTGCTGGGCGGCCGGGGTCTGGGTGGCCGGAGCCGCCGGGGCCGGTGCGGCCGGAGCGGGGGCCTTGCCCTTCGGCGCCTGGGCGAAGGCCGGTGCCGCCAAGCCCGCATTGCCCATCATGCCGGCCAGGGCGAGAATCGCGGCGGCGCGCATCGGGCGCGCGGGACGGTTGGCAAAGAACATCAGCTCTGACCCCTTGGATATCGCGAATGACGAAGGAATGCTGCGGCTCTCGAGCCCAGCAAGGCGTTTCCTGAACTCGATGGTGCGGATCGAAACCCGCGGACGGTGTTCGGTCGAGCCCTCGCCGCCCTGGTCCGCGCGGTCAAGCCCTCGGCGCGCGCAAATTGCCCGTTCCCGGAGCTTGGATGGCCAACCTGGCCCGCCAAGGCGCCGGACGGGGCGCTCAACGCCTCGAACCCGCTCGAACGACCGGGCGGCCTGCTTCCCTGCGGAATGCGGCGAAGACATGACACCTGTCTCGTCCGGAGGGGCGCGATCGTCCCCGTTCGGCTTCCTCGACACGGATCGGTTTAAGCAAGATTTAACCCTAATCGTCCATGCCCGGAGGGCACGAGGAGTCGATGCGCGCGGGGAGTTGAGCGGAGGTGTCGGCGCAGCCAGCGATCATGTCCTTTCGTGACGCCCTCCCCGTCCCCATCCCGGCGGACAGCCCCGCCGCGCCGAGCCAGCGCTCGGAAACGGCCAGGCCCGGCCTGTGCACCTTGCTGGCGGCGACCGCCCATGCCGATCCCGGCCGGGTCGCCTTCGTGGATCCGAAGGACAAGGCGGGCTGGTCCGGGCGCGGCCCCATCACCTGGACCTATGGGGCCGCCGCCGAGATCGTCGCGCGCCTCGCCAACGGCATGCGACAATGGCGCCTGGCTCCGGCGAGCCGGGTCGGCCTCATCGCCGCCGCCGGGTCCGAGACCCTGCTGTCCTACCTCGCCATCGAGGCCGCCGGCCACATTCCCTGCCTCCTGCCCCTGGCATGGGACGAGGATGCCCTGGTCTCCGGCATCCAGGCCGCCGGCATCCAGGCCGTGCTCACCCAGTCCCGGGTCGCGGGAAAGCTTCCGGCCGAGTGCCTGCGCCAAGTGGCGGTGCGCTATTTCGGCCTGCGCTACCTCGCGGCCTTTGGGCCGGACGTGCCCGACGGCGTCATCAGCCTCGACGGCATGGTCCTCGACGGACGCGGCGGCCCCTTCGCACCGGAGAGCGCCGGGCTCGTCACCTTCGCCGCCGCCGATCCCGCGCAGCCGGTCTATCGTCCCGCCGACGCGCTGATCGCCACCATCGCCGTCCATCTCGCCACGGCCCGGGTCGCCCCCCGTGAGCGCATCCTGACCCTCCTCGCTCCCGTCGACCTGAGGGGGCTCGTCACCGGTCTCGGTGCCGCCCTCGTGGCGGGGGCCGGCCTGGAAATGGTCGGGCCGTTCGATGCCGGCCGCTTCGCCGAAGCGCTGGGCCGGCCAGGCCCGACCCATCTCGTCGCGCCGGCCGCCCTCGAACGCAATCTGGCCGCGAGCCGCAGCCCGAACGGACTCGAATCCATCGTCCTGGCCCATCGGTTGCCGACCCGCCTTCACGCCCGGCTGCTGGCGCCGGCCTCCGTCCATGCCCCGCGACGGGTGGTCGATGTCCTCGCCTTCGACGAGACGGCGCTCCTCACCGCCTCGCGGGCCGACGGGGATCTCGCCCACTTCCTTGCGGACGCTCACCCGCTGGCGCCGTTTCCGGCCCTGCTCGATATCGCTCGGGACGAGGAGGGGCGATTCGCTTTCCGGGGTCGCGCCTCCAGGGCCAGCCCATTGCAGCGCGGAATTCCGCAGGGAAAAACCGCCGATCTCTGGAATGCCGTGCCCTTCGCGGCAAAAATATTTGCCGGCCGAGCAACCGAGATCGTGCGCTGCTGATCGTCCCGGCTTCGGGTTTTGCCCGAAATCCACCGCTTTCGAGGAATGGTGCGCGGCCACCGCGAACGGCCAAGATCAGTATGCTTGGAAAACAAAATCTGCTTGTGAGCACGGTATCTTATAGTGATTGGCTGATGTCATGCGTGAAGGTTGGCAAGCGCGCGACGTCGCCGTCTGACCCCGGGACATCGGCCGGGTGGCCGCAGTATTTTCGCCCCACAGCCGGCGAACCATCCGGGTTGACGTGTGTTATCGCACAGGTCCCTTCCCAAGGGGCGATTGATGGGCTAACCCTGACAGTCATGAGTGCGCTGCAACAAGTGTTGGTCGTCGATGATGGTCACCGCGCCATCGATCACTCCCTCGCCGCCGAGCTTGCCGAGCTGGGTTATGCGAGCGTTACCGCATCCCTCGAGGCCGCCGACGACGTTCTCGCCGTCATCGCCCGCCCCGCGGCCATCCTTCTTCAGACCTCGTCCCGCCTCGACCCGGCCTATGCCATGCTCTCGGAGCGCCTGCGCGAGCAGATGCAGCAGGCGGGCATCCCCGTGATCGTCATCGACGGTGTGACGGGGCGTGGCGGCGGTTCCGCGATCGACCTGCAGAGCCGCATCGGGCCTTACGTCCTGAACCAGCCAGATCTCTGACACGGACGATGAATAGGTCGTTGTAAACGGCTGATCGAGCACGAGACTTCATCTGCGAGGCGGGCCGTTGAGCCCGCCTTTTTTCGTGGTCTGGTGCGATGCCGTTCAGGCCGCCTTCTTCTTCGTGGCGCGGGCGATCTTGGACAATTCGCGAAGGATCGAGGTCGTGATCTTGAGGCGCTCCGGGATGGAATCCAGTTCACGGATGAACACGATGCTCATGTCCGGGCGCACCTTGGCGAAGGAGGCCTGACCGCCGACGAAGGCGACCAGTCCCTGAGGGTTGGCGAAGGACTTGTCGCGGAAATGGACGACGACGCCCTTCGGCCCGGCCTCGACCTTCTCCACGTTGGTGTCGCGGCACAGGATCTTGATCGTGACGATCTTGAGGAGCTGCTCCACCTCTGGCGGCAGCGGCCCGAACCGGTCGATGAGCTCGGCGCCGAAGCTCTCCATCTCGGCATCGTTCTCCAGGGTCGAGAGCCGGCGATAGAGGCCGAGGCGGACCGTAAGGTCCTCCACGTAATCCTCCGGGATCGTGACCGGGGCGCCGAGCGCGATGGTGGGCGACCACGCCTCCTCCACCGGCTCCTCGATGCCGGCCTTGAGGGCGGTGACGGCATCCTCCAGCATCTGCTGGTAGAGTTCGTAGCCGACCTCCTTGATGTGGCCGGACTGGGCGTCGCCCAGCAGGTTGCCGGCGCCGCGGATGTCGAGATCGTGGGAGGCGAGCTGGAAGCCCGCGCCCAGCGTGTCGAGGGTCTGGAGCACCTGGAGGCGCTTCTCAGCCTGCACGGTGAGCTGCTTGTTGGCCGGGGTCGTGAACAGGGCGTAGGCGCGGGCCTTGGCGCGCCCGACGCGGCCGCGCAACTGGTAGAGCTGGGCGAGGCCGAACATGTCGGCCCGGTGCACGATGAGGGTGTTGGCGGTGGGGATGTCGAGGCCAGATTCGACGATGGTGGTGGAGAGCAGCACGTCGAACTTGCCCTCGTAGAACGCGGTCATCACGTCCTCGAGCTGGCCCGCCGCCATCTGGCCATGGGCCACCGCCACCTTGGTCTCGGGCATTTCGGTGTCGAGGAAGCGCTTCACCTCCGCCAGATCCTCGATGCGCGGCACCACGTAGAAGGACTGGCCGCCGCGATAGCGCTCGCGCAGCAGGGCCTCGCGGATCATCAGCGCATCGAACGGGATCACGAAGGTGCGCACCGCGAGGCGGTCCACCGGCGGCGTCGCGATGATTGAGAGCTCGCGCACCCCGGTCATGGCGAGCTGGAGCGTGCGCGGGATCGGGGTCGCCGACAGGGTCAGCACGTGGACATCGGCCTGAAGCGCCTTGAGGCGCTCCTTGTGGGCGACGCCAAAATGCTGCTCCTCGTCGACGATGATGAGGCCGAGATCCTTGAAGGCCACGTTCTTGGCGAGCAGCGCATGGGTGCCGACCACGATGTCGACGGTCCCGGCGGCGAGGCCCGCGCGGTTCTGCTTCATCTCGGCGGCGGAGACGAAGCGCGACAGCTGCGCCACCTGCACCGGCAGCCCTTTGAAGCGCTCGGCGAAGGTCCGGTAATGCTGGCGCGCCAGCAGGGTGGTGGGCACCACCACCGCCACCTGCTTGCCGCCCATGGCCCCCGCGAAGGCGGCGCGCAAAGCCACCTCGGTCTTGCCGAAGCCGACATCGCCGCAGACGAGGCGGTCCATGGGGCGGCCGGCATTGAGGTCGGACAGCACCGCGTCGATGGCGGTGGCCTGGTCCTCGGTCTCCTCGAAGACGAAGCGGGCGGCGAACTCGCCGTAGAGCCCGTCCGGAGCCTGGAGGCGGGGCGCCTGGCGCACGAAGCGTTCGGCCGCGATCTTGATGAGCTGGCCGGCCATCTCCAGGATGCGCTTCTTCATCTTGGCCTTGCGGGCCTGCCAGGCACCGCCGCCGAGACGATCGAGGGCAACCTCGGCATCTTCCGAGCCGTAGCGGGTCAGAAGCTCGATATTCTCCACCGGTAGCAGCAGCAATCCGCCGGCATACTGGATCTCCAGGCAATCGTGCGGCGCGCCCGCCGCCGTCACCGTCTTGAGGCCGACGAACCGGCCGATGCCGTGATCGGCATGGACCACGAGATCGCCCGCCTGGAGCGCCTGCACCTCCAGGATGATGTCCTGTGGCCGTTTCGACTTGCGCTTCTGGCGCACCAGCCGGTCGCCGAGGATGTCGCCTTCCGAGATGACCGCGAGCTTGTCGACGATGAACCCGGAATCGAGCCCCCATACCGCCACCGCCATGTCGGTGCCGCGCTTCAGGGCGTTCACCGCCGTGAGCGTGTTGATGGAGACCGGCTTCTTCAGGCCATGATCGGTGAGCACCCCGCACAGTCGGTCGCGCGAGCCGTCGGACCAGGATGCGAGGATCACGTGATGACCGGATCCCTGGAGTTCCTTCACATGGGCGACGGCGGCGTCGAAGACGCTGGCGGTCTCGTCCGCCCGCTCGGCGGCGAAGCTGCGGCCTGCCTTGCCCTCGCAATCAATGGTGAGGCGGTCCGGGCTTTCGGGCACCGCGAAGGGCGAGAGCCGGGCGACGGAGGCGGCGGAGACCCGCTCTTTCCAGTCGTTCTGCGTCAGGTAGAGCGCCGAGGGCCTGAGCGGCTTATAGGGCGCGACGCCGGTGGAGGGCGTCTTCATCGCCTCGGCGCGGGCGTCGTAATAATCGCGGATCAGGGTGAGGCGCTCGGCGACGGCCTCTTCCGCCTGCGCGTCGAAGACCAGTGGCACGCCCGGCACGTAGTCGAACAAGGTGTCGAGACGGTCGTAGAACAGCGGCATCCAGTGCTCGAGGCCGGCATAGCGCCGCCCCTCGCTGATGGTTTCGTAGAGCCGGTCGTCGCGGGTCGCCGCGCCGAAGGTGGAGATGTAGCCCTGGCGGAAGCGCCGGATCGTTTCCGTGGTCAGTTGCACCTCGCTCATCGGAACGAGGTCGAGGGAACGGAGCGAGCCCACCGTGCGCTGGGTCTCCGGGTCGAAGGCGCGGATGGATTCCAGGGTATCGCCGAAGAAGTCGAGGCGGATCGGGTTCGGCAGGCCCGGCGGCGACAGGTCGAGGATGCCGCCGCGCACGGCGTATTCACCGGTCTCGCGCACCGTCCCCGTGCGAAGGAAGCCGTTGGCCTCGACCCAGGCGGTGACGGTGTCCATCGGCACCACGTTGCCGATCGCCGCCGAGAAGGTCTCCACCGCGATCTTCTCTCTGGGAGGCACCCTCTGGATCAAAGCGTTGACGGTGGTGCAGAGGATGCGCGGCTGTTCCTCCGAGGAGCGCGAGCGCGAGAGCCGCGACAGCGCGGTCATCCGCTGGGCGGCGATGGCGGCGTTTGGAGAGACCCGGTCGTAGGGCTGGCAGTCCCAGGCCGGGATGCTCATCACCTCGATCTCGGGGGCGACGAATTTCAGCCCGGTCTGGAACGCGTTCGAGCGCCCGGAATCACGGGCCACATGCACCAGCACCGCCGGCCCCTCGAAACTCCGAGACAGGGCGCGGGCGAGATCGGCCACCACGACCGCATCGAACCCTTCGGGCACATTGGCGAGCGTCGGGCTGTCGCCGCGCTTCAGCGCCTCCAGCGCACGGGCGAGCGCACCGGATTTCGGCAGGGCGAACCGCGCCGTCTGGGGCTTCGGGGCGGGAGCGGGCGCTTTGGGCTGGGGTTTGGCCATCGGGTCGGGGTTTCGAACTCATGGGAAAGTGTGACGCGCCGCGCCTCCCTCCCCCCTGTGGGGAGGGACCGAGGGTGGGGGTGGTTGGGTGACTCTCCAACTGCGGAGGCGAGCGGCGCTACCCCCACCTCCAACTCCTCCCCACAAGGGGGAGGAGAGCCCCGCATCGCCTGGACCGCTAGTGGATCGGTGCGTCGTGCTTATGGAACGCCTGGAGGCGGCGGTATACCGGCGTGTCATAATTCTGCGGCGTCTCGTCCTCGCCGGTGAGCCAGCGGAACAGGTCGCGGTCGGGCACTTCGATCAGGGCCTCGAAGGTGGTCAGCTCCTCATCGCTCAGCGTACCGATCTCCGCATCGGCGAAACGGCCCATGATCAGGTCCATCTCGCGCATGCCGCGATGCCAGGCGCGGAAGAGGGTGCGGCGGCGGCGCGGATCGAGATCCGCGCTGGTGCGGGTGGTTCCAGACATGGGGTCAGCCTGTGATGCTGCGATCCTGGGATCCCCGGATCGGTGGAGTGGTCGGATCGCGCGAGGTTCAGCGCAGGCCTTTTCAGCGCAGCCCTCGCGCAAGCGTGACGATTGCGCCCACGATGACGATGGTCTGGAATCCGATAGCCGACAGGACCCACTTGAGAATGTCGTATTTCGACTCCGCGATCTCGGTCTTGAGGTCGGATTTCGTCACCAACGTCGACAGATCGGTTTCCCGCGTCTCGCGAAGGACGCCGGTCACGGCCTCCGCCTGGTCGTCCGAGAACCCAGCGGCTTTCAGCTTCCGGGCGATGGCGAGAGTATCGAGGGCGATCGTGGCCATGGTGCGTGCGCTGGAATTCCATGCCGCAATGTCCGCAACGGGACCGGCTTCCCGAATATGGCCGATCCCGACAGAGTTGCAACGCCGCCGGACCATATCGTCACGCGCGGCGGCAGCGGCAAAGAGATCGTTGCCCGGCTCGGTCCCCGCATTCTATGCCGATCTCATGCTCTCTCCTCCGGACATGACGGATACGCGAGGTCCGGCACTGTCATCCCGCCTTCGGGTGTCTTCCGTCCCGCATCCAGACGAGGGATGGTCGCTTCGCCCATGACAGACGAACCCCGCCCGACGAACCTGCGCCCCAGCATCCTCGATCCGCTCTTCGCCCAGGCCCGGACCCTCCCCGGCGTCGGGCCGAAGATGGCGCCGCTGATCGAGCGGCTCCTCGGCACGCCCGAACAGCCCGCGCGGATCGTCGATCTCCTGTTCCACCTGCCCCAGGGCGGGGTGGCGCGCACGATGATGGGCTCCATCGCCGAGGCGCCGCCGGGCGAGCCCGTGACGCTGGGTGTCACGGTCACCGGCTATCGCCCGCCCCAGGCCGGGACGGGGCGGCGCCCGTTCCGGGTCCTGGTGGAGGACGGCACCGGCGACATCACCCTCGTCTTCTTCGGCATGCCGCAGGCCCGCGTGGAGAAGATGCTGCCGCTCGGCGCCCATCGCTACATTTCCGGCCGGATCGACCTGTGGGACGGGCACCGGCAGATGGTGCATCCGTCGCGGATCGTGGACGAGGCGGGGCTCGCCGCCCTGCCCGCCGTTGAGCTCGTCTACGGCGCCACCGAGGGCCTGACCTCGCGGGCGATCTCGAAACTGGCGCATTCCGCCCTCGACCGGCTGCCGACCCTCCCCGAATGGCAGGATCCGGCCTGGCTCGCGCGGGAGGGGCTGCCGGGCTTCGCCGATGCGCTCAGGGCCGAGCACCGGCCCGAGGCCGCGCCGCCGGCACCGGCGAGCGACGGCATCACGCCCCGCACCCCGGCGCGGCGGCGGCTCGCCTATGATGAACTCCTCGCCTCGCAGCTGGCCCTGGCCCTGATGCGCGCCCGCAACCGCCGCGCGCCCGGCCGGGCCAATGCCGGGGACGGGCACCTCAAGGACCGGATCGAAGCCGCCCTGCCCTTCGCGCTCACCGGCGCCCAGGCCCGGGCCGTCGAAGAGATCCGAGCCGACCTCGCCTCCGACCGGCGCATGCTGCGCCTGCTCCAGGGCGATGTCGGCTCGGGCAAGACCGCGGTGGCGCTGCTGGCCATGGCCTCGGCGGTTGAGGTCGGCCGCCAGGCCGCCCTGATGGCGCCCACCGAGATCCTGGCGCGCCAGCATTTCGAGCGCCTGACGGGACTGGTCGGATCGTTGCGCCTGCGTCTCCTCACCGGGCGCGACAAGGTCTCGGAGCGCCGCGCCACTCTGGCCGACCTCGCCGACGGCCATATCGATATCGTGGTCGGCACCCACGCCCTGTTCCAGGACAGTGTGATCTTCAAGGATCTCGGCGTCGCCGTGGTGGACGAGCAGCATCGGTTCGGCGTCCATCAGCGCCTCGCGCTCGGCGCCAAGGGAGCGGCGGTGGACATCCTGGTGATGACCGCGACGCCGATCCCCCGCACCCTGGCGCTGACCTGTTTCGGCGACATGGACGTCTCGGTCCTCGACGAGAAGCCGGCCGGCCGCCAGGCCATCGCCACCCGCCTCGTCTCCATCGACCGGCTCGACGAGGTGGTGATGGGGCTCGGCCGGGCGCTTGCCGCCGGGGACAGGGTCTACTGGATCTGCCCGCTGGTGGCGGAATCCGAATATGTCGACCTCGCCGCCGCCGAGGACCGCTTCGCCGACCTGCGCCAGGAATTCGGCGACGCCGTGGGGCTGATCCACGGCAAGATGCCGGGGCCGGACAAGGATGCCGCCATGGAGCGGTTCGCCGCCGGCGAAACCAGGATCCTGGTCTCCACCACGGTTGTGGAGGTGGGCGTCGACGTGCCCGAGGCGACCATCATGGTGATCGAGCATGCAGAGCGCTTCGGCCTCGCGCAGCTGCACCAGCTGCGCGGGCGGGTCGGGCGCGGGGCCAAGGCCTCCACCTGCCTGCTGCTCTATCGCGGGCCGCTGGGACAGGTCTCCCGCGCCCGCCTCGAAATGATGCGCGAGACCGAGGACGGCTTCCGCATCGCCGAGGAGGATCTGCGCCTGCGCGGCGAGGGGGAGGTGCTGGGCACCCGGCAATCGGGCGCGGCCGCCTTTCGCCTCGCGAATCTGGAGAGCGATGCCAGCCTGCTCGAAGTGGCCCGTGACGATGCCAGGCTCATCGTCGAGCGCGATCCCGGCCTCAGATCCGAGCGTGGCAGGGCACTCCGGGTGCTGCTCTACCTGTTCGAACGGGACGCGGCGATTCGGTTGCTCGGAGCCGGCTGAGCCGATTCGCCGGCTGAACGAAACCCGCGCCAAACCTGAACGCATCGCCACAAAAGCGACGAATCGACCCCCGATGACGTCTGCGCAGTTCAGCTTCACGAGCCATGGCACCGCAGCCACACGGCGTCGGAAAGCCCTTTTTGTTCAAAGGCTAAACCGATTTCCGGATCTCGTTTCCCGAGCCGTTGTGCGGTGCCGCACGGACTTCCTGAACTTGAAATGAACGTATTCTCCCCTTAACTGAACATGAACGAACAGCCCGCCAGACTGGGCTGCCACATAGAATTCAGGAGGATGGATATGTCTGCCGGACTGTTCCAAAACCTACCGGGTGCCCACGAAATGGGGAGCGTTCACGCTCTGCCGAGCGAGCCGTGGCTGCTTCCGATCTCGGATGGCAAGGAGCCCGCGCTGAAGACGACGGACGATGTCCTCCTCGCGGTCCGTCACTCCGCCCGCCCCTTCCAGATCGCGGCGAATGCCCTGATGGTCCTGCTCTTGGTGGCCGTCACCGCCCAGATCGCCATGGGCTGGGGTGGTTCCACCATTGCCCCGCACGCCAACAGCCATGTCGCCGATGCCTCGCCGCCGACGCTGCCCATCGAGAAGGCCTCGATGACGGTGCACAACTAGGCGCGTTCGAGCAGGGCTCCCGAAAGGCGGATTCGCTGTTCGGGAGATGTGCGTCGGGTCGACGTCCCTGCCCAAAGACTTGCACCGGCAGCCCTGCATGGGCGAGTGTTTCACTCCGTGCTGACGAGCTTCTCCTGGCGACGGGACGAGGCTTCGAGCGCCGCCTCCGGCCCGGTGGCCTGCCCGTTCTGAGCCGGACGGATCGACGCCGCCATGGCCTGCAGCCTGACCTGCGGGTCCTCCGGCTGGATGACCCCCGCCGACATGACCAGCTTGGCCGCGTCGTCGATGCTCATGGGCACTTCGATGATGTCCGCCCGCGGCAGGTAGAAGAAGAACCCCGTCGTGGGGTTGGGCGCGCAGGGCAGGAACACGCCCACATGGTCGTTCTCCTCGCCGAGCGCCGTCTGCACGTCGGGGCCGGCCGGTGCCGAGACGAACACCACCGACCACGTCCCCTTCACAGGGAATTCGACCAGGCCGACGGTGCGGAACGACGTGCCGTTAGCCGAGAACAGCGTCTCGAAGATCTGCCGCAGGCCCTTGTAGAGGCCCGAGATCACCGGGGTGCGCGCGAGCAGCACCTCCCCGAACTCCACCACGCTGCGGCCGACGAGATTGGCGGTGAGGAAGCCGAGCAGCGTCACGGCGATGAAAGCGATGACGAGGCCGATGCCCGGAATCGAGAAGGGCAGGTAATGGTCCGGCAGGTAGCTCGCCGGCACCAGGGGCTTCACCCAGCCGTCGATGAGGCTGATGAACCACCACGTGATGTAGATGGTGATCGCCAGCGGCCCGGCGACGATGATGCCGGTGAGGAAGTAGGTCCGCAGGCGGCTCTTCTTGCTCACCCGAGGCGGCGGCCGTGCTCCGGCGGGGTCTGGTTCCGGCAACGGGGTGAGCGTTTCGCGCACGGGCGGCCTGTCTCGTGGGAGGCCGATCGTCAGCCTGCATGACAAGGGTTAGCGGGTCGGGCGTGTCACCTCAAGCGCGAGGAAGCGCCCCTGCCCCGGATGATCCGAGGCCGAGGATCACGGCTTGGTCTCGCCGAGCGCCGCCTCTGCCGCCAGCGCCCTCTCCTTCCACGCATCCCGCTCCGCCAGGGCCTCCTTGAGGGCGAGTTCGGCGCGCTGAGCCCGCACGGCGCTGGCCGAGGCCAGGGCTTGGGCCCGTTCGCGGGCGCGGGTCTCGCCGGCCATCTGGACCTTGAGGTCGCGCGGCGTTGCCATGGTCGTGTCCGTTCTCGTCGGGGAGGGAAGTGGCAGGATGCCCCGCCGACGCTGCTTGTGCCAGATCCATGACGTGACGCGAAGGCGCGGAAGGCCTGTGCCGGCACCCCGTCGTCCCGGGGCCGCGTCGCGGAGCCCGGGATCCAGAAACGCAGGAGGTTCAGAACCTTACCCCGCCGTCAGCGGCATGTCATAGGCGGTCGCCCTGCCCCGTCTGGGGGCTGGGTGTCCTCAGGGCGACGGATGCGGGTCGTTGGCCAGCCGGATCGGTTCGCCGTGCGGGGTCGCGGCGGCGGCGCGCAGGAAGGCGTCGCTGCGGGCCTGGACGCTCGCGGAATCGGTGACGCCGCGTTCGGCGAGCAGGGCTTCCAGGGTCGCGAGCCAGTGTCCGTAATCGGCAGCCGCTTCCGGCTCGCCTTCCGGGCGGATGGTGCGTCCGAGGGCGCTGGCCCATTCCTCTCCAGTGAACAGGCCCCGCTCCTGCAGGGACACGACCAGGGCAAAGACCTGCGCCTCCCATGGTTCCGCGAACGGCCCCGGATCGTTGCCCCGGCACATGGCGGTCATCGCGACGTCCCCGGCAGGAGATATCCCTCGAAGGCGGCCACGGTGACGCGCCCGCCGGGGTCGGCGCTCGCCCCCCACAACTCGGCGGCCTCGAACCCCACTGTGTAGAGCCATTGCGGCGGGGCATCCCGGCCCTCCGCGCTGGCATCGGGGAGGACGAAGGCGCCGTGGACCCGCTCGATCACGCCACGCCGGCCCCGGACGTAACGCGGCAGGCGGGTATGGCCAATGGGGTGGTCGTTGCGGGTCAAGACGGGGTCGCGTACCGCATATAGAGCCGGCGAATCCGGCGGCCGGTCGCTGGGGAATCCCGCAGAAAAGCGGGGTGGAATCTCCTCGGCACGCAGCACCCGTTTCACCGGGCTCGCCGGCCCGGCGCTGGCGCCCGCGGCGATTTCTTCTTGCGTGGCAAGGCCATGCGCGACGATCTGCGCTTCGAGGGCGGCGAGCCAGATCTCGTAATAGCTCGACGACAGGTACTCCGCCGGGGGCAGCGATTCCCGCGCCGCGCGGCTGCCGTCCAGGGTCCAAGTACCGGTATAGCCCACCGCCAGAGCCAGGGCGAAGACACGCCGTTCCCATTCCGAATGGAAAACCGGCTCGTTCGCCTCCGGCATGACGGTGCCGAATCCGTGGGCGCCGCCGAGATCCTGTGCCCCGTTCATCGGCCGGCCTCCGGGGTGAGCGGCAGCCCGGTACCGATCATGGAATCGCGCGTGACCAGGGCGGCAAGCTCGGCCTCGCACAGGGATTCGGTTCCGGCGGGCCGCAGGGGCAGGACCATGAACCGGGTTTCGGCGGTGGAATCCCACACGGTGATGCGGGTCGTCTCGGGAAGAGTGAGGCCGAACTCGGCCAGGACCCCGCGCGGGTCGATGACGGCGCGGGCGCGGTAGGGCGGCGCCTTGTACCAGACCGGCGGCAGCCCGAGCACCGGCCAGGGATAGCAGGAGCACAGGGTACAGACGACGAGGTTGTGGCTGTCGGGCGTGTTCTCGACCACCACCATGTGCTCGCCGCCGCGCCCCCCGATGCCGAGTTCCGCGATGGCCGGCGTTCCGTCGGCGAGGAGCCGTTCGCGATAGGCCGGATCGGTCCAGGCGCGGGCGACGACACGGGCGCCGTTATGGGGGCCGATGCGGGTCTCGTACATCTCGACCAGCGCGTCGAGGGCGTCGGCCTGGACGTATCCTTTCTCCAGAAGCAGCGATTCGAGCGCCCTCACCCGTGCCTCGATGGGGGTGAGGCTGCTGCCATGCGCGTGGTCCGGATGGTCATGGTGATGGTCGTGATCGTGCGCCATGGCGTCTCGTCCTGTGCCCGGAGCGGCTTTCAAGTCGGTTGTCCGGCCCGGAGACGGGCAAGCACGGGGCGCGCCGGGCGATGTGCGAGGGCCAGTCTGCTACCTGAAACGGACGGTGTCGACACAACTCCGAACAGCCTCAGCGCACGGCCTCGATGGCCTCCTGGGCATCGCGGTGATCCTCGGCGGTGGCCTCGGGCTTCTCCTGCCGGGCGGGAGCCTGCGGCGCGGCGCAGAGGCTGACCGTGATCGGGAAATGGTCCGAGCCGACGCCGGGTAGCCGTTCCATGTGGCCGAGCAGGAAGTGCTCGCTGAAGAAGACATGGTCGAGGGGCCAGCGCATCAGCGGCCATTGCGCGTGGAAGGTCGCGAACAGGCCGCGGCCCCGGCGTGGATCGAGCAGGCCGCTGATGCTCTGGAACAGCTGGGTCGTGCGGGACCAGGCCACGTCGTTGAGATCGCCGGCGACGATGGTCGGACCCGGCGCCTCCGCGACTTCGCGGGCGACGATCACGAGTTCGGCGTCGCGCGGCGCGCTGCTATGGCCGGGATGCGGGGGGCGCGGATGTAGGCCATGGAGCCTCACCGTCTCGCCGTCTGGCAGCACCACCTGCGTGCGCAGCGACGGCACGTCGTCCTGGAGCAGGAAGCGGATTTCGGGGCCGCGCAGGGGCAGGCGGGAATAGAACAGCAGGCCGTAGGTGTTGTCCTGCGGCTGCTCGACCCGGTTCGGGTAGAGCGCGCGCAATGGGGACATGGCCTCCTGCCAGCCGGAATCGGTCTCCAGCAACAGCACGAGATCGGGTGAGCGACCCGTGACGAGATCGAGCGCCGCGCCGTAATTCCTGTTCGTCTGCAAGACGTTGAGCACCAAGAGGCTGAGCCGGGCTCCTGGATCGCAGGCTTTGGCCGCCTTTGCCTGGGTGGCGGCGAGCGGCGTGAAGGGCAGGATGTAGCGGACCTGCATGACCAAAGCCGCCGCCATGGCGATGGCGAGGATGAGGGAGGTCGTGTCCCTGGAGACCAGAAGGAGGCCGGCGAGGCAGGCCGCCAGCGCCACCGCGATCTGGAGCCGGGGGAAGTCCAGGCTGCGAATGAAGCCGAGATTGGTCTCGATCAAGGGCAGCGCCGTCGCGGCCACGAGCAGACCGGCGATGCCCTGCAGGGCGAGCGTGAGATATGTCAAACTTGGTCTCCGCCGCCGTGCGCCCGTCAGGGAGCCGCCCAACCGGGCCATTCAAGGGGCCTGCCGCGTCGTCTCGCGCGACCGCCACGCGGCCCCGTAATGACCGCCATGCGACCCCGTTTCGAGGGGCGCCTGACAATCGACGGATTCCGGTGGCGGTTCCGGCCTATTCCACCGTCACGGATTTGGCGAGGTTGCGCGGCTGGTCCACGTCTTTGCCCATGAACACGGCCGTATGATAGGCGATGAGCTGGATCGGCACGGCGTAGACGATGGGAGACACGACCGGGTCGAGGTCGGGCATGGTCACCGTCGCCATGGTGTCGAGGCCGGCCGCCGCCGCGCCCTTGGCGTCGCCGATGAGGATGATGCGCCCGCCGCGCGCGGCCACCTCCTGCATGTTCGACACCGTCTTCTCGAAGATCGCGTCGTGCGGCGCGATGACGATGACCGGCACGCTCTCGTCGATGAGAGCGATGGGGCCGTGCTTGAGCTCGCCGGCGGCGTAGCCCTCGGCGTGGATGTAGCTGATCTCCTTGAGCTTCAGCGCGCCTTCCATCGCCATCGGGTAGCTGGTGCCGCGGCCGAGATAGAGCACGTCGCGGGCCTTCGAGACCTCGCGGGCGAGGAGCTCGATCTCACCCTCCAGCTTGGTCGCGTCCGCCATCAGGCCCGGCACGGTGATGAGCGCGTCGACGAGCTCGCGCTCGCGCTCGGCGCTCAGGGTGCCCCGCGCCCGGCCCGCCGCGATGGCGAGGCACAGGAGCACCGTGAGCTGGCAGGAGAAGGCCTTGGTGGAGGCCACGCCGATCTCGGGGCCGGCGAGCGTCGGCACCACGGCCGAGGCCTCGCGGGCGATGGTGGAGGTCGGCACGTTGACCACCGCCAGGGTGTGCTGGCCTTGGCTCTTGGCGTAGCGCAGGGAGGCCAGGGTGTCGGCGGTCTCGCCCGATTGCGAGATCACGAGGGTGAGGCCGGCCGTGTCGAGGGGCGGTTCGCGGTAGCGCGCCTCGGAGGCGACGTCGATCTCCACGGGCAGGCGCGCCAGGGATTCGAACCAGTACTTCGCCACCAGCCCGGCATAATAGGCGGTGCCGCAGGCCGTGATCGAGAGCCGCGAGAGGTTCTTGAAATCGAAGGGAAGGGCCTCGGGCAGGGCGACCCGGCCGTTGGCGAGATCGACGTAATGGGCGAGGGTCCGGCCCACCACCTCGGGCTGCTCGTGGATTTCCTTGGCCATGAAGTGGCGGTGGTTGCCCTTCTCCACCCGGTAGGCCTGGGCGACGATGCGCTGGCGCTGGCGCTGGACCGGGTTGCCGTCGATGTCGCGGATCTCGGCGCCCGCGCGGGTCAGCACCGCCCAGTCGCCCTCCTCCAGATAGGTGATCTCCTCGGTGAAGGGTGCGAGCGCCAAGGCGTCCGAGCCGAGATAGGTCTCGCCCTCGCCGAAGCCGATGGCCAGGGGCGCACCGTGGCGGGCGCCGATGAGGAGATCGTCATGGCCGGCGAAGATGAAGCCGAGGGCGAACGCACCGCGCAGGCGCGGCAGGGCGGCGGCCACCGCCTCCACCGGTCCCAGGCCCCTGTCCATCTCGGCGCTGACGAGCTGGGCCACGACCTCCGTGTCGGTCTCGCTCTCGAAGCGCACGCCCTTCGCCTGCAGCTCGGCCTTCAATTCGCGAAAGTTCTCGATGATGCCGTTATGGACGACGGCCAGCCGCGCCGTGGCATGGGGGTGGGCATTGGTCTCGTTGGGGCGGCCATGTGTGGCCCAGCGGGTATGGCCGATGCCGATGGCGCCGGGCAGCGGCTCGTCGCGCAGCCTGAGTTCGAGGTTGGAGAGCTTGCCCTCGGCGCGGCGACGGTCCAGCCGGCCGTTCGCCAGCGTGGCGACGCCAGCCGAATCGTAGCCGCGATATTCGAGACGGCGCAGGGCTTCGACCACCTGTCCCGCCACCGCCTCATGCCCGACGATGCCAACGATTCCACACATGGACGCTACTTCTCATACGAGTGGGCTTGGCCGGGGAGTGGAAGGCTTGCGCCTCCGGTGGGCCACGCAAGGCGTGGCCCACGCCTTCCTCAACCGCCTTGTATCGGATCGGGACGCCTCGCGGCCAGCTATCCCGTCATTGTGCCGCACGGGCAGCATGCCTTGCCCTCATTCTCACCATCAAGAAAACCTCGCAAGTTCATGCTGAGAAATGGCTTTATGCTTCTGATGAGGCGTTCTGCAGCTGAAGCATGGGCCGGACGTATAGTCGCAAAGCGATGCCGGTCGGCGTCATATCCGGTCAGGGCGCGAGTTCACCCATGCTTGTGAGGTGAATTACGCCTTTGCCGGGTAACTCCACACGTAGCTCCAGCTTACCACCCGCCGCTTCCACGAACCGACGCAGCGTCGAGAGGTAGAGGTCGGTCTGACGCTCCATCTTGAGAACGGCGGGCTGCGTGATGCCCAGCTCCCGTGCGATGTCTACCTGGCTGCGGTCAGCGAGCAGACGCAACGCCTTCAGCCCCTCGATCTCGGCCTTCATCTCGTCCGCGCGAGCCTGAATTCGCGCATGACGGTTGGGCGGCATTGCAGCGATCACCTGTTCCATCGTCCGTGCCATTCTGCCGAATCCATAATCTTCGCTGCCGTGTCCGAATTCTCATATAACTTCTTTAGGGCGGCAATTAGAGATGCTTTATCGTCGACTGTCATCCGCATCTTGGGTTTATTTTATCGCCCGCATCGTTATAGATTAACTCAAATTCATAATCGTCGGCACCAACAGATTTGAAGGACGCTTCTATGGCAGAAGTCCAAGTTTTGGCCATTCAGTCCTCCCGGTAGTCGATGGCGTAAGATATATATTGGCTGTCGTTGCAATCAATAATTGCAAAGTATTTATGACCAATCCTTAATAAGTTCAAACTTTCTATCCCATAATTACCAAAAAAATCTCGCCTGTATTCTCCACCTTGACGATAGTTTTGTGGAGACCTGAGAAAGAAAACTAAATCGTCTTCTTTATTAATCGTACAATTTCCAGCGGTTTCTATCTTTGCTCTAAGAGAAATCTGAACCAAATAGCCGCGCCTCGAATTTGATACTAATATATCTTCTAATATAAGTAGCTTTATTACCTCATGCGTGGGGCCTATTTTTATCCCTAGCGAGCGAGGGTCTTCATCGAAGAGCCACTTTAACTTAGGGGCCTGCTGTCGTGAGTCTTTCGTCGTCGGCATATGGTCCGGTTTTTCGGCGGCGGCGTACCCAAGGTCAGATACGATGCAGGCTGTCGCGAGGAGTGCGACTTTGCTTAGCAGTCTCGCTTGCTTGCCCATGCCGATTGAATAAACTCCCGTCAGTTTGAGCTGGCCATCTCCGCGTCGCCGAGCGATTTGACGCGCATTTCTCTAACACCGCTGAATCGACGCGTTGCCCGACGATCGGATGAATGCGCACTGGCTTGTCCTTCACCACCTGCTCGAAGTTCGCGAGAACCGCAGTGGCCACCTTCTGCGAGGGCGCGATGACGTCGAGCAACCAGTGAGTGTCGCCACTGGTCCAGTCCTCGGCCTTGAGCCGGACGGGAAATACCCGCGCCTGGACCTGACGGTCCAAGACATTTGGAACTATAACCCCCAGGTTATGGAAAAGCCAGATTTTGCAATGAAGCCAGCTTCAGTTCAGCGCCTCGTACAGGCATCGGCGACGGAGCCGAGTCGACCTCAGAGTCCCGAGGATCGCTTGGCGGCCTTCATCGCCTGCAATGCCGCCCGCATCCCGCTGGCCATGCCCTCGATGATGCGCTGGCGGCTGCGGGCGATGGCGAGGGCATCGGCCGGCACCGAGGTGGTGATGACCGAGCCCGCGCCGACGATAGCGCCGGCCCCGACGCTCACGGGCGCCACCAGGGCGGTGTTCGAGCCGATGAAGGCCCCGGCCCCGATCTCGGTGCGGTGCTTGTTCACCCCGTCGTAATTGCAGGTGATGGTGCCGGCCCCGACATTCGCCCCAGGCCCGATCTCGGCATCGCCGAGATAGGTGAGGTGGTTGGCCTTGGCGCCCTCGCCGAGGCGCGCGTTCTTCATCTCGACGAAATTGCCGATGCGGGAGCCGGCCTCCAGCACGGCGCCGGGGCGAAGCCGCGCATAGGGGCCGATATGGACGCCTTGCGCCAGGGTCGCGCCTTCGAGATGCGAGAAGGCATGGATCACGCAACGGTCTCCGACCGTCACTTTGGGGCCGAACACCACATGAGGTTCCACGAGAACATCCCGGCCCAAAACCGTGTCGACACTGAGAAAAACTGTCTCTGGAGCGACCAGCGTGGCCCCTCCGATCTGGGCCGCGCGGCGCAGGCGGGCCTGGATCGTCGCCTCGGCGACGGCGAGCTGGACCCGGTCGTTGACGCCCTGCGCCTCGGCCTCGTCCACGGGCACCACCGCCACGGCGAGCCCGTCCTCCACGGCGAGGGCGACCGCGTCGGGCAGGTAGTACTCGCCCGCCGCGTTGGCATTGCCGATCCGCGTCAGCAGGGCGAGGGCATGGGGGCCGGAGAGCGCCATGAGGCCGGCATTGCACAGGGTGACGGCGCGCTCCTCCGCGCTCGCATCCTTCTCCTCGCGGATGGCGAGCACGCGCCCGCCCTCCGTCAGCACCCGTCCGTAGCCGGCCGGATTCTCCGCCGTGAAGGCCAGCACCGCCACCGCCGCCCCATCGGCCAGGGGCGCGCGCAGACGGGTGAGGGTGACCCCCGTGACGAGGGGGGTGTCGCCGAACGCGATCACCACGTCGTCGGAACCCGCCTCCAGGGCCTCGCGGGCGGCCAGAACCGCATGGGCGGTGCCGAGGCGCTCCACCTGCGGATGGACCGAGGCGCCGGGCGCCGCGCGGGCGATCTCGGCGGCGACCGCCTCCTGGCCCGGCTCCACCACCACGGCGATGCGGGTCGCCCCCGCCTCGCTCGCGGCGGCGAGCACGTGGCCGAGCATGGTCCGTCCGGCCACCGCATGCAGCACCTTGGGCAGGTCGGAGCGCATCCGCGTGCCCTTGCCGGCGGCGAGAACGATGGCCGTGAGGCTGCGTCCGCCCGTCTTGGCGGGCTCGGTCGAATGGGTGGTCTGCGCCGTCATCGTCGCTCCGCCGCTGTCGGGCCGGGGGCCGGCTCGCGTCCTGTCCGGCTGCGCTACTGTGTGGTTTGTCGGGTAGCAAGTCTGCCTGGCCGGCAAGCTGGCGGCGCGGACGGAGATCCGGTCCGCTCCGTCCCGGTCACTGGCTCTTGAGGATGAGGGTGATCAGCACGGCGGCCACGCACACGAACATGACGACCCCGAGGACCAGGCTCGCCAGCGTGGTGGCCGAGATGTAGGTGCCGGCGACGGTTCCGAGCATGCGCGTGACACCCCCTCCCCCTGGGGAAGCGGCGTCACCGGGATGGCCGCAGCCCGGGCAAGCCAAGGCTTGCGCGGAGATCTGTCGCGAGCAGGCAGGGCATGGGATCAGGGCCAATGAGGTGCCTCGTGTGAGGTGAACGACCCACAAAATCTGTCACAAGCGCGGCCATTCGGCCAGTCCGGCGCCCTCTCGCCTCCCGCGTCCGTTCCCGGCCGGACCGCGCGATTGTCGGAAAATCCGCGTTCCCGTGAACGGTTTCGGTCCTTTCCGGCTTAAGGTTGGGTTCAGGCCGTGCCGTGGTAAAGCCGGGACATACCGCATCGCACTCCGCGCTTTTCCGCGCCGACATTCCAGGTCCAATGACGCCGACGATTCCGGGACTTCGCCGCGCCGTGACAGAGCCCTCCTCCGACGATCCCGTTGCGACGGGACCGCGGGACCGGAGCCGCCGGGAGCTTCTGTGGCAGGCGAGCGTCGCCGCGCTGGTCGTCTCCCTCCCCGGCGCCGCGGACACCGCCCGGGCGGACGATGCCCCTGCCCTTCCCGCCGATGGCGCGCCGTTCCAGTCCGGCCTGGTGGCCGACCTCGCCCGTGCACTGGCCAAACGGCCCTTCGTCGCCCCGCGCACCGACGATCTGCCCGGTGCCCTCACCGGGCTCAACCGCGAGCAGTACAACGCCATCCGGACCGTGCCGGGCAGCGCGGTCTGGTCGAACGAGACCCTCGGATTCACGATCGAGCCCCTGCATCGCGGCTCCGTCTTCACCGGCCGCGTGGCCCTGGCCCTGGTGGAGGACGGCACCGTGCGGCCCCTGGCCTACGACCGCTCCCGCTTCGAGGCGGAGGGCATCGCCCTGCCCGAGTTCAAGGACGATCCCGGTTACTCCGGCCTGCGCATCCGCGCCCGGTTCGATGGCGGCGAGCTCACCGATTTCGCCACCTTCCAGGGGGCGTCGTTCTTCCGCCTCGTCGCCACCGGCCAGGGCTTCGGCGTCACCGCGCGCGCCCTCACCCTGCGCCCGGCCGATTCACGCGGCGAGGAGTTTCCCGAACTGCGCGCCATCTGGGTCGAGCGGCCGGGTCCCGGCGGCCCGCTGGTGCTGCACTGCCTCGTCGATTCCCCCTCGGCCACCGCCGCCCTGAGAATGAGCCTGCGGCCGGGCGGCGCCTCGCTCTGCGATGTCGAGGGCACGGTGTTCGCGCGCGCGGCCATCGATCATCTCGGTCTCGGCGGCATGACCACGAGCTACTTCTTCGGCCCCTACGACCGGCGCGGCGCCGATGATGCCCGGGCCGGCGCCTATGCCTCCACCGGCCTGCAGATCCGCACGGGCGCCAACGAGGCGATCTGGCGCCCGGCGCGCAACCCGGAGACCCTGCAGGTCTCGTCCTTCGTCGACGACAACCCTAAGGGGTTCGGCCTGATGCAGCGGGCGCGCAGCTACGCCGACTTCGAGGACGACGTGCAGCATTGGGAGTGGCGTCCCTCGCTCTGGCTCGAGCCTTTCGGCGCCTGGGGGCCGGGGGCCGTGACGCTCCTAGAAATCCCGAGCGATTCCGAGTTCAACGAGAACATCCTGGCCTATTGGCGGCCGAAGGCGTCCCTGGCGGCGGGCACCGAGCACGCGTTCGGCTATCGCCAGCATTGGTGTTGGCAGCCGCCGGAGGCGCCTCCGGTGGCAACCGTCTCCGGCACCCGCAGCGGCAAGGCGCCGGGGAGCAACCGCCGCCTCTTCCTGGTGGATTTCACCGGCGACATCCTGTTCGCCGATCCCGACCTGCAGCCGACGCTCCTGACCTCGCCCGGAACGGTGGCGGCCCCGACCCTCTATCGCTATCCCGACCGCAAGACGGTGCGCGTCTCCTTCGAGCTCGACACGGGCGGCGAGAAGACCTGCGAACTGCGCCTCGTGCTCAAGCGCGGGGAGGCCCCCGTCACCGAAACCTGGCTCTACCGGTGGACACCCTGAACACGCACGCGTTTCCCCCCGCCGCCCCGGCTTCCTTTCGGCCCGCGATGCCGCCCGAAGCCCCGCTGCCCATGCCGGTGCAGGCGCTCGACCGCTGGGACCCCGCCACGGGGCACCGTCCGGCGAAGCCCGCGCGGCGGCCCTGGGCCGCCCGCGCCTTCGTCTTCGGCGGGGCGGCGCTGCTCACCGCCTATGGGGCGTTCGAGATGTACGAGGTCGTGGCCGTCTCGGGCGGGACGACGGCGCTGCAATATGTGCTGCTCGTGCTCTTCACCCTGAACTTTTCCTGGATCGCCCTCTCCTTCATGAGCGCGATCCTGGGCTTCGCC
This sequence comes from Methylobacterium sp. Leaf93, assembly GCF_001422345.1. Classification (NCBI taxonomy): domain Bacteria; kingdom Pseudomonadati; phylum Pseudomonadota; class Alphaproteobacteria; order Hyphomicrobiales; family Methylobacteriaceae; genus Methylobacterium; species Methylobacterium sp. Leaf93. Next base: position 53,134 of record NZ_LMMS01000027.1, on the reverse strand, counting down.
ACGCTCCTGCGCCGCCCGAAGGCGCCGCTTCCGCCGACCCGGCTCGCCACGAAGACCGCCATCGTCATGCCGGTCTATAACGAGGCCACCGCCCGCACCTTCGCGGCCGTGGAAGCCATGCGGGCCGAGATCGACGCCACCGGCCATGGCGCGGCCTTCGATTATTTCGTCCTGTCGGACTCGACGCAAGGAGACGCCTGGATCGCCGAGGAGCGCGCCTTCCTGGCGCTTCGCGCGCGCTGGGGCGAGGATGCGCGGCTCTATTACCGGCACCGGGCGAAGAACCACCATCGCAAGGCCGGCAATATCGGCGACTTCGTCTCGCGCTGGGGCGGGGCCTACGACCACATGCTGGTGCTCGACGCCGACAGCCTGATGACCGGACCTTGCGTGGTCCATCTCGCCGCCGCCATGGAGGCGGACCCGGATTCTGGCATCATCCAGTCGCTGCCGCTCATCATCAACCGCAACACCCTGTTCGCCCGCGTCCAGCAATTCGCCGCCCGCATCTACGGCCCGGTCATCGCCACCGGCCTCTCCGTCTGGTCGGGCCGCGACGGCAATTACTGGGGCCACAACGCCATCATCCGCACCCGCGCCTTCGCGCAAGCCTGCGGCCTGCCCGACCTCAAGGGCAAGCCGCCCTTCGGCGGCCACATCCTCAGCCACGATTTCGTCGAGGCGGCGCTGATCCGGCGGGCCGGCTGGAGCGTGACCATGCTGCCCGCCCTGCCCGGCTCCTACGAGGAGAGCCCGCCCTCCCTCATCGACGTGGCGGTGCGCGACCGGCGCTGGGCGCAGGGCAACCTCCAGCACAGCCGCGTCATCGGGGCGGCGGGCCTGACGCTGGCCTCGCGCCAGCATTTCGCCACCGGCATCGCCGGCTACGTCGCCTCCCCGCTCTGGCTCGGCCAGCTCGTGGTCGGTATCGCCCTCGTGCTCCAGACCGCCTATGTGCGGCCGGAATATTTCACCTCCGAATTCGGGCTCTACCCGGTCTGGCCGCGCTTCGACCCCGTGCGCGCGCTCCAGCTGTTCGGGCTCACCATGGGCATCCTGCTGGCGCCCAAGCTCCTGGGGCTGATCCTCGCCCTCATCGACGGGCCTGTGCGCCGGGCCTCGGGCGGCGCCATCCGCCTCGTCCTGTCGAGCCTGATCGAGACGATCCTCTCCGCGCTCATCGCGCCCATCGCCATGCTGATCCAATCCGGCTCGGTCTTCGAGATCCTGGTCGGGCGCGATACCGGCTGGAACCCGCAGCGGCGCGACGACGGCTCGATTCCCTTGCGCGACATCGTCCGGCGCCATCGCTGGCACATGGTGCTGGGGCTGGTGACCGGCATCGCCGCCTTCGCCATCGCCACCTCGCTGTTCCTCTGGATGTCGCCCACCATCCTCGGCCTCGTCCTGGCGATCCCGATCTCCTGGGCGAGCGGCCAGCTCTCCTGGGGCCTCGCCCTCAAGCGCCTCGGCCTGCTGATGACGCCGGAGGAGCGCGACCAGCCCGCCATCGCCATCACCGCCGGGACGCTCGCCGCCCACAACGCCGAGGCCGGCCTCGACGAATCGGATGCGATCCGCGCCCTCCACGCCGATGCGGGCTTCGCCGAGGCCCATGCCCTGATGCTGCCGGAGATGCCCAAACGCCCCCGCGGCGTGATCGACACCGACCGCGCCCTCGCCCAGGCCAAGGTGGTGGAGGCCGAGACTATCGCCGAGGCCGCCGAGTGGCTCAGCCCGAAGGAGCGCATGGCCCTCCTCCACGACCGCGCCCTCCTCGACCGCCTCACCCGCCTCGAACCCGCGTGAGCTACAAGAGTCACGCATGTCGCGGGCTGCGCTGACGAGCCCTCCTCCCCAGCGGATCTCGGACTTGCCCGAGATCCGTCGAGCTTGTGGGGAGGAGTTGGAGGTGGGGGTGGTGGGGCGACTCTCAGCCGTCGGAGGCTGGCGGAGCCACCCCCACTCCTAACCTCTCCCCACAAGGGGGAGAGGGACGCGGTCTGCCTACGAGAGCAGATGTATGAATCCGGTAGCCTGCCTGAGACCGGGGGGGCGTCCGGACCCGGAGCCGGGCTCCACGAGAGCCTGCCGCATCGGGACTGCCGATGCCGGCCCCCTGCCCGCTCGGCGGCCGATCCGGACGGTCAGTCGGCGCTTCCCGAATCGGGCGCCTTGGCCAGGAGGTCGGCGAGAGTGGCCTCGTACTGGATGAGGTCCTTGCCCCGCTTCATCGCCCGGTAGAAGTCCCGCGCCGCCACCGATGCGTTGATGTCTCTTATGTAGGGCGCGGTGCTCGGCACCACCTGGAGCAACTCGCTCGCCTGGGCCACGAACAGGTTCTCGATCTCCGACACGTCGTCGGAGAGATAGAGCACCGTGAGGGTCAGGTAGAGGCGCTTGCAGGCCGTATCGGCCTCGCTCTCCGTGATGATGTCGGATTCGCGCAGGAACTTCGTCATCGTCTCGATGACGAAGCTCGACCGCCGGGACCCGTTGCGGATCGCGGCCCCGCCGATCAGCAACCGCTCGAACGGCTTGAGTTCGATCTTCAGGGGCATGACCGGTCCTTCGGGTTCGGGTGGGATCATCGATCCGGGCGGTTAACAATACATGACCGCCATGGCAGGGTTTGCTTGCGGAATACGGCATCTCCCTCGGAGACCACGAAGATAGGGAGAATACGTCGGATCTCCCTCAGGGTTCGTTGACCGTTCGTCTTAAGACGTTCGCAACGTCCTCGTGGTTTGGTGACGTCGCACCCAAAAAAGGGTGCTTCCAGATCAGAATGGATCGGACCACATGTCTTCAGGCATCACGCTTACCGCGGCAACGCGCCAGAACCTGCTCTCGCTGCAGGGCACCGCCGACCTCCTGACCCAGACCCAGAACCGCCTGTCGACCGGCAAGAAGGTCAACTCGGCCCTCGACGATCCGACGAGCTTCTTCACCTCGCAGGCCCTGTCCGGCCGCTCGGGCGATCTCGGCTCGCTCCTCAACGGCATCTCGAACGGCGTCCAGACGATCCAGGCCGCCAACCAGGGCATCACCTCGATCCAGAAGCTGGTCGATTCGGCCAAGTCCACCGCCAACCAGGCGCTGGCCGACAAGAGCGCGACCACCAGCGGTCTCGCCGCCACCGCCGCCTCCGTGAACGGCAGCAAGAGCTTCCAGGGTCTGGCCGGCACCGCCGACGGCACCCAGGATTTCTCGACGCTGGGCAAGGACGGCTCGCTCGACATCACCATCGGATCCGGCGCTGCCGCGAAGACTGCTACAATTCGGCTCGATTCCTCCACTCTGACGAGCGCCGGTACGGACCTCACCAAGGTCACCGCCGGTCAGGTTGTTTCCGCGATCAACAGCCAGATCGCCAACAACGCTGATCTGAAGGGCAAAGTCTCGGCGTCGGTCGGTTCCGACGGACGCATCGGCTTCTCGACGACCAGTGCCGGATCGACCCAGCAGTTGACCGTGGCCGGCTCCAAGGGGTCGACCCTCGATATCGGCTTCGGCAAAGCGTCGAGCGCCAAAGTCGCGACCCTCACCGCTACCGGTGCGAACGTTGGCAGCGCGACCGATTTCTCGGGCGGCGGCTCAGCGGCTTTCACCGTGAATGACGGTCTGAAGGCGGTGTCGGTCAAGATCGATCAGAACAGCGCGACCGATGCCAACGGCGGAACGGTCGGGACATCGGGCGACCAAACGGAAGTCCTGGCAGCCATCAACAAGCAGCTGAAGGACGGTGGATCGACGGTCACGGCGAGCATCAACTCGAGCAACAAGCTCGTGTTCTCCTCGACGGATTCCGGCCCCGATGCGCAGTTGACCGTGACGCCCGCCGCCGGCGGTGTCGATCTGGGATTTGGTGGCGCTTTCACGCCTGCGGCCGGCACGCCCTCCGGCACCGGCCCCACGGCTGCCTCCACGGGTTCCGTCATAATTGGTGCGAACACCGATCTGTCGAGTGGTAAATCCGCGACGTTCACCGTCGGGAACGGCACAAATTCGACGACCTTCACCATCGACAGCACCAGCCTCGACGCGAGTGGCACGGCGCTGGGTACCAACCCCGATAAGGCTAAGCTGCTCGAGGCGATCAACGCCAAGATCACGGCAGGCGGAGTAACGGGCATCACCGCCAGCGCAGCGACCGGCGCCGGACTCGCCTTCACCGGTACCGGCGTCACGGTCGCCGCCAGCGCCGACACGATCGGTCTCGGTTTCGGTACCAATGCGGCGACGAGCGCGGGCACGGCTTCAGCCGGAACCGGCACTGCGGCCATCGGCCTGTCCTCGACGGGTTCCGATGCCACCGACGGTTCCGCCAAGGCTGTGGTCAACGGCACGACCTCCCTGACGGCAGGCCTCGACCTCAGCACCAAGAACGCCAACTTCACCATCCAGCTCGGAACCGGTCCGGCCAAGACCATCAAGATCGACAACACGACTGGGACCACGCCGGCGACGACAACGAAGCAGCAGATCGTCGACTCGATCAACAAGCAGATCGGTGCCGATACGGGGCTTGCCGGAAACCTTGTCGCCAGCCTTGATGTGAATGATAAGCTCGTCCTGAGTTCCACGACCGCTGGCGCCAGCCAGAAACTCACGGTTCAGGCGGCACAGGGCGCGACAGCCTCTCTCAACGCCGATATCGGCTTTGGCCTTCAATCTTCCAGCGTCGCTGGCCAAGGTCCGGCTACGGCTATGTCCGGCTTTGGCAAGGACAGCACCGGCTCCACCAACACGACCCGCCAAACGCTGGCCAAGCAGTTCAACGAGATCCTGAACCAGATCACTCAGCAGGCCAAGGATTCGAGCTACAACGGCATCAACTTGCTGTACCGCAATGGCACAGATGCGAGCGAGAACTCCCTGAAGGTCACCTTCAACGAATCGGGCTCCTCCAGCCTGACCATCGCCGGCTCCAAACTGGATGCCGACGGACTTGGCCTCACCTCGTCCACCGGTGGTTTCCAGACCGACACGGAGATCAACCAGACGCTGACGGCCATCACGGCGGCCACCAGCCAGCTTCGCGGACAGGCTTCGACCTTCGGCTCCAACCTTTCGGTGGTGCAGAACCGTCAGGACTTCTCGAAGAACCTGATCAACATCCTCGACACCGGCTCGGCCAACCTGACGAACGCGGACCTCAACGAGGAAGCCGCCAACTCCCAGGCCCTGTCGACCCGCCAGTCCATCGGCATCTCGGCCCTCTCGCTCGCCAACACGGCGCAGCAGGGCATCCTGCAGCTCCTCCGCTAAGCGGATCAGCCGTCACGACGATGAGCGGCCGGGGGAAACCCCGGCCGTTTCTTTATGCGTCGACCGACCCTCCCCCGCGCGCGCCTTTCGCCGACGACGAACCGCGCCGCCACCGCCTTCGGCAGGCCGCGGAGCGTCTCCAGCTCGGCATGCGCCTGTCGGACGACGCCGTCCTCATGCTGGGGCGACGCGCCGGCTGTACGGCCGAACGGCTCGACGCCCGCGTTCACGCGGTTCCCCGCCCCCATCGGCCACCCTGCCCCGCAATGCGCGTCCACGGCTTGCGCCACAGGCGCCCGGCGTTCCTCCCGGGATCCTTGCAGACCGGGATCGCGCAAAGCGGCCGGCACATTCCGGCATGTGTTCTCTCCCTCGATGCCGCGACGCTCGACGCTGCCCTGCGCGGACATCGGCGCTCGAACACCTCCCGGGATATGGTGGTGGCCTGGATTCGGGCGTGGATGGAGGGGGCGTGCCTCGCTGGGGATCGGCATCCGAGAGCGTGCCGAGTCAGCGCAGGGATCGACCGAGGCGATTTCACGCTTCGAAGCGGGGGAAGAGCTGAAGGGCCGGGGGTGAGGCCGAGGAAGCGGGCGCCAGGCGCCCGACGTGGCTGCTCCGTTCGTTCCATGGGACGAAAGACCGGAGCGGAACCAGCCTGAGAGCCACCACCTTTGCTCTTTTGGAGGGCGCCTCGCGTGAGGCGACCGCAGGAGGCATGTCCATGCAGAGCAAGCTCACGAAGACGATCATCGGCGCCGTTATCGCCGTCGCCCTCGCCGCTGCCGTGTCTTATGGGCTCATCAACCAGCAGACGGCGGATCAGCTGCAGACCAAGGCGAACCAGACGCTGTCGGACGGTCAGACCGCCCCCGGCACGGCTCCGCAACAGCCGTCGCCGGCGCCGCAGAGCCCAACTCAGCAAGCGCCGACGCAGCAGAACCCCGCTCCCGCACCTCGGCCGTGACAGTCGCGGTTCGGGGACCGGCGGCACGCCTGCTTTCCGCTGGCTGAAACCGCCCGGTAACCCTCCGGCTTTAGGCCTCGTTAGGCACGAAACCGCCGAACCGAGACGGATACCGATGACCAGGGACCAGCTTTCCGCCGAACTGTCGCGCATGGCGAAGATGCAGATCAGCGATATCACCCGGGCCGTGAAGAGTGGCGACAAGGCCATCGCCTTGAACGAGGTGAGCGACCTCGCGCTACGCTTGAACCAACTCGCCGATGCCATCGCGGGCGTACCGGCCCCGGCCCTGGCCCCGACTCCGGCGCCTGCGGTCTCCCGCGCTCGCGTCCTCGACCCGGCGTGACCGCTGCATCGGACTGGCGTGCGGAGCGGAACGAACGCTCCCGCGCCCGGCTCGAACGGGCGCTCCCGGCCGTCTTCCCCGCGCCTGTCCTGCAGCACGCGCTGTCCCGCCCGCTGATGCCACCGACGCCGCGCCTCGCCGTCGAGAGCTACTGGCGCAACCACGTCCACCGGGCCGATCGCCTGGCGCGGGCGCTGGCCACGCGCTCGGGCCAGCCGGAGGGATGGACGTGGCGTCTCGGCTCGGAGAAAGGTTCGGGCCTCGCCGCCACCTTCCGGATGCCGCCCTCTCCCTATCGGGAGCCCGCGCATGCCCGCGGCCCCGGCCATTGCTGCATCTGCGGACAGCCGGTCTTCCGCTTCGGCTGGCACAGGGATCTGTGGGGCACGGGCACGCCGAACAAGAACGCCCGCTGGCATTCGGCCTGCGTCACGGCCTGGAAGTTCTGGGCCGCGCCCAGCGACCAGGTGAAGGTTTTGAAGGCGCATCAGCACCATCGCTGCGCCGCGTCCGGGAAGCGCCTGCTGAAAACCGCCGAGGTCGACCATCGCACGCCGCTCTATCGCGTCTGGCGCGAGCACCGCGATGCCCCTTGGCCCAAACTCCTGGCCTTCTGGGGAGCGCCGAACCTTCAGGTCGTCAACCGGGTCGCACATATTGAGAAATGCGGGACGGAGGCAGGCGAGAGGGCGCATCAACGGCGTGCCCTCATGTCCGGGATGTCCCTCGATGTGGAGCCGGACGGCCTGATGCTTCTCCCGACGCAGGCTTGAGCCACCTGTCGGAGGAAATTTCTTTCACGCCTGCCCATCGGGTGCCGTGGTGTCGAGGATAAAAGTGCGGTGCGGCGCCGTGCCAATCGGAGGAATCCAAGTGACGGACGATAAGGCCGGCCATCAGGATCGCAAGGACACCAAGGCGGCCAAGGCCGCAGAGCGCGCGGACATCGCCGGTCAGGTCTGGGAAGAGGTCAGAGTCCGGGAGACGGCGCGTGACGATCAGATCGTTCGCCTGAAGGCTCAGCGCCTCGAGCGCGATGCCGCGGATGCAGCTGCAGCAAAGCCCCCGACCAAGCGGTCGAAGTGAGCGAGGGCTAAACAGGTTCGCGTTGGAGCGCCAACGCGCACGCTGCTTAGCTCTTCGATGTGTCGCAGGTTTTCATCGCAGAACCGGGGGCACGTCTGCGAAACCGTCTTGGAATCTGCCTGAACCTTTTGGCCGCGGGATCATCGGACGAAGGGGCGGGTTGATCGATGAAAGCCACACCCCGGAGCCAGTCCCATGGCCGACATCCGTCACGCGTATTCCGATCCCATCGAACAGGGCGCCCAGGCGCGGATCCACGGTCACCCCAAGGATGCTTGCCCCTATCCTCGCGACAGCGAAGATCGGACCTCTTGGATGGAGGGCTACGATGGCACGCCGCGTGAGGATGGGCCCGATATGCCATCCGGCGAGAGCCGCCGCTGAGCCTTCTTCAGACCAGATGGCTGTCCGGCCCCAGGGACCGAGACTGGGATAACATTCGAGACGGGGGCTGCGCGATCGCTCCTGTGAACGCAGGAAAGTCCGGCGCGCCATCACCGCGGCCGGGCTTTCGGTTTGGCAGATCTCTCGGAGGAGAGGGTTCGCGGGGCTAGCTCAGGCCACGGATGCGCTGCCAATCGGACAGCTCACGGCTTCGGGCATCGTAGAGAGCCCGAAGTTTGGTTCCCTCTTCCCCACGGCCCACCGGTTGGTTCGAGACTGCATTGACCATCTCGTCGCCAAACCATGCCGCAAGCTCTGCAGCCCAGGCCGCGTCGGCAGCATGGAGACGGCTGGCTGTAACCGATAAGAAGGGGGCGGGCCTCGGGCGGGCTTTCGCTTTCGTCATATGCGCCGAAACGGATGAATCGTTGCTCCGGTTTCAAAAGTGAATACAAAATTTTCGGTCGCTCAGGTATGGGCGGGCGGCTCGCCGAACGCTTTCAACATCGCGCCACGCACCGACGTACCCTGGCATCGATCCGGCCCACGAGGCTTCCGATCATGTCGGTTCGGGCGACGTCGCTCTTGACCGCGTTCCCCTTCTCCGACTGGCTCGCCGCCCGGGCCGAGCGGTCAACCATCTCCGACGCTTAGCCGGCCATCGGACCAAATCGTTAACCTGGACTCGTTGCCTTGTGTGCGTGTGCCGCGAAGGTTGACGCTGCCCCGCGTACCGCCATAGACAAGGCGGCCGGATGGTCGGGTAGCGGTCCGGTGGCAACGGGCGAGAAGTCCAAGCATCGACAAAGGCAAATTATTTAGCTTTTGCAACGACTTGGAAGGGTGGCCGAGTGGTTTAAGGCAGCGGTCTTGAAAACCGCCGTGGGGGCAACTCCACCGTGGGTTCGAATCCCACCCCTTCCGCCAGTAATGCTTTCGCCAGTATTCGCATTCAACCGCTAAATCACTGAAAACGAACGAGTTTGTGTCGCCTTGCTTTCGTAGGTGACCGCTGGCGTTTGCCTGATTTCGCGTTTATGGTGTGGGTAGAAACGTGGGTTAGATTGTATGGCTGGAAAGCTCACTGCCCTTGCCGTTCAGCGCCAGAAGACGCCCGGCATGTATGGTGACGGTGGCGGCCTTTGGCTTCAGGTGACCGGCAAAGGGGCGAAAAGTTGGATTTTTCGCTTCACCCTCCACGGTAAGGCCCGTGAGATGGGGCTGGGGTCGGCCAATACGTTTTCGCTTGCCGAAGCTCGCGAGAACGCGCTCGCCTGCCGGAAGCTCCGCGCAGAGGGGCACGATCCAATCGAGGTAAGGAACTGCCAGCGCCAGGAGGCTGCCATCGAAGCAGCCAAGGCCGTCACCTTCCGTGACTGTGCCACCGCCTACATCGAGGCCCACAAAGCCGGATGGAGCAACCCGAAGCACGCGGCACAGTGGACGGCGACACTCGAAACCTACGCCTACCCCGTCTTCGGTAGCCTGCCTGTGCGGGGCGTCGACACCGCCCTCGTGATGCGGGCGGTCGAGCCCATCTGGACCAGCAAGAGCGAAACTGCTGGTCGAGTGCGGGGGCGGATCGAGGCGGTTCTCGATTGGGCATCAACGCGCGGCTACCGGATGGGTGAGAACCCGGCGCGATGGAAGGGGCATCTCGCCAACCTGCTCCCCAAGCAGTCGCGGGTGCGGCAGGTTGAGCATCACCCTGCTCTACCGTTTGACGAAGTGCCTGCGTTTCTTAGGTCGGTCGCTAACCAGCCTGGAACTGCGGCTCGGGCGCTTACCTTTGTTATTTTGACCGCAACCCGTACCGGCGAGGTGATCGGCGCACGCTGGGCAGAGATTGACCGCGCCTCGGGAGTATGGACCGTGCCGGCCAACCGAATGAAGGCGAGAACCGAGCACCGCGTGCCGTTGTCTGCGGGAGCTCAGACCATTCTGGCTGCAATGGCCGAAATCCGCATCGACGAATTCGTATTTCCCGGCGGCAAGCGTGGCAGACCGCTCAGCAACATGGCGATGCTGGCGGTGCTGAAGCGCATGGGGCGGGCTGACATCACCGTTCACGGCTTTCGGAGCTCGTTCCGCGACTGGGCAAGCGAGACGACGCACGTTCCGTCCGATGTCGTCGAGATGGCGCTGGCGCACACCATCGATAGCAAGGTCGAGGCGGCCTACAGGCGCGGTGATCTGCTCCCAAAGCGTCGTGCGTTGATGGACGATTGGGCCGCTTACTGCGGGGCCTACCATCCATCCGCCCCCGCCGAGATGGCGGGGGCGGATTGAGCCTCCAAACAAAATCCGCTGCGAGGTCGCGCCGCCTATCTCGTGCCCCGAGGCTGCTGCTTCAGGGCATTTTCAGCGTCAAGGCGTTCCATGTAGGCGTCGAGCGCACGGGCTGAGACGTACCGTCGGCGGCCGTCCGTCATCGATTCGAGCTGCCCACTCTTGAACAGCTCGTAAATTCGCGTCGTACCGATGGACAGCACGCGTCGGGCTTCCGGGACCGTGTAGCGCATTTGGGTGTGGGTGAACGATGGCATGGCAGACCTCCTCTGTTGTGGCCTACTTTGCCTTTACAAAGCACCAGAATTCGCTCTTACGCCTGACGGCTGCACGTTTATTATTTTCCTTATGCGCAATTTTTGACCGCTGTACCGCGTAGGTTGCGAACATGTGCACGTTTATGACATGAGCCGTACCGTTCGCCCATTTGGCTAATTCGAGGGCTGCCTTCGTGAAGACTCCCCCGGTAAAGGCCGTTGCGTCCCAATGGAGCTCGCGTCGAGTATCCACTTCACCGCCTGCAAGGGTCTACGGTTACGTCCGAAGTCGGGAATTGCGAGCCCGGCACGTGTCCGACCAGATCGAGCCTCAGCGCTTGGCCTTGGACGCCTGGGCCGCCTCAGTCGGCATCATTTTCGACGACGTGTATGTCGAGCGAGGGTTTGGGGCTGACTGCCCGTTCAACAAACGAACGCAGGGAAAGGCAGCGCTCGCCCGCCTGCAGCCCAATGATGTCTTGGTGGCGGCTCGTTTCGACCGCCTATTCGGAGGGGCCGAAGACGCTCACGCAAGCCTCGCCCTTGCACGTCAGCGGAAGTTTGCGATCCGTGCTCTCGATGTCCGCGGGGGACAAGCGGAGCTTGAGACCGACGAGTCGCTGGCCAACATCCTCTTGGCCCTCGCTGGCGGTACAAGGTACGCGGTCTCGTTGAAGCGAAAGGCAGTCAAAGACAAGCAGTCCGAGCTTGGCCGGTATAAGGGTGGGCGGGTCCCGTTTGGGTATTTGGTTGACCCGGAAGGGAGGCTCGTTCCTGACCCTGCCCAGCGAGCTTTTGTCTCTCAACTTCACCGGATGAAGTTGAGTGAGGCGACGGGCGAGCAGATGAGGCTGGCAGCGCTTGAACAGGGCTTCACCCTTACCACCGCGGGGATAGGCAAAATTTTGAAGCGAAGCTTCAGCGGTAGTTAACTGCATGTGCGACGGCGAATCGGGATGGGGACATTAAATTCAAATCGGCGGCCATTGCCGTTGGGAGGAAACGTTCGAGAAGGGTGCAGGCTGTGTAAAAACGTCGGCACTTCGCTACGCCGGAGCGCAATCTTCCATGACAAAGTGAGAAACACCGGCTCAATTCGCCGCGACTGCGACCATTTAGGGTTTTTGTAGAAAATTATTCTACCCACATCAGCCCAGGACGCGTTTTCACACAACCTCGCCCCAAAGCGGCCGATGCAGCCTGCCGCCGTCTACCGCTTCGCCTCAATCATCGAACGGATGCGCGCAGCCATAGTTTCTATCGGGAATGGCTTGGTCAGGACCGCCATGCCGGGAGCAAGGTGTTCGTTGCCGACGAGCGCGTTTTCGGCGTAGCCGGTCATGAAGAGCACCTTGAGGTTGGGCCGCGCGACGCGGGCTGCGTCGGCCATCTGGCGTCCATTCATGCCGCCGGGCAGTCCCACGTCGGTCACGAGCAGGTCGATGCGCACGTCCGATTGCAAGACTTTTAAGCCGACCGCGCTGTCACCGGCCTCAATCGAAAGACAGCCGAGGCCTTCAAGGATGTCGGTGACGAGCATCCGCACGGACGGCTCGTCATCCACAACCAGCACCGTTTCGCCCTGCTCGGAGCGGGACAGTACGGCAAGCTTGTCGGTCGGATCATCGGCGGCGACTTCGCCGTAATGGCGTGGCAGGTAGATGCAGATCGTGCTGCCCTGTCCGACCTCGGAGTAGATGCGCACCTGCCCGCCGGACTGCTGCGCAAACCCGTAAATCATGCTCAGGCCGAGCCCTGTCCCCTCGCCCATGGGCTTGGTCGTGAAGAACGGTTCGAACACTCGGGCAATGATTTCGGGCGGCATGCCGGTGCCAGTGTCGGTCACGCTGAGCGCAAGATACTGACCCTCCGGCATGTCTTGCTGGCGTGCGGCTCGTTCGTCGAGCCACTTGTTGGCTGTCTCAACGGTGATGCGGCCACCATCCGGCATCGCATCGCGAGCGTTGATGGCGAGGTTGAGCAACGCATTCTCAAGCTGCGGAGGATCGACCAAGGCGGGCCAGAGGTCGGACGCGCCGACCACCTCGACAGGGATGCCGGGTCCCACGGTACGCTGGATCATCTCCTGCATTCCGGAGACGAGCCGGTTCACGTCTGTTGGCTTCGGATCGAGCGTCTGACGGCGTGAGAATGCGAGGAGGCGGTGAGTGAGAGAAGCTGCGCGTCGCGAGGCGCCCTGCGCCACCGCCATGTAGCGCTCGACGTCGTTGAACCGCCCCTGCTGCATGCGGTTCTGCATCATCTCCAGAGAGCCGCTAATCCCCGCGAGAAGGTTGTTGAAGTCGTGGGCAAGGCCACCGGTCAGTTGACCCACCGCCTCCATCTTCTGCGACTGGCGCAGCCTCTCCTCAGTTTCGGATAGGACGGCAGACCGCTCGGCCACCCGCTCTTCGAGCGTCTCGTTCAGCTCGCGCAATGCGGTCGTCGCGCGGTTCTGCACGGTGACATCGTAACCGCCGACGAAAATGCCGGTGATCTTGCCTTTATCGTCGCGGATTGGCTGGTACAGAAGATCGATGTAGCGGTCTTCGTCGTCGTCACCGAAGCGGATTGGGATGGCCCTGGCCGAGAAAGGCTCGCCGGTCGCGTAGACCCCGTCGAGCAATTCGAAGAAGCCTTGCCCCACGATGTCTGGGAACAAGTCGCGCACGCTGTGCCCGAGGTAGCTGCGCTCACCCGCTATCGTCACGTAGGCTTCGTTGACGTATTCGTAGACGTGCGTCGGACCGGTCAGCACCGCTACAAAGCCGGGCATCTGGTGCAAGAGGTGGCGTTGGCGCGCCTCGCTGGTGCGCAACGCAGTTTCGGCCTTCTTCCGGCTCGTCATCTCCGTCGCAAGGAGCAGTACCCCCGCGAACGTACCTTCCTCCCCTTGGACAGGTGAAAAGCTGTAGGTCCAGACCGTTTCCTCATCCCGGCCATGCCGGTGCATCGTCATCGAAAGGTTCTCGATGGCGAAACCTTCACCCGTTCGCAGCACCTCGGCGACCTGCGGCCCGAGGACGAGTGCTATGTCAGTCAACACCTCCGGCATCGGACGCCCGAAAGCCGCCGGATGTCGGTCTCCAAGCGCCGCACCGTAGGCATCGTTGTAGAGTAGCCATTGCTCCGGTCCCCAGTACAGGGCGGCGATCCCCTTGGCATTCAAGACCAGTGACAGGGAGGAACGTAGCGACTGCGGCCACAGCGCGAAGTCGCCGAGCGGCGTAGCGGACCAATCCGTATCACGAACACGCCGGCCCATCTCACCGCCACCGATTAAGGTCGGGGCGGCCTTCCGCCCGTCCGTGAGCAAGGTGTCATGCACGGGGGGCGTCGCTTTGCATCGAAGGCTTCTCGATAGACGTCTGGGGTGCTGCCTCGTCTCGGTCGAGCAGGCGCAGGGCTGCCCGCACCACCTCACTAGTGCTCGCGAAGCGGCCGGAATTCAGGCAGGACCGAATGAGGTCGTCCTGTTCCGATGTAATCGAAACGGTGATGGTTCTACGCACGGGCATCAGCCGGATGTGTGCCGTAAGTGAAATCCTTACAATTCACGTTATAGTCGCAGCCCTCGTGCGCTTCCCACCCGCGAAAAATTTCGTGAACTATGAATACCTCGGCTTCATGAGCGTGCTTGTGACCATCACGCTAGCCTCGGCTGCCAACATCCATATCGAGTTGAACCGCTACGACGAGGCCCTGGGCAAGAGCGCCTTTGAACGCTCTCGCGCCGATCTGCGCCATTCGGCCATGGCGCTGATCGCCGCCCTATGCGTGGCGCTCGTCACCGTCTTTACCAAAGGTCTGATTCCAGAAGTGGCGGCTCGGCAGGCGGCGGTGAACGGGCTCGCCCTCATCACGATTGCCTTTAGCATCGTGACCAAGGTGGACCTGACGCTGGCTGCATTCCGGCTCACGCCGCTGCCGAAGAAGCTTTAGTGAGGACGGCATCTTAGGTGGCGCCGTTTCTGTTTGGACATTCCGGGAGCGTCCTGAGAGGGCTCCAGAGGCCCCCCGCTCAGACCGCTATCCCAAAAATTTGAATTTTACTGCAGCTAACCCGTCTTACTGCCGTTGCGTTCGCGATATATGGAGTTTTTGTTCACCTCAAGGCCACGAGAAGCCACATGGCAAGCCACGTTTGTCTCGATCCACATGACCCCTACGGACAATCCGAAGCGCTGGTGATGTTTGAAGGTGAGTTCCCCGCCATCCGAATCGTGTCCGTGATCGATAAGGACGGCGACGACATTCTCTCAGACCTCATTGAGCAACAGCGCCTCGATCTCATCCACGAGATCGCGGAGGCGTGCGGACAGTCGACAAGCTCGGCGGCAACGGCTCACTGACAGCCGAGCCATAAAAGGCGCGCCACCAACCCAGTGAGCGCGCCTGAGTGTTTGTTCCGGTCTCGGGAAGGGAACGCTCATCTCCTACCTGGAGAGGCGATCCTAGGTCGTGGTTGCATTACAACACACCAACAGGTGCAGACTGTCTTAAAAATATCATGCTGGCTTAAGACGCCGAACGAGAGGCATGAAGGGGTCAGATACCTAGCCACTGGGACCGAGCTATGCCCTCCATATCTGATCTCGCAACCACCCTCCGTCACGTCGCCTCCCCCGGCATCAAGCCGAAGGATTTGATCGCCGCCGTGCGTGAGAAGTACCCCGAGACCACCAAGAAAGAGATCGTGCGCGCCGCGTTCTTCTCCCTGTCGGACGGACACGATGCGAACCCAGGCCAGACCGGAGAGCTTTACGACTTCGCACTCAAGGAGCGCGGCGTGGAAGAGCGCCCGGTTGCGCCACTCCCCAAACGGAAGGGCAAGAGGGAGCGGTCTGTGACGAAGAAAGCCAAGGCATCCGCCTAGCCGACGATGCAGGCGTCATGGGTGAGTTTGCTTCACGCCATCGCTTCACATGCAAAAACCATCACTGACGATGGCGCTTGCCATTGCCTTGGTGCATTTACTCCATAGGGCCGGCCTTTTCGACTTAGAAAGGCGGTGACCACCAGGGGTCTACCAGCATGATGCCGGCTAGTGCCTGCCAGTTATTGATCTCAAGTGTGCCACTTGGTCCGGGACGATGACGCGTTCCTCCCCGGCGACCGCAGCGGACCCGCGTTGGTGGTTCTTTGCCCGGTAGAGAGCTTCGTCGGCCCGCTTCATCAAGCCGCTTCGGCTCGCGATTGTCACGTCGAAGCGGCAGACCCCGATTGTGGCCGACACGGTGATGACGCGCGTGTCCGTTTCGACATCGTGTCGTAACGTGGCGAGGAGATGCCTAAGGCGCCTTTTCAATTCGGCATCGTCGAGGCTCTCGGATATTACGAGGGCGAACTCGTCGCCGCCTAGCCGAGCCGCAAGCCCGTCCGCTCCGCAAGAGGCCTGAAGCTTCTCGGCCATCACTCGTAGGACGTCGTCGCCGGCAGGATGCCCACAGGCGTCATTCACGACCTTGAAGTGATCGAGGTCGATGAGCAGAAGGACGAAGCCGCTATCATTCTCGCGTACCAGCCGAATTCGCTCATCGAGAAACAGGTTGAGGCGGCTTCGGCTGGCGAGGCCCGTAAGGTCATCGGTCTGTGCGGCGTGGCGAAGGGCCTGCTCCATGGCGTGCCGTTCTGTGATGTCCTGGAGCACCCCAATCAGGGCCACTGCCTCATCAGCACGGAACTCCAATTCGCCCTTCAGGCGCACGCGTAGGGCCTCGCCCTGGGCATTACAAAAGTCGCTTTCGATATCGAAGGACTCACCGCTCGAGATTGCGCGCGAGACCGCCGTCTCGATCATGATGCGTCCTTGTGCCGAGTAGAAATCGAGGATTGCCTCGAGGGGCACTTCGTTGCCCACAGGCATTCCATGAATGGCATAGGTCTGATCCGAGAAGGCCATAACCTTCGTGCGAAGGCAGAGTCTCCACGAGCCGATTCGGGCCATCCGTTCTGCCTGACGAAGCTGGCGGTTGCTTCGGTCGAGTGCTTCCAGGGTCCGACGGCGCTCTTCCGCGAGCCGAACGAGCGCGAAGGTATTGCTGCGGGCCGTCAGGAGGGCCTCGGCAAGCTGCGCGAGGTCCCGCAGAACCGTCATGCCAGCCTCATCCAGTTCCCGCGGCTGACGGTCGATAACGCAGAGCGTAGCCACGGCGATGGGGCCGGCGCCGTGCGGGCGTTCGATGCGAATTGGCATGCCGGCATAGAAGCGAATGTGCGGGTCCCCGGTCACAAGGGGATTGTGGGCAAAGCGCGAATCGACTGTTGCATCGGACACGACGAGCAGGTCGTCGGCCTTCAGAGCATGGGTGCAGAACGCGTCCTCACGCGGGGTACCGTCGATGCTCAATCCGCAAACGGCTTTGAACCACTGCCGGTTCTCATCCACCATCGTGACAAGGGCAATGGGACATTCCAGCACTTGCCCGGCCGTCCGCACCAAAGTGTCGAACTCATGCTCGGGCGGCGTGTCGAGGATGCCGAGGCCCCTGAGGCATGCGAGCCGTTCGGCTTCACTCACGATTGCGTGCATCATTTCCCACTAATGAATTGCGCAGCTTAACGCTCCCCTACCTCTATATGCGGTATCTGCCTCAGCAAAAAGACGGGCGAGAGGACGGCCACGATCCATGAAGATGGCCACCGGAATCGTTACGTCATTCGCACAGAGAACAAAGTTGACGTCTCGTGGGCGGTGTTCGACGTCATCGCCTCTGGCAAACAAGCCCACATTCCTGAGGTTCGCGGCTACTCAGCGGAATACCGCAACACGTTCAACGAAAGAGATTGGCGCTTTGCGATGGCCATGGTCGCTGGGGCGTGTTCGAGCTAATTCAGTTTTTGATAGCGGCAGTCCTCAAACGTGGCGCTGCCAACATATCGAGCTTCAAACCCGAATCTAGAGCGCAGCCGAGACCATATTTAAGCAAAATGTCTGCGCCATTTCACTTATCCACGATGGGCTGTGTCTGCTGTGCACCCCTGCTTTTGCCTCTTTTTCAATAAATTCATGGACAGCTTCGGTCAAATCGAAGCCGAAAGAGTTAAGTGAGTTGATGATGATCGACACCGATACTCCAGATTTGTGAAGCGCCATGCTGATCCGTACGACGTACTCATCGTCACGGAGATACGGCCGAAGGAATTCCACGACGTCGGCGCGGACCTCGTCCGCGCCCTCGGGGCGCGTTGCGCCCAATGTCCGGCTAAATCGCTCGGTCGCCGCAAGCCAGAAATCACGTACCGCCCCCTGGGCGTCGGTTTGGAAGGCGTCGCACAACATAGCCTCCACCATTCGAGACATTTCGGCTGCCGATCCGGGGGGCGCCTTCTCAAGCGCATACAGCGCCCAAAGCACGAGGATTTCTGCGGGGTTACCAGCGGTCTCGTCGGCACGATTGCGCCCTCGCCAAGCACGCTCTCTGTACGGCCTCAACTCCTGCCATGTAGACGCGAGAAACGTGGATGGCTCGTCGAGAGAGAGAACGCAGTCGCAGCCGATTTTGGCCAGCGGAGACCCCGATCCGGATAATGCTTTGGCAGCGCCAGAGTACGGTGGCTCAACCGACATCAGCATCGACCGAAGCAGATTCGCGATGGCCGCGCGGTCGGGCGATTCAGAGAAAATGACGGAGGCGAGGACCGCAGTCATACGGTCGCTGCGCCACAGCGGTTCCCGTGCCAGCGTCCAAGAGAGTGCGTCGGTACGAGGCCGAAGGCGTTGGGCAAGGCCGTGAACCACGATGATCCAGGCATCAACATACCGGCCCTCGCCAACATGGTGTCGCGGGCGCCAGCAGCCACGATGCTCGCCCTCGAAGACGAGCCGCTCCAACCAAGCCCATCCAAGGCACGTGGCATCGCGCCGCGAAAATAGGGCATCGAGAATTACCTCGAGTCCCGCGGTCGCGCGCTCCATATCCGAGACGATCCGCGCCTCGTCCTCCGCATTGCAGGGCGCATCAAAAACTTGGCCGTCTCCAGATAGCCAGCGCAGGCGCAGCGATGCCTTGCTTAGTAGGTGGACCGCGATCATGCCGACGCTCTGGAACACGCCTGCGGGGTCGAAGGCGGGCTGCGCAAGCATTAGCAAACGAGCGATTTCGTGCTCTTTCACGGCATCGGCTTCTCCAAGCCCGAGCCTCAGAAATACCGGGTGGGGCAGCCGCTCGACCAAGCCGAACAGGCGCGCGGTGTCGAGCTGCCGCGCGATGTCGAAAAAGAAACTGTTTTCAAGCCACACGTGGCTGTCGAGGCGCGTTTCCCAAGCCTCTTTGGGAGATGGCTTCGCTCGGTACTCGTCCACCGCCGCGCGCAACCCGTTCTTCACCTCGGCCCTGCCCCAGGCGAACGCACCGGGATCGGCCGCGATGGTGTCGATGAATTCGGATACCGCAGCCCAAAAGCTCGCGCGTGACCGCGCATCGGACTCGATAACTTCATTCAATTCGGCAAGAAAGGCGTCCCAGGCGCCGAACGACCCAAGCCCCAGAAAATTAGGATTGCGACGAACGCCTGAATTAAAGCCAGCAATCACGTCGACGGCGCAGGCCCGCCCGAGCAAGGCTGCGAATAGCCAGCATTCGTGCGGTATGGGGCCGTCTCTGGGCGCGGGTGAGCGCGCGTATGCGGCAAGGTCGGGTAAGCCAGCGGCTTGAAACGCGTCAACGAGGGCGGTGGTCCCACCAGTGCCTTCTGGGTCCGAGGCCGGGTCGCTGCGCGCAGCCTCGATCCAAGCGACCATGTGCCCGCGCAACACCTCCACATCGTCTCGAGAGTTTAGTCTAGCTTTTGCGCCTGTGACGCCGGCGGCGCGTACTTCCTCCCACGAGGTCATACGGGGCCCTGCCCGTTACCAATTTGTGGAGCTAAATCCTCGATTGACTGCGAGCGCGCCCATACCCGGCTTACTGCCCGGCGGATTTCGAGCGGGTTGGGGAGGCGAACGATCACGCCGGTTCTCTCACCGATCTCATTGAAACTTGGACCACAATGCCAAACCTCATCGTCGACAATCAAAAAGCGATCATGAATGTCCGGCGTATCCCCCCCCGGCATGACACGTACTACCGGGGTTCGTGACCCGTATTGCTCCTTCAGCACGACGAGGTCCGACACGAGCGCGAGCCCGGATTGTACCTGAAATCCCGGAGCATCACCGACGTTGGCCCTTAGGCCGGGCTGGCCCGTCAGGATATGGGGCTTCACAGCCGGGTTCTCATTGCGCAACGCGAGGTCACGTAATTCCCGCCGCCCAAAATAGGGGTCAACGAAAATGAGCCGCCGCGATGCGCGTCGGATAAGGCCAAGAACGAACTCGTGAGCTAGGTCCCGCGCCGCCTTGCTGTCCGCCCCCGAGGTTACGCCCCCAGAGTGCCGTCCGAAGACGTGCTGAGGCGCGCGCCCGCGCTTCTCCCGGCTTTTACGGCGGCCAATCAAACGATCCAGCCGCGCGGCCGCTCCCTCGTGCATCGCCTCCCCTACGACAGATTTTGTCGCGTTGGTCCGCAAGCTCACTTCGTAGTCGTGTGCCTGTTTGCGGCGCCCACCCGATGGGACTTCAATCGTTGCTCGCCCGACGCCCATAAGAAGGTGTAGGTTGACTTGGCGCAACCATTGGTGCGGCTCAACAAGCCGAAGCAAGCCTCGCTGGGTGCAAACGAGCGCGTGGCCAATCTCCCCCAACATCTGTGGGAACGCGATGGTCCTGCGGGTTGGCTCGAGCGGGAGGGGCATTACCGACGTCCACGCGCCCGAGCGGCGCTCGCCCACAAGCAACGTCGCTGTCGACAGGTCTGCGGTTCGGCCGGCATTCCGCCTCGGCGTAACGCGAATTCTGAGGGTTTCACCACCGTCAGCCTCTCGCTGGCCTGGGTACGTTTCGATGGCGCAACAGAGGGGATCGGGCGCGATCATCGCCACGGACCCCAGCCACTCGTCAAACATGAACGGGTCGAAGCCCAGGTGCTCTCCCATCCATTCCCGCGCCTCCGGGCATCGGCTCAGTACGCGAACAGCGCGGGGCGGGCCTTGCAGCGGCACGAGCCGATGGACCCGCGGCCCGTCGTGCCAAGGCAGCAAGAACGGAGCCTCCACGCCCAGAGCGAACCTGCCGAAAGCCGGCTCAGCCTCAAATTGGACAGGCTGCACCAGAACGCGCTTACTGACCGCCGGAGCAATGTTTACAAGCCCCGCACTGGCCTCAAGGTACCAACGGACCGCATCGGCCGTCGAAACCTTCGTTGCCGAGAAGCCGCACGACCAGTTCGCTGTTCTGGGAACGGGCCAGGGTTTAGTGCCAGCGAACCAACCAGCCGGCGGTGTCATGTCAAACGGGAATAGCTCAATCCACGCGAAAACGAGATGTTGCACCCCTTCCGCACGCAGGTTTGCGATCCGAACCACGGCCTCGGGATAATCGTCTAGGAGTAGCGGCCACGCGCCTTTCGTTGGCACGTGCTCCACTCCTGGGTCAGGGCCAGGGTCAAATTGCGTCATTGGGCGTTGTGCGCCTTTCTGTAATTGGCGAGGGATGCTGTCCGCGCAGTGAGCGGGACTGCCCTGGTTCACGTCCAAAAATTAGCATTGGGGCCTCACTGCCGACCAGCAGCACGTCTGCGCTCCGAACATTCGAGAACGGAGACGTGTTCAAACCAAATTAGGCTTTCTCGGAGTTCGGCGTGCAACGCTAAGTCTGCGTGAGCCGGTTTGGTCGCCCATTCTCGTGAGATCAGACGGACTGGACATACAGACCGGCGTCGATTCGCCCCTTGGGTCGAACGGTGATCGGAATAGAATTTTTGGTCAGCCGGACAGAGGTTCCGCCCGTTCTAACGCCCCACCAGAAGACGCTTTTCGGCCTAACAGAGGGCCTTTGCGAACTGTTGGGAGCCCTTGCCGCCACCAGCGGCACGCCGAACCTAAATTAGGGTCCGATCACCCCTACCCAAGGTCTGCCCAAAGCCACTCAAGATTTGGCACGCCGCCGGAACTGCGCTCCGTCGAAAGAGAGGCAAGCCTTGCTAAAACATGATATCGCCGTTCAACGAACTGTTCCGCCCGGAACACTTGCAACCGCCGGACGGCCCGTTAAGTTCGATCTCCCAATTCGGTATGGCGATGAGCGACCATGAGCGACGAACCCATACCCAACGTGATCGATGAGCTGGATACCCCCGGCCCGTTACGTGTCCTGTCCCCGCGGCGATACACAAGGAAGGTCCTCCCGCCGGTACTCGGCTTGGACGACGACCCATTCGCCACGATCCCCACACGGGGACAACGGTCAATGCTTGCGGCGCCGGCTCTGAGCACGGAGGTCGCCGTGGGAGGGCCGACACTAGCACGCGCGAACGTTTCCAAAACTGGCCCCAAGAAACTCGAACAGGACCCAATTCGCTCTCCGCGCGTCACAGAAGGCGCCACAAATGGACGGCCTATTGATCAACTTTTTCGTGAATGCACCGACGCCGCGCAGCAGTTCAAAAACTCAAAAAAGCGGGAAGAACACCTGCTGATGCAGTGCCTGCAGAAAGCGGCGCTTCTTTACGAGTATGGGGAATCCCAAGACCCCGAGGGCTACGCGCTCCTCCTTTCCCACCATAAAATTAGGGTGACCGCACGTACGCATAACCCCTTCTTGCCCATCGTAAAGCTCGTTTTTGGTGCCGTGGAAAAGGGCCAGCGCACCAACCTGAGCCGATACGCAGGCGTCTTACGCTTCGCCCACGAAAAGGGGGTGGAGCCGCATGCGTTTCCTCATCTGTTCAAGGAGGAAGGGGGCCTTGACGGCTGCGCTGAGAAAGACCGCGAGGCTCATCCGAGCCCGGAGCGACAGGCGGCATCTACGAAACACGCCGCCCACCTTCAGGCGTTAAAAGCACAGGCTCATGGCGCTGATCTCTCGGAGGTTGCTGATGAATTGCAGACCGGGCTCACCGCTGTTTTGATCGAGAAGGATCAGCACGGAAATCTGCAGGTGCTCGGGTTACGGACGGAAACGTTCGAACACGTTCGCCGGTACAGACCCCTCATCGCGGTGGGAGCGCAAGAGCAATAGAAGATCATAGCGGCCTCAGCTCCACACGCTGCCATGTAGAACGAGCGTTGTAGGTAAAACGGTTCGCTCATGGTTGGGGGCGAACGTGGGCGCTGTCACGTTCTGGCCTATCAGCCGGGGGCGGCCTCGATGTCCCGACTGCTATTTACGGTATGCTCGCGTCCCTGAGGTTCATGACGCCGGGTGCTGTCGCATCCGGCCACCGGCCGGCGATGGCCTCGAACGTAATCACTGAGCCAAATTTCGGAAGATGTGTCGCGTACTCGGCGAGCTTCGAGGCGCTGCACAGCAGCATGGTCGCCGCATCCCCATGAGGCACCACGGCCTTCGGCGCAGATTTAGCCCAACAGGAGGCACGAATCCCGTAGTTTGCTGCCTGATCACGGCGGGCCGGGAACCTGTCGGTTGGCCCCTTCACCTCGACATGGAGCGCGAAGCGCGCTCCATTCTCGGCCTCGAAAACCGCGAGGACGTCCGTCTCTTGCCCCCGGCACCCCTCGCACCGACACCGCTCGGTGAAGTGTGATCGCCACCACGTGGCCGCCCCCCGGCTCCGACGTGCCCGCATTTCTTCATGGAGCAGCCGCGCTGTGCCGGCCAAGGCCGAGAACTTTGTCTGCCCGATCACCCAGGCCCTGAAATCCAAGGCGCGGACGAGGGAGTCCGCGAAGGGCTGAGCGTAGGCGTACTCCAGCGTACCGTACAGCATCGACGATTGTCCTCGACCTCATTCTCAACAGTCGCGCAACGATCCTAAGGGGGAGGAAGCGTGGCGCGGCCCTCAAAGCATTCGCCGAACCAGACTGGCGCCCGATACGAACCACCAGAAGCAGCTGACAAATCAGGATTTTCAGGTGTCGCGCTCGTCTGATGCGGCCCTCATAGGGTCAAAAAGGGCATGCTCGGCTATGCCCACAGTGATTACCATCCGACCGCCCCCGCGGTTGGGGGCGACCTACCATAACCCCTGTTCGACCCTCCCGGTTGTGAACGAGCCAGCCGCGGCCCCTAACAGTGGCAGTTCGGCCGGCGCTGGCGCTCAACTTCCCAAGGGATCAGACCAATGCTGAGGTCCATGGAATTCCTTACGGGGTCCAGTGATCGAACGGCGCGGATCGTCGCCCCTGTTTTGTAAAGTCAGGGCAGTGAAGCCCGGAAACACGTCCATGCGCCGCCCACCAGTCCCACGTCCTCCATCTATAAACTCCCCACCCGCCGCGGCACCAAGGCGCGGAAATCAGTTGCGCCTCCCGCCCCTGCCTCGCCTCGGGAAGGTAGGCAGTCACCAAGCGGCCCCCCGTCAATCCAAGCGGTCGCACACTGACCTCGACGACCCCTATTTTTCCTGCGACGCCTCAGACCTCGACGCGCCGCCACTGCCCTGGTCGGAAGAGGACCGGCGTCGGGCGCTCTCCCCCGTCACCAAGTTCTTGGAGGCCCTGTCGGAGGAGGAAAAGCAGTGCTGGTCACTCATCACCATCCTCGTGCCCACCCTCTGGTTCGAACGCGGGGCCGTTACCGCAGCCCATATCCGGAATGCGAAACGTCAGCTTCTGCGCGCGATCAAAAAAGCAGGGCTTACGCTTGGGGCATTCGTGATCGACGTCGTCGTTCGCCCCCGGTTTGGCCAGACGGACGGCCCCGTCGGGCTCCTGCTCCATTTCCATGGCGTTGGCCGCATCGCATTCTCAGACAGGCGGGCTAAAAAGGCTTTCCGCGCAGCCATGCGCCCATGGGCACAAGGGAAAAAGGCCATTGAAATCCGACAGCCCAGAGAGGCGAAAGGCGGCCTCGCCAGTTTTCTTCTTTACGGTCTGAAAGACCTCCAAAACCCACTCAAACCCCTCTACGGGGAGACGGTGCCGACCAACGACGGGTGGACCACGGAAATGCGCCGGCTCGTAGCTGAGTCCGGCATTGAGCCCCGTGACCTCCTCGTCCTCCGCGGGCTAAAGCGGCACAGGGATACGTTGCGCGTCCTTGATCCGAAGATGCAGGGTCCTCCCATCGCGGGATTGGGTTCGGGGCCGGGCCTGCCGTCTGGCGTCAACCTCTGCCGTCACCGAATTCTGCCAAATGGGTGCCTTGCACCGGTCCCGGCAATCCCACGGCGCCGCAGAGAATTGAGCCCGTTGGTGGTCGGCATCGCGGAGCCTCGGTGGGCACCAATTCTGCCCCCTCTCAGCCGCGGTGCCTACGGCCTTTACCGGCCTTCGCCTCGACCACCGACCACCTAAATTAGGGTTCGACCACAAGGACCTTGCTCATCAAACCCGGCCTTTGGCCGCTCCAGATCGCAGAGGTCAATGCGGTCCACCCGACGCATGAGCCGGTGCCGGGATGGTATCACCAGAGAATGGGGGAATCGTGATCCAGGCTCTAGGTGGGGGCGAAGATAGGCATGGGGAGCGACTCCAATTGATTTTTATTCCGTAACTACTGCAAATATTCGCCAGTCGAATCACGTATTCATCCCCCTTGTAAAGTCATTACAGGCAAGCGGCGCCTACGATGGGTCTCGGCGAGACAGACGAGACTGAAATTCATTCCGGCACCGTCCGCTTGCTTCTCACTTTGAAATGCAGGGGCCTGTAATGCGAGACAAAGCGACAAACATTGAGGGGTTGGGTATTTACCGTACCCTCATCCACCCGCATGGCACAATTCAAACCGAATTCGTGTTTCGGTCCAAGACCGGAAAGCGCTGCCAAGTAGCTATCGATGACGGCCTGATCCGCGATAGCCGACGGCTGATGAGCATTCTGGATCAAAACGGATACACCGGCCCCAAAATCAAATCCGAAGACGCCGATACGTTGAAGCAAGTTGCCGATGCCTACGCGCGTTCGCCGGAAGGCCAGCAAGTGACAATTCGGATTGCGGAGCATGGGGGATGGTCCCAAGACCTATCGTTCTTCCAGTACGGCGAGTTCCGGCTGCCGTCGAAGGAGAAGGTGCCCTGCACCTCACAGAACATCGGGGTCGAGTTGAAGCGGAGGGGGACGCTGCACGACTGGATTGCGACGGTCGCTCGACCGGCCAGACACTCGTCTCGGATCATGCTGGCGCTGTGCGCGGCCTTCGCCGCCCCACTTCTGCGTTTGCTCGACGACGAGCCTGACAATTTCGGCTTCAATTTTTGGGGGCCTTCGTCAACGGGAAAGACGACAACTACCGACGTTGCCGGTTCAACCATTGCTCGCGGTAGCGCAGCAACCTGGGATGGAACGGTACAGGGTCTTCAGGACCTTGCGCAGGCGTACAATGACTTGCCATTAACTATTGATGCGGGGGAGGCTGCCGACACCGGCCAGGGAGATCGCCTGCGACAGCAATTTGCTTACAAGCTTAGTAAGGGCAAAACGCGGGTGCGCAACAGCGCCTATATGGCCGAACACGGTCAGGCGACCTCTACTTTCAGAACAATTTATTTATCGACCAACGAACAGGCCGAGGCTGAAAAAATGCGACTTGGCGCCAGTGTACGTTTCATTGGGGTGCCTGTGCCTGCGGACTCCAAAACGTCACATGGCGTTATCGATTACATCCCTCCTCCAAATATAGCGGGAGATCGGCGGTGTTTTTCGGAGCGCATAATTAAGAGCCTGAATGCCGCAATTGCCCAGAATCATGGTCATGCGATGCCCGAATTTATTCATCGGGTGCATGCTAACGTTGGGAGAGCGCAAGGACATGCGAGAGCCTCAATTAATAACTTCATCGACCAGCCGGCTTTCGCTCAACTTGATACAAGCCAGCGTCGCGTGCTTCGAAGATTTGCGGTTTGCCGCGCTGCCGGTTTTCTCGCGATTGAATATGGCATTCTGCCTTGGACTCGTGCACACCTTGGTGATGCGATCTGCAGATGCGTTTGGGCCGCGCTCGAGCAGCCCAGCAATTACAACAGGTTGGCCGCACATAATGCTCAGCGGATTTTGGAATGGCTCATGAATCCTGAGCGCGCCGTGTTGGCCGCGCGGTCAAACCTTTCACCTGACCAAATTCGAGACTCGGACTACGTTTTAAAACGAGATCGAGCGGCGGTTCAGGGCATTGCACTGGTCATGCCAAACCATCTTCGTACGGCCTTAAATTTAAGCGATGGGGCACTAAAGCAAGCGATTGCACATCTCGTAAAAGATGGATTTATTCAGGCGTCTGCACGGGGCAATACAAAGCAGCATTGGTTTCGCCGCGGCGAGCCGAACAAGTTCCGGCTCAGCTTTTACCACATCTACTTGAGAATCGCCTCCTCGAAGAGCACCTAACAGAAAGGCGCCTTGAGCGTGGACGTGAATTGGCATGGCATGGCCCGCGCTCTTCTTCCCGACGATCTCTGGCATGACGTTGCCCCGCTGCTTCTGCATCCCCGGGCGCGTTCGAAGGGCGGACGAAGACCTATCGAGAATTAAGCGGCGCCCACCGGCATCCTGTTCATACTGCGCTCCGGCTTGCCCTGGGAGATGCTGCCGGCCGAGATGAACTGCAGCGCTGGCATGACGTGCGAGCGCCGCCTGCGCGACTAGCAGCCGGCGGGCGTCTGGACCTGCCTGCATCACGTTCTGCTGGGACGACTTCATGAAGTCGATCAGATCAATTGGAGCCGGGCCAGCCTAGACAGCGCGTCTGTCCCGGCCAAAAAGGTGCTCTGCCACCGGCCCGAACCCGGCGGACTGGAGCAAAGCATCGCCTCGTCATCGATGCCCATGGCACACCCCTCGGCCCGAACTTCACAGGGGCCAACCGGGATGACAGCGTAATGATGGCGCGACGCTTGATGCCATCCCGGCTGTCCACAGCCCACATCGTGGTTGCCGACGCTGCCGTCCCCTAAGCTTCATGCCGACAGGGCCTATGCCGCCCGCGTCCGTCTCCGCGAAAGCCGTGCCCGTTGGACCGTGCCACGCATTGTTCGGCGCTTGGTCGAAAGCAACAAGAAGCTCGGCGGTCACCGCTGGGACGTGGAGCGAACCTACGCTTGGTTCAATCGCATCCGACGCCTGCCAGTCAGCTGCGAACGCCGTGCCGACTTCTGTCAGGTTTTAACAGCCGATACTGCAGGCCTCGGCACCCTCAGCCAGATCAGGCGGTTCTATCGGTCGCTCTAATTCAAGAAGCCGCTACGCGCGATCAGAAATATCGCCGCCTTGTAAAGTCAATACGCTACCAATTGACGGGATGAAACCGATGCTTGACACAGAGATTAAATTTATGGGCAGAATGCCGTCGCCGGGCTCCATGGAGGAAAGGCTTGGCGTCTTAATGCCTTTCATCGCCAGCTTTCACTGGGCCGACGATGAGCAAAAATCACGGCTTTGCACGATGACCCAGCTGTGGGCACACATTGACCTGAGTGATTTCAGCGAAGATTTTATTGAACGCACAAATTATGAATTTGTGGCTTACATCCAAAAAATTGGCTTATTCCGCGCCCCTTTGGTAGCGGTGCAAACCATAAGCTATGACTCCGGTCCCTCTGCTAGCCAAGCGCCAAAACTTGTCGTCCAATTCGAGATTTTGCTCGACTCAGGTTACTGCGCCGAAAGGACGCTTAGGCGATTTGAGCAAAATCCACCGAATTTACTTAATGGGGCCGCTTGCACGCGGCTCGTCCCTTTCCAGCTTAGTACAGAGCGAGCTAAGCGGTGGGCATACGATGTAATTGCTTGGGCTGACCCCCTAAAAAGTGGGTTTGTTCGACATGAAATAAATTTAGCGAAGGACGATTTTGCGCAAGCGTTATCATTTATTCCATATCGTCATTTCATAGTTGGACAAAATCTTCACTACTCCAGCATTCTGAGGCCTTACCCCGGAATTCCTCAAAGTATGTTCACCTCAGGAACTCCCGACGACGCTACACTGATTAAATAGATTTAATCTTTTGTAGCGGCAAAAGCTACAAAATTTGGGGTGCAGGGGAGTTAAATTCACCCTGCACCCCTCCGTACGTACGATAGCGACGGTAAAAATTGGACAATTACCGTTTTTCGTAATTGACATTCATAGCACGAAGTCTGTTGCCTGGATTGCGTCGACGACGCTTTTGAGTGCGATTTGGAAATCGGCTCGACCGTCTCCGTTGACATCGCCTTCGATGATCGTCGAACCGCCAGACTGGACGGCGTGCAGCTCGCCCGCCGTCTTTGTGAAGGCGGCGGTTCCGAGGTAGCTGAAGGCCTGATCGGAGGCCGCTCCCGTCACCGCCTGGATCGCCGACAGGTCGATGCGGTCGGTACCGGCCAGGAAGTCGGTGATCTGATCTCGCGTCGCGGTCCCAGTCACGCTGTCGCCAACAATCTTGAACACGAACGTGTCGGCCCCCGTGCCGCCGGTGAGGACGTCCCGGCCGAGGCCGCCGACGAGGATGTCAGCCCCCTTTCCACCAAGGATCGTGTTCGCGCCCTCGTTACCGGTCAGCGTCAGGCCGGTGGCGCCCGCATTGCCCTTCAGGGTCTCGATCTCCTGACCGGCCTTCAGAGTGTAGCTGACGCTAGCCAGCACCATGTCAGCCCCGGCGCCCGCGGCCTCGGTGACCTGATCGCCGGCCGCATCGACGTAGTAGGTGTCGTTGCCAGCTCCACCGAACAGGGTATCGATGCCCGTCTTGCCGTTGAGGGTGTCGTTGCCGGCCCCGCCGACGATCTTGTTGTCGAGCGCGTTGCCGGTCAGCGTCAGACCGGTGGTGCCCGCATTGGCTCGCAGCACCTCGATCTCCTGGCCGGAGCGCAGGGTGTAGCTGACGCTGGCGTAGACCGTGTCGCTGCCCTCGCCCGCGGCCTCGGTGACCGCGTCCGCCGCCGCATCGACGTAGAAGATGTCGTTGCCCAGGCCGCCAAAGAGGCGGTCGGCTCCAGCCCCGCCGTCGAGGACGTCGTTGCCGGCTCCGCCATACAGGCTGTCGGCTCCTGCACCGGTGGTGAAGCGATCATTGCCATCGCCGCCGCCGAGCTCGAAGAACTCGACGTTGCTGACTACGGTGCCGTCGCCGACGAGGGTGGTCCGGCCGGTCGTGCTCTTCAAGGTGAAGGTCAGGTTGGCAGTGGCAAAGCTTCGGTCGATGAGGGCAAAATCGAGGGCGCCCGCGCCGCCGTCAATCGTGTCCGCCCCGCCCAGGCTGTAGATCGTATCGTCACCGTCTCCAGCCAGCAGCTGGTCGCTGTCGATCTGGTTGTACCCTCCGGCATAGCTGTCGTGGAGGATGTCGTTGCCGGCCCCGCTGCTAAGGACGTCGCTGCCTTCGGCACCTAGGAGAACGTCGTTACCGCCCAGCGTGGTGAAGCGGTCGTTGCCGTTGCCACCGTACAGCTCAATGTTCTCGGCGTTCAGAACCGCGGCTCCATCACCCACCAGGATGGTGCGGCTGCCGACGCTCTTCATCACGAATGTGAGGTCAGCCTCTGCAGAGAGGCGAGAGACGACGGCCGTGTCGATGCCAGCCCCGCCATCGAGGACGTCAGCGCCCCACAGGCTCTGGAGCACGTCGTCCCCGTCGCCACCCTTCAGCGTGTCGCTTGTACCATCGGGGTTCCAGCTATCGACAAAATCGTCGTACAGGCGGTCGTTACCGGCCCCACCCACAAGCGAATCTTTGCCGCCGCCGCCAATGAGCGTGTCATTACCAGTCCCGCCGACGATCTGGCCGTCACCGTAATTGCCGGTCAGCGTGAGACCCGTCGCCCCGGCGTTGGCTCGGAGGGTCTCGACCTCCTGGCCGGACCGCAGAGCGTAGCTTGCACTGGCGTAGACCGTGTCAGTACCGCCGCCGGTCGCCTCAATGACCTGATCCATGGCCGCATCGACGTAGTAGACGTCGTTGCCGGCACCACCGGAGAGCGTGTCGATGCCGGCTCCGCCGTCGAGGACGTCTTTGCCAGCGCCGCCGAAAATCTTATTGGCGAGTTCGTTTCCAGTCAGCGTGAGGCCAACGGTTCCCGCGTTGGCCCGCAGGGTCTCGATGCTGAGACCGCCTAACGCGTAGCTGATGCTAGTGTACAGGGTGTCGGTACCCGAACCAGCATACTCTGTGATTCGGTCGCCGAGGTCGTCGACATAATACGTGTCGTTACCGAGGCCGCCGTCCATCGAGTCAGCACCAATCCCGCCGTCGAGAATGTCGTTACCCTCGCCCCCATCGTCACCGTCATTTCCACGAAGAGTGTCGTTGCCGTCTYTRCCTGTCAGTTTATCGTTATTTGACCCACCAATCAACGTGTCGGCATTTGTGCCAATTCCATCATTTAAAATAACAGAGACAGTTGCGTGAGATAGGTCGATTTTATCCGAGCCATTTGATGCATTAATAGTTATACCGTTACTAAAATCAGAACTCCCTCCGAGGATATTCGAACCTATAACGCCCGAAGTAGTAAGCGTGATCTGTCCAGCAGCCACCGTTGCGAAAGAATTGAGCTGCGAAACCGTCAGCGTCACACCATAACTGCCAATGTCTAAGCGCTCAATATTTGATATAGTGGTTTTTGTCAGATCGCCGTCGGCAAGCAAAGTATCATAGTCGGCCCCACCATCGACGGTTCCAGTCGGCGGCGTGTAGCGCTCCTCGGGACCACCGCTTCCCTCTATGCGATCATTCCCCTCACCGCCGTCGGCAAAGTCGGTGCCGCCGCCTGTCTCAAGCCAATCGTCACCTGTTCCTCCATATAAAAAATTATTGCCATCTCCTCCAATGAGAGTGGCTCCTCGATAAACATAGCTGTTTCCTGAAAAACTTACGTAATTTTCACCATCAACTCCTTTCGTCGGTGACAAGGCTCTTAGGACATCGTCTCCGCCCTGACCATAAACTGTTGTATAAAGATTATAGTAATTGTAACTTTCATCAGATTTTACGTAATAAAATCCTGCGGTGAAATTCTCTGATTCGTCGGAAAGAACAATGTTCTGTACGTAAGTGACTAAATTTTCCATTATATCAATCCTAATCCGCGCCAGATCGGTCAATTAGTGAAAATAACCAGAACAAGGCATAACACCTAACTGAATTCAGCCCCAATCTTGTAAGATTTATGATGCTAAATTATGCTGGTGATGATGGTTGACAGCTATGACGTTCGTGCGAACAATTTCCGCCACGTTTAGCGCCTTTATTGGCTATTTGCATCACCCATTTGAGGGGGGGGCAGCGCAAAGTACCCGGATCGTTCGGCGCGCAAGGACTGTGGTCGGCGGTCCGCTGCAGCATCATTGCCCGGGTATCGTCCTCCGCTTTCACCTACAGGCCGACGGGTTGTTGGAACCTGCGTCGTTGCAGTTGGTCCGTATAGAATGGCTCGGAGCGTATGGCCGCCCCCAAGTCGCATATCTTAATCGACAGAGAGTCCGGTGTAGGAGCTTTAGAATCCCTCTCGCAGGGTAGTCGTTCCGCGACCATCCCCCTCGCGAGAATTGCCGTCTCCCTGGGCTTCAAGGCTCGCCTCATTGAAAGGCTGAGTACGCGCCCGTTTTTTTGGGTCGCGACGATCCCTTGCGCTCCCTTCAAAGCTACAATCTGGGACACGATTATTCCCACGATTCTGGGCGAAGCGCGAACATGACAGTGCGCTCTCGATGTAGTGCAACTTTTCGTCATGAAGGAACATTGCATTCTTCAAGCGTGGCGAGAATCAGTTGCGTGTGTCTGGGGCATCGGCCGGGCCTCACTCGCCAAGATCGAAGCCATAGGCGTCGATAGCGTGGCGGACCTGTGCGACCTCGATCTACAGCCCATGCTCAAGGCGATGACAGTGGTGGGGGAGCGAATCATTCACGAGCGAAGTGGGCTCGCGTGCCTACCGCTGGAAGAGCTGCCGGCGCAGTGGAAGGACTGTGCCGTCACGCGCTGGTTCTCTCGCCGTATTGAGGATTGGTAGACGATGGAGGAGGCAGTGTCGGCGCAAGCGACACGGCTTAAGGAGAAGCTGCCGCGCGGCAGGCTCGGCACGACCCATGTCACCGTCTCCCACCATACGTCAGAGCACGACCGCCGCGACCCGATGCGCTCCGTCTCGACCACCGTCACGCTACCGGAGCCGACGAACGACACCCTGGCCCTTATCAAGGTGGCCCGGGCCGACATGGCGAAGAAATCGCGCGCGTCATCAGGGGACCGCCCCTGGCGCTTCAGCAAGGCCGGCATCATCACGACCGACCTCGCGTCGCTGGAAGATGGCCAGCGCGCGCTGTTCGGGCAGCTCGACCGCGAGCGGAGTGGGCCGCTGATGGCCGCGAGGGACAAGTGCAATCGGCGCTTTGGCCGGGGGGGGCCGTCGTGCCGGCGCGGGCTGGTCTTGAGGCGAAGCGAACGTGGTCGACCAAATTCGAGATGCGCAGCCCGCGCTACACGACGCAAGTCAGCGAGTTGCCGACTGCTCACGCGACGATTTGAAGGCTCTGCACTTCAATCGCGATAAGGCTGCTTTCGACCCTTCTCGGACCCTCGGAAGGTCTGGTTTGCAGCAGCTTTTTGGAGGACGACCTACGTCCAAGTCGGGTGGAAAAGAGACATTCATGGTAGCATCCCATCGATGAGCACTGATCTGCCCATCACGCTGTCCCGCCTACGGGATATTGGCTGGAAGGAATGGGACCCCATCGGGCTTCTCCCGGCCGGTGAGGCATGGGATCAGAAGCCGTTCGCCGACGAATACGATGACTATCTGCGCAAGGTCGTTGCCGATTTTCGGAGCGGAAGTCCGCTCGCGGAAGCGGTGAAATATCTCCTGCGCATCGAGCGCGAACACATGTCCCTCGGTACTCGGTTGGGCCAGAAGGCCAGGGCTGAGGCGACGGCGCGATCAATCCAGCGCTTCGTGGTCCCTTCCGCCTAGGGTGAAAGGCAGAAGTGGTGTCACTTCCTACCTTGCTTGCGTAGCAGAATTTCGAGGATGGGGATGTCGTCCTCCACGTCCTCATTCCCACAGAACCGAGAGTATTCGACGTGGCCGTCCTCGAACACGTCGATCTCGATCCGCTCGCCAACCAGCGTTGCCGTGAGCATGAGGCTGTCGGGCCGGTGTCGGCTCAATTCGAAATGGACCTTGTTGGCTTCCAGGAGACGGATCATGCGGTAGATTTCGTGGCTCATCGCGGCATCGAACCATGATGCTCGTGGGTCCGCAACGGGTCGACAGCAGACACCTAGGGCGAGATGGCACATGAAAACCGAGTTGCGGACGCCCTTCTTCGATGCCCTCCTGACGCAACATCCGCAGTGGTGTCACATCTCGCTTTGCCCAGCGCAATCCGATCCTCGGTCAGGGGTCATGCTGATAGTACCAGCGCCCTCCGGCTCCGACCTATCGGGCGGTCTTGTGATTGAAGACGATGGGGGCGAAATCACCATTGGACTCGATTACAGCCACATCCATCTTGCGTGGCCGCCCTACCCACAGAATGCGTTGGACCCAATCTGGTGCGATCCACTCGCTTTCGTGGATGCCGTACTAGTTGAAAGTGTTGTCGCCTCGTCGGGCTGGATCGACGGCGAGCTAAGTGTCGGCTCACTTCATCACGCCACGAACGTCCCCGATCTCATAATGCACAATGTACAATATCTCCGAGTGAGATCGTGGCTTGGAACACGCAATCGGGAGCAGTTCTTAGTCGGCAAGGGGGCATGATCGAAAGTAGGAGACCCGTCGCGATAGTCTGCTAAGGGTCGGAAGCGGAGCGGCTGCTTCGGGGTGAAGCGCCTGGGTCCGATTGCTACCACCGTCTGGGGCGCCGACAAGTTGATGCGTTCGGTCTCGGTCAGGACGTTGGTAATCTACGTTTGCGTCGCGCCCCCGGTCGCGCTGTCGCCTCCGAGTTAGAACCTTAAGGTACCGAACCCGCCACCTGCTGTATTCGTCACCTGATCGCTGAATACGACCCTGGGGGGGGGCAACATCAATCCAGGTTCATTGAGCGTTCGAACGCGGTGGCGTTCATCTCTTGGCCTGTGGGATCGGCTACCGAAATGTCTTTAAAGCCTCGGCCCGCAAGCTACCATGTTTTCTCGAGCGCTTGGTCCGCGGTTCCACACGCGAAGATGAGCGCGCGCCCAGCGTGATCGTTCGCCTTAACTTTGTACAAAGTGGGTCTCCTATCCGGATGGCGCTAAGCATACGCTAGCTAGAGGGATCGCGCGAGACATCGGTACGGTAGCGCGAGGCGTGACCCTGTCGGGCCTACTGACCTCTCGTTCTTCGCCTATATTCGTCGTTGCTCGTTACCGTTCGGCGACTAAGCGTAGGTATAAACGTGGGTAGAGAGTGACGATTGAATATTAAGCTGTTGTTATCAAAGGGTAATTCTATCCCAATGAGCGGACACCCCTTCCGCCAATATTCTCGATATGTGTCTGATTTATTTATATTTTTTGATTGAATATAGTTTCCACCCCACATCGAGCCCCACATTTGATTTTGGACGGGACTGGTTGGTTATGGGCGGCCCGGGACAGGTTCGTGTCAGAAGCCTCTCCTCCTCGCACGTTGCGACTGCCGCGACATGGCTCGTCCACCGGCGGACTGGCCGGGCATGGCCGTGTTCGTGCCGCACTACCAACGGGTCCGGATCAAGCAGACCAAGCGGTTCGATCTCATCGAAGCCCACGTGGCCAACCGCATCTTTCCTGAGCAACTACGGGCGATGGCACTACTTGCCGCCTTCCTGTTCCGGCGGGCCATGCTGCGAGACCTCGACCGGGCGGAGTGCCTGTCCGGCGCGACCGCGATCTGGTCGCAGTGGGACGGCTACCTCGCCCAGGAACGGGGACTAACCCTACAGGCGGATCTGACCGAACGCGGCATCCCGCTTCTCCACGCCCACACGTCGGGGCACGCGAGCATCCCGGATCTGAAGCGGCTCGCGGAGGCCATCGCCCCGCGTCGGATCGTGCCGATCCATACATTTCACGCCGACCGCTTTCCTGTGCTGTTCGGCCCAAGCGTCAGCATCAAATAGGATGGTCAGTGGTGGGAGATCGTAGCGTGAGTTCGTCGCCTTCGTCGTTCTACAGGGGCTTGAGCAAGACCTACCTTGAGGCGCTGGATGCCCTCACCGAGGCGCCTCTATCTTTCGCGTGGAGCGCGAGGGCGACAGGCTCTTACCAATCACACACGCGAGATACCTGGCCCGCCGGAAGCAGGGATCGGTCAAGCTGGCCGCGGACGGAAGCTTCGACGTCGATCCCGACACCGCACTCTGGCGCAGCTACGGGGGTCCGAAAACGTTGCGGGAGATGATCCACGCTGCGGACGCGCTCACTGGCCCAGAGAAGATCGGGCTGCAGCGCCTCCTTCTCGCAAGCCCCCATGTCATCGACATCGAGATCGCGTTTGGCGCCATTGCCCCGCCGACAATCGAAGACTCGAAAGACGGGCTAGTTGCAGCTGTCGAGGAGGACGCAGGCGCAGCACCCCAAGCTTCCTCATCAGTAACCGCGGGCGGCACGGACCGTATCGACGTCGCGACGTTGGAGGAGCAGGATGGGGAAGTCCTCATCGTCTTTCACGAGGCCAAGCACTTCGCCAATTCGGAACTCCGTGCCAGCGCCGGGGAGACGCCGCGAGTAGCCGAGCAGATTGACCGGTATCGGCGGACCCTCGCACATCATACCAATGCGATCAGCCAGAGTTATCACGATGTCTGCCAAGCGCTTGCCCGTATCGACAGCATGCGCCGCCGCGTGCAAACCGACACTCAGGCCTCGCCCCCCCCCCTTCATCCGTTGATTTCCCGTGTTGCAAACAGCGGCACTCCACCCTCAGTCGACCCCGAGCCACGTCTCGTTGTCTTCGGTTTCGGCAAGGACCAACGCGATGGCACGGTCTGGCAGAGCCATTTCAAGCGTCTGACGGATATGAGCGGCGAGGGCTTCGGTCTGAAAGTCCAAGCAGTCGGCCACACGCAAGGGCGCCGATCTCCCGCCTTCACAGCTTAGGAGAAGACGCCGTTCGAGCCGCGGACGACTTCGACGCATGGATGTTGGACGCCCCCAGCATCCATTTTTGACCCTCAGCGGACTTCGGAAGCATCTGCTTCCACGAAGAACCTCGGCCATAGCGCATGCCTCGCTACATGGTGTTCAACTGTATTACCACACCGCGGGATCAAAAACCGGATCGCGGCATCCGCCTAGAACGACCTGAGATACCGGCCGTCCGGCATCCGCAGTCCGGTGGGGAACGCCGAAACGCGGAATCAGACGGGTGCGCGCAGCGTCGTGCGTCCGTTCCGTGATCGGATCACTCTCTGATCGACGTCCAGGACTGGCCTGAGCAGAATAAATCTGCCGATCTGTCGCCGCATGGAACAAATACGGCAGAATTCTCAGAAATAGAGCCGCTTATGCTTTTGACAGATTCAGGTTTTTGGATGAAACTGATCGCGTTGACGATCTACATAAGCATCGTCATCCGATGGGGCTGATCTTGTTGCGTCAGCGTTTCCAGATCTCGACGTGAATGCAGCGACCCGGCCCAGGAAGCGCCTCTATCATCATGAATGTTGTTGTCCGGCCGCATCTCATCGATTGGTCGCAGTCCATCTGCCTTGGTTCACCGCCTCAGAGATTCCAGCCTTGGATCGTCGCGAAGGGTGTCCCGTTCCTGGGGGTCGAAGCTGTGTCGCTTGGATTCGGTGGGACCGTGGCCCTCGATTCCGTCGATCTGTCGGTCGGGGAGGGTGAGATCCATGC
Organism: Methylobacterium sp. Leaf93; assembly: GCF_001422345.1. Lineage (NCBI taxonomy): Bacteria > Pseudomonadati > Pseudomonadota > Alphaproteobacteria > Hyphomicrobiales > Methylobacteriaceae > Methylobacterium > Methylobacterium sp. Leaf93. The sequence continues at coordinate 15,796 of NZ_LMMS01000027.1, read as the reverse complement.
GGTGATCGGCCCGAACGGAGCCGGCAAGTCCTCCCTCATCAATGCGATCAGCGGCCTCTACGCGCCCGATTCCGGAACCATCCGGATCGGCGACGACCGCTTCTCTCGCGTGCCGACCCGGCGGCTCGCCCGCCTCGGCGTGGCGCGCACCTTTCAGAACCTGGCGCTGTTCAAGGGGCTCACCGTCCTCGACACCGTGACGGCCGGGCTGGTCGACCGTCAATCCGCCGGGCTGGGCGCACAGATCCTCGGGCTTTCCCATGCCCGTCGCGAGGCGCGCGAGCACCGGGAGCAAGCCGAGGCCGTCATCGCCCTGCTCGACCTCGCTACGTATCGCGACCGGCTCGCCGGCACGCTGCCCTACGGCGTGCAGAAGCGGGTCGAGCTCGCCCGCGCCCTGGTGGCGCGCCCGCGCCTCCTCCTCCTCGACGAGCCCATGGCCGGGATGACCGCCACCGAGAAGCGGCGGATGAGCGGCGATATCCGCGCGGCGCGGGACTCCACCGGGGCCACCATCGTGCTGATCGAGCACGATGTCGGCGTCGTGATGAGCCTGTCGGACCGTGTCACCGTCCTCGATCACGGGCGGCGCATCGCCTCCGGAACGCCAGCTGAGATCCAGTCCGATCCCGCCGTCATCGCCGCCTATCTTGGCCTCGCCTTCGACGAGACCGTCGCATGAATCCCGATCTCGCCTTCCTCGTCGAGGTGCTGGTCGGCGGCCTGCTCTCGGGGGTGATGTATGCGCTGGTCGCGATCGGCTTCGTGCTGATCTACAAGACCTCCGGCGTGCTCAACTTCGCCCAAGGGGCGATGCTGCTGTTCGCGGCGCTGACCTTCGTCAGCCTCACCGAGCGGGGCGTACCCTTCGCCGGTGCCTTTGCCGCGACATTGGGCGTGATGACGCTCCTCGGCCTGGCTATCGAGCGCGCCGTACTGCGGCCCCTGGTCAACCAGCCGCCGATCACCCTGTTCATGGCGACCCTCGGCGTCGCCTACGTTATCGAGGGGGCCGCCCAACTCGCCTGGGGCACGCAGGTGCACGGGCTCGATCTCGGCATCGACGATACGCCCATCGACATCGCCGGCATTCTCGTGAGCCGCTTCGACCTGTTCGCGGCGGCAGTCGCCGGGCTGATGGTGGCCGTGCTGAGCCTGTTCTTCCGCTACACCCGCACCGGCCTCGCCTTCCGGGCGGTGGCGGACGATCCGCTGGCGGCGCTGAACACCGGCCTGCGCCTGCCCCGGATCTGGGCCGCCGTCTGGATCGCGTCGGGCATCGTCGCCCTGGTGGCCGGGCTGCTCTGGGGCGCGCGCCTCGGGGTGCAGTTCTCGCTCTCCCTGGTGGTGCTGAAGGCCCTGCCGGTTCTGGTGCTCGGCGGCTTCGATTCGATCCTCGGCGCCATCGTGGCCGGGCTCATCGTTGGCGCGGTGGAGAAGCTGTCGGAGGTCTATCTCGGACCTGTCATCGGCAGCGGCATCGAGGGCTGGATCGCCTATGTCGCGGCTTTGGGCTTCCTGCTGCTGAAGCCCTCGGGGCTGTTCGGCCTGCGCAGCGTCGAGCGGGTCTGAGCGCCATGGCCGCCACCTCCCCTCCGCTGGTCAAGGCCCCGCCGCGCCCGTCGGCCAAGAGCATCGGCGTCGCCCTTCTTCTGGTGATCGCCTACGGGATCGTGCCGCTCATCGGCACCAGCTACCTCTATGAGGCGATCCTGACGCCGTTCCTGGCCCTGTCGCTGGCGGCGCTGGGGCTCAACCTGCTCACCGGTTATGCCGGCCAGCTCTCGCTCGGATCCTCCGCCTTCATGGCTCTGGGGGCCTACGCGGCCTTTAACCTGTCGCTGCGGCTGCCCGTCCTGCCCCTGCCGGTCACGATCGTACTGGCCGGCCTCGTCGCGGCCTTCGCCGGGCTGGTAGCAGGGCTGCCGGCCCTTCGCTTACGCGGCTTCTACCTCGCGGTCTCGACGCTGGCCGTGCAGTTCTTCGTCGCCTGGCTGCTCAACCGCGTCGGTTGGCTCTCCAACGACAGCCCGTCCGGAATCATCTCCGCGCCGCCGCTGGTCGTCGCCAGCCTGTCCTTCGAGGATGCCCGCGGCCGCTACCTGTTCTCCCTCACCGTCGTGACGCTGCTGACAGTCCTGGCGTGGCGCCTGGTCTCCTCGCCCACGGGCCGCAACTTCGTCGCCGTGCGCGACAACGAGACCGCCGCCCGCGTCATCGGCGTGAAGGTGGCGCGCACCAAGCTGCTGGCCTTCGCGCTGTCCTCCTTCATCGTCGGCGTCGCGGGGGTGCTCTGGGCCTTCGCCTACCTGCGCACGGTGGAACCGGCGGGGTTCAACCTCGATCGCTCGTTCCAGATCCTGTTCATCGTCATCATCGGGGGCCTCGGCACCCTGCGCGGCGCCTTCCTCGGCGCGGGGCTCATCGTCGTCCTGCCGTTGCTGCTGTCCCGGTTCGGCGCGGCGGTCCTCGGCGACGGGTTCGATTCCGGCACGCTGGAGATGTGCCAGCGCATCGCCCTCGGAATCCTGATCGTTGCCTTCCTGATCCGCGAGCCCGCCGGGCTCGCCGCCCTCCTCGACCGTGCCGCGCGCCGCCTGCGCCGCCGGGTCTGATTCTTTTACCCGCTCCGACCTCCCGCCCTGAAGGACGCTCCCATGCCCTCACCCAAGCCCCGCCTGCACGCCGCGCTCGCGACTGGCGCCGCCCTGTTCGTCTTCGCTAGCGCGGCGCGGGCCGACGAGCAGCATTTCCCGCTCCAGAGCTACCGGGTCGGGCCCTATGCGGCCGGTGGTACCGGCTTCTTCGGCGGCTTCATCGACTACCTGAATCTCATCAACACCCGCGACGGCGGCGTGAACGGGGTCAAGCTCACCTGGAGCGAGGGCGAGACCCAGTACGAGGTGGAGCGCGGCGTCGAGGTCTACGAGCGGCTGAAATCCCGCCCCGGCATCGCCGCCTGGAACCCGCTCTCCGTGGGCATCGCCTACGCGATGATCGACCGGATCACCAAGGACAAGGTGCCGCTGGTCACGATCAACCACGGCCGCACCGATTCCACCGACGGCCGGGTCTTCCCCTACGTCTTCCCGCTCCTCCTCAATCCCTACAGCGAGACCTCCGGCATCGTCGAATATCTCGGCAGCCTCGCGGGCGGCCTCGACAAGCTCAAAGGCAAGACCATCGCGGTGCTCTACCACGGCTCGCCCTACGGCAAGGAGACGATCCCGATCTACGAACTACTGGCCAAGAAACACGGCTTCAAGGTCGAGCAGATCGAGGTGCCGCATCCCGGCAACGAGCAGCAGTCCCAGTGGCTGACCATCCGCCGCCTCAAGCCCGACTATGTCGTGCTGCGCGGCTGGGGCGTGATGAACCCGGTGGCGCTGAAGACAGCGCAAAAAACCGGGTTTCCGGCCAGCCGCATCGTCGGCAACGTCTGGTCGAATTCCGAGGAGGACGTGATCCCGGCGGGCGAGGCCGCCAAAGGCTATGTCGCCATCACGACCCAGGCATCGGGCGCCGAGTATCCGGTGCTGAAGGACATCATCAACACCGTCTACGACGGCAATGTCGGCAATCTCGCCGACAAGAAGCGCATCGGCAGTGTCTACCACAACCTCGGCATCGTGAACGGCATCCTCAACGTCGAGGCGGTGCGGGCGGCGCAAGCGAAGTTCGGCCAGCGCACGCTCACCGGCGACGAGGTCCGCTGGGGCTTCGAGCACCTGCGTCTCGACGAGGCCCGCGTCGCGGCTTTGGGCGCCAAGGGCCTGTTCCACTCCATCAACGTCACCTGCGCCAACCACGAGGGCGATGGCCGCGTCACCTTCCAGCAATGGGACGGGGCCAAGTGGACGGTCGTCTCCAACTGGATCGCCCCCGACTGGGCGACCCTGCGCCCGATCATCGAGGCCTCCTCGGCGACCTATGCCAAGGAGCACGGCATCACGCCGCGCAACTGCGCTGCCGAGGAGGCCGCCACCCACGCCGCGGCCACTCCGTGACCGGCGCGCCCCTGCTGCGCGTCGAGGCGCTGGAGGCCCGCTACGGCGGCGCCGTCCGCGCCCTTTCGGGCGTCGGCCTGTCCGTCACCGAGGGCGAGATCGTCGCCCTCGTCGGCTCCAACGGCGCCGGCAAGACCACCGTGCTCAAGGCGGTCTCGAACCTTCTGCCCGCCGCGCGCGGGCAGGTCACGGCGGGCCGCATCGTCTATGACGGGCGGGACGTGTCCCGGACGCCCACCGATGCCCTGGTGCGGGCCGGCCTCGTCGGAGTCCTCGAAGGACGGCACTGCTTCCGGGGGCTCAGCGTGGAGGAGAACCTCGTCACCGGAGGGCTCGGGCGCGGCTCGAACCGCGTCGCCATCCGGGACGATCTCGCGCGGATCTACGCGATCTTCCCGCGCCTCGTGCAGAAGCGCCGGGCGCCGGCCGGCCTGATCTCCGGCGGTGAACAGCAGATGGTGGCGATCGGACGCGCTCTGATGGGCCGCCCGCGCCTGCTCGTCCTCGACGAACCCTCCATGGGCCTCGCTCCGCAGGTGGTGGCGGAGATCTTCCGCACCCTCGAACGCCTCAACCGTGATGAGGGCCTGACGATCCTGGTGGCCGAGCAGAACGTCACCGTCGCGCTGCGACATGCGGACCGGGCGGTCGTGCTGGAGAACGGACGCAGTGTCCTCACCGGCACCGCCGCCGAACTCCGTGGCCGCGACGATATCAGAGCGTTCTATCTCGGCATGGGTGCCGCGCCCGCCCGCATGACGGCGTAAGCAAGTGAATTTCCAAATACAACTACAATAGGAAAACATCTTCCTAGATAGCTATTAAATAAAGTAACTCCGTTCATTGACGTTCGTTTCCAGATCATTGCATATTTACTCATAAGATAATCTCGTTCATCAGCGGGGCATTTTCGCTTCGAGACCGAGTCACAACAGCGGGCACATTGCGCCAGACATGCTTTGTCTTGTGCCGGCCTGCACACCATTCCCCTTCGACTTCACGAACGCGTGCTTGCGCCGGCCGATGGCTTCCGCATGCCCGTGAGAGACGAGCCTTGATGACTGATTTCGCGCCTTCCCTGTCGATACCGAGCCCGTCCCGAAGCCGCCGCCTGCAGAGCGTGATGCTGGGAACCTGCCTCGCTTGCGCACTGCCACTCGGTCCGATGAGCGCAAGGGCTCAGTCACCGAGCGCGATCGAGAGCTTCACCGGTGAGGCCGGCCCCCGTACCGATCCGAGCGCGATCGGCGTCGCACCGGATGGCACCGAGAAGTGGCATGGCCCGCTAGCGCCCTACGCCGCCAGTCTCGCTGCGCACGGTCTCAGCTTCGACGTCAATGCTTACGAATACTTTTTCTCAAACCCGGGTGCGGGCCTCCGTCCGGGGCAATTGTCCAACTCGACCTACTTCCTGCTCGGCCTCGACGCCGATCTCGACAGGCTCGCCGGGATCAAAGGGGGCTGGTTCCACTTCACTCAGACTTTCTTCGGATTGCGCTGGAACAACCGCAACATGGACGGCGACGTCGGAGATTCAACGGTAGGCTATCAGCCGACATACAACCGCGACTTCGCCCGCCTCTCGATTCTGACCTATGAGCAGCGCCTGTTCGACGACAGGCTGGCCATCGAGGTCGGGCGCACTCACCCCAACCGCTACTATGCTCTGCCGCCCTGCCAATCGAGCGTCAGCTGCTTTCAGGACATCCTCCAGATCAATGCCGGCCTGAGTTCACCGCTTTACGGCGTGTGGGGCGGCAACGTCGCCTACAAGCTGTCGGCGCAGGATTACATTCAGGCCGGTGCTTTCGCGGTCACGAGCGGCGCCAATTTCCTGTCGGGCTACGACTGGAACTACGAGCCGCTCAATGGCGCATTGGTCCTCGCGGAGACCGGGCACGCTACGACCTTCGTGACGGATCCCTATCCGAGCCGGGTGGCGCTGACAGGATTCTACAACACGGCCGACCATGCCGATAACGTCAAGACGGTGTTCGGCACCTCCAAGGGACTCAATCCCGGCGCCCCGGTGCTGCAAAAGTCGGGCACCTCGGGAGTGATCCTCACGGCGAGCCAGGTCGTCTGGCGGGCCGATGGGGGTGCCGAGGCGGCCAACCTGAACCCGACCTCCATCCAGGCCTATACCAGCCTCGCCTACGCACCCGACCCGACCATCCCGATCCGATGGAACGCGTTCGCGGGCGTCACTCTCCAGGCCCCGGACCAATCGCGTCCCTTCGACCGTTACGGCGTCAAGGTGAACTGGCAGCGGATCGCGGGTGACTACGCGCAATTCCTTTCGGATGCCAACTTCATCTCGGGCGGTACCGGCGCACCGTATTCCCGCGACAAGTTCGTCTTCGAGGCCAACGCACACCTAGCCGTCGGCAAAGGCATCTTCTTCGAGCCGGTAGTCCAGTACCTCGTCAACGGCAATTCTTACTGGAACCCCTACACGGCCAACCGCAGCAAGGACGGCTTTTACGTCGGCGCAACCCTGATTGTGCCTCTGGGAGCGATCTTCGGTCTGTCTCCGGGCTGAGGCCCCCGACCGCCGTACAGCCACGATTTTCAAGAAGGAGGGCCATCATGGGTTCCCTAACCGAGACCAGCATCGACTACACCGTCCACCCCCGGGTCAATTCACACGACCCGATCCCACCGCGGCCACGGCCGGACCGACATGCGGACGTGATCCGGACGGATGAGGACGCCATCGCCACCGCGACGCGGCTCGCGGCGGATTTCGCGGTGGGAGCCGCGCTGAGGGACCGGGAAGGGCTCCTGCCCCTGCCGGAACTCGACGCTTATTCCCAGAGCGGCCTGTGGGCGATCAACGTGCCGAAAGCCTATGGCGGCCCCGGGCTCTCCTACGCGACGCTCGCCAAGGTGATCGCGATCATCGCGGCGGCCGACAGTTCCCTCGCGCAGATCACTCAGAACCATCTCGCGATCAACGCGCATATCGACATCGACGGGACCGACGCCCAGAAAGCCGAATTCTTCGGTTGGGTCCTGGCCGGACTGCGCTTCGGCAACGCCTTCTCCGAACTCAACAGCAAGACCGTCGCCGCCTTCGAGACCACCATCCGCTATGAGGGCGACGAGGCGGTCATCAACGGCCAGAAATTCTACAGCACCGGTGCGCTTCTCGCGCATATCATTCCCATCGTCGCCGTAGACCCGGACGGGCAAGGCTTCCTGTCCTTCGCCGACCGGAACGCGCACGGGATCAGCATCAGCAACGACTGGTCGAGCTTCGGGCAACGCACGACGGCATCGGGAAGCGTGAACATCGACAATGTGCGCCTCCCGCGCCAACGTCTCCTGCCGGTCAAGGCGTTCGACCGTCCCACCATCGCCGGACCGGTCTCGCAGATCATCCAGTCGGCGATCGATGCCGGCATCGCCAGGGGCGCCATCGAGGACACCATCGCGTTCGTGCGGACGAAGAGCCGGCCCTGGGTCGATAGCGGCCAGGACCGGGCGTCAGAAGACGTATTCACCATCGCGGCAATCGGCGACCTCTCCATCCGGTTGCACGCCGCCGAAGCCCTTCTGGACATTGCCGGTAAGGCCATCGACCGCGCCCATACCGATCCGTCCGAAACCAATGTCGGCGAGGCCACCGTACGGACCGCCGAATCCAAGGTGTTGACCACCGATATCGCGATCCTGGCGACGAACAAGCTGTTTGAACTGGCGGGAACCCGCTCGACCCTGGCCCAGCACGGCCTCGACCGGCACTGGCGCAACGCTCGCGCCCACACGCTCCACGACCCGGTTCGCTGGAAGCTGTTCCACGTGGGCAACCACTACCTCAACGGCATTCACCCACCGCGCCATCCCTGGAGCTGACGCAGCCGCGCTCAGGAGCCGACCGCCCGCCTCCAACGGACTTGATCCATGACCCGCCAGATCCGCTTCAACGCCTTCGACATGAATTGTGTCGGCCACCAGTCGCCGGGCCTCTGGGCGCATCCGCGCGACCGGTCCTGGCAGTACAAGGACCTGGAATACTGGACAGACCTCGCCAAGACCTTGGAGCGGGGTATCTTCGACGGGATCTTCATCGCCGACGTCGTGGGCTATTACGACGTCTACAAGGGATCGAACTGGCACGCGCTGCATCAGGCGGCGCAGATCCCGGTGAACGACCCGATCCAGCTCGCGGCGCCGATCGCGCTCGCCACCGAGCATCTCGGCATCGGCATCACCGCCTCGACCTCGTTCGAGCACCCCTACACTTTCGCCCGCCGGCTCTCGACAGCCGATCATCACACCAAGGGCCGGGTCGGCTGGAACATCGTCACCTCCTATCTGGAGAGCGGGGCGAAGAATATCGGAGAAGGCGGACTCAAGCGGCACGACAACCGCTACGAAGTCGCGGCCGAGTATGTCGAGGTTCTCTACAAGCTGTTCGAGGGCAGCTGGGAGGACGGCGCCGTCCTGCGCGACCGCGACAGACGCGTCTTCACCGACCCGGCCAAAGTCCACGAGATCGCGCATCAGGGCCGTCACTTCACCGTGCCGGGTTATCATCTCTGCGAGCCGTCGCCTCAGCGCACGCCTGTGCTCTATCAGGCCGGCGCGTCAGGCCCCGGCAAGGCTTTCGCCGCGGGACATGCCGAATGCGTGTTCGTGGCCTCTCCGATCAAGGCGACCCTCAAGGCTTATGTGGCCGACGTGCGCGCCAAAGCGGCGGCCGCCGGCCGCGATCCGCGCGACGTCCTCGTCTACAACCTCACCACCGTCATCGTGGCCGAGACCGACGAAAAGGCGCAAGCGAAGTTCGAGGAATACCAGCGCTATACGTCCTATGATGGCGCCCTGGTCTTCATGTCGGGCTGGAGCGGAATCGATTTCGGGCAATACGCCCCCACCGATCAGATCCGAAAGGTCGAGACCAACGCCATCGTCTCGATGGTGGAGAATTTTACCGGCTCGGAGAAGCCTTGGTCCATCGAGGAACTGGCCCGCTGGGGCGGGATCGGCGGCCTCGGGCCGGTCTTCGTCGGCTCTCCCTCGACGGTCGCCGATATCCTTCAGGAATGGGCCGAGGAGACAGACGTCGACGGTTTCAACCTCGCCTATGCGGTCACGCCGGAGACATTCGAGGACGCGGTGAACCTGCTCGTGCCCGAGCTCCAGAAGCGTGGCGCCTATCCGAAAGCCTATCGCCCCGGAACGCTGCGCGAGAAGTTGTTCGGGCGCGGGCCACTCCTGCCCGAGACCCACCCGGCCCATGCCTATCGCGACATCGAGGCGGTGAAGGCACGGGATGCCGCGCTCCGCTCCGCCGCGGCAGCCGAGTGAGACCGGCCATGCCCGATCCGATCCTCGCACTCACCGATGTCTCCCTGGCCTTCAAGGGCATCACGGCGATCAACGCCCTGAGCTTCACGGTGGAGCGCGGCGAGATCTGCGCCCTCATCGGCCCGAACGGAGCCGGCAAGAGCTCACTGCTGAACATCCTCAACGGCGTCTACCGGGCGGATTCCGGTGAGGTCGTGTTCGAGGGCGAACGCTTCTCCCGCATCCGTCCCCTGCAGGCGGCACGACGTGGCATCGGACGCACGTTCCAGCACGCGGCCCTGTTCGGGAAGCTCAGCGTCCTCGACAACGTGCTGGCTGGCCTCACCCGTCACAGCCGCACCACGCTGGCCGAGCACGCCTTCGGGGTGTTCCGCGACCGCGCCGAGACGGCGGAGTTCCGGGATCGCGCCGAGGCGATCCTCGACTTCCTCGACCTGACGACCCACCGCGACGCCGTCGTCTCCACCCTGTCCTACGGCATCCAGAAGCGGGTCGACCTCGCCCGCGCCCTCGTGGGCCGTCCCAGGCTCCTCCTCCTCGACGAGCCGATGGCGGGCATGAACCAGGACGAGAAGCGCGCCATGAGCGGCTTCGTCGCGCGGGCGAGGGCCGAGTTCGGCACCACCATCGTCCTCATCGAGCACGATATCGGCGTGATCATGGACCTCTCGGACCACGTCGTGGTGCTGGATTACGGCCGCAAGGTCGGGGACGGCACGCCGGAGGCCGTCCGCACCGACCCGGCCGTCATCGCCGCCTATCTCGGCACGCCCCATTGAGGCCTTCCCAGCCATGAGCTTCTTCCTCGAGACCCTGGCCGGCGGCCTGCTGGCGGGGGTGATGTACGCCCTCGTCGCGATCGGCTTCGTGCTGGTCTACAAGGCGTCCGGCGTCTTCAACTTCGCGCAAGGGGCGATGGTGCTCTGCGCCGCGCTCACCTTCGTCACCCTGCGGGAGAGGGGGATCGAACTCTGGCTCTCCGGCCTCATCACCCTCACGATCCTGGTGGCGCTGGCGGTGGCGGTGGAGCGGGTCGTGCTTCGCCCCCTGGCCAACCGGCCTCAGATCACCCTGTTCATGGCGACCCTCGGCCTCTCCTACGTCATCGAGGGGACCTCGCAGCTCCTGATGGGAGCGAGCGTGCATGAGCTCGATCTCGGCATTCCCGACACGCCGATCGAACTCGGGCCGATCCAGCTCAGCCAGTTCGATCTGGCCGCCGCAGCCACCGCCGGCGCCCTGGTCATCGCCCTGTCGCTGTTCTTCGACCGGACGCGGATCGGCCTGTCCCTGCGCGCCGTCGCCGACGATCCGGGCGCGGCCCTCTCCATCGGCATCCGCCTGCAGACCCTCTGGGCCGTAGTCTGGGCGGTGGCGGGCTTCGTCGCCCTCGTGGCGGGCCTGCTCTGGGGCGCGCGCCAGGGCGTCCAGTTCTCCCTCACCTTCGTCGTCCTGAAGGCGCTACCCGTCCTCATCATCGGCGGCTTCACCTCCATCGCCGGCGCCGTGGTCGGCGGTCTGATCGTGGGCGCGAGCGACAGCCTCGCCGAGATCTATCTCGGCCCGCTCCTGGGTGGGAGCGTCTCCACCTGGTTCGCCTACGTGCTCGCCGTCGCCTTCCTGCTCGCCCGGCCCGCCGGCCTGTTCGGCGAACGCGCCATCGAGAGGGTCTGAGCGCATGCCCCCCGTCGCCTCCGTCTCGGCCTTGCCGGGCGCTCACCCCGTCCGCCGCGCTCTCGTCCCGACCCTGTCGGCCCGCGCCACGATGCTGGCGATCCTCGTGACGACCGCCTTCGCCGTGCCGGCCGTGGCCAGCGACTACTGGCTCAACGCGATCCTGATCCCGTTCCTGATCATGGCGCTCGCCGGCCTCGGCCTCAACCTGACCATGGGCTACGCGGGCCAGGCGTCGCTGGGCACCGGCGCCTTCATGGCGGCGGGGGCCTACGCCACCTACAACCTGCTGCTGCGGGTACCCGAACTGCCGCTGCCGGCGAGCCTCGTCCTTGGCGGCCTCGTCGCCGGACTGGTCGGGCTCGTCGTCGGCCTGCCGTCCTTGCGCATCAAGGGCTTCTACCTCGTGGCGACGACGCTGGCCGCGCAGTTCCTGATCGAGTGGGTGCTGAACCAGTATCCGTGGTTCTCCAACTACGCCTCGTCGAGCACGATCTCGGCACCGCGCCTCGCCTTGGCCGGCTACGACCTGTCGCGACCGGGCGGGCGCTACCTCCTCACCCTCGTCACCGTCATCCTCGTGACGGCCGTGGCGTGGCGACTGGTGCGCAGCCAGACCGGCCGCAACTGGATGGCCGTGCGCGACATGGACACCGCGGCAGCGGTGATCGGCATCCCGGTGGCGCAGGCCAAGCTCAAGGCCTTCTTCGTCGGCGCCACCGTCTGCGGCATTGCCGGTGCGCTCTGGGCCTTCGCCTATCTCGGCACGGTGGATGCGCGCAGCTTCGATCTCGACCGTTCGTTCCAGGTGATGTTCGTCATCATCATCGGCGGGATGGGCAGCCTCGCCGGCTCGTTCATCGGCGCGGCCTTCATCGTCCTGCTGCCGATCCTCCTCAGCCACGTGGCCGGGATCACATTCGGAGGCGCCATCGATGGCGGCCAATTGCAGAACCTCCAGCACATCCTCTTCGGCGGCCTGATCGTCTGGCTGCTGATCCACGAGCCGGACGGCCTGTCGGCCCTCGCCAACCGCCTTTGGCACCGCCTCGCCGCGCGTGCCTGATCCTTCCCGGCCCCCTACGCTCCCGGAGTTCACCGATGACGATCCTCACCCGTGCGATCCGCGCCGCCGCGGTCGCGGCCTCCTTCGCCCTGGCGGCGCCTGCCTCGGCCGGGGAGGCGAAGGAGCAGTACTTCCCGCTGGCGACCTTCCGGGTCGGCGCCTACGCCTCCTCCGGCATCCCCTCCTGGGCGGGGGTGATCGACTACTTGCGCTACATCAACGAGGTCGAAGGCGGCATCAACGGCGTGAAGCTGTTCTGGGACGAGTGCGAGACCGAATGGGCGGTGGAGAAAGGAGTCGAGTGCTACGAGCGGGTGAAGGGCGGCAAGAACGGATCGCCGGTGGCGGTGTTCCTGCCGCATGGAGACCCGGTCTCGAAGGCGCTCACCGAGAAGTCGGTGGCCGACAGGATCCCGCTGATCACCACCGGCTACGGCCGCACCGAGGCCATCGACGGACGGGTCTTCCCCTATAGTTTCACGGTGCTCTTCAGTTTCTGGAGCGAGGCCTCCTCGGTGGTGAACTACGTCGCCGAGCAGGTGGGCGGTAAGGACAAGCTCAAGGGCGTCAAGATCGCCACGATCTATCACGATAGCCCCTACGGCAAGGAAACCCAGACGCCCCTCGACATCCTCTCGAAGGAATACGGGTTCGAGAACATCCAGATCCCGGTGCCCCATCCCGGCAACGACCAGTCCGCGCAATGGGCGCGCGTCCGGCAGATCAAGCCGGATTGGGTGTTCCTGCGCGGTTGGGGCGTGATGACGCCGGTGGCGATCAAGACCGCGGCCAAGACCGGTTTTCCCGTCGACCGGATCATCGGTGGGATCTGGTCGGGATCGGAAGAGGACGTCCGGCCTGCCGGGAGCGTCGGCAAGGGCTATCTCGCGATCACGCCCTTTCCCGCAGGCCAGGATTTCGAAATCCTCAAGAAGATCAAGACGGAGATCGTCGACAAGAACCGCAGCGACCTGCGAGACCCGAAGAGTTTCGGCTCGGTCTACTACAATTCGGGAATCATCGAGACGATCATCGCCGTCGAGGCGATCCGGACGGCGCAAGCGCGCTTCGGCCACCGGCCCATCACCGGCGAGGAGGCGCAATGGGGCCTCGAACATCTGGTGCTCGACGAGGCCCGCCTGAAACAGATCGGCGCCGAGGGACTGGTCCAGCCCCTCAAGCTTTCGATCAAGGATCACGAGGGCGGCGGCGCCGGCAAGGTGCTGCAATGGGACGGTGCCAGATGGGCCGTCGTCAGCAATGGCTGGGTGAAGTCGGACCGCGAACTCCTGCTACCGCTGATCTACGAGCGCGCCGCGGCCTACGCCAAGGAGAAGGGCATCGTGCCGCGCACGGCCGAATCCGCCGAAGCCAGCGCACGCTGATAGGGGCGGCCATGACGCAGTTTCACGATTTCCTCGCGGTCGAATCCATCGAGGCGTCCTATGGGCAGGCGGCCCCCGCCCTACGCGGCGTCTCACTCACCGTGGCGGAGGGCTCCATCGTGGCGCTCCTGGGCTCCAACGGCGCCGGCAAATCCACCACGCTGCGGGCGATCTCGAACCTTCTCGGGCCGCAAAGGGGGGCCCTGCGGGGCGGCAGCATCCGCTGGCGGGGCGAGTCGACGGCCGCCCTCGATCCGGCGGATCTGGTGCAGCAGGGCATCGTGCAGGTCCTGGAGGGCCGCCACGTCTTCGGGCAACTCACAGTCGAGGAGAATCTCAGGACGGGTGGCTTCCTGCGCCGCCCGAGCCGGCGGCAACTCGCGGACGATCTGGAGCGGGTCTATGCGTGGTTCCCACGCCTGCGCGACCGGCGCTCGGCCAAGGCCGGACTCACCTCGGGCGGCGAGCAGCAGATGGTGGCGATCGGCCGGGCGCTGATGACCCGCCCGACCCTGGTCCTCCTCGACGAGCCGTCTATGGGGCTCGCGCCGATCATCGTCGGAGAGATCTTCGAGATCATCCGTCGCCTCAACCGTGAGGAGGGCGTGAGCTTCCTTCTCGCCGAGCAGAGCGCCAACCTCGTCCTGGCCTATGCCGACCGTGCCTACGTGCTGGAGAGCGGTCGCGTCGTCGAAGCCGGACTGGCTGCGGACCTCGCCACGAGCGGCCGCCTCGGCGAGATCTACCTCGGGGGTGCTGCGACGGCGACGCGGCACTGACCACTTTCCATTCTCGATCAAGGACAGGCGATGAGCGAGCCGAACACGACCGCATGGGCCGCTTGGGGGCCAGTCGTTCGGCCGTCCGCGCACAAGGCCGCATGCACCCGAGGTGAGCCATAGCGCCTGTGGTGCTCGGCATGGATCCGCTGCACGCTGTCCAGGAGGCGACGGTTGGACACCGACCGGTCGCTCTCGGGACGTGATCGCCAGCCGTAAGAGCCGCTGGGAGAGACTCCGAGCACGCCGCACATGAGACGCACCGGCTTGGGCCGCTCGCATGCTGCTCGATGAAGGCGAACGTCATTTGGGCATCTCCGCGAAGATGCCGATCGCTTTTCTTAGGACGTCGCGCTCCATGCGCGTCCGTTCGAGTTCATGCCGCAGACGGGCGATCTCGGCCGCCTAATCGGACGGCGATGACACCGGGCTCATCGGCGCGGTTCCTGACAATCCCGCTGGCCGCGGTGGCGGGCAGCCGCCCATCAGCGCCGTGTGCCATTGCCTCAGCATCGACGGTTGGATCCCGAGTTCGGCCGCGATCTGCATCTGTGGTGGGCTGCTGCTCTCCAGCAGCGCCACCGCCTCGCGTTTGAACTCCGGGGTGAACTCGCGTCTCGTCTTTGCCATCAAACACCTTCCCCGCCCGTAAGGAGCGTATCAGAGGTGTCCGCAAAACCGGTTCTCCCGCAGTTTGCGTGGATTACGCAGCGAGAAGGACGCGGCGTCGGAGCAGGGGGAAGCCAGCGCGTCCGTACATGGTCCGCTTGAGCATCTTCAGCCTGCTGATCTGCCCTTCTGCCTGATCGTTGCTCCATGACGTCGTCAACGCAGCGCGCACCGCCGTTCCGTCGCGTTCCCGCCCGGACGCGAACGTCATGAGGGCTGGTATGTCACTGAGACGCGCCGCGTCGAGCCAGATGTCGAGTTCGCCGGCGGGATCCGCGGGCGGGGTGCCATCGACGCAGCAGGTACGGACCAGGGTGGCGAACCGCTGCGCCAGCGCACCGAACCGGGCGGCCTCCGGGTCCTGATCGATCCGGCCCATGGCGGCGGTCGCATAGGGCGGGAGGGTCGCGACGGGCTGTGTCAGGAACCAGGCGAGTTGCTTCGGCGATGAGAGAGCAATCGTATCCG
This sequence comes from Methylobacterium sp. Leaf93, assembly GCF_001422345.1. Classification (NCBI taxonomy): domain Bacteria; kingdom Pseudomonadati; phylum Pseudomonadota; class Alphaproteobacteria; order Hyphomicrobiales; family Methylobacteriaceae; genus Methylobacterium; species Methylobacterium sp. Leaf93. Next base: position 432 of record NZ_LMMS01000027.1, on the reverse strand, counting down.
GGGCCGGCGATGACGTTCGGGCCAGCCATTTGCGGGCGGCGCGCCGCGCCGGTCTCGTGCGATGCTCGGCGACGAAGCGATGAACCTGGCGATGTGTGCCGGCAAAGCCCCGATCACGGAGTTCGCGCCAGAGCTCCATCGCGTTCTCGCACCCCTGGGGCATCCGCTGCTCCAGATGCGCCAGATGGGGGTCGAGGCGGCTGGGTTCGGGGCGACGTGCCGCGCGTTCCGGAAAGCTCTCGGCCTGAGCATACTTGCGCACCGTTCCGCGGGCGAGACCCGTCGCCCGGGCCATCGCCAGCAAGGTCTCACCAGCTTAGGGTCTGGACTCAATCAGCACCAGAAGGCGATGACAGCGGCGAGTGCGACGGCGGAGGCATAGTTGCGGGCCAGCTTGTCGTATCGGGTGGCGATACGACGGAAGTCTTTGAG